>DATNAQ010000140.1:0-167777 GCA_035607415.1 Polyangia bacterium
GCGGCGGCGAGTCGCCGATCCCGGGCGGCTTGGCGAACGGCGTCGGGAAGGGACGGCCGACCATTCCCTCCACGAAGTGCGGGATGCCGTTGGTCAGCAGCATGCCGCTCAGAAACTGCAGAAGGTAGTGGTACCAGGGCATCCCGCGATGCTAGCAGATGCGCGGAAGCATCTCGGCGAAGGGGAGCTCGACGATGCGCTCGCCGCCGATGGTGGTGGCGACGGTGACGAGGCCCGCGGGCGCCGCGGCGACCTCGCCGATGCGGGCGGCGTTCCGGCCGAGCGGATGCGCGCGCAGGGCGGCGACGAGGGCGTCGGCCTCGGCGGCGGGGACGAAGGCGGCGAGCTTGCCTTCGTTGGCGACGAACAGCGGATCGAGCCCGAGGATCTCGCAGGCGCCGCGCACGCTGTCGGACACGGGGAGGGCGCGCTCGTCGATGGTGACGGCGAGCCCGCGGCGCGACGCGATCTCGACGAGCGTCGCCGCCAGGCCGCCGCGCGTGGGATCGCGCATGGCGTGGAGGTGCGGCGCCGCGGCGAGCGCGATGGCGGCCAGCTCGTGCAGGGGCGCCGTGTCGCTGCACAGCTCGCCGTCGAGCTCGAGGCCGTGCCGCTCCGACAAAATGGCGACGCCGTGATCGCCGATGGTGCCGGAGACGACGATGGCGTCGCCGGCGCGCACCTCGGCGGCGCCGATGCGGCGTCCGGCCGGCACCACGCCGATGCCGCTCGTGTTGATGAAGAGCCGATCGGCCGAGCCGCGCCCGACCACCTTGGTGTCGCCGGTGACGACGGGGACACCGGCGCGCGCGGCGGCGGCGCGGGCCGACTCGATCACGCGGCGCAGGTCGGCGAGCGGCAGCCCCTCCTCGAGGATGAAGGCGAGCGACAGCGCCAGCGGGCGCGCGCCCGAGACGGCGAGGTCGTTGATCGTGCCGTTGACCGCGAGCTCGCCGATGTCGCCGCCGCGAAAAAAGATCGGCGTGATGACGTAGGAGTCGGTGGTGAAGGCGATGCGCCGGCCATCGCCGACGGCGTCGACGAGCGCGGCGTCGTCGAGCGTTTCGAGCGCGGGGTTGCGGAAGGCGGGCACGATCAGCTGCTCGACGAGCTGCGCGGTGAGGCGGCCGCCCGAGCCGTGGCCGAGGAGCACCTCGTCGGTGTCGACGAGCGGCAGCGGGCAGGCAGGGAAGGGCACGACGGCGGCGTCAGAGGACATCGTCTTCTCCCAGGGCGACGTGGAGCTGATCCCACAGGACGTGCAGCAAGATCGTGTGGGTCTCTTGGATGCGGTGGATCGACCAGCTGGGCACGACGAACGCGTGCTCGCACAGGTCGGCGAGCGCGCCGCCGTCGCGGCCTGCGAAGCCGATGGTGAGCAGGCCCAGCTGCCTGGCCCGCTTGAGCGCGCGGTTGACGTTGGCCGAGGCGCCCGAGGTCGAGACGCCGATGGCGACGTCGACGGGCCGCGCGACGAGCTCGAGCTGATCGCAGTAGGCGCGCGCGAAGTCGGTGTCGTTGCCGATCGCGGTGAGGAGCGCGGTGTCGCTCGACAGGCACTGCGCGGGCAGGGCGCGGCGCTTCTCGATGATCGGATGTTGGAATTCGACGGCCAGGTGCTGCGCGTCGCAGGCGGAGCCGCCGTTGCCCATGGTCAAGACGCGGCCGCCTTCGCGCACGCGCGCGGCGAGCGCCTCGGCGCAGGCGGCGATGCGCGCGGCGTTGGCCTCGAAGAAGCGCAGCTGCGTGTCGGCGCTCTCGCGCGCCTTCTTCAGGATCGAGTCGATCATCAGGCCACCTTGGGCGCGGCGCGACGGCCGTACTGGAAGTAAGCGGCGCACGCGCCCTCGGCCGACACCATGGTCGCGCCGAGCGGCGACTGCGGCGTGCAGTCCTTGCCGAACGCGTCGCAGTCGCACGGCTTCTTGAGCCCGCGCAGGATGAGGCCGCTGATGCAGCGCGCCGGCTCGTGCGTGTCGATGGCGCCGACGTCGAAGATGCGCTCGGCGTCCCAGGCGCGGTACTCGGCGCGCAGGCGGTAGCCCGACTTCGGGATCGAGCCGACGCCGCGCCACTTGCGGTCGGCTACCTCGAAGACGTCGTCGACGAGCGCGCGGGCGGCGCGGTTGCCGTCGGCGGCGACGGTGCGCGCGTAGGCGTTCTCGACGGCGGCGCGGCCCGATTCGAGCTGCTGCAGGCAGAGAAGGATGCCGTGCAGGAGATCGACCGGCTCGAAGCCGGCGACGACGATGGGCACGCGGTAGCGACCGACGAGCGCCTCGTACTGGCGGAAGCCCATGACGGCGCAGACGTGGCCGGGGCCGAGGAAGCCCTGCACGCGGTTGCCCTTGGTTTGCAAGATCGACGCGATCGCCGGTGGCACCAGGACGTGCGAGACGAGGAGCGAGAAGTTGGCGAGGCCCTCCTTCTTCGCCTGCACGGCGGCCATGGCGTTGGCCGGCGCCGTGGTCTCGAAGCCGATGGCGAAGAAGACGACGCGCTTGTGCGGATTGGCCCGCGCGAGCGCGAGCGCGTCGAGCGGCGAGTAGACCACGCGCACGTCGGCGCCGCGGCTGCGCAGGCGCAGGAGATCGCCGTGCGAGCCGGGCACGCGCAGCATGTCGCCGAACGACGCGAAGATGACGTCGGGCTGCGTGGCGATGGCGTGCGCGCGATCGATCATCTCGAGCGAGGTGACGCAGACCGGGCAGCCGGGGCCGTGCACCAGCTCCACCGCCGGTGGCAGCAGGCGATCGAGGCCGTAGCGCACGATCGAGTGCGTCTGGCCGCCGCACATCTCCATGAGCACCCACGGCTGCGTGACGGTGGCGGCGATCTTGCGCACCAGCGCCTGGGCGACGTCGCGGTCGCGGTATTCGTCGAGGTACTTCATGGCCGTTCCTCGCCGGCAGGATCCGGCGGTGGATCGAAGGGCTCGAGCTCGTCGAGGCTGCCCATCGCGTGCAGCGCGTTCCAGGTGCGCTCGGCCTGCTCTCGATCGATGCGCGCGATGGCGAAGCCGACGTGCACGAGCACGAAGTCGCCGACGCCGGCGTCGACCTGGCACTCGAGACAGACCTGGCGCGTGACGCCGCCGAAGCGCACCTGCGCGAAGCGGAGGCCGTGGTCTTCCTGGAGCGCGACGACTTCACCGGGAATGCCGAGACACATCAGGCCCTCCAATGTCGAATCGAGGCGACGGCCGCCTGGCCGAGCGCGATGCCGCCGTCGCCCGGGGGGACGCGGCGGTGAACGAGCGTTTCGAAGCCGTCGGCGGCGAGCAGCGCGACGGCGCGCTCGACGAGGCGGCGGTTGACGAAGCAGCCGCCGGAGAGCGCGACCGTCTCGAGGCCGGAATCGGCGCGCGCGGCGCGGCAGCCCGCGGCGACGGCGTGCGCCATGGTCTCGTGGAAGCGCGCGGCGATCGCGGGGACGGCGACGCGCGCGGCCACGTCGGCGGCGACGGCGCGGACCGTGGGGCGCAGATCGATCACGAAGGGCGCGCCGGCCACGAGCGAAAAAGCGTACGGCTCGTGCGCGCCGATGGCGGCGACGGCCTCGAGCTCGACGGCGGCCTGCCCCTCGTAGCTGACCTCGTCGCGCACGCCGGTGAGCGCGGCGACGGCGTCGAACCAGCGGCCGGCGCCGGTGGCGGCCGGCGCGGCGACGTCGCTGGTGCAGAGGTGCGCGACGGCGGCGCGGCGGCGCTCGTCGATGCGCGCGAGCAGCGGCGTGTCGACGCCGGCGTCGGCGAGCGCGGCGAGGGCGAGGCGCCACGGCTGGCGGATCGCCGCTTCGCCGCCGGGGAGGCGGATGGTGCCGAGGTGGCCGGCTCGACGGAAGCCGCGCAGATCGGCGACGAGCCATTCGCCGCCCCAGGCGCTGCCGTCGAGGCCGCAGCCGGTGCCGTCGAAGGCGACGCCGATGGCGGGGCCGCTGCGCCCGTGCTCGGCGAGGCAGGCGGCGACGTGCGCGTGATGGTGCTGCACGGCGACCCGCGGCAGCGACGAGGCGAGCGCCCAGCGCGTGGAGCGATAGTCGGGATGTAGATCGTGAGCGACGAGCGTGGGCTCGACGCGCAGCAGGCGCCCGAGCTTGTCGATGGTCTCGACGAAGAGCGCGTAGGTCTGCGGCTGCGTCAGATCGCCGAGGTGCGGCGAGAGGAACGCCTCGCCGGCGCGCGCCATGCAGATGGTGTTCTTGAGCTGCGCGCCGACGGCGACGAGCGGCGGACCTTCGCAGGGCAGGGCGATCGCTTCGGGCACGAAGCCGCGCGCGCGGCGGATCGGCACGCCGGCGCCGGCGACGATGCGCACGACCGAATCGTCGGCGCGCGTGTGGATCTCGCGGTCGTGCGTGAGGATCGCGTCGGCGATGCCGGCGAGCGCGGCGGTGGCTTCGGCGTCGTCGCGCGCGATCGGCTCTTCGCCGCGGTTGCCGCTCGTCATGACCTGCAGCGGCGGGCCGTCGGCGAGGAGGAGGTGATGCAGCGGCGTCGACGGCAGCATGAGGCCGAGCTCGTCGAGGCCGGGCGCGATCGACGGCGGCAGGTCGGCGTCGGCGCGCCGTGGGACCAGCACGATCGGGCGCGACGGATCGACCAGCGCCGCGCGCGCCGCGTCGTCGAGCCGTGCGATCGTCTCGACGGTCGCGAGGTCGCGCGCCATCAGCGCGAACGGCTTGTGCGCGCGGCGCTTGCGCGCGCGCAGCCGGGCGATGGCATCGCCGTCGTGTGCGTCGCAGGCGAGCAGGAACCCGCCCGCGCCCTTGACGGCGACGATGGCGCCGGCGGCGATGCGCCCGACGGCGGCGGCGAGCGCGGATTCGCCGTGGAAACGCACCGCGCCCTCGAGGAAGCACAGGCGCGGGCCGCAGCGCGCGCAGGCATTCGGCTCGGCGTGAAAGCGGCGGCTTCGCGGATCTTCGTATTCGGCGCGGCACTCCTCGCACAGCGCGAACGGCGCCATCGTGGTGCGCGCGCGATCGTAGGGCACGTCGCGCGCGATGGTGTACCGCGGGCCGCAGCTCGTGCAGTTGATGAACGGATAGCGGTAACGGCGATCGTTCGCATCGAACAGCTCGCCGAGGCAGGCGTCGCACGGCGCGACGTCGGCGGGCAGCGCCGCGCGCGCCGTGCCCTCGACGAGCGAGCGCACGATGCGAAAGCCGCGCCCCGGCGTGACCTCGGGCGGGCGCGGCAGCTCCCGGACGTGGATGGCGTCGATGCGCGCGCGCGCCGGGCGCTCCACCGGCAGTCGCTCGACGAAGCGCGCGACCTCGTCGGCGTCGCCTTCGAGCTCGATCCACACGCCCTCGGCGTCGTTGCGTACGCTGCCGCCGAGGCCCATCGCGGTGGCCAGGCGATGCACCGTCGGGCGAAAACCGACGCCTTGGACGATCCCACGCACGCGGATTCCGGCGCAAATCTGCACGACAGTGCGAATAGGGCGCGGTGCGTGCGTGTCAACGGATCCTTCCAGCTACGGAACGCACTGCAGTTGACAGGGACGAGGCGCGCACCACATACGGGCGGTGCACGAGGTCGCGCTCACCGAAAGCATCCTCGACGCGATTCAGGCGCGGCTCGGCGAAGCGCGCGTGGTGCGCGTGAAGCTGGCGATCGGCCGGCAGATGGCGGTGATGCCGGACGCGATGCGCTTCGCGTTCGAGGCGTGCACGCTGGGCACGTCGCTCGACGGGGCGCGGCTGGAGATCGACGAGACGGCGGGGCACGAGCTTCTCATCAAGGAAGTGGAGGTGGCGTGAATGTGCGCGACTTGCGGATGCGGGACCGACCACTCACACGCGCATGAGCACACGCATGCGCACGAGCAGCATCACGTTCACGCGCACGAGCACGCGCACGCGCACGAGCACTCGCACGCCGACGATCGCGCGCGCACCATCGCCTTCGAACAGGCCGTGCTCGCCCGCAATCAGCACCTCGCCGAGCACAACCGCGACGCGCTGCGCCTCCGCGAGGTCCGCGCCGTCAACCTCATGAGCTCGCCCGGCGCCGGCAAGACCACGCTGCTCGAGCGCACCCTGACCCGCCTCGCTGGCACCATCCCGCTCGCCGTCATCGAAGGCGACCAGGAGACCGAGGCCGACGCCGACCGCATCCGCGCCGCCGGCGGCCGCGCCGTACAAATCAACACCGGCACCGGCTGTCACCTCGACGCCGCCATGGTCGGCCGCGCGATCGACGAGCTGGCCCCGCGCGGCGGCCTGCTGTTCATCGAAAACGTCGGCAACCTCGTCTGCCCGGCGCTGTTCGACCTCGGCGAATCGGCGCGCGTGGTCATCGCTTCGGTCACCGAGGGCGAAGACAAGCCGCTCAAGTATCCGCACATGTTCCGCGCCGCCGAGCTCGTGCTGCTCAACAAGATCGATCTGTTGCCGCACGTCGACTTCTCGGTCGAACGCTTCTCCGGAGACGTCCGCCGCATCAACCCGCGCGCGCGCATCCTGCCGCTGTCGGCGCGCAGCGGCGAAGGCCTCGACGCCTGGCTCGACTGGCTGCGCGGAGCATAGGTCCGCATGCTCGCCGCCGTCCTGTGGCTCGGCGTTCTCCTCGGGCTGCGCCACGCGTTCGAGCCCGATCACCTCGCCGCGGTCACCACGCTCTCGACGCGCGTCGCGCGCCGCCGCGACATGATGCGCATCGCCGCCGCCTGGGGCCTGGGCCACACGCTGACGCTCACGCTCGCCGGCACGCTGCTCGTCGCCGCCGGCGTGGTCTGGTCACCTGACGGGCGCTGGGCGCGCCTCGGCGAGCTCGCCGCCGGCGTCGTGCTCGTCTGGCTCGGCGCCGATGCGCTCCGTCGCGCGCTCGTTGCACACCGCGCGTCGAGCCACGATCATCCGGCGCCGGCGCTCGCCTCGCGCGCGCTCTTCGTCGGCGGGCTGCATGGCATGGAGGGATCGGGCGCGGTCGTGCTCGTCGCGCTGCCGGCGCTGCACTCGGCGCGCGCCGCCTTCGTCTATCTCGCGCTCTTCGGCGCCGGCTCGATCGCGGGCATGGTCTTCTCGTCGTTCGTCGTGTCGCTGCCGCTCGGGATCGCGGCGCGCCGTTGGGCGTGGTCGACGCGCGCGCTGCAGGTCGGCGTCGGCGCGACCAGCATCCTCCTCGGCGGCGCGATGGCCATCGCGGCAATACCGTGATCGCCGCATTGACTAGGGCGGACCTCGGCCGAGGTTCACCGTACCTCACGCTACGGAGGCAGAAATGGCGACGAACGGTAACGGTAAGAAGCCGATCGTTCACGTCCTGTGGATCAACGCAGGGCTGAGTTGCGACGGCGATTCGGTCGCGCTCACTGCGGCGATGCAGCCGAGCGTGGAGGACATCGTCCTCGGCGTGCTCCCCGGCATGCCCAAGGTCGTCTTTCACTGGCCGCTCATCGATTACCAGGTGGGTGACGAGTTCATGGAGTGGTTCTGGAAGGCGTCCCGCGGCGAGCTCGAACCGTTCGTGCTCGTGATGGAGGGATCGATCCCGAACGAGCGCATCAAGCCGGAGGGCTATTGGGCCGCGTTCGGCAACGATCCAGCGACGGGCCAACCGATCCCGACGAGCGACTGGCTCGACAAGCTCGCGCCGCACGCCACGGCGATCGTCGCCGCCGGCACCTGCGCGACCTACGGCGGCATCCACGCGATGGAGGGCAACCCGACCGGCGCCATGGGTGTGCCCGACTATCTCGGCTGGACGTGGAAGTCGAAGGCGGGCCTCCCCGTCGTGTGCGTGCCCGGCTGTCCGATCCAACCGGACAACCTCGCCGAGACGCTCGCCTACCTCCTGCAGCAGCTCGCCGGCAACGCGCCGATGATCCCGCTCGACGAGAACCTGCGCCCGCGCTGGCTCTTCGATCTCACCGTGCACGAGGGCTGCGATCGCGCCGGCTTTTACGAGCAGGGCCAGTTCACCAAGGAGTACGGAACCATCGAGTGCCTGGTGAAGATCGGCTGCTGGGGCCCGGTCGTCAAATGCAACGTGCCCAAGCGCGGCTGGATGGCCGGCATCGGCGGCTGCCCCAACGTCGGCGGCATCTGCATCGGCTGCACCATGCCCGGCTTCCCCGACATGTTCATGCCGTTCATGGACGAGCCGCCGGGCGCCAAGATCTCGTCGCGCACCGTCGGTGTCTACGGATCGTTCATCCGTCAGCTGCGCTCGATGACGCTGCACACGGTCGACAAAGAGACCAAGTGGCGGCATCGCGGCACCACGTTGACCACCGGTTACCACCCGAGCTGGTGAGGAGGATTCCATGGCCACGTCTTCGACAACCGCCGGCGGCAAGCTGGTGGAGATGAACTGGGATCCGATCACGCGCATCGTCGGCAGCCTCGGCATCTACACCAAGATCGACTTTGAGAAGCGCAAGGTCGCCGAGTGCAAGTCGACGTCGTCGATCTTCCGCGGCTACTCGGTGTTCATGAAGGGCAAGGACCCGCGCGACGCCCACTTCATCACCAGCCGCATCTGCGGCATCTGCGGCGACAACCACGCCACCTGCAGCTGCTACGCGCAGAACATGGCCTACGCGGTGAAGCCGCCGCACCTGGCAGAGTGGATCGTCAACCTCGGCGAGGCCGCCGAGTACATGTTCGACCACAACATCTTCCAGGAGAACCTGGTCTGCGTCGACTTCTGCGAGAAGATGGTGCGCGAGACCAACCCCGGGGTGTGGGAGCGCGCCGAGAAGACCGAGGCGCCGCACGCCGCCGAGCACGGCTATCGCACCATCGGCGAGATCATGAAGGCGGTGAACCCGATCGAGGGTGAGTTCTACCGCGAAGCGCTGATGGTCAGCCGCCTGACGCGCGAGATGTTCTGCCTCATGGAAGGGCGCCACGTGCATCCGTCGACGCTCTATCCGGGCGGCGTCGGCACCGTGGCGACGGTGCAGCTGTTCACCGACTACACGACGCGGCTCATGCGCTACATCGACTTCGTCAAGCGCGTGGTGCCGCTGCACGACGATCTGTTCGACTTCTTCTACGAAGCGCTGCCCGGGTACCACGAAGTGGGGCAGCGGCGGATCCTGCTCGGCTGCTGGGGCAGCTTCCAGGATCCCGAGGTCTGCAACTTCAAGTATCAGGACATGACCCGCTGGGGGCGCTCGATGTTCGTGACGCCCGGCGTGATCGTCGACGGCAAATTGGTCACCAACGATCTCGTCCAGATCAACCTCGGGCTGCGCATCCTCCTCGGCAGCTCGTACTACCGCGACTGGCAGAACGGCGAGAAGTACGTCACCCACGATCCGCTCGGCAATCCGGTCGACGCGCGTCATCCGTGGAACCAGACGACCATCCCGATGCCGCAGAAGCGCGACTTCGACGACAAGTACTCGTGGGTCATGTCGCCGCGCTGGTACGACGGCAAGGATCACCTCGCGCTCGACACCGGCGGCGGCCCGATCGCGCGGCTGTGGTCGACGGCGCTGTCCGGCCTGGTCGACATCGGCTACGTCAAGGCCACCGGCTCGAGCGTGATCATCAACCTGCCGCGCTCGGCCTCGAAGCCGGAGGCGCGCTTCGAGTGGAAGATCCCGAAGTGGTCGAACACGCTCGAGCGCGACCGCGCGCGCTCGTACTTCCAGGCCTACGCGGCGGCGTGCGCGCTGCACTTCGTCGACAAGGCGCTCGAGGAGCTGAAGAACGGGCGCGATGCGACGTGGGAGACCTTCAAGGTGCCGAAGGACGCCATCGGCTGCGGATTCACCGAGGCGGTGCGCGGGGTCTTGTCGCATCACCTCGTGATCCGCGGCGGCAAGATCGCCAACTACCATCCGTATCCGCCGACGCCGTGGAACGCCAGCCCGCGCGACAGCTACGGCACGCCCGGGCCGTACGAGGACGCGGTCCAAGGGCAGCCGCTGTTCGAGGAGAATCCGCCCGACAAGTTCAAGGGCATCGACATCATGCGCACGGTGCGCAGCTTCGATCCCTGCTTGCCGTGCGGCGTGCACATGTACGGCGGCGGCCGCGTGATCGAGGAGATCCACTCGCCCTTCAACTTCGACATGGGGAACAAATGAGTCGTGAGGATCCTCGCGCGCACGCGGCGCGCATCGAGCAGCTCCTCGGCGACGTGCGCGCCTCGCTCGGGCCGGTGCAGTGGCAGCGCGTCGACGAGCTGGTGTCGCGGCTGACGGCGCTGTACGGCGCGGCCATCGGGCGCACGCTCTATCACGTCGAAGAGGCCGGCAAGCTCGACGAGGGATTGCGCGCGCGGCTGTGCGACGACGAGCTCGTGGGCGCGCTCCTGGCGCTGCACGGGATGCACCCCGATCCGCCGCTGGCGCGGGCGCGGGCGGCGGCGGCGCGGGTGCGCGTGCTCCTCGGCGAGGGCGCGGGATCGATCGATCTCGCGCTCGACGACGAGGGCGTGCTCGCGGTGACGCTCGGCGGCAGCTGGCGCACGGCGATGCCGCGCGCGGCGGTGGACGAGGCCTTGCGGCGCGCGATCGAGGAGGCGGCGCCGGAGCTCGCCGCCATCGAGATCGGCGGCGTCGAGTTCGGCGGCAGCAGCGCCGAGCCCGCGCCGCTGGTGCAGCTCGACGTGGCGCGCTCGCGGGCGGGCGCGGCAGGCACGTGATCTCGCTGCACGCCATCGCGCCGTTCGTGCGCACGACCCGGGCGCCCGCCGGCGCGCGTTGCGAGCTCTGCGGCGACGCCATCGACGTCGAGCATCGTCACCTCGTCGACGTCGCCGAGCGGCGCTTGAAGTGCAGCTGCGTCGCGTGCGCGATCCTGTTTCAACACCCGGGACAGCGCTATCGCGCCGCGCCCGATCGCTGGTTGCACGATCCCGCGCTGGCGCTCGACGAGCGCGTCTGGTCGTCGCTGCAGATTCCAGTGCGCCTGGCCTTCTTCTTCCGCCAGGGCGAGCGCTGGGGCGCGTTCTACCCCGGGCCGGCGGGCGCCACCGAGTCGACGCTGTCGCTGGAGGCGTGGAACGACTTCGCCCAGGCGGTGCCGCTCGCCGCCGACGTCGAAGCCGACGTGGAGGCGCTGCTCGTGTGCGGCGACGGACACGGGCGGTTCGAGTGTTGGCTGGTGCCGGTGTCGGCGTGCTACGAGCTGGTCGGGCGGGTCAAGCGCTGCTGGCGCGGCTTCGACGGCGGCGAAGAGGCGTGGCGCGAGATCGACGCCTTCTTCGCGCGCGTGCGGGGGCGCAGCGAGCCGCGGAGCGCGTCATGAGCCTCGTCGACCTCGGCTTCCGCGTCGTCGGCGCGCGGGCGCAGCCGCACGCGGCGCAGCCGACCATCGTGCTCACGCTCGCCGTCGAGGAGCGGCGCGGCCTCGAGCTCGAAGGGCTGGCGCTGTCGTGCTCGGTGCGCATAGAGCCGCAGCGGCGCGGCTACTCGGTCGACGAGGAGCGGCGGCTGATCGATCTGTACGGCGACGTCAGCCGCTGGTCGACGACGATGCGCCCGGTGCCGTGGATCGAGACCTCGCTGTTCGCGCCGGCCTTCGACGGGCAGGCGGAGATCGCGATGACGCTGCCGTGCAGCTACGATCTCGAGGTCAGCGCCGCCAAGTACTTCAGCGCGCTCACCGACGGCGACGCGGCGCTACGCTTGTTGTTCCGCGGCACGGCCTTCGTGCGCGGCGAGCACGGGCTCGAGATGACGCCGCTGCCGTGGGATCGCGAGGCGACCTGGCGGCTGCCGGTGGCGCTGTGGCGCGAGGCGGTCGACGCCTGCTTCCCCGACGCGGGGTGGCTGCGCCTGCGCAAAGAGACGATCGGCGCGCTGCTCGCGTTCAAGGGGCGGCACGCGCTGCCGAGCTGGGACGGGGTCATCACCACGCTGTTGTCCGAGGCCGAGCGATGAGCTTTCCGCGCGCGCGTCGCATCGCCGACGCCATCTTGTACGAGGGCTACGTGCTCTATCCGTATCGCGCGTCGTCGCGGAAGAACCGCTATCGCTGGACGTTCGGCGTGGTGGCGCCGCGGGCGTGGACGGAGGCGGGCGGGTGCGAGCCGTCGTCGGCGACGCTGGAGTGCCTGATCGAGACGCGCGACGGCGGGCCGGCGCCGGTCGTCGAAGGTTGCTTGCGCTTTCTGCAGGTGGAGCGGCGCAACGTCGAAGCGGCCACCAGCGACGGCGGCTTTCGCCCCGTCGCGTCGCTGCGCGCGGACGGCGAAGAGCACATCACGTGGGAGGAGGGCGTCGAGCGCGAGCTGCCGTTCACGCTGTCGACGCCAGTCGACGGCGCGAAGGTCCTCGAGACGACGTTGCCGGGCAGCGTCGAGGAGCACGGGCTCGTCGACGGAAACGTGATGGTCGGCCGGAAGGTGCGATCGATGCGTCCGCTCGACCTGGTGGTGACGGCGTCGACGGTCGCCGCCGGCGAGGGGCTGCTGCGGCTGGCGATCACCATCGAGAACACGAGCGCGATCGCCGACGTCGGCGCGGCGCGCGAGGAGGCGGTGGCGTCGGCGCTGGTGGGCGCGCACTTGATCCTGTCGGTGCGCGAGGGCGAGTTCGTGTCGCTGCTCGATCCGCCGCCGGCGGCGCGCACGGCGGCGGAAGGCTGTCGCAACGTGGGGCTGTTTCCCGTGCTCGCCGGCGAGCCGGGCACGCGGACGATGCTGTTCGCGTCGCCGATCGTGCTCTACGATCATCCGGCGATCGCCGCCGAGAGCCCGGGCGAGAGCTTCGACGGCACCGAGATCGACGAGCTGCTGACGCTCTCCACGCGCAGCCTCACCGACGAGGAGAAGCGTGAGGCGCGGGCCACGTCGCCGCGGGCGGCGGAGGTGATCGATCGCGCCGAGCGGCTCTCCGATGAGGCGCTGATGTCGTTGCACGGCAAGACCACGCGCGCGCCGTTCGGCCGCGGCAGCCGCGTGCGCGTACGCCTCGGCGCCCCGACGGGCGCGCGCCGCACCGACGCGCAGGACATGTTCCTGCAAGGGCGCATCGGCGTCGTCGAAGAGGTGCGCGAGGACGTCGACGGCGGGACGCACGTCGCGATCGTGCTCGAGGACGACCCGGGCGCCGACTTGCATCGCTGGTACGGGCGGCATCTGCACTTCCGCCCCGAGGAGCTCGAGCTCGTCGAGCAGGCGGAGCGCGCGCCGTGAGCCGGACGCTGGTGGCGGGGATCGGCAACGTCTTCTTCGGCGACGACGGCTTCGGCTGCGAGGTCGCGCGTCGGCTGGCGGCGACGGCGGATGGGCTCGAGGGCGTGTCGGTCGTCGACTTCGGCATTCGCGGGGTGCACCTCGCGTACGAGCTGACGAGCGGCTACGACCGCGCCGTCATCGTCGACGCGGTGGCGCGCGGCGGGCGCGCCGGCACGCTGTATGTGCTCGATCCGGAGCTGGACGGCATGGCCGCGCCGCCCGTGGGCAACGCGCACTCGGTCGCGCTCGGCGGCGTGCTGGCGATGACGCGGACGCTCGGGGTGCCGCCGGCGCGCGTCGTCGTGGTCGGGTGCGAAGCCGGTGAGATCGTCGAGCGCATCGGGCTGTCGGATGCGGTCGCGGACGCCGTGGATCCGGCGGTCACGCTCGTCAAACAGCTGCTCGCGGACGGCCAGAGTGTCGTCGCAGGAGGACGCCCATGAGACGTTGGCACCGCAACAACGACGGTATCTTCTCGCGCGTCGCCAAGGTGGCGGGCGCGGCCCTGTTCGCCGGCGCCGGGGTGATTCTGCTGACGCAGATCGACAGCCTGCGGCGGTACATCCGGTTGCGGCGGATTGCCAATGGGCATCCGACGCCCCCGGGGACGCTGAAGCCGGGGGCGGATGCGCCGCCGCGGTGGGGGACGGCGCACTGGCCGATGCATTGAGGGATCGGGCGGGCTGCTCGCGGTCATGGCGGTAGGCCTGGCCCGGTTCGCTCATCCACTCCTCGCCGGGAAGATACGAGCGAGACTGCACGCGTAATCCTGAACGGTGCCGAGCGCCGATCGGCGGCGGCGGCGGGGCGCACCGCCCGTGCTAGCCCGTACCGCCCGTGACAGCAAGGCGCCCTCCTCACCGGCGGTGGCCCGCTTCGAAGCCGGCGATCCGCGACGGTGCTTGCCAGCTCCACCCGTTCGTGTGTCTCACGCACCGCCACGGCGGAGTGCCTAGCCGGGGTTCGCTCCGGCGTACCTCGTGGTTACTCGTCAGGCGCGGGACGAAAAAGCGCTGTCGCGGGGATGAACCGGCTGCCTTGGCGCATTCTCTGCCAGGGCGCTCCGCTATCGGCGCAGCGCAGCTGCCGAACATTACAAAACGATTACCAAAGTTAATGGTTCATAATCTCAAAATTGAACGAATAACCGGTTCATTGTTTGAACAATTAACCAAGTTAACCATGGAAATCCTTCGAGAAAACGGTCGGTGTGAAATGTGCAATCAATCACACAAACGTTTCATCGGAGGGATATCATGCTGCGGGTTACGGCGCTGTTTCTCGCTCTATTGCTCCCGGCCGTCGCGAGCGCTGCCAACGGACCGGTGTTGCAATACCTCTATGGTGGCAATTCCGGCGAGACCCTCGTCTTCATCCACGGCAAGGCCAATTGCGGGCGCGGCGCCGGCGGCGCGTGCGGCGACAACCCCGTCGCCTACTTCACCAACGGCGCCACCGGCGCCAACGCGCTCAACGAGGCCACGATCCAATACGCCGGCTCGGGCGTGCGCACCGCCGAGGCCTTCGCCGTCGGCTACGACCTCGAGAACCAGGGCTTCTGGGACGCGACCAACGACGTCGTCGCCTGCTTGCGCGACTTCCTGTCGGGACAGAACGCGAGCGGCTGCAATCCCAACGGCTATCAGCGCTCGCGCTTCCGCCTCGTCGGCCACTCGGCGGGGGCGACCGTCCTCGATCGCATCTTCTCGAGCGGCTGGTGGCCCGACATCGTCGCTGCCACCGACGGCTACGTGCTGTCGGTGCAGGGCGCGCTGGCCGGCGCGCGCTCGGCCTCGGCGCTCTACAACGTCGACGGGCAGGGCAACTGGGTCACCGGGTTCGTCAGCTGGATCGCGGGCGTGCTCGGCTGGGAGAACCGCTCGACGGGCGCGGCGAGCCTGACGCGCGGCGCGGTGCTCGGCGAGGCCAACAACGGCTTTGCCGGCCATTCGCCGGTCTGGTTCATGAAGGTGACCACGACGGGCGGGAGCTGCTCGGCCAACAACAGCGGCTCGGGCGGCGAGTTCTGGTGCGGCACCGGCGTCGACGAGCACGACAACGACTTCGAGCTCGGCGCCGCGTGCGCGTCGGTCGGTTACTCGAGCGACGACGACTGCGACGGCATCTTGTGGATGTACGACTCGGATCCGACGGCGTTCACCGACAGCTCGCGCAACGGCGGCAAGTACCGCTCGCAGTACGTCGGCTACTACTGGCACTGGTTCGCGTCGTGGGCCAACCACTCGCACGGGCGCGACGATGCCTACACCACGCTCGGCGACTGGCAGAACACGAGCGGCTGCTACACGCGATCGCCGCTGACCTGCGTGGGGCAGTTCGGGCTCTGATGCGGCGAATGGCCGCAGGGGTCGCGATTCTGGCGGTGGCGGCGGCGCTCCTATGGATGATGTCGCGCCGAGCGCCCACGCCGGCGGCGCGGGCGGCCGCGGGCGAGGACGAGGACGCCGCGACGGCGCCGTGGAGCGATCGGTCGTCGCCGCGAGCGTCGCGGGCGGGAACGCCGCCGGGCAAGATGGTGCCGCCGCCTCCGGCGGTGATCGAGCAGCCGGCGATGCCGCACGCACGGCCGCCCTATTCGCCCGACACGTTCCGGCTCGCGGCGGAGATCAAGCCGGGCGCGGCCGAGTGGGACGAGACGCCGTCCGATCCCAACGGCACGATGGTGTTGCGGCTGCGGCCCACGACCTACGTGGTGCACGCGCCGGCGCCGATCACCGTCGAGCTCGAGGTGCTCGACGCCAAGACGCGGCGCCGCCAGCCGGTCGCGCGCGCCGAGCTGCAGCTGCGCGGGCCGGGCGACGGCGGCAACGTGCACAGCGCCGACTTCGGCGACGACGGCAGCATGCTCTATCGCGCGACTCTACAGCCTGACGATCGCGAGCGCCCGAAGATGTACGGCCACGTGATGGGGCAGGCGCAGGTGCAGCTGGCGAACGGCAAGGTGTACCTCCTGGCCACGAACCTCGTCTACAGCGTCGATCCCGGCGCGCGCGTCGTCGGCGAATATGCCGACGTCATCCGCGACGGCGATCTGTACATCGGCATGACGCTGGCCGTGGATCACGGCGGGCTCTACCAGGTGCGCGGGGAGCTGTTCGGCCCGACGGGCGAGCCCATCGCCGAGTCGCGGCTGGTGCGCACCCTCGACGCCGGCCGCGCGCGCGCCGAGCTGCACTTTTTCGGCAAGGCGATCTCCGACAGCGGCGTCAACGGCCCGTACGAGCTGCGCGACCTGTACGTGGTCGAGCATCTGTCCGACGCCGGCTACGACGCGATCGGGCCGCTCATCGACGACGCGTGGCGCACGCAGCCCTATCGCGCGGCCGACTTCTCGCACGAGGAGTACCAGCCGTCGCAGCCGACGGCGGCGCCGGTCACCGCCAGCTCGCCGTCGCAGCTGGAGAAGCCGCTGCCGCTCTACGGCGCGCGCACGACGGGGCCGACGACGACGCCGCTCTCCTCGCCGCAGCCGACGGTGGCGCTGCATCCCGACGTGGTCGCCGGAAGCCTGCCGCCCGGGCGGTAGCGGGGTAGAAGCAGCGACGGTCTTAGGCTACAAGATGCGCATGGGACGCATCTTCGAAACGCGCAAGCACACGATGTTCGCTCGCTGGAACAAGATGGCCAAGGCGTTCACGCGGCTGGCCAAGGAGATCGCGATCGCGGTCAAGTCGGGCGGGCCGTCGGCCGATTCGAACCCGGCCTTGCGCCGCGTGCTGCAGAACTGCCGCGCGGCCAACATGCCCAAGGACAAGATCGAGTCGGCGATCAAGCGCGCCAGCGGGCAGGATCAGGCGAATTACGACATCGTGGTCTACGAGGGGTACGGGCCGCACGGCGTGGCGATGGTCGTCGAAACCGCGACCGACAACCCGACGCGCACCGTCGCCAACGTGCGCATGCACTTCAAGGATCACGGCGGCAACATGGGCACGACCGGGTCGGTGTCCTTCCTGTTCCAGAAGATGGGCGTGTTCCGGCTTCCGCCCGAGGGGCTCGACCTCGAAGCGCTCGAGCTCGACCTCATCGATCACGGGCTCGAGGAGATGGGCGAGTCGACCGGCGACAAGGGCGAGAAGCAGATCGTCATCCGCTGCGCGTTCGCCAACTTCGGGCAGCTGCAGTCGGCGATCGAGGCGCGCGGGCTGAGCCCGATCTCGGCGGAGGCGGCCTACATTCCGTCGACGCACGTGGAGCTGCCCGAGGCGCAGGCGCAGGAGGTGCTCGAGCTCGCCGACGCGCTCGAGCAGGACGAAGACGTGCAGCACGTCTTTCACAACCTCGCGTAGCGCATGCGCACGGTCCGGTTTCACTTCGACTTCGTGTCGCCGTATGCGTACGTGGCGTGGACGCAGATCCATCGCGTCGTCGAGACGCGCGCGGCGGTGGTGGAGCCGGTGCCGACGCTGTTCGCGGCGCTCCTGAACGCGCACGGGACCAAGGGGCCGGCGGAGGTGCCGGCCAAGCGCGTCTACGTGTTCAAGGACGCGAGCCGCAAGGCGCATGCGGCGGGGCTGCCGGCGCTGACGCCGCCGCCGACGCATCCGTTCAACCCGCTCGTGGCGCTGCGGTTGTGCACGCTGCCGCAGCCGGCCGAGGCGCGTCGGCGGCTGATCGATGCGCTGTACGCGGCGACGTGGGCGGGCGGCGGCGGCGTCGAGTCCCTCGACAACGTGCGCGCGCTGCTGGAGCGGCTGGGGCTCGACGCGGCGGCGCTGATCGCGGCGGCGGGGGCGCCGGCGGCGAAGGAGGCGCTCAAGGCCAACACCGAGGCGGCGATCGCGGCCGGCGTGTTCGGCGTGCCGACGGCGCTGGTCGACGGCGAGATCTTCTGGGGCGTCGACGCGCTCCCGCATCTCGGCGACTTTCTCGACGGGCGCGATCCGATGGCGGGCGCGGCGCTCGAGCGCTGGGCGCACATCGTGCCGTCGGCGACGCGGCGCTGACGGCGCGCGTGCGTTACGGCGCGAGCGGGGCGAGCGCGACCGACAGCGTCGACGAGCGCGCGTAGCCCGCCTGCATCGGATGCGCCGCCGCCGGCGCGCGCGCGCGATCGAGGGCGCGCGCGGGAGCGGCGGCGAGGGCGTGGCAGGTGGCCGCGTCGTCGTTGACGCAGCGGACCACGAGCGCGTGGCCGCAGCCGCGCGCGGCGTAGTCGAGGCTGCCGGCGCGGCGCAGCTGCACGTCGGCGTCGGCGCAGTGGAGCATCGCCGAGGCGCGCACACGAACGTCGCGCAGCGGGGGCGAACAGGCGGCGCACAGACCGACTACGAACAGCCACGCCGTCGCCCGTACCCGCATCGTGGTTGGAGCCGTACCGTTTCCCCGCTGGCTTGTCAACCGCGCGGGCCGCTGCGTGGGCTATGCTGAGGCATGCGGCGGGCGCTCGAGGATCGCTTCGCGCGCGCGATCGCCGGCGCGGGGGCTGCGCCGCGCGAGCCGTCGTGGCCGCCGTTGGCGCTGCCGCCGGCGCTGCGCGAGTCGCTGGTCGAGGCGGCGCGGCGCGAGGCTTGTCCCGCGGCGGTGGTGGAGCACTATTGCCAGAAGATGCCGGCGCTGCTCGTCGAGCAGCTACGGCCCGACGACGCGGCGCGGGAGCTGTTGCATCGTCCGCTCCTGCTGGCGCGGCTGCCGCGGCTGCGCGCGGCGCTCGACGGGCTCTTCGCGGCGCTCGCCGGCGCGGGCGTGGAGGCGCGCGCGCTCGTCGGAGCCGAGACGGCCGAGGCGCTGATCGCGGCGCGTCCTACCGCGATGGCGCTCTATTCGCACACGCTCTTCGGCAGCGGTCTGCCGCTCCTCGGCGCCTATCCGACCGACCGCGCGGCGCTCGCCGTCGAGCTCGAGCGCGGCGATGCCGACGAGCTCGTCGATCGGCGCTGGTCGTCGCACCTCGTGCACGAGCTGTGTCACGGTCCGGCGCGTGAGTACGACGGGCCGCCGGCGCCGTGGCTGATCGCGGAGGCGGCGGCGACGCACCTCGGCGCCGCGGCGCGGGTGGCGCACCTGTTCCCCGAGGAGGCGGGCGAGGCACTGCGCGGCGTGTCGCTCTTCGTGCTCGTCGGTGACGTGATGGCGCGGCGCTTCGGACGGGCGGCGCTGTGGGGCGTCGCGCTCGGGACGCCGACGGCGGAGCTGTTCGGCGCGCGCGTGGCGCAGGCGCTCGACGAGGCGGGCTGGGAAGACTGGCGTGCGCGGCAGCAGGCGCCGTTCGCGCGGGATGCGCTCGGCGCGGCGGCGTGGGTGAAGCAGATCGACCTGGCGCGCGCCGGCGAGGACGCCACGCTCGCGGCGGCGGGAGCGCGGGCGTGGCCGACGCTGCCGTGGTGGTCGGAGCCGGTGGACGAGGCCGATCGGGCGATGGTGGCGCGCGCGGTGTCGGCGCTCTTCGTGGTCAACGCCATGGCGCCCGACTTTCAGACGTTGCCGTCGGAGCCGCCGGGCGCGCGGCTGTGGCTCGACGTCGAGGCGTGCACGCTGCGCGCCGAGCCGCGCGCCGACGGCGTGTTCGGCGAGCCGGCGTGGTGGCTGTTTCCGCCGCCGCTGGCGCGGACGCTGGCCGAGCGCGGCGCGCGGCGGGTGCGCATCGAGGGCGCGACGCGGGGGCGGCGAGGCGCCATCGCGGCGGCGCTGGTCGAGCTGGCCGACGGACGCGGGGCGCTGCCGGCGGAGGTGGAGCTGTGAGCGGGCGCCGGCGCGCGGACGTGAGCGTCCGGCGCGTCGTCCCGACGGAACGATTCTTTGGCTCGCGGTGCATTTGCAAGGTGCGCCGTTGAGCCTCTTGCCGCTGAACGGGGACGCGCGGCGCTACTTCGTCGGCGCGGCGGTCGCGGCGGCGCGCGCGCTCGGCCTCGGCGGCGCCGGTGATGTCGAGGCGTGCGCGGCGCGGCTCGGCCTTGCCCGCACGCATCGGCTGCGCGCGCTCGCCGACGTGATCGCGCTCGAGGAGGCGTGGGGCGCGCCGGCATCGCCGCAGCCGCCGGGGCCGTGGGGCGAGCTCGCCGAGGTGGTGCGGCGCGATCGCCCGCTCGACGCGGCCCAGATGCTGGCGCGCTTTCATGCGCACCTGGCCAACGCCGGCCACGACGATGCGCGCGCGCTCGCCGCGCGAATGGCGACGCTGCCCGAAGCGGCGCGCGGCCTCGTCGATCTCGGCGCCGGTGCGGGCCACTACGCCGCGGCGTTCCTCGACGCGGCGCCGGCGGCGGAGGCGACGCTCGTGGATCGCGCCGAGGTGCTGGCGCTGGTCTCGCCGCGCGAGCGGCAGCGGTTGGTCGCGGCCGACGCCTTCGCCGTGACGCTGCCGCGGCACGGAATCGCGCTCCTCGCCAACGTCGTGCATCTCTACGATGCTGCCGACGGGGCGCGGCTGGTGGCGCACGCGGCCTCGCTCGCCGACGTCGTGGTGGTGAAGGATTTGTGGATCGAGCCCGATCGCTCGGGACCGCCGGGCGCGCTCTTCTTCGCGCTCAACATGGCGCTCTACACCGACGGAGGCGAGGTGCATCCGGCGGCGCGCATCGCCGCGTGGCTGGCGGCGGCCGGGCTCGGCGCGGCGCAGCTCGAGCGGCTCGGCGACGACGTGATCGTGTGGGGCCGCCGATGACCGACGCGCCGACGAGGGCCGCGCCGGGGATCGCGGCGCGGCTCGAGCAGAGCCGCGCCGCCGGGCGCGCCTCGCTGGCCGCGGCCGGTACGTTGCGCGCGCAGCTCGACGATCGCCCGCTCGAGATGCCGCGCGGCTTTCAGCGCGCCTTCGCCGCCGCGCTCGACGAGGAGCGTGGCGCCGGCAGCGAGCGCGCCGACGCGCTCGAGCGCCACTACCTCGACCTCATGCCGCGGCTGCGCACGCAGCAGCTCGAATCGACCGCGCCCGCGGTCGCGCGCGTCTTCGACACGCCGGTCGAGCCATCGCGCTGGCCGCGCCTCGCCGCCGCCGTGGCGCGCCTCGGCCGCGCCGCGCTCCTCGACGGCGCGCCCACGCTCGGCGCGCTCTACGCCGAGAGCTGCTACGGCGCGTTCATGCCGATGCTCTACGGCACGCCGCACGACCTCGCGAGCTACGATCCGGCGGCGCTCGACCGTCACCTCGCGGCGCCGCTCGTACACGAGCTCGCACACGGCCCGCGCCACCACGAGGTCCTCTCGCTCTACCTCGACGAGTGCATCGCCGGCTGGCTCGGCACCCGCGCGCTCGATCGCGACAACGATCTATTCGCCGCGCCCTGGCTGTCGCAGGTCGGCGGCGCGCTCGCCCGCGTCGTCGGCGCCGATCGGCTGCGCGCCGCGCACGCCGGCACCCTGGCGTGGGACGCGCTGTTGCCGCGCGGCCTCGGCGCGGCGATCGCGCACGCCGACTGGCAGCACTACCTCGCGCATCGCCCGCTGCACCTTCTGTGCGACGCCACGCGGCCCGACCCGTGGATGCGCATGTTCTTCCTCTCTGCTGCCGGCGAGCCGGTCGATGATCGTTCGTGGGATCGGCCGTGGCGCGACATCCCCGCCGGCGCCGAGAGCGACGACGACGCCGAGATCCTCGACGACGCGCTGGCCGCCATGTGCCTACGCAATCACCAGGTGGCGCGCTCGTTCCGTGTCTCGCGCCGCCCGCCGCCGGCGCCGGTCGACATCGACCTCGAGGCGTGCCGCGTCTCCACCGCCGCCGGCGCCGACGGCTTCGATCCGGCGCCGCCCGCGCACTTGTTCCCGCCGGCGGTGGCGGCGCGGCTGCGCGCGCGCGGGATCGCCGGCTACACCGTCGAGATCGCCGCGCTCGAGGCGCTCGCGCCGCTGGCGCGCGCCCTCGGCGACGGCGCCGCGTCGCGCAGCGGCGACGGCTTCACGCTCACGCGGCGTTGATCTTGCCGAGCGTCAGCTCCGCCTTCTTCGCCAGCGCCGTCTCGATCAAGCGCAGCCGGTGCGGCGGATGGCGGAAGAAGTTGCGCGCCAGCGCCGCGTCGGCCGCGTAGGCGCGCGTCACCTCCGCGCGCGACCACGTCGTCGGAAACGGCACGTAGTCGATGGGCGCCTCGCGGATCCACCAGTCGGTGAAGCCGAAGCGCTCGTGGTGGCGATCGTAGATCTCGGTGCCGGGGTAGGGCACGAGCACGCCGCGCGCATTGAAGCCGGCGGCGAGCGGCGCCGCGCGCTCGAGGAAGGCGAGCGTCGCTTCCAGCTCGGCATCGGTCTCGTCGGGCCAGCCGAACATGAGGTTGACCATCGCCGACAGCCCGAGGTCGCGACAGAGCGCGAGCACCTCGAGCACGCGCTCGATGGTCACTCCCTTGCCGATCCGGAGCAGCATCTCCGGAGAGCCGGACTCCATGCCGATGTCGACGCCCCCGCAGCCGGCGCGCTTCATGGCGGAGAGCGTCTCGCGATCGAGGTGCGCCGGATGCGCGGTGCAGGTCCAGTGCACCGGCCCGACGGCGACGAGCGCCTGGCACAATTCGCCGACGCGGCGCCGCCCGACGGCGAACGAGTCGTCGAAGAAGCTGAACGCGTGCAGGCCGAAGCGCTCGCGCAGGAGCGCCACCTCGGCGGCGACCGATGCCGCCGAGCGATAGCGGAAGCGCCGGCCGGTGACGTTGTTCGCGCAGAAGGTGCAGGCGGCCGGGCAGCCGCGGCTCGACAGCAGGCCGGCCGGCGGCAGCGCGCGCGTCGCGCCGTACCACGCGGGATCGAAGAGGTCGAGCGCGCTGGTCGGCGGCGCCAGCGCGTCGAGCTCGGTGAGAAAGCCGCGCGACGGGTTGTGGCGCACCATGCCGCGATCGATCCACGACAGCGCCACGACGTCGCCGAACGCGCGCGTGCCGTCGACGGCGTCGGCGAGCTCGGGCAGCGCCTCCTCGGCCTCGCCGCGCAGGACCCAACGGAAGCCGCGCGCGAGCGGCTCGTCGGGGAGGATGGTGGCGTGCGGCCCGCCGGCGACGAGCGGCCAGCGCGCGCCGAGCGCCGCCGCGAGTGCGTAGGCCGGCTGCACGTGCAGCGTCTTCAGGTGCAGGCCGACCAGATCGGGCGCGAACGCGGCGATGCGCGCGGCGATGGCCTCGTGCTCGCGCGTCGCCGCCGGCGCCGAGGCGTCGTAGAGCGCGACCTCGTGGCCGCGCGCGCGCAGCGAGGCCGCCAGGTGGCAGAAGCTGAGCAGCGGCGAGCGTACCGGCTCCGGCGACGGCGGGTTGACCAGGAAGACGCGCGCCACGCGCCTAGTCTACGCGAGATCGAGCCTCCGTCGATCCTACCTCCGGCCGACGAGCGCACGAACGGTCTCGACGAGGTGCGCGAGATCGACCGGCTTCGGCAGGTGGCCGTCGCAGCCGGCGGCGAGGCACTCCTCGCGGTGCTCGGCGACGGCGTCGGCGGTGAGCGCCACCACCGGCACGCGCACGCCGGCGCGGCGGAGCTGGCGCGTGGCTTCGAGCCCGTCGAGCTCGGGCATGCGCACGTCCATGAGCACGAGATCGAAGCCGCCGGCGCGCGCGCGCGTCAAGGCGGTGCGGCCGTCCTCGGCTTCGACGACGGCGGCGCCGTAGAGCTCGAGCAGCTCCTTGATCGGCTCGCGGATGTCGCGGTTGTCGTCGGCGAGCAAGAGGCGCAGGCCGGCGAGCGCGCGGCCGCGTGTCGGCGGCTCGGGCGAAGACCCATCGCGCGCCGGCGCATCGCTCGGCGGCGCCGGCGGCGCGGCGGCAGGCGGCGCGGGCAGGACGAGACGGAACGTGGTTCCGGTTCCGGGCGCGGCGTGCAGGAGCTCGAGCGTGCCGCCGAGGCCCTCGGCGAGGCGGCGCGACAGCGCCAGCCCGAGGCCGCTGCCGCCGAAGCGCGGCGCGATCGATCCGTCGCCCTGCTGGAAGGGCGCGAACAGCGCCTCGGCCTGCGCGGCGGTGACGCCGATGCCGGTGTCGGACACGTCGATCGCCAGCCGCTCCGCGTCCAGGGCGACGCGCACGCCGACCGTGCCCTGCTCGGTGAACTTGATGGCGTTGCCGACGAGGTTGGTCAGGATCTGGCGCAGCCGCTTGGGATCGGTCGCGATCGACGCCGGCGTCGCCGCGGTGGGCTCGACATGGAGCCGCACGCCTTTGCGCTCGGCTTCGATCCCGAGGTTGGCCACCACCTCGGCGACGATCGCCAGCGGCGCCGTCGCCACCGAGGCCGGCTCGAGCCGTCCCGCTTCGACCTTCGCCAGGTCGAGCAGATCGTCGACGAGCGCGAGCAGCACGCGGCCGTTCGACAAGATGCGCGCGATCAGCTCGGCGCGGCGCTCCGGCGAGACCCCGTCGGCGGCGAGCCGCTCGCCGAGCGCGAGGATGGCCGAGAGCGGCGTGCGGATCTCGTGGCTCACGTTGCGCAGGAAGGTGGTCTTGGCGGAATTGGCCGCTTCGGCGTCGAGCCGCGCGCGCTGCAGCCCGGCGGCGGTGAATTGCAGCTCGCCGGCGAGCACGTTCACCCCGTGCGCGATGGCGTCGATCTCGTCGTGCGCGCCGGAGACGTCGATGCGGCGGTCGAGATCGCCGGCGGCCATGTCCTCGAGCGCGGCGAGCAGCGCCTCGACGCGCGTGTCGCCGCCGCCGGCGCTCACGACAGGAAGGTGCGCAGCCAGGTCAGCGCGCTCGGCTCGTCGGGGAACAGCCGCGTCGGCACGCCGGGGCGCGCCACGCGCAGATAGATGTTGCCCATCATGCGCCCGAACGGCGTCGCCTCGACGACGAGCGCGAGCGCCAGGAACGACGCGAGCAGCACCTCGCCGGTGTAGTAGTGGCGCACCTCGGGCTCGAGCGGCAGGCAGCGCGAGATGTCGACCAGGAGCGGCCGCTTCTGGCGCGCGCAGGCGTCGACGGTGGCGGCGAGGTTTACCCGGGCGTCGGCGAGCGACTGTTGCACGCCGGCCTCGATGCGCGTGACGACGATGCCCTCGTCACGCAGCGCGATCTCGGCGGTGGGCGTGCGCGTCACGCGATCATTGTAGCAGGGCAGCGCGCCTTTCTGTCACGATGGGCGCGTGGACGCCGACGAGAGCTACCGCGAGCTGACCGCGGCCCTGCGTGCCGCCGAGGAGCGGGCCGATCGCGCCGAGCGCGCGCTGGCGGCGTTGTCGGCGCGCGTCGACCAGTTGGTCGATGTGCTCGTCGGCCGCGGCGCGCTCGCCGAGGGCCATCGCGCGCTGTTCGATCGCGTGGGCGTGAGCGCGGCGGCGGCGGTACCCGCGCGCGTGCGGCTGCGCGTCTTCGTCGACAAGTACACCATGCACAACGCCGACGTCGACTGCGCGGCGCTCCTGCCCATCTGCCAGGCGCGCTGCTGCTCGTTCTCGTTCGAGCTGACGACGCAGGATCTCGACGAAGGGCGCGTGATGTGGGAAGCGACCGCGCCGTACCTCATCCGCCACGAGCGCGACGGCCACTGCTCGCACCTCGATCGGCAGAGCGGCGGCTGCGGCGTCTACGCCGAGCGTCCGGCCGCCTGCCGCGGCTACGACTGCCGCGGCGATGCGCGCGTCTGGGCCGACTTCGAAAAGCGCATCCTCGCGCCGCTGCCCGACGGGCTCGCGGTTCTGCAAATCCGCGGCCGGTGATATTCTAGGGACGATGCGGGGGACTTTGCTCGCGCGTGCACCGGCGCTGGCGCTGGCGCTGGCGCCGCTGCTCGCGCTGGTCGCGTGCGGCAGCCACCACGGCAGCGACGGCGGCGTCGGTCAGGATGCGGGCCTGCCGCCGCCGCCCGCGACGGTGTGCGACGTGCCCGCGCAGCCCGTCGACACCTCGACGCCCACCACCGTCGTCGGCGACGGCACCGCCGCCAGCTGCACCGAGGCGGCGCTGCGCAGCGCCGTCGCCGCCGGCGGCATCGTCACCTTCCGCTGCGGCGCCGATGCCGTCACCATCACGGTGACCGCCGAGATCCCCGTCGCCAAGGACACCACGATCGACGGCGGCGGCACGGTCACCCTCTCGGGCGGCGGCGCCACACGAATCCTGCACCTCACGAGCGCCTTCGACGTCGCCACGCCGCTTCTGACGGTGCAGCACCTGACCTTCAGCGGCGGCTTCACCAGCGACGTCGCCAACACCACGAGCACCAGGCAGGGCGGCGGCGCCATCTTCGAGGACGGCGGCTCGCTCACCGTCATCGACTGCACGTTCGCGCACAACCAGTGCGCCACCAGCGGGCAGGACGTCTCGGGCGGCGCCATCAACGGGCAGGGCGTCGGCACGCTCCTCATCGTCGGCAGCACCTTCTCCGACAACAGCGGCTCCAACGGCGGCGCCGTCGGCACGCAGGACGAGAACGTCACCATCGTCAACAGCACCTTCGCCAACAACTCGGCCACTGGCACCGGCGGCAATCCCGGCAACGGCGGCGACGGCGGCGCGCTCTCGTACGACGGCGCGCACATCTCGCTCACGTTCTGCGGCGACCGCTTCACCGGCAACCAGGCCAACGCCGCCGGCGGCGCCGTGTTCCGCGTCGGCTACAACGACGAGGACGTGAACATCGATCGCTCGACGTTCGACGGCAACTCCGTCGACGCTGCCGGCGGCAACGCCGCCGGGCTCTATCTCGAGCACGTGAAGATCAACCTCAGCGGCTCGACCCTCTCGAACAACACCGGCCACTTCGGCGGCGGCATCTGGATCGGGCAGTCGGCCATCGCCAACCTCACCAACGTCACCATCGCCAACAACACGGCGGCGGGCGGCGGCGGCGTCTGGTTCGCCAACGGCGTCACCGGCTCGTTCACCAACGTCACCGTCGCCGGCAACACCGGCGACGGGCTCTTCGGCGGCGACACCGGCGTCACGCTCGCCAACTGCATCCTCGCCGACAACGCGCGCGGCACGCTCGACAGCACCACCAACTGCGCCAAGACCCACGGCGCCAGCGGCGCCAGCTTGCAGTTCCCTGCCGGCGGCACGATGTGCGCCGCGACCGTCACCATCGCCGATCCCATGCTCGGGCCGCTGCAAGACAACGGCGGTCCGACCAGGACGATGCTGCCCGCCGCGGGTTCTCCGGCCATCGCAGCCGGCGCCAATTGCCCGACCATCGATCAGCGCGGCAACGCGCGCGCCGCCGCGTGCACGCTCGGCGCCGTCGAGGTACCATGAGGTGAGCCGTGCCGAACGTGAAGGGGGCCAACGTTCTCGCCGCAGTGAAGATGCTGCGCGCCAACCGCGAGCGCGCCGTCGCGCTCCTGCCGCCGAGGTACCACCACTATCTCGACGCGCGCATCATGGTCTCGAGCTGGTATCCGGAAGCGGATCAGCTCGAGCTTCTGCGCGCGGTGTCGTTCCTTCTGCCCGGCACGCCCGATCCGTGGGTGTCGATCGGGCGCATCGCCGCGCGCGACGACATGAGGGATCTCTACCGGCGCATGGTCAAGCCGGGCGATCTGAAGGAGACGCTGCGCGCCTCGTCGGCGTTGTGGCGGACCTTCCACGACACCGGCGAGCTGCGCATCAGCCTCGAAGAGCCCACGCGCGCGGTGGCGAGCGTGCGCGGCTACGCGGCCACGGCGCGCGAGATGTGCCGCGTCATCAGCGGCTACGTCAGCGAGGTGGTGTCGGCGGCCGGCATCGGCGACATCAAGGTCACCAAGATCGCCTGCACGCTCGACGGCGCGCCCGAGTGCCGCTGGCGAATGACCTGGCGCTGAGCGCCGTCGACGTTCGGCCTCGCACCCCGCCGCCGCGACCTACTCTCCGAGGCGGGAGGTTTTCATCATGGTACCGGATCCGATCAAGAACTATCTCGACGAGCGCGGGGTCCCGTTCCGAGCGAGCGACCACCCGTACGAGGTGACGGCGCAACGCACGGCGCAAAAGGCGCACGTCTCGGGACGGCGCTTCGGCAAGACGGTGGTGCTCAAGCAGGACGGGCGCTATCTCCTGGCCGTGGTGCCGGCGACCGAGACCGTCGATCTCCTGGCGCTGCGCGACCTGCTCGGCCCGGGGATCACGCTGGCGAGCGAAGAGGAGACGGTCGGCCTGTTCCCGAGCTGCGAGGCGGGCGCGATGCCGCCGCTCGGTGGGCTCTACGGCCTGCCGGTGATCGCCGACGGCTGCCTGGAGAACCAGCCGACGATCACCTTCAACGCCGGCACGCACACCGACGTGATCGAGCTGCGCTGGGACGACTTCGTGATGGCCGAGCACCCGCGCATCATCATGCACTGAGCCGCGCGGCGCTCAGGCGAGCTGATCTTCTTCGTCGAGCGGCGGCGGCGCCGCGTGCACGGGGTCGTCGCTGTGACAGCTCGGGCACACCGGCCGGTTCTGGTAGTGCTCGACGGGGGACATGCGCTCGGTGAAGCGCCGGCCGCATGCTTCGCACTGAAATCCATAGATGGGCATGGCTCCCTCCAATCCGCGACGGTAGGTCACGGATCCGTCAGCGCCAGCGGCGACGGCGCACCAGGAGCAGCGCGGGGCAGGCGAGCCAGAAGAGGCTGGGCGCGCCGGCGACGGGCGCGAGCGTGCAGCCGGCGGACGCCGAGTCGTGCACCGGCGCGTTCGCCTCCTGCAGGAAGAAGTTGGCCGAGACGGTGTCGTCGCCTTCCGGATCCTGATCGTTCGTCGGCAGGCCGCTGCCGCCGTTGCCGTCGACGGCGGAGACGTAGACCGTGAGCGGGCCGGTGCCGGCCTTGGGCGCGGTCCAGAAGAAGCTCCAGCTGAAGGCGTCGTTGCGCGTGATCACCTTGGGCGTGTCGGGATCGGACGAGTGGACCCTGGCGTCGAAGACGGCGTCCCCGTCGGGGGCGACGACCGCCTGGTCCTTGGTGAAGTCGGCGGGCGGGCACATTCCGCCCATCGGCTGCTGCGGGCAGTAGACGTTGGGACCGGCGAGCGGCGTGCCGGTCGCGTCGTCGATCTCGAGGCCGAAGCCGTTGTTGTTGCACTGCACGTAGGTGTAGGTGTCGTCCGGCGCCGGCGGATCGGTGCAGGTCGGCGTCTTGTATTTGAGTCCCTCGGTCTCGTTGGTCAGCTGGATCTGCAGCTGGTAGGTCGTGCCCGGCTTGTAGCCGGTGTCGAACAGAGACGGGTCGTCGGCGTTCAGCCGCAGCCCCACGGTCTGCGGCCCGGCGGTGTGGCAGGTCGAGCAGTCGAGCGACGCGAAGCGCGGCGCGCCGGTGAAGTACAGCCCTTCTCCCGAGGCGCCGAAGGTCGCCGAGTGCGGGTTCAAGGGCTGATCGAAGAATTGCGAGGCGTCGGCGAACGCGTGCGCCGCCGACGGGGCCGCGGCGACGAGCGCGAGCGCGAGCGCGACGAGCGTGGTGCGCGCGGTTCGCAAGTCAGAGCGCAAAGCCGACCTCCAGGCTGCCGCCGATCCAGTTGTCGGCGGCCTTGCGCGCGAAGCGCGTGCCGGCGCCGGCGAACGACAGCGCGATGCGATCCCAATTGCCGGACAGACGGAACCAGAACCAATCGGCCGGGCGCGCGGTCCAGCCTCCGTCGAGCTGCAGCGCCCAGCCGCTGGCTGGGCCGTACTGCGTCTGCGTCGCGATGTCGCCCGCCGAGACCAGACCGGCGACGCCGAGGCGCACACCGAGGATGAACCAGCGTGAGCCGAGCGCGCGCTCCCAGCCGAGACCGCCGCCGACGAGATCGTACTTCACGTCCGGTACGCCGACGTCGACGGGAGCCGCATGCGACCAGCTCATCTGCTGCAGGCCCGTGTCGATCGTGAGCGTGCCGGCCTTGGACTGGTGGCCGAGCGGGACGCGCCCGACGAAGCGCACGTTCCAGCGCGAGGCGTGTCCGGTCGAGCTGCCCGACGCTGTCGACGAGGTGAACGTGAAGACGTACTCGTAGCTGCCGACGACGCCGAACGACGCCAGCACCGGATGCTCGGCGGCGAGCTCGCTCGACAGCGCCAGCGGGAAGACGGCGCCGTCGGCGCGGATGCCGGCGACGGTGCCGCCGGAGTAGCTCGGCGCCGAGGCCACGTCGAAGCCGAGCGAGCGCGTCAGCAGCGACGGGCCGACCGCGGCCTGCACGCCGGCCACCGCGCGGCGCGGCGCCGTGGTGCGCACCTCGGCCATCGCCGGCGCGACGTCTTCGGTGAGCGGCGGCGGCGGGGCCTCCGGCGGCGCCTCCACGCTCGTCACCTGGGGCGGCTCGTTCGACGGCGTCGTGGTGACCGATCCGATCGGATGCACCCGCTCGAGCGCGCGCACCAGATCGGCGGCGACGCGCTCCTTGATGAGCGGCAGCGTGCGCCCCATGAGGCCGTACTTCGCGCGCGCGATGACGCGGCCGGTGGCGCCTTCGCGCACCGCGATGAGCAGCTCGCGGTTGCGCCCCTTGCCGGCGACGGCGCCGCCGATGATGGCGTCGGCGCCGATGGCCGCGGCCACCGCCTGCACCTCCTCGGGCGAGGCGCCGCGCTTGCCGAGCCGCTCGGCGGCGGCGCGGTAGCGATCGCCGGGCACGAGGTCGTACAGCTCGCCGAGCTCGCTCTCGAGCGCGCGCGCCAGCTTCTGCCCGTCGACGCCGGAGACGCCGAGCAGGGTCACGGTGCGCGCGGCGGCGTGCGCGTGCATCGCCCAGCCGACGGCGACGACGAGGGCAACGCATCTACTAATAGATGACATTGATCCCCGCCTCGATGTCGGCGCCGTCGCGCGAGTGGAGCAGCGCGAAGTTGAGGTAGCCGAAGTGGAAGTAGTCGACCTTGGCCTCGAGCTCGAGCGCGCGGTGCACCCACGGCAGCCGCCACGAGACCTTGAAGCCGGAGACGTTGGACCAGAAGGTCGAGAGCTCGCGATCGGCGGTGACGAACGGCTGCACCGTCGTGGTCGTGTAGTGCGGCAGGAAGAAGCTCGCGCTCGACTGATAGTAGAAGCGCTCGCGCAGGCGCAACGTCACGTCGCCCCAGGTGATGAAGTAGCGCAGCTGCACCGTGTGCGAGAGGATTCCCCAGTTGTCGCTGTAGAAGCGGTAGTCGCCCTGGATCGCCGAGTCGGCGAACAGGTGGCGGTTGAGCCCGATGACGGCGGCGTGGCGATAGCGCTCGTTGGGCTCGTTCTCCGGCACCTTGAAGCAGTAGTCGGGGCAGGCCGGATCGTCCGGCATCGTGGACTCGATGCGCACGAAGCGATACGGGCTCGCCCAGTAGCCGTTGCCGTAGGAGAACGTGTACGAGAGCTGCGCGATGGTGGCGCGGTCGAGCACCTGCGTCCACGATGCCGAGACGCCGCCGACGGTGAGCTTGCGGTGGAACGCCTGATCGCCGGTGCGGTACACGTCGTTGGCCGAGAAGGTCGCGCCGATGGCCAGCGTCGAGTTCTTCTCGAACATGTCCTGCGACACGCCGAGCTCGACGTTGTGCGACTGGTAGTCGTTCTCGACCGAGTAGACGTACGAGCCCGACAGCGTGGTGTTGCGCAGCTTCTGAACGAGGCCGGCGGTGATCTCGCTGCGGAAGTCGCTCATGTGCGACGTCGCGTTGGACACGACGTCGATGCTCGCCGACGACACCACGTCGGCGACGTAGCTCGCCGAGAGCGTGCCGCCCTTCCAGGCGTCGCGCGAGAGCGCCGCCAGCGGCGACACTACCGTCGTGTGATCGCTGTCGGTGTAGACCTGGGTCTTGGCGACGAACGAATCGTCGGCGCGCACGGCGGTCGCCGTCGTCGCAACCAAGAGCGCGATCGCGGCCGAGAGTCTCAGTTGCACCCGCAGCCGCCTCCGGCCGAGCCATAGCCGCCCGCGGCGCCTTCGCGCGCCTCGAGCATGTGGTTGTCGAGCACGTCTTCGTGCGGGTCGGGCTGGAAGGTCATCGTCGGCTTGGCGAGGAGCTCGCGCTCGTACGGCTTGACGCGCACGCATCCGGCGCCGGCGCTGCAGACGAACAAGAAGCAGGCGAGGGCGAGAAGCCTCATTGCGGGCTGACTCCGAGCTGCATGAACATGTCGGCGCACGCCGGCTCGGCGCCGGTGGCCTTCTTGCCGCCGACCCACGCGGCGAGCGCCTGGTACTCCGCATCCTTGGTCAGATCGGTCGCGGGATAGACGGGGAAGATGCCGACGCCGTGATGCTCGGAGCCGCCGAACGACGCGCGCGTCGGCTTGAGCAGGATGGGCACGTGATCATCGGGACTCTGCCGATCGGCCGGCTGCGCCGTGTAGACGGTTCCGGTGGCCGCTTCGAAGTTGCGCATGATCTCGGTCGCCGTGAGCTTGGTGTCGCGCGAGGTGCGATCGCTCGCGTCGCTGATGCGCAGCTTGCCCGGCGAGTAGATGCGCAGCGCGTGCTGGGGATTGCCGTGGCAGGCGAGGAACGAGCAGCGACGGATGAGGACCGGCTGCACCTCGCAGACGAACTCGTTGTAGTCGAGCAGCGTCGCGGGCGGCTGCGTGGTGACGAGGCCATGCGCATTGTCGGGTGCCGGGCATCCGGCGGCCGCGAGCGCGAAAAGAAGCAAAATGCGTCGCAAGGCGAGTCGTGTCAGTAGCGGGTCGTCGAAGAAACGGTCGTCTTGGGGTCGACCGTCACGTTGCCCGAAGCGTCGACGCACATGGCGACGTGCTTGAGTGGGCTGTACGCCGGCGAGGTCGGCTTGCTGCCGTCGAACGCGAAGGTGGCGCCGTGGCAGTTGCAGTAGAGCTCGCTGCCTTTGACCTCGCACGGGCAGCCCGAGTGCGTGCAGGCCGCGTTGACGGCCATGAGGCCGCCCGAGTCGCGGTACACGAAGATGTCGTAGTTGCCGCTGGAGAAGAGCTTGGGCGTGCCGCCGACGGTGTAGTTCGACGCGGCGCCGGCGTTGATCGTGCCGGCCTTGCAGGCGGGCGCCGTCGCCATATCGCCGGGCGCGCCGCCCATGTCGGCGTTGCCGCCGCCGCCGCCGCCGCCGCCGGCGCTACCACCGCCGCCGCCGCCGCCGCCGCCGGCGTTGCCGCCACCGCCGCCTCCGCCGCCGCCGGCGTTGCCGCCACCGCCGCCGCCAGCGCCGCCGGCGTTGCCGCCGGTGCCGCCGCCGTTTTCGAGCGAGCCTTCGCCGATGCGCTCACCACCGGTGCCCGGATCGCATGCGGGCAGACCAGCCAGCAACATTCCGGCGCCGAGGCCGGCGCCCGTGACTACGCAGAATCGACGACGAGACGGGTTACGCATGACGGGCGCACCTAGCAAGCCAGGGTCCAAAGCCGTTTCGCCGCCAAATGCCCCGGGGCGCACGCTCCCCACGACTGCTTTTTCGAGTGTGCAACCTGCCGCAGCGACGGGAAACCGGCATTTCGGAGCATAGGTCACGCAGCGCCGCAGAGCGGGCCAAAACGGGCCACTCGGCGACTGCGCAAGGATCGTACAGTGGCCTCGATTCGGACGACAGCCGAGCGCCCGAAGATCGCGGATTAACGCGAGAGATCTTCGACGCGGCGCGCGTGCTCGCCGGGGCGGAGCGTGACGGTGAGCTCGCGATGGACGCCGAGCGGCTCGTTGGCGAGCTCGATGGTGTGCGTGCCGGCGGGCAGCGAGAGGCCGAGCAGCGGGGTCTCGCCGCGCGGAGTGCCGTCGACGCGGACGTGGGCCCACGGCGTGGCGTTGACGTCGAGCGTGGCGGGCGCTTCGTCCCGGCGCGGCGATGGCGTCGGGCGCGGCTCGACGTGGCGCGCCGGAGCATGAGCGGCGGCGTGCGCGGCCGTGTGCGGCGGCGGCGAAGGTGCAAGCGGCGTGGGCGCGGGCGGCGTGGGCGCGGGCGGCGTCGGTGCCGGCAGCGACGCGGGCAGCGTCGGTGCGGGCAGCAGCGCGGGCGTCGGCGCGGGCAGCGTCAATGCGGGCGTCGGGCGCGCGGGTTGCGCGGTCGTCGGCGCCTTCATCGCCGGCGCGCGATGCGCCACGGCGCGCGCGATCCACAGCCCACCGCCGGCGACGAGCGCGAGCGCCGCCGCCGCGCCCAGCGCCCAGCGCGTCGGCGAAATCGCCACCGTCGCCTCGCGCGTCGCTTGCGTCGCGCTGCGCGGGCCGTCGCCGCCGTCGACACCGGTGGCCGCGGCCAGGCGCGCCACGATCTCGTCGCGCGCCGCGGCGCGCGCGCCCGGCTCGCGATCGAGCAGCGCCTCGAATGCCGCGCGCATCTTGGCGGCGTCGGCGAAGCGCCCGTCGGGGCTGGCGGACAGCGCGCGGCGCAACAGGCCTGCGAGCTCGACATCGCAGCCGGCGAAGTCGGGGATGATGCCGACGCGGGCCTGCCGCGCCGCCCGCTCGGCGTCGCGATCGTAGGCGGCGCGCCCGGTCGCCGCCTCGGAGAGCACGAGCGCGAGCGCGTACAGATCGGCGCGCGCATCGAACGAATCGCCGCGCGCCTGCTCGGGCGCCTGATAGCGCAGCGTGCCCGCGCGTCCATGTCCGGCGAAGCGCGCCAGCCCGAAGTCGGCGACGAGCGCGTGGCCGTCGGCGGAGAAGAGGACGTTGCGCGGCGTGACGTCGCCGTGCACCAGGCGCGCGCCGGCCTTGTTGGTGCGCGCGTGCACGTAGGCGAGCGCGTCGCACAGCTGCGTGCCGATGAGCGCCGTCGCCGCCCACGGCAGGGGCGCGCGGTCGATGCCGGCGACGCGGCCGAGGTGGCCGCCGCGCAGCCACTCCATGACGAGGAAGTAGGTGCCGTCGAGCTCGCCGAACTCGAACACCGGCACGATGTGCGGATGCGAGAGCGAGACGGCGACGCGCGCCTCCTCGGCGAAGTGCGCGCGCGCAGCGTCGTCGCTGGCGCGCTCGCCGCGGATGCGCTTGAGCACCACGGTCTTGTGCACGCGCTCGGGACCGCGCGCGCGGGCAAGCCAGACTTCGCCCATGCCGCCACGATCGAGCGGACGGATGAGCTCGTAGCGGCCGAAGGGCGCCTCCACGCCGCGAAGGGTAGCACGCTTGACGTGGCGCGATCGTCGATGCACGCTGCCCGGGACCGTGCCGGCCCGTCTCGCCCTCATCGCATGCGCCCTTGCCGTCGCGGCGGGCGCGGCGCATGGCGCCGAGACCGCGTTCGTGTGGTGGGGCGAGCCGGATCCGAGCGGCGTCGATCAGGCGTTTCTGGCGCTGGCGCGGCGGCGCGGGGCGGAGGCGGTGCGCGAGACGCCGGGCCGGCCGCACGACGAGCCGCTCTCAGCGGCGCTGGCGCACGCGCTGTCGCTGCAGCAGGCGCTCGATCTGAAGGGCGCGATCGCGGCGTTCGGCGAGGTCGAGCGCGACGCGATCGCGCGCGGCGGCGGCACGCTCTCCGAAGGCGAGCTCACCGATCTGTACGCGCATCGCGCCGGCGCCCATGCCGCGCTCGGCGACGAGGCCGACTCGTGGAACGATCTCGTCGAGGCGGCGGCGCTGGCGCCGGGACGCGCGCTCGATCCGGCGCGCTTTCCGCCGCGGCTCATCGAAGCGTCGCGGCGCGCGCGCGAGGCGCTGCCGCCGGCGGGGACGCTGGTGGTGGTGGCGCAGCCGGCCGACGCCGTCATCATCGTCGACGGGCAGCTGTACGGCAGGGGGCGCGTTGAAGTGCCGCGGCCGCCCGGGCGCCACTTCGTGCGTGCCGAGCGCGCGGGGTTCGTCGCCGGCGGGCGCGTCGTCGAGAGCGGCGCCGGGAGCACCGAGGTGCGGCTCGTGCTGACGCCGGCGACGGCGCCGACGCCCGAAGAGCTCGATCGGCGCGGCGCGCTCGTGGGCGCCTCGCGCACCGTCGGTGGCTACATCGCGGGCGGCGCGCACGCGGCGTTGTCGTTGGTGCTGGTGGAGCGGGGCGGCCGCGTCGTCGGAAGGCGCGCGCTGCCGATCGACGAGCAGCTGACCTCGGGCGCGCTGGCGGCGGCGGTGCTGGCGCTCGTCGGCGACGAAGACGCGCGCGTGGTCGCGCCGCTGCCACGGCCGTGGTACCGGCGGGCGTGGGTGTGGGGCGTCGCCGGCGGCGCGGTGGCGGTCGGGCTCGGCGTCGGGCTCGGCGTCGGCCTGACCAACCGCGACAGCGGCGTGGGCACGCGCGTCGATCTGACGGGGGCGCGATGACGCGCGCGCCCGCCGACGTCCGCGCGCTCGCCCTCGTCCTTTTGCTCGGCGGCTGCGGCAATGGCGCCATCGACGTGCAGCTGCGCGTGCCTGGCGGCGATCATCCGCTCGCCGGCGCCGATCATGTCGCGGTCACGCTGCGCGACGGCGCCGGTGCGACGCTGGCCTTCGCCCGCAGCGCCGGGCGCGCGCAGGCGCTGACGCTGGCGCCGGTGGTGGCGGGTGACGGCTACACCGTCGAGGTCGACGCCACCTTCAATGGCGACGTGATCGCGCGCGGCCGCAGCTGCCGCTTCGACGTCAGCGCGTCCAAGCCGCCGGCGGTGCCGGTCTGGTTCAGCCGCGTCGGCCGCTTCGCGCTCACCTCGGCGCCGGCGGTGGCGCGCGAGCAGGCGGTCGCGATCGCCTGGGGCGACGGCGCGCTCGTCGTCGGCGGCGCCAGCGGCGGCAGCGCGCTGGCCTCGACCGAGCTGTACGACGTGCCGAGCGCCACCTTCGGCGCCGGGCCGCTCCTGACCACGCCGCGCGCCGGCGCGCGCGCGGTCCTCCTCGCCGACGGTACTGCGCTCGTCATCGGCGGCGCGGCCAAGGGCGCGCCCGCGCTCGAGGCGCTGACCGCGGCGCACTCGACGCCCGAGCCGGCGGGGCTGTCGCCGGAGATCGTCGAGCATGTGGCGGCGCTGGCGTCGGATGGCAGCGTGGTCGTCGCCGGCGGGCGCGTCGGCGGCGTGGCGCTGCCCGACGCCTGGCGCATCACCGACGGCGGCGCATCGGTCGGGGCGCTGCCGCCGATGGCCCACGCGCGCGCCGGTGCGACCCTGATCTCGGCCAGCAGCGACGCCTTCGCGCCGCTTTTGGTCGTCGGCGGGCTCGACGAGACCGGCGCGCCCGTCGCGGAGATCGAGACCTTCGATCCGCGCGCGGGCGTCTTCGCTGACGGCGGCATCGCGCTCGCCACGCCGCGCGCCGATCACACCGTGACGCGGCTGCCGACGGGCCTGTTGCTCGTGGTCGGCGGCGTCGACGCCGGCGGCGCGCCGATCGCCGGCGCCGAGGTGATCGATCCGGTCAACCACGTCGCGCGCCCGGTGGCGTCGTTGCGCACCGCCCGCTCGCACCACGTCGCCACCATGTTGCCGTCGGGACGCGTGCTCGTCACCGGCGGCCTCGGCGCCGACGGCGCGCCGCTCGCCGACGCCGAGATCTTCGATCCCGAGCTCGGCCCCGAAGGCGACTTCGTCCCCACCGCGCCGCTCGACACGCCGCGCGCCGACCACGCGCTGCTCCCTTTGTGCGACGGCACCTGGCTCGTCGTCGGCGGCGGCCCCGGCGCCGAGATCTACAACCCGCTCTAGTGTCCCGTGTCGGACATCCGCGTGCACCGAGGGCGGTGCGGCGCCCCGCGCGCGAGGCGCGACGACCGCGAATACCTGAAGGTATGTAAGGAAGGAGCAACGAAGCGCCCGGGGATGTCGCGACGCCCGAATGCTAGCGAACGTCCGACTCGGGACACTAGTCGAGGTTGTACTTCTTGAGCTTGTAGAGCAGCGCGCGGCGCGAGATGCCGAGCCGCTTGGCCGCGTGCGTGCGGTTGCCGTTCGTCGACCGCAGCGCGTCGACCAGAGCGCGCCGCTCCACGTCGTCGAGCCGGTCGCGCATCGGCGACGGCGGACGCGGCGTTACCGGCGCCAGCACGGCGATGCGCTCGGGCAGCTCGTTGACCGTCAGCTCGGCGCCGGCGGCGAGGATGACCGCGCGCTCGATCACGTTGCGCAGCTCGCGGATGTTGCCCGGCCACGGATAGCGCAACAGCGCCTGCGCGAACCCGTCGGTGAAGCGCACCGCCGGCTTCTTCGCCGCCTGCGCCGTGCGCTGCGCGAACAGCTCGGCCAGCTGCGGCAGATCCTTGGGCCGCTCGCGCAGCGGCGGTACGCGCAGCGTGATCGCGCTCAGCCGGAAGAACAGGTCCTGGCGGAACGTGCCGGTGGCGACCTCGCTCTCGAGATCGCGGTTGGTCGCGGCCAGGAAACGAACGTCGATGGTGAGCTCCTCGGTCGAGCCGACGCGCACCACCTTGCGCTCCTCGAGCACGCGCAGGAGCTTGGCTTGCATGGGCGCGGGCAGCTCGCCGATCTCGTCGAACAGGAGCGTGCCGCCATGCGCGCTCTCGATGAAGCCGATGCGCCGCTTGTCGGCGCCGGTGAAGGCGCCGCGCTCGTGTCCGAACAGCTCCGACTCGATGAGCGTCTCGGGGATGGCGGCGCAGTTGATGCGCACGTAGGGGCCGTCGGCGCGGCCGCTGGCGCGATGAATCTCGGAGGCGACCAGCTCCTTGCCGCTGCCGGTCTCGCCCGCGAGCAGCACGGTCACGTCGCTGCGCGCGGCCCGGCGCGCCAGCTCGAGGAGCTCGCGCGTGGCCATATCCTCGGCGACGAGCACGTCGGCGTTGGCCGCCGCCGCCGTGGCGCGCCCGACGCGGCCGAGCGTGGCGTCGATGAGCTCGTCGGCGGTGATGCCGTCGTCGGGCACCGCGGACGCGCGTGCCGCGGCGCGCACGCCGGCGACCGCGCGCGCCAGCTCGGCGAGCGACGCGGCGAGCGTCTCCGCCTGCGCCCGGGTCGTCTCGGGCAGGATCAAGAGGTACTCGCCGGTCGCGTACTCGCCGGCGACGTCGATGCGCCGCAGGCGCGACACCACGCGCAGCGCCGCCTCGTGCCTGAGGCCGCGCGACCCGTCGAGCGTCACGCCGATGAGCGCGAGCGGCCGCTTGAAGCGCACCGCGCGCTCGACTTCGGCCGCGAGCCGCGACGACAGCTCGCCTTCGCCGAGGAGCGGCGTGGCCGCGCTGGTGGTGAACACGCCGACCTCGACGGGCCCCGCCGTCAGTAGATCGCCCGGCTGCAGCGCCACGCGCCCTTCGATGCGGCGCCCATTGAGCTTCGAGCCATTGCGGCTGCCGAGGTCCTCGGCGTAGAGCGTGCCCTGGCGGAACGTGATGCGCAGGTGGCGCCGCGACACCCGATCGTCGTCGACGAAGTAGGTGGCGTTGCGCGAGCGGCCGATGACGACCTCGGGATGATCGCGCACGTCGATGAGCCGGCGCTCGCGCTCGTAGCGCACCACCACGCAGCTCGGCGCGCGCGGCACCTGCAGGTCGTCGTCGCGCGTCTGCTCTTCGGTCGGCGACGGCGTGTCGTGGGCGCTCACCGCACGGCAGTATAACAATGTGCTACAGCTTGGCGATGCGCTTCGCCGTGGTCGCGCTGGTGCTCGCCGGTTGCGGCGGCTCCGCGCCGTCGAGCGCGCCGTCGGGCGGAGGCCTGACCGTCGACGTGGCGCTGGCCACCGCCGCCACCGACAGCGACGTGGCCATCGCCAGCGTCGCCATGGAGCTCGGACAGATGATCGCCGTCTCCGATCGCTCGGCGGGCGACGCGCGCGCCACCATCAGCGACCTCGAGCTCGGGCTCGGCGACACGCGCGTGCTGGCGATGCCGGTGGCGCCGCCCGGCATCTACTCGGCGGTCGACGCGCAGCTCGGCACCTCGAGCGAAGACGGCCTCGTCGTGGAGGCGGTGTGGAACCAGGTGCGCGTGCACGTGACCTTGGCGGCGACGCCGTTCGACGTCGGCTGCCCGACGCCGGCGCGGCTCGAGCCGGGGACGCACGTGGCGCTGGCGCTGAGCGCCGATCCGGCGAGCTGGTTCGACGGCATCGATCTGCGCAGCGCCGCCAGCGACGCCGACGACGAGGGCATCGTCATCAGCGACGACGACAACCGCACGATGGCCGCCGCGCTGCGCGCCAACGTGCTCGGCTCGTTCACGCTCGACTGCGCGATCGACTAGGCGGCCTGAGACGCTCGCCACCGGGCGGCGGCGCGCCCGGACCGCGACGAAAAATGATACGATGACGCGATGGGGGATCTCGAAACACTCGCGCGTCAGGCCTTCCAGATCGTCGACCGCGTGAAGGACGATCCGGAAGCGCGCTACGAGCGCCGCGTCCGCTTCTACGACAAATACGGCTTCGCGCTCGACGGCAGCTCCGGCTTCGGCAGCTCCGAGCTGGCGTTCATGCGCTGGGAGATCGATCGTGGCGTGCTCGCGCCGCTCGATGCGCCGCGCCCGGGCAGCCGCTGGTGGCGCGACGTCAACTCGTCGCTGATCTTCGACGCCGAGCTGGCCGCTCTCATCTACGAATCGGGCGAATCGGCCACGTTGAGCGGGCCACCGGGCGCGCAACGCTGGCTCGACTACATCACGTCGCCGAGCGAGAAGACGTGGTACCTCGCGCACAACGGCAGCATCGTCGGCGGCTACCTGGCGCAGGTGGCGGCGGCGCGCGCCGAGCTCGACGGCGAGCAGCGCTTCATGAACATCGTGCTCTATCGCGTCCTGTACGCCGAGGCGATGGTGTCGGGCGCGAGCTTCCTCGGCCGTCTCGGCGAGCTGCTCGCCAACCCGACGCTGCCCGCGGTCGACATCATCGTCGACGTGCGCGACTTCTACCCGCGCGACTATCCGCTCACGCGCCAGGACGTGCGCAACCTGATGGGCCGCGGCGACAGCATCATGGACCTCGCGGTTCGCCTCTTCGACGACGGCATCATCCTCCCCGAGGCGAACTCGGTGTATGACCACGCGGCGTCATCGCTCGGCATCCCCGAGCTGCTAGGGCTGATCCGCAACGGGCGCCCCATCTACCCGATCGATTCGCCCTAAAAACATTCACAGGGAGATCAACGAGCTCAGGGAGAACGAAACTCTTACAGATGATCCGAATCGTCCTCGGGCCTCTGTAAGAGTTTTGTTCTCCCTGAGCTCTCTGACCTCCCTGTGAGCTTTTGAAGAACGGGCCCTAGTCGTCGCGGAGGGACCAGGCGTGGACGAGGGCGCTCGGGATTCTGAACTTGGTTTGCTTGCCGGCGCGGAAGGCGCCGACGAGCCCCTCCATGAGCTTGTGCGACGCGTCGGCCAAGAGCTTGCCGACGAGCGAATGATCGTCGCCGTGGCCGAGCCAGCCGTCGATCTCTTCGGCGGCGTGCACGATCCGGCGCGTCCAGCCGGCCGACGGCAGCGACAAGAGGTCCGCGCAGTGATCGCCGGCGAGCTCGCGCATCATGGCCACCGGCAGCCCGTCGAAGGCGCGCCCCGGTAGGAACGACGACATCATCTTCGTCAGCGCCGCCGCCAGCTGCGCCCCTTCGGGCGAGGCCTGCCACTGCGTGGCGCGGATCTGCTCCATGAGCGCCTCGCCGTCGGCGACGTCGCGTGGCAACAGGCGCGCGTCGACGCCCATGAAGTGCCCGGTCACCTTCCACGCGTGCAGGAACGCCTCGCCCTCCTCGGCGCTGTAGCCGACGCGCAGCTTCTTCAGCGCGTCGAGCACCACGCAGGAAAACGTCATGAGCGTGCCGGCGAGATCCTCCTGATTGATCGGGAGGCCCCACGTCAGATCCCAGCCCGCCTGCCGCAGCGTCAGGTGGCGGATGGTCCCGTGGAGCAGGCGCACCTTCTGCGCCGCGCGCAGCCCGCGCCCCGCCGGGCCGAACGCCCCTTCGTCGAGCACGTCGAAGATGAACTGCGCGGTCTCGAAGATGCGCCGCTCGACGTGCATGATCATGCCCGTCGTTCCGAGCAGAACACGCGCCCCGTTGCGCGCCGCGTACGCCTGCGGCAGCGACGAGGTGAACAGCGCCGCCGCCGTGGCCCAGCCGTCGCGCGTGAACATGCGCTGCGCGACCGCGATCTGCTCCTTGTCGGCCCACGCCGGCAGCGCCGACGTGTTCTCGAAGTAGTCGAGCGCCTTCTGCGGCAGCCCGGGCGGGATGGGATCGTCGCTGCGCGTGATCTTGGCGAACACGTCGTCGACGGCCGCCTGGTCGCCCTCGTCGAAGATCTCGCGCACCACGCCGTCGGCGAGCGCGTCGCCTTCGCCGCGCATGGCCGCGAGGAACGCCGGATTCCACGCGCCCGACGACAAGCGCGCCGGCAGCTTCGGTCCCGTGCCGTCGCCGGTGCCGTCCTCGGCGCGCGCCACCGACGCCGCGGTCTCGTCGCCCGGCCGGGTGACGTCGCGCCCCGCTTTGAAGTCGAGATAGCGCCCGAGCGCCTCGAGCGTGTAGTAGCGCGGCTCGCCCGGCAGGTAATAGAAGGATCCCGGCGGCAGATAGGCGTGCAGCCAGTTCGCGTTCGACCAGGTGCCGTCGGAGCGCTGCGACGCCACCAGGTAATCCACGCCGCGCGCGACCGCGTCCGAGCCGCCTTCGCCGACGGAGAGGAGCGCGGTCACCACCATGCCCGCCACCGGCGGCATGCTCGGCCCGACGCCGGCGCGCCGCGGATCGGCGTAGGTCTCGATGCCCTCGCCCCAGCCACCGTCGTCGTTCTGGTGCTTCTTCAGGAACGCCACCGCGCGCATGACCATCGGCGACTTCAGATCCGCTCCGACGGCGGCGAGCGCCTCGAGCACGCACGCCGTCGCCGCCAGGTAGTTGACCATCCAGCGCCCCCACCAGGCGCCGTTGTCGAGCTGCTGCGCGGCGAAGAACTCGAGCGCCGCGGCGATCTGCGGCGCCGACGTGGTCAGCCCGAGCTGCCCGAGCCCGAACACGATGCGCCCGGTCGCGTCCTCCGCCGACGGATCGCCGAGCGCCACCGGCGGCTCGACGAACAGCTTGGCCATCAGGATCGGGTTGTTCACCGGGATCTCGAGCGGCTTCTCCATCATCGGCCCGCGCGGCTTGCCCGGCAGCCCCCACTGATACGACGGCCAGCCGCCGTCGGCGTTCTGCATGCCGAAGAGCCAATCGCGCGCCGCCGCGCAGGCCAGCCGCACGCGCTCGGCACGCGCGAGCTGCACGCCGTGCGGCCCGGTGTGCGCGATCGCCATCGCCATCGGTCCCAGCGCCACGCCGGTGTCGTCGCAGTCGGGCATGGTCACGTTGCCCGGCCCCTCGAAGGCGTAGCCGCCGGTGCGCGGCGCGTCCTTGCGCGGCTGGCTCGGCAAGGGCTGCGGCACCGTCACCTGCGCGCGCACCATCCAGTCGAGCGCCTGCGCGATCATGTCGTCGTCGCGCGCCACGCCCGAGTGGAGCAGCGCGCGCACCGCGAGCGCCGTGGTCCAGACCGAGCTCATGAACGAGGCGAACCACAGCCCGCCGGCGTCGCGGACGCGTTGCGCCAGGAGCCAATCGATGGCGCGCTGCAGGCGGCCGTCCTCTTTGGGCACGCCGAGCGCGACCAGCGCCGGCACCGCCACCACCTGCTGCGCGGCGTTCGAGTTCCAGCTGCCGTCGGGGTTCTGATAGAGGTCGATGAGCTCGAGCGCGCGCTTGCACTCGAGCGAAGCGAACCAGCCGCGCGCGTCGCCGTGCTCGCCCCAGTCGCCGCGCAGGTAGCGGATGAGCGCGCCGTTCTGCGCCAGCATCATCATGACGCCGGTGTTGAACTTCTTCTCGAGCAGCTGCTCGACGGGCGGAATCAGCGTCAGGAACAGCGGCGGCGCCGGCATCGCGTGCGCATCGGCGAGCCCCTCCATCGCCAGGAACAGCGACGACACGTCGCCGGTGGCGATGGCCGCGATCACCGCCGGAACACCGCCGTGCGCGCCGACCCACGCGCGGGCGCCGGCCAGCGCCGGATCCTGTTCGGGAAGGCCGCAGGCGTGGAACGCCGCCCACGCCGAGGCGGTGGCGCCGAGATCGCCGGTGGTGGCGAACGGGCGCCCGCCGAAGGATCCGTCGGGCAGCTGCTGCGCGGCCAGCCAGCGGGCGCCGTCGCGGGCGTCGTCGGCGGAGAGGCGCCCGACGAACTTGAGCGTCACCAGCGCCTGCGCCGATACGAAGTTGCCGAGGTCGTTCGGCCAGTCCCACGAGCCGTCGGCGTGCTGCGTCTGCCGCAGAACGCGCTGCGCCTTCTGCACTGCGCCGCGCACCGCCTCGAGATCCGTCGTCATGTCCCCCCCGTTTCGCTGTGTCGTCGCACGGCCAGCGCCAACTCGAGCTCGTAGGGCATCGCGTTGCCGCGCGCCGCGGCCGCGCTCTTGTCGGCGAAGCGCCGCGCCTGCCGCGTCTTGCCTTCGAGCAGCGCGAGCCGTGCCTGGTGGCGCAGGGTGTTGGGCATGGCGATGCCCCCGACGCGCGCGTAACGCACCGCCAGCGCGCACGCCCGCTTCGCCTTCGCCGCCAGAAGGTCGATGTCGGCGCCGCTCGCCCGCGCGCGCGCCCACGCCTCGAGATAGACCGCCGGCACGTGCTCGTGCAGGTGGTACGGCGCCAGCGCCGCCGACGGCTGCGCCGCGATCTGCCGCTGCGTCTCGTCGGCCACCTCGAGCGCGCCCTCGACGTCGCCGAGCGACAGCCGCGCGCCGGCGATGAGCGCCAGACAGTTGAGCCGATTGACCACGTCGCCCTCGCGCTCGAGCTCGGCGATCGTCGGCTCGATGAGCCCGAGCGCCTCCTCGGGCCGGCCCGCGCGCAGCGCCGACTCGGCGAGGATGATGCGCGCCCAGGTCTCGTGCAGCCGATGGCCGAGCGAGCGCGCCGACTCCAGCATGGCGCGCGCCTGCTCTTCGGCGCCCTCGCGGTCACCGGTGAAGAGCGCGGTCAGCGCCGCCGTCATGCGCAGCGCTTCGGTCTCGAACGCGGCGCCCGCCTGCGTCGAGCGCGCCAGCGCCGGCTCGATGATCGCGCGCACCGACGGCCAGTCGCCGCGGTGGAAGTGGTACATGCCCTCGACCTGCGCCTGGAACATCTCGGCCACGATGTCGCCCGAGCGGCGCGCCGCCTCGCGCGTGCGCGCAAAGTAGCCGCGCGCGATGCGGCGCAGGCCCATGACGCCGACCATGCCGGCCAAAAAGGCGCCGGCGCGCGCGTGCGGCGCATCGGCGCCGGCGGTCTCGGCGAGGTTGGCCGCCATCGTCGTCGACGCCATCAGCTCCGAGATCTGGTTGCGGAAGAAGTAGTAGGCGACGAGGCGGCTGGCGGCGATGGCCGCCTCTTCGCGCGCCGCGCGCTGCGACGGCGCCACCACGTGCGAGCCGGGCGCGAGGCGCAGCCACACCTGGCGCGCGGTCTCCTTGCCGAGCATCGAGATCCAGCCGGCGCGCCGATGCGGCAGCGCGCGCCCGAGCGCGGCCAGCGCCTCCATCAGCTGCCGGCCGCTGGCGTCGATCTCGCCGACGCCGTCGAGCGCCTCGGCGTACATGCGGTGCAGCCGCGCCTGTTCGAGCGGCGCGCGCGGCGGCAACGAGGGCATGAGCGCGCAGGCGATCTCGAAGTGCTCGCGCGCCTCGCGATAGGCGCCGGCGGCGTGCGCGTGCCGTCCGGCGCGCTCGGTCCACTCGAAGGCGCTGACGTGATCGCCGGCGAGCTGATAGTGATAGGCGAGTCGTCGCCACACCGCCGGATCCTCGGCGCTCTTCGCCAGCACCTCGGCGGCGCGCGCGTGCCAGCGACGGCGGCTCGGCACGTCGATGGCGGCGTACGCGGTCTCGCGGATCTTGTCGTGCACGAAGCGCAGCTCGCCGGCTTCGCCCTCGACGACGATCTGGCGCACGATGAGCTCGTCGAGCGCCGCGTCGGTGGCGGCCTCGTCGCGCTCGGCGACGGCGGCGAGCAGCTCCGGAGTCCACGCGCGGCCGAGCACCGCGCCGGCTTCGGCGAGGCGGCGCGCGTCGTCGCCGAGCCCGTCGAGGCGGCGGGCGACGAGCGCCTGCACCGAGCCGGGCGCGGCGAGCGCGGGCGCGACGATGCCGACGCGGAACTGCCAGCGCCCGGCGTGGCGCGCGAGCAGCCCCTCGGCGACGGCCGCCTTCAGGTACTCGGCGACGAAGAACGGATTGCCGCCCGACTCGGTGGCGAGCTGCGCCACCAGCGCCGGCGGCGGATCTTCGCGCGCCGTCATGCCGGCGATGATGCGCTCGACCTCGAGGCGATCGAGCGGCGCCAGCCCGAGCGCGATCATGCCCGGCGCGCCGCGCAACGGCGCCAGCGCCGCGTCGGCCGACTCCGAGCGGCAGGTGACGAGCACGACCGCGTACATCGGCTTGGTGCGATTGACGAGCTCGCGGAGGACGCCGATGGTCAGATCGTCGGCCCACTGCAGATCGTCGAGCACGATGTAGAGCGGCCGGATCGTCGCGAAGCGATCGAGCACCTCGACCACCGAATGCTGGATGCGCTCGCGGCTGCGTTCGGCGGGCAGCCGCGGCGGCGGCGCCCAGCGATCGTGGCCCGGCACCAGCGCCATCGCCGGCTCGACCTCCTCGAGCACGCGCGCGTGCTCGCCGAGGAGCCGCTCGGTCATGCGCGCGCCGTCGAGGCGGCAGCGATCGGCGATCTCCTGCAGGAGCGGACGGAACGCCGACAGCGGCACGCCCGCGCCGCGATCGCCGCCCGACATCGGCGTGCACTCGCCCGAGACCACGCGCATGCCCTCGGCGCGGGCGCGGCGCGCCAGCTCGACGGCGAGGCGCGTCTTGCCGCCGCCCGACGGGCCGGTGAGCACGATGCAGCGCCCGCGTCCGCCGATGGCGGCGTTGACCTCGTCGTCGAGCAGCGACACGAGATCGCGCCGGCCGGCGAAGCTCGGGCGGTACAGGTAGGGGCGCGGCTCGGGCGAGGCGAACTCGTCGATCGGCAGCCCGCCGAGGAGCTCGAGCTCGGCGCCGACGTCGTCGGCGTAGCCGGGCCGCTGATGCGGCTGCTTGGCGAGGAGACGCAGGATGAGGCTCTCGAGCCGCGCGTCGACGCCGTTGACCAGCGTCGACGGCGGCGGCGGATCGCGCCCCACCAGCTGCTCGACGAGCGAGCCGTGATCGTCGTCGAGGAACGGCGGCCGACCGCACAGCGCCTCGTAGAGGATGCAGCCGACGGCGTACAGATCGGCGCGCGCGTCGATGTCCGTCGAGCGCACCTGCTCCGGCGCCATGTAGGCGAGCGTGCCGGCGCCCTCGTTCTCCACCTCGAGCGCCTCGCGGCCGCCGGCGCCGGCGAAGCGGCGCATGATGCCGAAGTCGACGAGCACCGGCTTGCGATCGTCGCCCAGGAGCACGACGTTCTCCGGCTTCAGGTCGCCATGCACGATGCCTTCGCCGTGCAGGAACGCCAGCGTCTGACACAAGCGCCGCACGATCGACAGCGACGTGCGCAGCTCGGCCCCGCCCGCCGGCGGACGCACGATCGGCGGCGGCGGCGCGAAGCCGCGATCGCGCAGCCCGGTGACCGCGCGCGACATCCCCGGCGTCGTCAGCGCCCAGGCGTTCGCGCCCTGACGCGTGGTCGCGAATTGATCGGCGCGGCGGAACGGCGCCCACACCGCCTCGATGTGATCGCGCAGCGGCCGCCCGTCGAGCAGCTCCATCGCGTGCCAGGGCACGCCGTCCTGCAGCCCCTCACCGACGAGGCGCACCACGCCGGGATGGCGCACGCGCAACAGCGCGCCGATCTCGCGGCGGATCGATCCGAGCGTGCCCGGCTTCATGCCGGCGACGGTCTTGAGCGCGACGAGCTCGCCGGTGTCGACGTGATGCGCGCGGTAGACCACACCCATGCCCCCGGTCGCGATGGTGTCACCGATTCGGTATGGCCCGATCGTCTGCGGGGGATGCACGGTCGTACCGACGATATCACGATCGGACGCGCTCCACGCGGCCTGTTCGCCAATTCACTGCAAACGACCGTGTGCGACATCCTGCCGGCCGATCGTTGCTTGGGCCGCTGTGCGGCCCTCAGCCACGCTACACTGTTCGCGATGTCCCACACAGGGCTTCACACCTGCATGTTGTGCGAGGCGGTCTGCGGCCTCGCCGTCGAGACCGAAGGCAACGAGGTCACCTCCATCCGCGGCGACGAGCACGATCCGTTCAGCCGCGGCCACATCTGCCCCAAGGCGGTGGCGCTGCGCGACCTGCACGCCGATCCCGACCGGGTGCGCGAGCCGCTCCGTCGCGTCGGGACGAGCGACCGCTTCGAGCCGGTGTCGTGGGACGACGCCCTGGCCGAGGCGACCGAGAAGCTGGCGGCGATCCAGAAGCGCCACGGGCGCCACGCGATCGCGCTCTATCTCGGCAATCCGACGGTGCACAGCTACTCGGCGCTGCTCGCGGTGCCGCTCATGGCCAAGGCGCTCGGGACGCACGCGCGCTTCTCGGCGACGTCGGTCGATCAGCTGCCGCACATGCTGGCGGCGCTCGAGATGTTCGGCCACCAGCTGCTACTGCCCATCCCGGACGTCGATCGCACGTCGTTCTTGTTGGTGCTGGGCGCCAACCCGCTGGTGTCGAACGGGAGCATCATGACCGCGCCGGGGATCGCGCGGCGGCTCGAGGCGCTGCGCGCGCGCGGTGGGCGGCTGGTGGTCGTCGATCCGCGGCGCTCGGAGACGGCGGCGGTGGCCGACGAGCACCTGTTCATCCGCCCGGGCGGCGACGCCTATCTCTTGTTGGGCCTCCTGCACGTGCTGTTCGCCGAGGGGCGCGTCGCGCTCGGACGGCTCGCGCCGATGGTCGACGGGCTCGACGAGGTCCGCGCGCTGGCGGCGCGCTTCCCGCCGGCGCGGGTGGCGGCGCGCGCGGGCATCGACGCCGAGCGCATCACGAAGTTGGCGCGCGAGCTCGCGGCGGCACCGTCGGCGGTGTGCTACGGCCGCGTCGGCGTGTGCACGCAGGAGTTCGGCGGGCTGGCGGCGTGGCTCATCAACGTCCTCAACGTCGTCACCGGCAACCTCGATCGCGCGGGCGGCGCCATGTTCACCACGCCGGCGGCCGATCTCGTCGGGCTGGCCTCGCGCCTCGGCGAGCGCGGCCACTTCGGCGTCTGGAAGAGCCGCGTGCGCGGGCTGCCCGAGTTCGGCGGCGAGCTCCCGGTGGCGGCGCTGGCCGAGGAGATCGAGACGCCCGGCGAAGGCCAGATCCGCGCGCTCGTGACCCACGCCGGCAACCCGGTCTTGTCGACGCCGAACGGGGCGCGACTCGGCCGCGTGCTTCCGCAGCTCGACTACATGGTGGCGATCGACATCTACCGCAACGAGACGACGCGCCACGCGCACCTCATTTTGCCGACGAGCTTCGGCCTCGAGCGCGATCACTACGACCTGGCGTTCTACGCGCTCTCGGTGCGCAACGCCGCGCGCTACGTGACGCCGCTGTTGGCGCCGCCGCCGGGCGTGCGCCACGACTGGCAGGTGATCCTCGATCTCGGGATCGGCCTGCACGCGCGCGGCGGCGGCCGGCGCGATCGCGGCGTGGTGTGGATGATGCGGGCGATGCGCGCGCTCGGGCCGCGCCGCGTGCTCGACCTGCTGCTGCGCTTCGGGCCGCACAAGCTGTCGCTGAAGAAGCTCGCGGCCGCGCCGCACGGTGTCGACCTCGGGCCGCTCGAGGAGCGGCTGCCGTCGGCGCTCGCCAGCGACGGGCGGCGCATCGCGCTCGCGCCGCCGCGCCTGCGTGGCGACGTCAAGCGCCTGGAAGCGCAGCTCGACGCGGCCGCGGTGGGCGAGGGCGAGCTCCTGCTCATCGGGCGGCGGCAGCTGCGCAGCAACAACTCGTGGATGCACAACAGCGCGCGTCTGGTCAAAGGGCCCGAGGCGTGCACGCTGCTCATGCACCCCGACGACGCGCGCGCCCGCGGCCTCAGCGACGGCGATCGCGTGCAGGTGCGCTCGCGCGTCGGCGCCGTCGCCGTGCCGCTGGCGCTGTCGCCCGACATCGCCGTCGGCGTGGTCAGCCTGCCGCACGGCTGGGGCCACGCGGCGGCGAACGGCACCTTGCGCGTCGCCCAGACACGCGCCGGCGCCAGCATCAACGATCTCACCGACGATCAGCGCCTCGACGCGCTGTCGGGCAACGCCGGCTTCTCCGGCCTACCGGTGACGGTGGCGCGCGCCGGCTAGGGCGTGGTCAGCACTTGCCGCAGCTGTGCACGCATTCGATGGTCTGCTGCGGCGCCGTGATCGTGCAGTTGTCGGGGAAGTCGGCGCCGGTGCAGACGTAGCAGGTCGCGTTGTTGCCGCGGCACTGCGGCTCGCCGTTCGACAGGCAGATCGGATCGGTGGTGCTGGCGTCGACGAAGGTGCCGTCGGGGCAGGCGGCGGCGCCGGGGATGGCGGGCAGGCAGCCCGATTGGTCGCCGCAGCCGGCGGCGCCGGCGGCGAGCGCCACGAGGCAGGCAAGGAGGACACTGCGCATGCTGGTCAGACGAGACCGCGCCTGCCCGGGTTCCCAAATCGCGCGGGCGTGCGCGCGCAGGCCCGCGCAAGGCTGATGCTCGTCGCAGTGAGTGTGACTGGTTGCCACTCTGGCTGTTCAAGGCGCCAAAGGCGCCGTCGGCCGGAAGTCCGGGCCGCCAGCAGGAGGGAGGCTCGGCGGGCTCTGCCCGACGAGGGAGGCGGCACGCCTCCTGGGATCGATGCGCAGTACCTCGCCGCGACGAGCGAATACGTCGCCGGGTTGTGAACCGAAACGAACCGATCAAAACCACTGCGGCGAGGTACTAGCGCGCGGCGTCGAAGCCGTAGGCGGCGCGCAGCCGCTCGATCACCGTCGCCGCGATGGTGTCGACCGGGGTGCCGCCGCCCTGCACGACGTGGCGGCTCACGCCCCAGAAGTGGGTCGCATAGCGCGGCGCGAAGCGCGCCGGCATGCCCGCGAACAGCTGCTCCTTGCGGAAGCGCAGCTCCTCGTAGATCGCCCCGCCGGTATCGTAGAACACGAGCTCGGGGCGAAGGCCGTTGTAGCGCTCGCGCAGGAGCGAGGGCACGCGCAGGCCGAAGCGCCGCGCCGCCTTCGTCAGCAGGCCGCGCGAGACGAAGTCGTTGAACACCACCTGGTCGACGAACGACACGCCCGCGGCGAGCGCCGCGCGCACCGGCGCCACCTTGAACATGACCAGCGGCATCCACGGCCGCTCGGCGTAGTAGGCGTTGTGCAAAAATCCCTGCTCGCCCACGAGCACGCCCGGACCGTCGACGAAGCCGCAGCCGAAGGTGACCTCGTCGTCGATGAACTGGCGCATGAAGGCGAGGATCTCGGGCCCGAGGATCTCGAGATCCGAGTCGACGAGCAGGAGCTTCTCCGCGCGCACGGCGCCGAACAGCCAGTCGAGCGTGCGGCCGTGCGGCTTGAGCGGCGCCGACAACAGGTCGAACCGCTCGCGCGCCATGAGCGCCTCGAACGTCGCCAGGCTGTCGTCCTTCGACTCGCAATCGACGAGCAGGACCGGCATGCCCGCGTGGCGCAGCGCCGAGAGCAGCGCCAGCGTCGTCGGCAATCTCGTACCAACGTTGATGATGATCGCCTGCTCGGGCGCCGGCGGAAGCTCGTCGATGCTCGCCAGATGCACGGCGCACCCTAACACGCAGCCCGCGGGATTGTGCGCCGCGCGCGTTGGAGCTATAGAGGCGCGATGGCGCGCTGGCTCAACGGGTCACGAAGGCTCGCCCGCCGCGTGTTGCCGCTGACCATGGGCGGCGTCGTCGCCATCTTCGTCGCCTCGACGGTGTACACCGAGCTCCTGCTCACCGACGACAGCGACGCGCTCGACATCGCGGTGAACTCGGCGCCGAGCGTCGCCTTTCTCGCCGACGCGCGTGGCGAGCTGCGCCGGCTGGCCAACGAAGGCGCGCGCGTGATCTCGGACGGCACGCCCAGCGCCGTCGCCGACGCGCGCGCCGCCTTCGAGGCGCGCCGTCAGGCGATCGAGGCGGCGCTCGCCTCCTACGTGCAGACGCCTGATTATCCCGGCGAGCACGAGCTGTACGCGGTGGTGCGCGCCAAGCTCGCGCGCGTCGACGAAGCGTTGCATCACGGCGCCGACGCGCCCGCCGCCGAGCGCGCCGCCGCCGCGCAGACGTTCGCGCTCACCGTCGACGATCTCGACAGCGCGATGCACGCGCTCTCCGAGATCAACCGCGCGCACCTGATGACGGCATCGGCGGCGATCGCGGAGAAGGGGCGCCGGCGCAATCGCTGGGCCTTTTTGCTCGACGGGCTCGGCATCATCGCCGCGTTCGGCGCCACCGTGCTGGCCGCGCGCACCGTCGAGCGCTACCTGGCGACGCTGTCGCGGCGCGCGCGCGAGCTCGAGCACATGGCGATCGAGGTCGGCCACGAGATCGCCACCCCGCTCATGCCCATCGAGCTGGCGCTCGGCAGCGACGGAGGAGCGGCAGGCGAGCCCAACCACAGCGGCATGGCACGGGCGCGCCGCGCGGTGCAGCGCATCCGCGCCAGCCTCGAGCGGCTCACCACCTTCGCCGCCGCCGGCCGGCCGCCCGAGCCGCCGCTGCCGCGCACGGCGCTCGAGCCGGCGCTCGTCACCCTGGCGCGCGAGGCCGGCCTCGACGCCGTCGTCGAGCCCGACACCTTCGTGCGCTGCAGCGAGCTGTCGCTGCAGGCGCTCTTGCGCGATCTCTTCTCCGGCAGCGCCACGCCGGGCGGGACCCTCGAGCGCCTCGACGTCGGCCGCCTCGGCGCGCACGTGCGCATCTCGGTCGCGCGCTCGCCGGCGGGCGATCGCGGCGTCGATCCCTTCGATCCGCAGCTGCACATGCCGGACAGCGATCATCCCGGCATCGATCTGCGCCTGGCGACGGTGCGCCGCCGCGTCGAGGCGTGCGGCGGCCGCGTCGGCGTGCGCCGCGAGCGTGGGCGCGATCGTTTGTGGATCGAGCTGCCGCTGGCCTAGCAGGCCGCCGCCGGGGCGCCGCCCGGCCCGCAGTGCCGCGCCACCATCGTGAACAGCTCGTCGAAGTCGAACGGCTTGCGCAGCACGCCGGCGGTGCCCGCGGGCGCGTGGGTGGCCGCGTGGGCCGACGCGATGACGATCGGGATCGCCGAGAGGGTCGGGTCGGCCTGCACCACGGCGAGGAACTTCCAGCCGTCCATGCCCGGCATCACCAGATCGAGCAGCACGATGCACGGCACGCGCGCGCCGGCGATGATCGCCAGCGCCGCGTGGCCGTCTTCGGCGGTGGCCACGGTGTAGCCGCGTTGTCGCAACAGATCGGCAACCGAGTCGCGTAGATCCTGATCATCGTCGACGAGAAGCACCATTTCTCCCTCCGCACGTGCGAGTGGCCTGAACGAGAACTGCGGTCGGAACGTTTAGGCTGCTTGCGGCGGGCGGAAGAGCGGCTCGCGCGTGTGCTTGTCGGCGAGCGAATGGATGGACCACGAGAGACGGACGATCACCGGCGCCGGCACCGGCGCCACCGGGCGCACGGGCAGCGCGACGTCGGCGTCATCGTCGTCGTCGTCGTCGAGATCGAAGGGATCGTCGCTCGAGCTGTCGGCGTGATCGTCGCTGCTGGCGACGATGCGCGTCTCGGTCGGCGGTGGCGGCGAATCGATCGCAGGCACGGCTGGTGCGGGCTGCCCGAACAAGCGCAGCGCGGACACCAACAGCACCCACGCGAGCCGCAACGCCATCGGGGGGATTATATCAGCCGTCGACGAGCGGCAAGTGCAGAACGAATGTCGTCCCCTGGCCGAGCGCAGAGTCGACGCTGACGTCGCCGCCCGAGGCTTCGGCGATGCGTTTGACGATGGAGAGGCCGAGGCCGCTGCCGGGCGCCGTCGGCTCGCGGTGCGCGCGGTAGAAGGGCGCGAACGCCTGCTTGCGCTCGTCGATCGACATGCCGATGCCGTTGTCGGCGATGCGCAGCTCGTAGTGGCGACCGACGGGGTGACCGGTCATCGACACGCGCGGCGCCTCGTCGGGCCGGCGGTACTTGAGCGCGTTGTCCGTCAGGTTGGTGAGCGCCTCGGTGAGCAGGCCCTCGGAGCAGCGCACCTTGGCCGGCTCGACCGCCACCTCGAGGGTGCCGGAGACCTCCGCCATGCGCAGCGAGAGATCGTCGCGCACGTCGGCGGCGACGCTCGCCGGATCGCAGCTGCCGTCGCGCGCGCGGCTCTCGATGCGCGAGAGCGAGAGCAGATCTTTGATGAGCATGTCCATGCGCTCGATGGCGCGATCGACCTGCGTCGAGGGCGCGCTGCCGGCGGGCACCAGCTTGACCAGCCGCCAGACGGCGAGCCGCATCGAGGTCAAAGGACCGCGCAGATCGTGGGCGACGCGGCCGGCGAAGGCGTCGAGCTCGCGGTTGCGCTCCTCGAGCAGCGCCGACTGCGTCATGAGCTGCGCCTCGCGCTGGTGCACCAGGCTCATGGCGCCGCCGCCGACGAGCGCGGTGAGCGCGATGCCGAGGAGCGCCAGCCCACCGACGAGGAGGTTGAGCTCGCTCTGGGCGCTGTCGAGCGCGGCCAGCGTGCGCGTGACGCCGACGCGGTTGAGCGTGGCCAGCCGGCCGACGTCGTCCATCACCTTGACGTAACGCTGGTCGACGGTGCCGAGCAGCTGGCGCGCCTCGGGATCGCGGTTCTGACGCGACAGGGCGATGAGCTCGTCGATCTGCGGCTGCACGTCGCTCACGTCCTTTTGCAACGACTGCCAGATCCGCCGCTCCTCGGCGTCGTCGGCGAGCGGCGAGTAGGCGGCCGACGCGCTGGCGAAGTCGCGTTGCAGCGCATTGAGCCGCGCCTCGGTGCGCGACATCTCGACGTTCTCCCGCTCGAGGATGTGCGTGTCGAAGAGCCCACGCTGCCCCTCGAGGTCACGGCCCATCCGCGAGATGAGCTCGGCCGAGGTGAGCGCGTCCTCCATCGCGCGATCGATCGACGCGTGCAGCGTGCGGCCGCGCGCCCAGGTCACGACCTTGGTGGCGGCGAAGAGCAGCGCGATCACGCCGAAGCAGGTCAATAGCAGTCGCCACGTACGCATCCTTCGCAGGGCGGACATCACGCTGGTGAGACTGCATCGGCGAGGCCCGGGTTCCCGCGGCGTGCACCGGTGACGAGCGATGCGTCGTCCTACCGCGTCGGGCGATGAGGGGAGGCGAAGGTCGCCTAGCGGAGACTGGCGCGCGCGCTGTCGTCGGCGTGGTAGGGGCTTGCCGGAGCCGACTGCTCGTCGATGAGAGCGAGCAGCGCGCGCAGGCGCGAGGCGTGCGCGAAGAGCAGGTGTCCGTCGGTGAGCGTGGCGGCAGCGGGGCGCCCGCGCGCGGCGAGCAGCAGCACCTCGGCGCCGATCGCTCGTGCATCCGCGATCCGCGCCGGAGTCGGCTCGTCGACGGCGGCGTGCGCCAGCGCCAGCGCGCGCTCGAAGTAGCGCCTGAGCGTGTCCACGTCGGTCATACTTGTTTAGACGCCGCTCGCGCCGAAAGGATTCCCCGATTACCCAATCTTTACAAATCGCGCATAAACTAGACGTGTGCGTCACCTGTTGTTGGCGATCGGCTTCGCCGCGGTCGCCGTGATCGTCGCGTGCAACCTTTCCGGCAACGGCCACATCACACAGAAACCGTTCTTCGCCGCGCCCGGCGACGACGTCGTGAGCTGCGCCTGCAACCTCACGTTCGACAACGAGCACTGCTCGGGCGGGCATTGCGCGGCGCACTTCACCCTCGCGCTGTGCCTGCCGCCGGCGCTGCAGGCCGCCGACGGCGGCGTCGACATGCTCTCGGCGGCGGCCGACGAATATTGCCGCGACACCGTCACGCACGTCGTCTACCACATGATCAAGGTCTTCAACGGCGGTTGGTGCGATTACAAAGCGCCCTACGCGCCCGACGGCGGCGTGGGATCGTCGGTGAGCTGCTTCGCCGAGCCGATCGAGGGCTCGATGCGCGCCACCACGCACGACGACGGCACCTGCCGCATGTCTTGCGCGGCGGTGGACTGCGACTACGACACCAACTGCGGAAGCGACGTGCAGGATTCGGATGGGACGATCCATCCCGATCGCTGCAAATGCTCGATCATCACGCGCTACGGCTGCCCGGGGGATCCGCCCGGCGACCTGCCGACGGCGCTGTTTTGCCGTCCGCCGGGCTGATTTTCTTGGCGATTTGTCGGCCGAAATTTTGAAGGCGGCCGGCGCTTCGCGGAATATCCATTAATATGCGTGTGCTCGCCGTGGCGCTGATCGGCTGGTGCGCGGTCGCGCGCGCGGCCGCGGCGCCGCTCGGGCTCGGCGATACGCTGCGCCGCGTCGCGGACCTCGGGCCCGACCAGGCGGTGGCGCGCGCGCAGCTGCCGATCGCCGCCGCCGAGGTGCGCACGGCGCGCATGTTTCCCAATCCGACGATCGGCGCCAACGCCGGGCGGGCCGAGCCGATCGTCGCCGGCGCGCTGACGCTGCATCTTCCGATCCTCGGGCAGCGCGAGGCGCACGTGCGCGCGGCCGAGCGCGGGCTCGAGCAGACGCGCCTGGAGACGACGCTCGCTTTGTGGCGTCTCCGGCACGATGGGCGGTTGGCCTACTACACCGCGGCGCGCGCGGACGACGAGCTCGCGATTGCACGCGAGGTGGAAGGCCTGACACGACGGGTGGCCGAGATCGCGGCCGAGCGCTACGACGCGGGGGCCGGCGCGCTGCTCGAGAAGATGCAGGCGCAGCTGGTCGAGGATCGCGCGCGCCAGGACGTGAGCGATCGCGCGGCGGTGGCGCGGGTGGCGCGGCTGGAGCTGGCGCGCATCGCCGGTCTTGAGCCCGAAGAGCTGGGTGCGCTCGCCGATCCGCTCGGCAGCGTGGGGGCCACGCCGGAGCTGGCGTCGCTCCTCGCCGACGCCGAGCGGGCGCATCCCGAGCTGCGCGCGCTCGAGGCCGAGCGCTTCGCCGCCGAGGCGCGGATGCACGCGGCGCGCGCCGATCGGCGGCCGGTCTTCAACGTCGATCTCGGCGTCGAGCTGCTCGATCCGATCACCTGCGGCAACGCCGAGAACGGCCCGCGCTGCGTCGGGCCGCGCGGCGCGCTCTCGTTCGACCTGCCGCTGTTCAACGTCAACGGCGGGCCGATCGCGCGCGCCGAGGCGGAGGCGCGCGCCGCGGCCATCAAGCGCGACGCGGCGGCGCGGCGCATCGAAGCGCAGGTGCGCGCCGCCTACGAGAGCTTCCGCGCGGCGGTGACGCGGGCGCACTTCTTCGAGGCCGGCTATGTTCCGTCGGCGACGCAGGTGGAGGCGATGGCGCGCGAAGGATTCGCGGCGGGACGCACGGGGTTGTTGCCGCTCATCGAGGCGCAGCGGGCGCTGCTCGATGCGCGGTTGGGTCAGACCGAGGCGCGTTTCGCGGTGCAGAGCGCCCGCGCCGAGCTCGAGGAGGCCAGCGGTGTCACGCTCTCTGCGCCGTAACATCGTCGCCGTCGGTGTGGTCGCCGTCGGCGTCGCTGCGCTCGCCGCCGTCGCTGGCTGCAAGCGCTCGACCGGCGACGAAGCGGAGACGCTGAAGCCGAAGGTCAAGGTCGTCGCCGTGGCCGAGGCGCGCATCGCGCCGCGCACCCCCGTCGCCGGCGTGCTCGCGCCGCTGCCGGGCCGCGACGTCAAGGTCGGCGCGCTCGTGCCCGGGCGCGTCGATCGCGTGTTCGTGGCCGAGGGCGACGCGGTCAAGGTCGGGCAGCCGCTGGCGCACGTGGAAGCGGAGCCGCTCAAGCAGAACGTGTCGCAGGCGGCGGCGCAGCGCGAGCACGCCGTCGCCGATCTGCAGAACGCGCGCACCAAGCTCGAGCGCGCCGAGCGCCTCTATCGCGACGGCATCGCCGCCAAGCAGGAGGTCGACGACGCGCGCGCCGCGGTGGTCGCGGCCGACAGCGGGCTCAAGTCGGCGCAGGCGACGGGCGGCATCGCCGGCGTGCAGCTCGAGCGCGCGACCCTGCGCGCGCCGATCGCCGGCGTGGTCGCGGCCATCCTGGTGCCCGCGGGGCAGCCGGTCGACGGCAACGGCACGCCGGTCATCGAGGTCGCCGACACCGCGGTCCTCGATCTGCGCGCGCCGGTGTCGGCGGCGCGCGTCGGCGACGTGGCGGTGGGGCAGCGCGCCGAGCTCGACGTCGAGGGCGTGGGCACGGTGGCCGGCGCGGTCGAGGCGATCGCGCCGCTCGTCGATCCCACCACCAACACGGTGGTCGTGCGCGTTCGCGTGCCCAACGCCGACGGGCGGCTGCGCGGCGGCATGTTCGCGCGCGGCGCCATCCTCGGCGCGCCGCATCCGGGGCTGGCGGTGCCGCGCTCGGCGCTGCTGCCCGGCGACGGCGGCGCGGCGACGGTGGTCGCGGTCGTCGACGGCGAAGGCGCGGTCGCGCATCGCTCGCTCGTGCTCGGCGCCGACGCCGGCGACGCCGTCGAGGTGCGCGGCGGGCTCAAAGCGGGCGAGCGCGTGATCGTCGCCGGTGGCTACGCGCTGCCCGACGGCACCAAGGTCGAGATCGCGCAATGAACGTGATCGCGGGGCGTGCGCGCGGCGTTGCGCTGGCGGTGGCGCTGCTCGTCGTCGCGGGCCTGGTGGCCTACGCGTCGCTGCCGCGCGGGCTCTATCCCGAGCTCGCCTTCCCGCGCGTGGTCGTCGTGGCCACGCTGCCCGACGCCACCACCGAGCTGGTCCTGCGCAACGTGACGCGCCCGCTCGAGGAGGCGCTCCAGCCGGTGCTCGGCGTGCAGCGCGTCCGCTCGCGCACCATCCGCGGCGCGGTCGAGCTGTCGCTGCAGTTCGAGCCCGACAGCGACATGATCGTCGCGCTGCAGCTGGTGCAGGCCAAGCTGTCGGAGGTGCGCGGCGAGCTGCCGGCGGCGACGACGCTGGTGGCCGAGCGGCTGACGCCGACGTCGTTCCCGGTGCTCACCGTCAGCGTCGAGGGGGCGCTCCCGCCCGAACAGCTGCGCGACGTGGCGCTCTATCAGGTGCGGCCGGCGTTGTCGCGCGTGACCGGCGTGGGGCCGATCAGCGTGACCGCGGGCGAGGTGCGCGAGGTCGAGGTCGAGATCGATCCGGCGCGCGCCGAGGCCGCCGGGCTCACCGCCGACGGCATCGCCGAGCGGCTGGCGACGTCGAACACCTTCGCCACCATCGGGCGCGCCGACGTCGCCTATCGCCGCTACGCGGTCGTGGTCACCGGCGTGGCGCCGACGCTCGGGCGCCTCGGCGACTTCGTCGTCGGCGGCAGCGAGCGCGCGCCGGTGCGCCTGGCCGACGTCGCCACCATCACCGCCGGGCACGCCGATCCGCGCCTCTTGGTGCGCTCACCGCGCGGCGCGTCGGCGGTGGTGAACGTGGCGCGGCGCATCGGCGGCGACGTGGTGGCGCTCGATCGCGCGCTCGCCGCCGCGCTCGACGAGCTGCGCCACGAGGTGCCGACCGGCGTGGTGCTGACGCCGGTCTACGAGCAGGCCACGCTCGTCGGCGACGCCACCGCCGCGGTGCGCGACGCGATCCTCCTCGGCGCGCTGCTCTCGGCGATCGTGATGATGCTCTTTCTGCGCTCGCCGCGCGCCACGCTGATCGCGGCGCTGGCGATTCCGTCGTCGCTGGCGGCGGCGTGCGCCATCATCCGCATCACCGGCGGCTCGCTCAACCTCATGTCGCTCGGCGGCCTGGCCATCGCGGTGGGCCTCGTGATCGACGACGCCGTCGTGGTGGTCGAGGCGATCCATCGCGCGCTCGACACCGGCCTCGCTCCGCGCGAAGCGGCCGCCGAGGGCACGCGCGCGCTCGCCGGCCCGGTGGTCTCGTCGACGCTGACGACGGTCGTGGTGTTCGCGCCGCTCGGCTTCCTCTCGGGCGTCGTCGGCGCCTTCTTTGCCGCGCTGTCGGTGGCGCTGGCCGCGGCGGTGCTCCTGTCGCTGGTCATCGCGCTCACGGTCATCCCGATCTTGTCGGCGTGGCTGCTCGCGCCGTCGCCCGCGCACGCCGCCGAGCCGCTGGTGCCGCGCTACACGTCGCTGCTCGCGCGCGCGCTCAAGCGGAGACGGCTCGTCGTGGCCATCGGCGTGCTCGTCGCCGCCGCCGGGCTCCTCGGCGCCACGCGCATCGAGAACGGCTTCATCCCCGAGATGGACGAAGGCGCGTTCGTGCTCGACTTCTTCACGCCCATCGGCACCTCGCTCGACGAGGCCGATCGCCTGACGCACCAGATCGACGAGGTGCTCGTCCACGACGAAGCCGTCGAGACCTTCTCGCGCCGCCTCGGCGCCGAGCTCGGCCCGCCCGCGGCCACCGACGCCTCGCGCGGCGACTACATCGTGCGCCTCAAGTCCGGCCCGCGCGACGACATCGACGAGGTCATGGATCGCGTGCGCAAGAAGGTGAACGCGCTCGTGCCCGGCGTGCGCATCGAGCTCATCCAGGTCTTGCAAGACATGCTCGGCGATCTCGAGGGCAACCCCGAGCCGATCGAGATCAAGCTCTTCGGCGGCGACGAGGCCGAGCTGCGGCGGCAGGCGCTGCGCGTGGCGCAGTCGATCCGCGATCTGCCCGGCTTCGTCGACCTGTACGACGGCCAGGTCGCCTGCTCGCCCGAGCGACGCGTCGAGATCGATCCGGTGGCGGCGGGGCGCGTCGGCCTGACCACCGACGCCGTCGCGGCGCAGCTGCGCGCCGATCTCCTCGGCGTCAACGCCGCGCCCATGCCCGAGGGCGATCGGCTGGTGCCGGTGCGCGTGCGCTGGAGCGATCGCGCGCGCTTCGACGCCGACGCGCTCGATCGCGTCCGGCTGCGCACGCCCGCCGGCGGCCTGGTGCCGCTCGGCGGCGTGGCCCGTGTCGTCGACGGCTGCACCTCGGCGGAGGTGACGCGCGAGAACGGACGCCTGATGGTGCCGGTGACCGCGCGGCTCGAAGGCGTCGATCTCGGAAAAGCCGTGCGCGAGGTGCAAGCGCGCCTGGCGACGCTGTCGCTGCCGAAGACGATCGCGGTCGAGCTCGGCGGCCAGCGCCTCTCGCAGCGGCGCGCCTTCTTCGGGCTCGCCGAGGCGCTCGGCGCCGCCGTGGCGCTGGTGCTGCTGGTGCTGGTCTTTCAGTTCAACCGCTTCTCGGCGCCGCTCGCCATCCTCGCCGCCACGCCGATCGCGCTCGCCGGCGGCGTCGCCGCGCTGGCCGTCACCGGCACCGCGCTCAACGTCTCGTCGCTGCTCGGCGGCATCCTGCTCGTCGGGCTCGTGGTCAAGAACGGCATCCTGCTCTTGCACCGGGCCGAGCAGGCGCGCGCGCGCGGCGCCACGCTCGAGGACGCGCTGGCCGACGCCGGCGCGATGCGCCTGCGCCCGATCCTCATGACCACGCTGTGCACGCTCGTGGGCCTATTGCCGCTCGCCTTCGGGCTCGGCGCCGGCGCCGAGATGCATCGCCCGCTCGCCATCGCCGTCATCGGCGGGCTGGTCGTGTCGACGCCGGCGACGCTGTTCGCGGTGCCCGCGGTGTATGCTTGGATGGTAGGCAGGAAGGCACCGTGAAAATGCGCGGACGTCTCCTCCATGACGCGTCCATCGCCGGCCTGCAAACGCTGCTCGTAGACCTCGGCGAAGCTCCCCCGACGATGCGGCATCGCTCGATGCTACCGTAGGCGCGCCACCATCCGCACCACGTCGGCCAGCGAGCGGTCGGCCTGCGCGCCGCGCACCAGCCACGCCGGCACGCTGCCGCCCGGCTCGCTGTACGCGAAGTAGCCGAGCCGCGTGCCGCCCTTGCCGTCGGGCTCGACGTACCAGCCGGCCGCGATCACCGAGATGCGCACGTAGCCCTTCTGTGGGCCCGGCCCGCGATCGTTGGCCGTCTCGCAGTCGAACCAGACGCGCGCGCCCACGCGCCGCCGCCTGACGACGATGGTGTAGTCGCGATCGCTCACCACCGGCGTGTGGATCTGATCGTAGATGACGAGCTCGTCGGGCGCCTCTTTGAGGATCTGGCGGTGCTTGAGCGACTCCATGTCGCCGCCGCGCAGCGCCTGCCAGATCACGCCCTCGGCGCGCGCCGGATCGACCTTCGGCAGCGAGACGACCGCGCGGTGCTCGTAGAAGCGCTCGCCTTGTGGCTTGCGCCGCTCGAGCGTGATGCCGTTCTTCGTCGCGTAGCTCTCCCAGCCGCCGCTCGCGTCGATGTCCCCGACCGTGACCGCGGTGACGACGAAGACGAGGGCGATCTGGGCGAGCATGACGCTAGCTCTGCCGCGGCGCCTCGCTCGGCGCCGGCGCGCCGGCGGTTCCCTTGGCCTTGCGCGCGCGCTTGTCGCCGTCGGCGCGGAACACGAAGTGGCGATGCATCGGGAAGTTCCAGCCGATGCCGACGACGAGCGAGGTGACCAGGCGCGCCAGGATGTACTGCAGCCCGACGCGCAGGAGCAGCCACTCGCCGCCGGCGTTGCAGCACAGGCTCACCGCCGAGACCATCGCGTAGCGCGTCGCCTGGCCACGGAGATCGCCCTTGCGCGCGTCGAAGACCCAGCGCCGCCCGAGCGTGAAGTTGGTGAGCGCGCCGCACAATGCGCCGATGACCGTGCCCACCACCGGCGACAGCCCGAACAGGCTGACGGACGCGATCATCACGCAATAGTCGAGGCCCGTGGCCACCAGCGCCGAGAGCTGGTGCTGGCTCAGAAGCGTGACGGTGCGCTTCACGGCGTGGTTATAGCCGCGGTCGTAGCCGCCGGCCACTTGCGGCGCAGATAGGGCGCCAGCGTGCACGCGGTGATCGCCACCGTCCAACCCATCATGCAGTCGGGGATCCAGTGGTGGCGCAGATAGACCGTCGCCACGAACAGCGACAGCTGGATGGGGAGCACGAGCCAGAAGAAGAGGCGCTTGTGCTTGGGGAACACGCCGTCGCCGAAGCGCCAGGCGTAGATGATGGTCATGAGCCCGTACGAGCAGTGCAGCGACGGGAACGCCGAGCGCACCAGCAGCGGGTCATAGGTATCCCACGTGCCCTGCAGATAATCGTTGATGCCGATGAGCGACGGGATGTGCGACGCGAACGCCCCGTGGCGCAGAAGCTCGTAGTAGCGCGGCGGCCCGGCGGGGAAGCAGATGAACAGGAAGAAGCCGATCCACATCTGCAGCATCACCGACGTCGCCATCTCGCGGAAGTCGGCGCCGCGCCCGCGCATGCACAGGGTGATGCCGAGGAACATGGGCACGATGAAGAAGATGCCGTAGCAGATCGCCATCCAGTCGGTGAGGAGCGGATGGTAGAGCTTCTGGATCCAGACCGTCGGCTCGACGCCGAACAGGGTCATGTCGATCTTGTAGAGCCAGTCGTCGATCGGCACCTTGCGGATGATGCCGGTGTAGTTCTCGAGATTGTCGAACACCGTCGCCACGAGCACCAGCGGCATCCAGTCGCGGATGGTGCCGAGCGCCATCTTCCTGGCCTCGGCGCGCGCGCCCGGCTCGTCGTTCACCAGCTTTCCGAAGCGCAGGATGAGCTTGACGAGGATGATGCCGGGCGCCGCCAGGCCGGGCAGCAGCATCGTCGACAGCCGCACCACGTAGTGCGCGCCGAAGATGCGCCCGACGACGAGCAGGATGGTGAGGAAGAAGAAGAAGAGCGTGAAGTCGGGCCCGAGCAGCTCGATCACGCGACGCGCGCGCGACGCGGGCCGCTGTGTCGGCGACGGGGACAGCTCGGGGAGCTTGAGGACCGGCTGCACCATCGTCTTTGCCTTCGCCCGCCGCCGCCTTGCTTACGGCACGGCGTTGGCGACGTGCACGCCCGGCGACAGCGACATCTCGACGCAGCCGGCGCGCGACGAGGCGTAGGCGGTTTCGATCAGCTTGACGCAGAGGACCGCATCGCGCGCGTCGGCGCCGACGTACTCTCCGGCGTCGATGGCGGTGCCGAAGCGATCGAGGATGGCGCCGAACCACTCCTTGTGCGAGGCGTCTCCCCAGTGCGACGCGATCGAGCGGCGCTCGACGAGCGGCTTGCCGTTCGGACCGCGCTCGGTGATCTCGACGTCGTCGTCCTCGAGGCGGATGGCGCCGTTGTCGCCGTGGATCGTGTAGATCACCTTGCGCACGGCGGCGTTCCACGTCAGGCGCGCCATGGCGACGCCCGTCGGGAAGGTGACGGTGCAGGTGAAGTTGTCCTCGGTGTCGTAGGCGCCCTGGCTCGACATCTTGGCGGTGATGCTGAGCGGATGCGAGCCGAGCCAGTCGAAGGTCAGATAGAAGGTGTGCGCGCCGTGATCCATCGCGATGCCGCCGCCCGCGTAGGAGCGGATGCGCCGCCAGTCCGGCAGCCAGTCGGCGACGCCGCGCGCGTGCTGCGTGCGGAACGTGTCGAGCGTGACGAGGTTGACGGCGCCGATGCGGCCCGAGTCGATGATGTCGCGCACCGCGCGCATCGACGGCGCGTGCTTGTAGTTGTGGACCGGGAAGAAGACGCGCCGTTGCTTCAACGCCGCTTCGAGCACCGACTCGGCCTCGCGCGCCGAGGTCGCGAGCGGCTTCTCGCACAAGACGTGGAGGCCGCGCGCGATGGCGTCGCGCGCGATCGGCGCGTGGTCCTTCGGCGGCGTGGCGATGTCGACGAAGTCGAGGCCGCGCTCGGCGCGCATGAGCGACTGCGCGTCTTCGTAGATGCGCGCCTCTGGAAGAAGCTTTCGCGCCAGCTCGCGCCTCGCGGCGCAGACATCGGCGACGGCGACGATCACGAAGTCGCGGCGGGCGAGGTACGCCGGGAGATGTCCCTTCTCGGCGATGAACCCGAACCCTATGATCGCGCCTTGGCGACCGGTCTGCATGACCGTGAACACGTAGCGAAATTACTGGATCGTGTCAAGGCGCGCGAATTTCTTGCAAAGGCTAGGATTCAGCCGTGCGGGCAGTCTGCCTCCTCCTACTGGCTGCGATCGGCGGCTGCACGCCGATCGCGAGCGGGTTTCGCTGTGATGGATCGGTCGCGTGTGTGCGCGAGGGCGTGCAGGGAACGTGTGAGGCAAATCACTGGTGCAGCTTTCCGAACGCGATGTGCGCGAGCGGAAGCAGCTACGGCCAGTTCGCCGGCGACGGGCTCGCCGATGCGTGCGTGACTGCGGCCGACTCGTGCGGCGCGATCGGCGAGGCGTGCTGCGCGGGGACCAACGCCTGTCAGTCGGGGATGCAGTGTCTGGGCGGCGCGTGCGTCGGCTGCGTCGCGGCGCTGGCGCTCGGCGATGGACATGGATGCGCGCTCTTGCGCGACGGCGGCGGCGTCGTGTGTTGGGGGCAGAACGCGCACGGGCAGCTCGGCAACGGCGGCAGCGGCGACGCGGCCGCGGCGGTGGCAGTGGTCGACGATCACGGCATGCCGCTGTCGGGCGTGACGGCGATCGTCGCCGGCGCCAATCACACCTGTGCGCTGCGCGGCGATCGCACCGTCGTCTGCTGGGGCGACGACGGCGCGGGGCAGCTCGGGCGCGGCGCGGCGCTGCCGGGGCCGAGCGTGAACGCGGTGCCGGCGCCGGTGGGGCTGACGTCGATCGTGGCGATCGCCGCCGGCGCGCAGCACACCTGCGCGGCGCTCGACAACGGCGCGGTCTGGTGTTGGGGCGCGAACGACGCCGGGCAGCTCGGCGGCACGATGCCGGCGGCGGGATCGTCGATGCCCGTCGAGGTCGTCGACAAGGCGGGGCTGGCGCTGAGCGTGGCCGGCCTCGGCGCGGGGGCGACGCACAGCTGCGCCGTCGGCAAGGACGCGACGCTGGCGTGCTGGGGCTCGGACGTCAGCGGCGAGCTCGGTGACGGCATGACCGCGGTGACGAGCCAGGTGTCGAAGGCGACGTCGCTCGGCGCGCACGTGGCGGCGGTCGCGGGCGGCCTGCACTTCGGATGTGCGCTCACCGATGCGGGCGCGGTGTCGTGCTTCGGCGCGAACGATCAAGCGCAGGCGGGGCAGCCGGCGAGCCCGACGGTGGCGGTGCCGACGATGGTGGCGATCGATCGAGCGACGGCGGTGGCGGCGGGCGGGAGCGAGGCGTGCGCACGGCGCGCCGGCGGCGACCTCGTCTGCTGGGGCGGCGGCGCCGCGCCGGCGACGGCGCGATCGACCGTCGGGCCGATCGCCGTCGGTGCCAATGATGTGTGCAGCGCGCGCGCGAACGGCGTCACCTGCAACGTCTTCGGCGATCCGCACCTCGCCTGTCCCTAGGCGGCCAGCTTTTTCATCCGTCGAGCCGGCGCTGGCGAGGCCTGCGGCCGCAGCAGCCTCAGCGGTGGGTGTAGAGCCAGGACCAGCGGGCGACGGCGACGACGACGAGGGCGCCGCCGACGCCGAGCGTGACGATGCCGGCGATGCGCTCGCGGCCGAAGGCGTCGGCGTCGGCGCCGTGAGCGGCGTACTGATCGTACGTGGTGGCATCGGCGAGCGAGCGCGCGCCCGCTTCACCCACGCCCCACAGCACCGCGCCGGCGACGACCGCCGCGCCGCCGACGCCGGCGAGGACCGCCGCCGCGCGATCATCACGCACGCGGCGGCGTGCCGGTGCGGGCGCGACCACGACCGGCGGCGGCGACGGCACCGGCACGACCGCGGGTTGCGGCTCGGGGGCCGGCGGCGGCGTCGGCGGCGGCGCGCTCGCCAGCTCGCGCTCGCAGCGCTCGAGGTTCTGCCGCGCCGGCGCCGCGCTGCGCTCGGGCGGCGACGTCCGTAGATACGCGCGATAGCTGGCCACCGCCGCGCGGCAGTCGCCCTTCATGCGCTGCGCCTGGCCGAGCGCGTAGAGGAGGTCGGGCCGCGCCTCGAGCTCGTAGCCGCGCTGGAAGGCGGCGATCGCTTCGTCGTAGCGCCCGACGGCGTAGCTGCGCAGGCCGCGCTCGAGGAGCTCGCCCGCCGGCGACGCGGCCGCCGCCGAGGTCACGCACAACGCGAGCGCGAGGATCGCGGCTCTCATTTGGGCGGCAGCGGGGCGTCGAGATCGACGCGCTTGGGCGGATGGGTGGGATGCGCGTGCTTGGCGGCGCGCAGGTGCGTGGGCCGCGCTCGTTCCGGCGCATGCGCGACCGGGGAGGGCGGCGGTTCCGGCGCGACCTCGAGCTTCGGCGGATCGATCGTGACCGCCTGCGGCTCGGGGCTCGGAGCCGCGATCGCCGTCGCCGGTGGCGCCGCGATGGTGGCCACGTGCATCGTCGCGGCCACGCGCCAACCGATCACACCGCCGATCGCCACCACCGCGGTCAGCGCCGGCACCAGCCACGTCCGTCGCGGGCGGTTGCGCGCCACCGCGCGCGTCATCCGCGCCGGTGCCTGCGACAGCGACGCCTGCGAGCGCGACGCCTCCGCCGGCGCCGCCATGATCACGCCGTCGACCACCGTCGCCGCCGCGTCGTCGTCATCGCCACCCGCCAGGTCGTACAGCGTCGACGTCGTGCGCTCGCCCTCGGTCCGCTCGGTGGAGCGCGGACCGAACAGATCGCGCACGTAATGGCCGAGCCCGGCGTTCGACACCGGCAGCCGCCGCTCGCGCGCGAACGCCTCGAGCGCCAGCTGCAGCTCCTCGGCCGTCTGATGGCGCGCCTCGCGCTCGCGACGCAACCCGCGCATCACGATCGCCTCGAGGTCGGGCGGACAGTCGTGCCACACCAGCGACGGCCGCGGCGCGTCGGTCTCGACGATCGACTTCATGACGCCGAAGTCGCTGCGCCCGCCGTACAGCCGCCGCCCGGCGAGCAGCTCCCACAAGAGGATCGCGACCGCGAACACGTCGCTTCTGCGATCGAGCTCGTCGCCGCGGCACTGCTCGGGCGACATGTAGCCGAGCTTGCCCTTGAGCGTGCCGTGCCGCGTCGCCGAGGTCTTGCGCCGCGTCTTGGCCACGCCGAAGTCGAGCAGCTTCACGCCGCCGTCGAAGGTCACGGCCACGTTGTGCGGCGACACGTCGCGATGCACGATGCCGAGCGGCCGCCCGTCGGCGTCGCGCATCTCGTGCGCGTGGTGGAGCCCGGCGGCCACGCCGATGACGATCGACAGCGCATGCTCCACCGGCACGCGCGTGCCCTCGAGCTGCGCCGCACGCAGGATCTGCCGCACGTCCTCGCCGTGCAGATACTCCATCGCGAAGAAGGGCGCCTCGTCGTCCTCGCCGATGTCGTAGACCTGCACGATGTTCGAGTGGTGCAGCCCCGCGGCGAGGCGCGCCTCCTCGAGGAACATCTCCATGTACTCGGCGTCGCGCGACATCTCGGGCAGGATGCGCTTGACCACCACCAGCTTCTCGAAGCCCTGGATGCCGAGGTTGCGCGCGAGGAACAGCTCGGCCATGCCGCCGCGCGCGAGCGGTCGCAGGATTTCGTAGCGGCCGAGGCGGCGAGGCTCCTCCACCTGCACCATTATATATGATGGCTATTCACCGCCATCTCCGCGAAGGTCGTGCTTGCGGAGGAGGCGGTGCAGCATCTGCCGCGACAAGCCGGCCATCGCCGCCGCGCGCGAGACGTTGCCGCCGGCGTGCGCCAAGATCGCGCGGCAATAGTCGCGCTCGAAGTCGTCGAGCGCCTGACGCCGCGCCGCTTCGTACTCGGGCGGCGCCGCCGGCGCGCGCACGTCGGTGGCCAGCTCGCCGACGAGGACGAGCCGCTGCACCACGTTGCGCAGCTCGCGTACGTTGCCCGGCCACGGATGCGTGATGAGCGCGCGCGACACCGTGTCGCTGAGCAGCGCCGACGGATCGAGCGCCGGCTTGAGCTCGGCTACGAAGCGGCGCGCCAGCGGCACGATGTCCTCGGCGCGGTCGCGCAGCGCCGGCACGTGCACCTTGATGACCGCGAGCCGGTAGAACAGATCGGCGCGAAACTGCCCGGCGGCGACCATGCGGTCGAGGCGCCGGTGCGTGGCGGCCACGACGCGCACGTCGATCGGCTTGGGCCGCGCGGCGCCGACGCGGCGCACCTCGCGCGACTCGAGCGCGCGCAACAGCTTGACTTGATGCTCGAGCGGCAGCTCGCCGATCTCGTCGAGGAACAGGGTGCCGCCCGAGGCTTCCTCGAGCGCGCCGGCGCGCGCGCGATCGGCGCCGGTGAAGGCGCCCTTTTCGTGACCGAAGAGCTCGCTCTCGACGAGCGACGGCGCCAGCGAGCCGCAGTCGACGACCACGAAGGGCCGGCCCGCGCGCGGCGAGGCGCGATGCAGCGCCTCGGCCAGCACCTCCTTGCCGGTGCCGCTCTCGCCCTCGATGAGCACCGTCGAGTCCGACGGCGCTGCCTGCTCGACGAGCGCGAAGAGCGCGCGCATCGCCGGCGCGTCACCGACGAGGCCGCCGAACGGCGTCGGCGCCAGGAGGTGCTCGACCTCGTCGTCGCTCAGCTTCCACTCGAGCTCGCTCTCGCCGAGCGCGAGCCGCTTGGTGTGCTCGTCGAGCAGCGCCTCGCTCACGCGCACGTCGTGGATGACGACGCCGTTGGTCGACCCGAGATCGCGCACCGTCCAGCCGCGCTCGGTCGGACGGATCTCGGCATGCCGCGCCGAGACCGTGTCGTCGGCGAGCACCAGATCGGCGTCCGGATCGGATCCGATGACGATCGCGCGCAGCGACGACAGCTCGAGCTGCTCGCCGCGCGACGGCCCGCGCGCCACACGGAGCCGCGCGCGCCGCACCGCGATCACGCGTCCGACGGGCCGGCTCAAGATCCTCGTCGCCGTCACCCTTCGATCGTACGGGACCGAGGAGCGCCGCACAATCCGTAAACCTTGGGTTTCCACGCCCATGCTATAGCGGGGCGTGCTCCACCTCGTCCTCGTCGAGCCCGAGATCCACTGGAACACCGGGAACCTCGGCCGCACCGCGCTCGCCGCCGGCGCCATGCTGCACCTCGTCGAGCCGCTCGGCTTCTCGCTCGACGACAAGCACGTTCGCCGCGCCGGCCTCGACTACTGGCCGCGCGTCCAGCGGCGCACCTGGCCGTCGTGGGCGGCGCTCGCCGCCGCGCTGCCGTCGCTCGGCGAGGCCTGGTACTTCAGCGCCGCCGCCACGCGGCCCTACTGGGACGCGACGTTCGGCGACGACACCGTGCTCGTCTTCGGGCGCGAGAGCGTCGGGCTGCCGCGCGCCATCCTCGACGGCGCCGGCGATCACGCGCTCGGCATCCCGATGGCCGACCGCGCGCTGCGCTCGCTCAACGTGTCGACGGTGGGGGCGCTGGCGGCGTACGAGGTGCTGCGCCAGCAACGCAGTCGATCCGCGACACCCGCACGCTGAAGCCGCGCGGGCCGAAGCTGCGCCACGGCGTCAGATGCACGCGATCGCGCGCGTCGTCGACGGGAGCCGACTGGTCGGCGTCGACGAAGTAGTCGGCGCCGCACAAGGCGTCGGTGGGCGTGACCGCGCCGGCGAGCACCACCGGCACGCCGGCGTCCTCGAACAGGAAGTAGAGCGGGAAGGCGGCAGCGACGGCGCGAGGCCGCTCGGCGGCGACGGCGCGCACCACCGCGCGCTGCGTGCGCAGGAGGCGCCGATACTCGAGGTTGCTGTCGAGGTGGTGGCCGCCGTTGGCGTGCCAGCTCGGGCCGAACCAACCGATCACCTCGGCGGCGACGACGAACGCGACGACGAGCGCGCGTCCGCCCTTCACCCGCTGCGCCGCCGCGGGCGTGATGGCGAGCGCGCCGAGCGCGCACAACAGCGGCAGCCCCGGCAGCATGTAGCGCGGCAGCGGCGCGGGAAACATGAACGGCAGCGCCAAGACGCCCGCCGCCGTCGCCCACGCCGCCTGATCGCGCCCGTCGCCGGTGCCGCGCCCGCCGAGCGCGATCACCGCCAGCGCGACGAGGATGTAGCGCCCGCCCTCGACGAGCTGATGAATGAGCGTGTCGAGGATGAAGTGGGCGCCGAGCGCGTCACGATTCAGCCGCGGCACGGCGTGCCCGGTCATTCCGTGCAGCGCCGCCAGCCACGCCGCGAGCACGAGCCCCGGCCACGCGTACACGAGGAGGCGCCGCGCCGTCACCGCCGGCGAGCGGCCCGCGCGCAGCCACTCGAGCACCAGCGCCGGCACGCACAAGAAGTACGCGCTCTCCTTGGTCAGCACCGCCAGCGCCGACAAGACGAACCAGGTCCGCGTCCGCCCACGCACGAGCGCCACCCACGCCCACGTCGCCAGCGCGGTCATCGGCAGATCGGAGAGCGCCAGGCCCGCTTGCGCCAGGTACAGCGGCGACAGCGCGCAGAAGAGCCCGGCGAAGAGCGCCTGCCCCTCGTCGCCGCCGAGCGCGCGCACGAGCGATCGCACGGCGAACAGCAGCGCCAGCGCGAAGCCCAACACCGCCAGGTGCGCGCACAGCGGCGTCGTGCCCGCGGCGCGATCGATGGTCTCCGCGGCGCCGAGCACGATCGCGGCGAACACGGGCGGCTTGAGCACGTCGGGAAAATGGCGCCACGCGTCGAGCTCGAGCCCGTGCGCGGCCGCCCAGCGCCCCTCGTGCACATAGACGTTTGCGTCCCAATAGGGCGGATCGCGCAGCGCCGGAAGGGCACTGCAAACAACGAGCATCACCAGCCCGATCCAGCCGAATGTCGTCGCGCGCGGGCGCACGATCGTTGTTTACATCGTCGCTGTGCTCGTATTCAAATGCCGTCGGTGAGGCGCTCCATTTTCTTCGTCGCGCGTTCGCTCGTCGCGCGTTCGCTCGTCGCGCTTTCGCTGATGTCGTCGCCCGCCCTGGCCACGCCGTCCGCGCGGCTGAGCGCGACGCCGTCCACCGGCACGGCACCGCTCGTGGTCGGCTTCGACAGCGCGCGCTCGAGCGCCGGCACCATCGCCGAGCACCTCGTGCTCACCGGCAACGGCGACGCGATTCCGCTCGCCATGGCCGAGCAGACCACCAACTACAACTACACGCTGCCGGGCTTCTACCTGGCGCAGACCTGGCTGCACGACGACACCGGCGTGGCGCTCTCCGATCCGCTGCCCATCAGCGTCATCCGCGACAGCGACGGGCAGGTGCCGCCGACCGCGACCGTCGTCGCGGCCGCGACCACCGATCCGTTGACCGTCGCCTTCATGGCCACGCTCAACGCGCAGACCGCCGATCCGATCGCGGCGCAGCGCTGGGACTTCGGCGACGGCAGCGGCGACGGGCAGGACGCGCCGTTCCACGCCTACGCGCAGCCGGGCGTGTATCAGGCCGCGCTCGTCGCCACCTCGCGCGCGGGGCTGCCGATGTACGGCCGCGTGGTGGTGGTGGTGCGCGATCCGTCGGGCGGGATCGCGCCGTCGCTCCTGTTGACCGCGTCGCCGGAGGACGCGTCGCTGCTCACGCCGATCACCGTGAGCGCCTACCTGCAGGGCGTCGATCCGTCGGCGAAGGTGGTCGGCGCCGAGGTGGTGTGGCCCGATCTGACCGACGCGTCGCCGACGGTGACGCCGACGGCGTCGGGCATCACGGTGACCTCGCAGCACTCGCTCGGCACGGCCGGCATCTACCAGGTGCCGGTGCTCGTGCAGCTCGACGGGGCCGCGGCGCCGCTGGCCGCGTCGGTGCAGGTCACCGTCGGCAACATCGACGGCAGCCCGCCGACGCCGGTGGTGTTGCTGCCGCCGGTGCCGACGGCGACCGTCGGTGTGGCCTACATGCCCAACCTCGGCGCCAGCGACGGGCGCACGCTGCTCGTCGCCGGCAATGGGCCCTTCGCGTTCGGGGCGGCGGCGCCGTCGCCCGCCAACTTCACCGTCGACGGCGACGGCCACGTGACCTGGAAGCCGTCGAAGTCGCAGCTCGGCCCGCAGCGCGTGGCGGTGCGCATCGTCGACGCCAACGGCGTCGGCGCGGTGCAGACCTGGGTGGTCGACGTGACCGAGAAGACGAGCGGCTGCGCGATGGCGGGCGGTGCCCCGGTCAGCGCCGGCTGGCCGCTGGCGCTCGTCGTGGCTGCGTTGTTCCTGCGTCGCCGCCGCGCGACGGCCTAGCCGCGACGGCGTGACCGCTACGGCGTGAGGTCGAGGCAGGGGCCGAAGCAGGGCACGAAGATCTCGGCGCCGCCGGCGAGCGTGCGCGGGTTGGAGACGCCGCCCCCGAGATACAGCACGCTGCCGTCGATGAGCGCGGTCGACGTCGCCTCCGCGCGCGCCGAGGCGTCCGTCAGATCGTCGTCGAGCACGCCGGTCGTCATCCCCGGCGCCGGGCGATAGACGATCGGATCGAGCACCGGCGACGGCGTGGCCAACGGCTGCGGCGAGGTCTCGCCGCCGGCGAGCACGACGGTGCCGTCGCCGAGCGCGGTCGCGGTGGCGCGCTCGCGCGGCTGCAGGTTGAACACGTGCGTGTCGACGAAGCCGCCCGAGTCCGGCGTCCACAGCTCGGTGTTGCCGACCGACTCGCGGCCGTCGTTGCCGCCGAAGAGGAAGACCGCGCCCGACGGCAAGAGCGTCGCGGTGTGCGACACGCGCGGCACCTGCATGGCGAGGCGCGCGTCGCCCGAGGGCGAGAGCATCGAGAAGCTCTTGGCGCCGGCGTCGAACACGAGCCCGCTGTCGAGCACTCCGGTGCTGTCGCGGCCGCCGGTGACGAGCACGTTGCCGTCGGAGAGGCGGGTGGCCACGGCGAAGGCGCGCGGCGCGGGCAGCGCCACCGCCGACACGCTGCCGCTGGGATCGACGATCACGGCGTCGGTGGCGAGCGTGCCGCCGCCCATGCCGTCGGAGTCGGTGTAGCCGCCGACGACGAGGAGGCTGCCGTCGTCGAGCGAGGTCGACGCGGCCGCCCAGCGCGGGGACGGTAGCTTGCCGATCGACGCCGAGCGCGTCGGGCCGATGGCGTAGATGTCGTCGAGCGGGCCGAACTTGCCGAGCCCGCCGGCGAACAGCACGCCGCCGTCGGGCGTGGCGCCGGCGGCGTGGTAGATGCGCTCGGCGAAGTCGGCGGCGCCGGTGAAGGCGGCGAAGGTGCCGCTCGTCGGGTCGTAGAGGTCGACCATCGCCGAGATGCTCGACGGATCGGGCACGCCGGGCGCGCCGCGCGTGGCGCCGCCGGCGATGAGCACGCGCCCGTCGCCGAGCATGGTGGCGCTGGCGCCGAAGCGCGCGCTCGCGAGCGGCCGCGGCGTCGCCGTCGACGAGAACTGGTTGACCAGCCCGACGTAGACGCTGGTGGCGTTGGCGTCGCTCGCAAGCGGCGGGGTGCGTCCGATGGCGACGACGACGCCGTTCGACACCGCGGCCAGCTCGAGCACCGTATTGTCGACGAGCGGCGGCGGATGCAGCGTCAGCTCGGTGGTGCCGGCCGGCCAGCTGCCGTGCTGGATCACCGGGTCGACGCCGGGCCGGCGCCAGCGCAGCTCGACGCGGTCGACGCCGGCGAACGGCGCCTGGTCGAGCACCGGCGAGGTGATGACGGTGACGTCGAGCGCGCTCGACGAGGAGCAGCCGGCCCACAAGCTTGACGAGAGGATGACCGCCAGCGAGAACAGCGCGAACTGCCGCATTTGAAAGGACCCTAGCACAAACGGGCCGCACGCCCCAAGGCGCGCGTCAGCGACGGTGGCGGTCGCGATAGGCGCTCGGCGTTTCGCCGGCGACGCGCCGGAAGAGCGTCGCGAAGTGGGCCGCCGAGGCGCAGCCGACCTTGCGCGCCACCGAGTCGATCTTGAGGTCGGTGTCGACGAGGAGCGCGCGCGCCAGCTCGACGCGCGCCGCCTCCAGCTCGGCGCGGAAGGTGGTGCCGCCCTGCTGCAGATCGCGCTGCAGCGAGCGCTCCGAGCGCCCGAGGCGCCGGGCCGCGGCGGCCAGCGTCACGTCGTCCGGCGTGTCGCGCAACAGATCGCCGAGGACGCGCCGCCAGGGCGAGACGCCGGTGATGCGCTCGGCCAGCGCGGTGACCTCCTCGCAGGTGCGCGCCGCGTCGGGCCGCTCCAGCCAGTCGAAGCCGGCGCGCGCCTCGGCAAAGATGCGCCACTGATAGTAGAGGCCGATCGTCGGCAGGAGGCCCGCGATGGCCGCGCCCGGCAGCCCGGGCGGATGCACGATCGCCTGCCGCCGGACGGTGCGCGCGTAGGTGGGCAGCCGGTCGCGCAGGTAACGGACCATGACGTCGAAGGCGGCGGCGTCGATCGACTCGATGCGGCTGCCGTCGGTGACCACGTCGAACCCCTCCATGCGCGCGTGCAGCTCGCGCCAGATCGCGGCGATCTCGGTGGTGTCGCGCTCCTCGGGCCGTCCCCACAGCACGCTGCCGGTGAAGTCGCGACTGTGACACCAGATGAAGAAGTGACGCCCGACCACGTAACGGCCGAAGGGGTCGCGCAGGAACGGCTCGATTCCGCTGGCCGCTTCCACGCCCGCGATCGTAGCGAAATCCTCGTCGAATTGGGATAAAATGCGGGAGGCACGATGTCCGTCTCCGCCGATCGTGGCTTCGAGTTCTCCGGCACCGACCGCTTTCAGGTGCTGCGCTGCCTCGGCGCGGGCGGAATGGGCGTGGTCTACGAGGCGTTCGACAAGGAGCGCAACGCGCGCGTGGCGCTCAAGACGCTGCGCTCGATGTCGCCCGAGGGGCTGCTGCGCTTCAAGCGCGAGTTCCGCGACTTCCTCGATCTGACGCACCCCAACCTGATCTCGCTCGGCGAGCTGTTCTCCGAAGGGCGCGACTGGTTCTTCACCATGGAGCTCGTCGACGGCGCCTCGTTCCTCGACTGGGTGCGCCCGGGGACGCCCGAGCCGCCGGCGCTGCCGCCGCTCGATCCCACGCGGCTGCGCCCGGCGCTGGCCCAGCTCGTCGAGGGCGTGATGGCGCTCCACGCCGTCGAGAAGGTGCACCGCGACATCAAGCCGTCGAACGTGCTGGTGTCGCCGGGCGGGCGCGTCGTGCTGCTCGACTTCGGGCTCGCCGTCGAGACGCGGCGCGAGGAGCAGCTGTCGTCGACGGACGTGGTGGGCACCGTCGAGTACATGGCGCCGGAGCAGGCGGCGGCGCGGCCGATCGGCCCGCCCGCCGATTGGTACGCCGTCGGCGTCATGCTCTACGAGGCGCTCACCGGGCAGGTGCCGTTCTCCGGCCCCGCGCTCGAGGTGCTGATGAACAAGCAGCGCCTGGAGCCGGCGCCGCCGTCGGCGCTGGTGCCGTCGACGCCGCGCGAGCTCGATCGGCTCGCGCTCGACCTTCTGCGCTTCGAGCCGGGGCGTCGCCCCGACGGGCCCGAGATCCTGCGCCGCCTCGGCGTGGCGCCGGTGCCGATCGATCGCAACACCTCGCGCCCGTCCTTGACCTCGACGCCGCCGTTCGTCGGCCGCGAGCAGGAGCTGGTCGAGCTGCGCGCCGCGTTCGAGGCGTCGCGCAAGGGCGCGGTGACCGTGCACGTGCACGGCGAGTCGGGCGTGGGCAAGAGCGCGCTGGTGCGCCACTTCACCGAGACGCTGCGCGCCGAGCTGCCCGACGCAGTGGTGCTCGGCGGCGCCTGCTACGAGCGCGAGAACGTGCCCTACAAGGCCGTCGACGGCCTCATCGACGCGCTCAGCCGCTACCTCACGCGGCTCGACAAGGCCGACTCGGCGTCGGTGCTGCCGCGGCAGGCGGCGCTGCTCACCTCGGTGTTCCCGGTGCTCTCGCGCGTCGAGCCGTTCGCCGATGCGCCGCGCGGGCAGGAGGTGCGCGATCCGCAGGAAATGCGCGTGCGCCTCTTCGGCGCCTTGCGCGAGCTCTTCTTGCGCCTCGGCGATCGCCGCCAGCTGGTCTTGACGATCGACGATCTGCAGTGGGCCGACGCCGACTCGCTGGCGCTGCTCGCCGAGGTGCTGCGTCCGCCCGAGGCGCCGGCGCTGCTGCTCGTGGCGACGGTGCGCGATCGCTCCGGCGCCGTCGAGGCCTCGGGGCCGAACGCGATGACGCCGGGCAAGAGCGAGGTGCGCAAGCTCCGGCTCGAGCGCATGTCGCCCGACGAGGCGCGCCAGCTGGCGTCGCTGCTCATCGCGCGCGCGGCGGGGCGGCCCGACATCGACGCCGGCGCCGTCGCGCTGGAGGCGGGCGGCCATCCGCTGTTCATCGACGAGCTCATCCGCCACTCCGACACCGGCGCCGCGCCGGCCTTGCACCTCGAGGACGCGCTCTGGTCGCGCATCAGCCGGCTCGATCCCGAAGCGCGCACCGTGCTCGAGCTGACCGCGCTCGCCGGCGGTCGTCTGGTGCAATCGACCGCGGCGCAAGCGGCCCACTTGGACACGGCGACCTTTGGCAAGCACGTGGGCCTTCTGCGCGTCGCCCACCTCGTGCGCACCACCGGCACGCGCGGCGGCGACTTCATCGAGCCCTATCACGATCGCGTGCGCTCGGCGGTGCTCGCGCACGTCGACGCGGCGGCGGCGCGCGCGCAGCACCGCCGGCTGGCGCTCGCGCTCGAAGCGGCGACGACCACCGATCCCGAGGCGCTCGCGCTGCACTGGCGCGAAGCGGGCGAGCGCGGGCGCGCCGCCGAGTATGCGTCGCAAGCCGCGCTCAAGGCGGCCCGCGCGCTCGCCTTCGATCGCGCCGCGCAGCTGTACGACGACTGCCTCGCGCTCGGCCTGTCGCGCGACGGCCAGGGTCGCGATCTGCGCGTCTTGCGCGCCGACGCGCTGGCCAACGCCGGCCGCGGCGCCGAGGCGGCCGCGCTCTACCTCGAGGCGGCGGCGACGGCGCCCGCCGCCGAAGCGCTCGATCTGCGCCGCCGCGCCGCCGAGCAGCTGTTGCGCTCGGGCCACGTCGATCAGGGCCTGGCCGCGCTGCGCACGGTGCTCGGCGCCGTCGACATGCGCCTGGCGACCTCGCCGGGCAAGGCGCTGACGTCGCTGCTCCTGCGCCGCGTGCGCATCCGCCTGCGCGGCCTCGGCTTCAAGGAGCGCGACGAGAGCCAGCTCTCGGCCGAGGCGCTCACGCGCATCGACATCTGCTGGTCGGCGGCGGCGGGCCTCAGCATGGTCGACACGGTGCGCTCGGGCGAGTTCCAGGCGCGCCACCTCCTGCTCGCGCTGCAGGCCGGCGAGCCCTATCGCGTGGCGCGCGCGCTCGCCATGGAGGCCGGCCTGGTCTCGACGGCGGGCGTGAGCGCGGCCGAGCGCGCCGAGCGCCTCATCGCCGCCGCGCTCGAGCTGGCCGAGCGCATCGGCCATCCGCATGCGCTCGGCATGGCGCAGCTGGCCAAGAGCGTCGTCGCCTTCGAGCTCGGCCGCTGGGCCGAAGCGCGCCGCGCCTCCGAGCGCGCCGAGCAGCTCTTCCGCGAAGGCTGCATCGGCGTGGTCTGGGAGACGACGACGGCGCAGCTGTTCCGCATGAGCGCGCTCTATCAGCTCGGCGAGCTCGGCGAGATGCACGTGACCTTGCCCGCGCTCATCCAGGCGGCCGACGCGCGCGGCGATCTCTACGCCAGCGTCACCTTCCGCATCCGCCAGCTCAACATGGTGCTGCTCGCCGCCAACGATCCGCACGGCGCGCGCCAGGCCGCCGAAGAGGCGATGCGCCTGTGGAACCCGGCGGAGTATCTATCGCAGCACTACTACCACCTCGTGGCGATGGTGAACGCCGACCTCTACGAGGGCAACGGCGTGGCGGCGATGGAGCGGCTGGCCGCGGGCTGGAGCGCCGTCGAGCGCTCGCTGTTCATGCGCGTGCAGGTGATCCGCGTCGAGGCGCTGCACCTGCGCGGGCGCGCGGCGCTGATGGCGTCGGCGGCGGGGCCCGAGGGCGCAGCGCTGCGCCGCAAGGCGCTCGAGGATGCGCGCCGGCTCGAGAAGGAGGGCGTGCCCTGGGCCACCGCGTTCGCCACGCTCCTGCGCGCCGGCGTCGCGGCCAAGGAGGGCGATCGCGCGCGCGCCGCGTCGCTCGTCGCCGGTGCGGTGCCGCAGTTCGCCGCGCTCGACATGCAGCTGTGGGAGCACGCCGCGCGCCGCGTGCATGGCGAGCTCGAGGTCGCCGACGCGTGGATGGCGCGCCAGCACATCCGCCGTCCCGAGAAGATGGTGCCGGCGCTCGTGCCCGGCTTCTAGGCCCGTCGGTCAGGCGCGGCGCGCGCGCCGCTCGAGGACCGCGAACAGCCGCTCGACGTAGTCGCAGAAGCGCGGATAGAGCGTGCGGTGGCAGGTCCAGCACTTCCACAGCTCTTCGGTCACGTTCGCGCCGATGCGGCGATAGGCCTCGACCTCGTCGGGCGCGAACATGCCGCGCACCATCGCGCGGCCGGCGTTGCGATAGATCGGCACCACCGCGGCCAACAGCGCGCGCCGCACGTTGTCCTGCGTGCTCTCGCCTTCGGCGGTGACGTGGAGGCGGAAGGCGCTCAGCGCCTCCGACAGGTTGAGCCCGGGCGACGACACCTCGGCGAGCGCGAAGCCGAGGCAGACGTTGCGCCGCATGGCCAAAAGCACGCGGCGGCGCCGATAGAGGCCGACCTCGTTGAAGCGGCGGTTGAGCCCCGAGAGCTGCAAGGTCGCGCGCGTCAGGTCGTCGGAGCGGAAGAGCAGGCTCTGCTCGCGCTCGAGGAAGTAGCCCTCGACGGCGGCGAGATCGTCGGGCGACGCCTCGAGCACGTCGATGCCGAGCGGCGTCGGCAGCACCTCGGCCGTCGACAGGATCATGTGCCGGTAGCTGCGCAGCTCCGACTGCGAGCTGTCGCGCAGCATGCGCGCGAAGCCGCCGAACACGCGCGCCGGCCATTTGTTGTAGGAGTCGAAGAAGATCTTGAAGTACTCGAGATCGGGGTTCTGACCGAAGTACTCGGCGGCGCCGAGGTTCAGAAGGTGCGCCACGTGCTTCGACGGCTGCGCCGCCAGGTGCTGCGACATCCAGGTGCGGCTGTACGCGCGCACGCCCGAGACGTGGCCGACGAGCTGCCCCTCGCCGTCGCGCGACACCACCGCCTTGAACACGCCGGTCGGCTGCGCGTAGAGCGAGCGGTACGAGTCGCGCATCTCGTCCATCACCGGCGCCAGCACCGCCTCCTTCTCGGGCGGCAGAAAGCCGGTGGTGCGGAAGAACGGGAAGAGCTCTTCGGGGCCGAGGCCGCAGCCGTCGTCGATGCCGGGGAAGCGCAGCCGCATGACATGGTTGGCCAGGCGCAGCCGCAGGGTGGCGTCGAGCCCGAGCAGCTCCACGCCGCAGCGCAGCCGCCCGTCGTCGCGCACCAGCGTGCGCACCTCGGCCGCGCAGGCCAGCGGCCCGTCGGGCAGGCGCAGGGTCACGTCGACCACGAGCCCGAGCGGATAGAGATCCGACGCGCCGTCGATGACGAAGGAGAAGCCGTTCGCCGACAGATCGAAGATGCTCTTCTGGATCGGCGCGTCGGCCAGCGGCGAGGCGATCTCGACGGGCAGGATCTCCGTCGGCGCCGGGCGATAGCGCGAGGCCGCGCGCTGCTGCGACTCCTCGAGCAGCGACGGCAGCTTGAGCGTGAGCGGCGCGCGCTCGATGACCACCGTCGTGAAGCGATAGAGCCGGCCCGCGAGCTCGAACTGGCCGCGCACGAGGTCGTGGGCGGCAAGCGCGCTCTCGCCGTCGATGCCGAAGGTGCCGCGCCCGGCGTCGACGCGCCCGCCGCTGAGCGCGATCTCCTCGGCGCCGTCGCGCGCGTCGCCGTCGAGCGGCGCGATCACGATGCCGCTGCCGAGGCCGCTCTTGACGAGCGCCGCGCACAGCGCGCGGTCGCGCACCTGGTTGACCGACTTCTGCGCCGGCGCCGGCGGCGGCTTGAGCGCGCAGCCGACGCGATAGCGTCCGGGCGCCGTGGCGGCGACGTGGCGCACGATGGCGCGCGCGCCGCGCAGGCAGACGCGTCCGGCGCGCATCACGACGAGATCCTCGAGCGTGCGGCCGGGCAGCAGCCGATCGACGTCGATGTCGGCGACCTCGAAGGCGAGCCCGTCGTTCGACAGATCGCGCAGCCTCGCCTGCACACCTTCGAAGCGCACGCTGACGCCGACGAAGCGGTGGCGCACGTTCTCCGGCAGGCGCGTCGAGCGCAAGAGGCGCAGCTCGTTGGCCACCGCGGCGGCGGTCGGGGCCCAGCGCGCGTCGATGCCGCGGCTGATGGCGTCGACGAGCCCATCGGGCAGCGCCGGCTCCATCACGATGAGCCGCGTGCGCAGGCGCATCGTCAGGTCGGCGAGCCCGACGCGCCAGCCGGCGATGACGCAGTCGAGCGGCCGCCGCGCGGCGAGCTCCTCGAGCGCGACCAGATCGGCGACGTAGTGAACGCTCAGCTCCGCGAGCGCGGTGGCGCTCGGCCCGTCGAGCGCGACGTCGCCGAGCAGCGCGACGGTGGGATAATTCGGGTCGGGCCCGAAGGCTTCGAAGTCGTGCGTATGAACCGAGACCACGAGACGGACGGTGTGCAGGTTGTGCGCCACGCACGACGATGTGTATTGCGTGGGAGGCCTCACAACCGTTTCGAGAAACGCTTCCATAAGTGCGGCTATCTGCCGCAGCGGTGACGGTCAGCCCGGGTTTACAGTCGCCACGCGTGCGGACTACACACCCAGCGACATTGGCGCCTACTGCAAGTTGAAACGGCGCAGCCAGCGGCGGATCTGCGCGCGATCCTTGCCGAGCTCGCGCGCGACGGCGCTGATGTTGCCGCGGTGCGCTTCCATCAACTGAATGAGCTGCTCGCGCCGCCGCTCGTCCTCGTCCGTGAGCGGACGCCGCACCGGCTCGGGCGTGGCGGGGGGCGCCGGCACCGGCGTGCCGAGCACGCTGGAGAAGGTCAGGTGCGCCGGCTCGATCGTGTCGCCGGCGATGACCAGCGCGGCGGCCAGGCACTTCTCGAGCGCGCGGATGTTCATCGGCCACGGATCGACGAGCAGCCGGCGCGCGGCGGCGCCGGCGAAGCGGATGCGGTCGGCGCGATCCGCGGCGAGGCGGCGGAGGAGCGTCGCGGTCAGAAGGCCGAGATCCTCGCGCCGCTCGCGCAGCGCCGGCAGGTGCAGGACGTAGCCGCTCAGGCGCGCGCTCAGGTCGGCGCGAAAACGGCCGGCGGCGACCGCGGCTTCGAGGCCGCCCTGGGCGGCGCAGACGACGCGCAGATCGACCGGCGTGGAGCGGACGTCGCCGACCGGGCGTACCTCGCGCTCCTGCAGCGCGCGCAGGAGCGCCGCCTGCCCGGCCAGCGGCAGCTCGACGATCTCGTCGAGGAACAGCGTGCCGCCGTCGGAGGCGCGCAACAGACCGGCGCGATCTTCGGTGGCGCCGGAGAAGGAGCCGCGCTTGTGCCCGAAGAGCTCGGCCTCGAGCAGCGCCGGCGGCAGCGCGCCGCAGTTGACGGCGACGAAGGCGCGCTTGCGCCCCGAGAGCTGATGCGCGGCGCGCGCCGCCAGCTCCTTGCCGGTGCCGGTCTCGCCGACGACGACGATGGGCAGCGTCGAGGTGCACACCTGGGCGAAGCGCGCGTGCTCGACGGCGAGCCCGGGCAGCACCGTGGCCAGCCCGGCGGCCCGCGGCGCCTTGCCGTCTTCACGCACGTCGAGCTCGTGGCCGGCGGGGGCGCGGATCGAGCGGAACACGAAGAAGGTGCTGCCGAGCTGCACCAGATCGCCGTCGCGCAGCACGACCTCGCTCTGCGGCGCGCCGTTGACGTGCGAGCCGTTCTTCGAGTCGAGATCTTTGAGCGTGAAGGCGTCGCCGCGGCGCGTGAGCGTGGCGTGCTCGCCGGACAGGCGCGCGTCGGGAAACTGGAGGCGCAGCCGGCCCGCGTCGCGCTCGACCCGCTCGTCGCCGCGCCCGATGGCGACTTCGTCGACGCCGGCAAGCGAGTGCCGCGCCGAGCCGGCGAGCGGCCGCGACGACTCGAAGGCGACGAAGAGGAACGGGGTGGCGCGCGCGTCGCAGCTCGGCTCGGACTCCACGGACAGCGTATCGTCGCCCAACACGGCGCTCATCCTATATCGGGCCGACCAGGCGCGCGAGGATCAAGCCGAGGAAGGCGGCGCCGTCGCCGTCGTAGCGCCAGCCGAGGTGCGCGCCGCAGTTGGCGCAGAGCGCGAACGACCAGGCGAAGCCGGCGAACCAGGTCGCCTCCAGCGTCGGCGCGCCTGCGACGCGGCAGCGCGCGTCGCGGAAGCAGCCGATCTCGAACTCCACACCGGCGGGGTTGACGAAGCGGTGGCGGTGCGCGCCGCCGACGTCGATGGCCGCGTCCTCGTCGGCGACGTGGGTGTCGCACGCGGCACACCAGTACGCCCGCGCGCCGCCGCCGGCGCCGCTCTTCTTGGCGTCGCGGGCGCGCTCGGGGTCGGTGCCGTCGGGCTTGAAGGCGCAGCGCACGCTGCGATGGTAGCGCCGGGCGCGAGGCTACTGCACGACTTCGACGCGGCGCACGCCCTTCAAGAACGCCTCGTCCGCGTTGCCGCTGCCGTCGACCCACATCGCCTTGTACTCGCCGTGGTGGTTGAGGCGCAGCACCAGCGAGCGGCCGGGATCGTTCCACGCCTTCTCGTCGATGGGCACGCGCTCGCCCGCGGTGGCGACGGCGACGACGCGCGCGCCGTTGCCGACGAGCGCCTGGGTCAGCTTCTTGAGCGGCCAGACGTCGCGCTCCTCGCCGTTCTGGTTGTTGACGGCGACGGCGCCGGCGGCCGCGATCTGGGACGCGCGCCAGGCGACGGCGGGCTTGCCGTTGACCACGATCTCGAGGTCGCCCTTGCCGAGCGGCGCGGCGGCGGCGGCCGGGGCCGCGGCTGCCGAGGCGGCCTTGGCGGCGGGCGCGGCCGCGTTCGAACGGTTGCAGGCGACGGCCGCGAGCGCGGCGATGATGAGGATCCCTCGGGTCATGCGGGGCGTTTGTGCGAAGCCCATGCCGCTGCTGGCCTCCTTTGTAACTGCGCGATCATATTGCCATGTCCGCGGGGATCTCCGTAGATCCACGGGGGTTCGGACACCGCAGGGTGGGGTGTCAGGCGGCGGGCGGGCGCTTCGCCGGGTCCGCAGCCTTGGCGCCGAGCGCGGTTTCGCCGCCGGCGATATGCTCGAGCTGCTCGCGAATCCGCCACAGCGCGAGCAGAATCCCGCACAGCACCGTGAAGATCAGCAGAAGGAAAATGTCGGTAAAGGACATTCACCGATTGTATATGGGCCGGCTATCGATCTCCATGCTCCTCGTCGTGGCCGGCATCGGCTGCGCGGCCGGCGGTCTGCCCATCGACGGCAGCGTCATGTATCCCGCGGGCAACGGCGGCGGCGGCGGCGACGGCAACGGCGGCGGCGGTACTGGCGGTGGCCACGGCGGCTCGGGCGGCCTGGGCGGCGGCGGCAGCGGCGGCGCCGGCGGCGGCACGCCGGGAGCGATCGCGCCGCGCCTGGTGGCGCCATCGTCGACGACGACGGTGAGCTCGCATCGGCCGCGCCTGCGCTGGGACATGAGCGGCGTCGTCGGCGCGGCGACGGTCGACCTGTGCGCCGATCGCGCGTGCATGCTGAGCATCGACAGCGCCACCGTCGACGGCAGCGGCGCCGCGGCCACGCCCGACGTCGACCTGCCGGCGGGCGTGGTCTTCTGGCGCGTGCGCGCCGGCACGGCCACGAGCGCGACCTGGGAGATGTTCGTCGGCCATCGCAACGCGCCCGCCGACACGAGCTGGGGCGCCACGCTCGACGTCGACGGCGACGGCGTGCCCGACGTCGCTGCCGGCGTGTCGTCGGGCGTCGCCGTGTGGCCGGGCGGCGCCGCCGGCCTTCCCGGCGCGCCGACGATGTTGCCCAACCCCGACGCCCCCGGCGCCAAGTTCGGGTACGTCATCGCCGCGGCCGGCGATCTCGACGGCGACGGCTACGGCGAGCTCGCCGTCGGCGAGTGCGGATCGTCGGGCGGCAACGTGCACATCTACTACGGCGGGCCGGGTGGCCTCGGCCGCACGCAGGCGCTGAGCGCGCCCGACGGCGCCACCGGCTTCGGCTGCCGGCTGGCCGCGGCCGGCGATCTCGACGGCGACGGCTACGCCGACCTGGCGATTGCGCGCACCGGCGAAGACTTCGGCGGTGGCCTGTACATCTATCGCGGCGGCCCCGGCGGGCTGCCGTCGACGGCGGCGCGGATCGACTCGCCCGACTACAAGCCGTCGCGCCTCGGCTACTCGCTCGCCGGCGTCGGCGATCTCGACGGCGACGGCTTCGCCGATCTGGTCGCCACCGAGATCGACGCCAGCGCCGCCAGCGGGCGCGCGCACGTGTATCGCGGCGGGCCCGACGGCATCTCGAACGCGCGGCAGCTCACGATCATCAGCCCCGACGCGAGCGGGCTGCAGTTCGGCGCGTCGGTGGCCGGCGTCGGTGACGTCGACGGCGACGGCTATCCCGACTTCGTGGTCGCGGCGCCCGCGGTGTCGACGACCAAGCTGGCGCCGACGGCGCATCTCTATCGCGGCGGGCCGAACGGCGTCAGCGTGCCGACCGCGGTGGACCTCCTCACCGACGGGGCGCCCGGCTTCGCCAGCGAGGTCGAGCCGGCCGGTGACGTCGACGGCGACGGCTTCGCCGACGTGCTGGTCACGTCGACGAGCACGGTGGTGATCTTTCGCGGCGGCGCGGGCGGCATCGCCGCGAGCGGCGCGGCGGCCGCGGCGGCCGGCCAGGGCGTGAACCCACGCCACGCTTGCGGCGCCGGCGATCTCGACGGCGACGGCCGCGCCGACGTCGTCGTCGGCGATGGCGCGGGCCTGGAGGCGCTCTTCGGCACCGACGCGGGCGTCGATCGTGCGCGCGCGATCACCGTCAGTCCCCCGACGGGCCTTGCCGGCGGCGTCATCTAAGAACGGCGTGCCGGCGTCGGCGCCGTCGGCGGCACGGCGCCTGGGATCGCGCGATTTAGTCTAAGGGGGAGCCGAGATCGGCGGAGTCGCCGACGGTGACGACGGCGGCGGCGGCGGGCGGCGTGGACGACGCGCGGCCGAGGAGCGCGAGCGGGACGAGCACGATGGCCGCGGCGACCGCGACGGCGACGACGAGGCCGCCGCGCAATTCGCGCCGCGGCGGCGGCTCGCGGACGATGGACAGATGCGACGCGAGCCGGACCGGCGCGTCGCAGGCGGCGAGCACGCGATCGGCAAAGCCGCGCGGCGGCTCGGGCGCCGCCCAGCCGTCGAACAGCTTCTTCTTCCAATCCTCATCGTTCATCGTAGGTTCCTTGCAGCGCGCGCCGGAGCGCCGCGCGGGCGCGCGACAGGCGCGACTTGACGGTGCCGAGATCGAGGCGCAGCGCCTCGGCGATCGACTCGTAGTCCATGTCGTGGACCTCGCGCAGCAGGAACACCGCGCGATACTCCGGCGTCAGCTCGGCGACGGCGCGCTCGATGGCGTCGGCCACGCGGCGGCGATCGCTGCGCTCGTCGGCGGCACACTCGGCGGCGACGGCGAGCGCGACCTCGAGCGGCTCGGCGCGCGGCGGACGGCGGCGCAGCTCGTCGATGGCCAGGCGCGCCGCGATCGTGAGGATCCACGCCGACAGGTTGGTGCGGCCGTCGCTGCCGAAGTCGGGCAGGAAGCGGAAGATGCGCACGAAGGTCTCTTGCGCCAGATCCTCGACGAGCGACTCGCGGCCCGAGCGGAACAACATGCGGCCGAGCAGCGCGAACACCGGCCGCTCGTACCGCTCGACGAGCGCGCGGAAGGCCTGGCGATCGCCGCGCATCGCGCGCGCGAGCGTCAGGTCGTCGAGATCGCGGGGATCGTCGGCCACGCGAGCGCTCTGGGATCGGCCCACATCCAGTAAACGGAGGGGCGCGCCGAAAGTTCCCCTCGTCACGAGCCGCGCTCCCGCCCGAGGCTGGCGCGCAGCACGAGCGCGAGGCCGACGAGCACGAAGAGCGCGCCCGGCGGCACCAGCAGCGCGCCCATGCCGGGGTCGCCGCCGTGGGCGTAGAGGCCGCCGAGGAGAAAGCCGCAAGGGACGAGCAGGGTGCCGATGACGATCGACGTCGACGCGGCGCGCGGCAGCGGCGCGGGCAGATGCGGGAGCGCCGCGGCGAGCGCGAGGTTGACCAGGCCGAGCCCGACGCCGTGCGCGTGCGCGAGCGTGAACAAGAGGCGGCGCGTCTCGCCGGCGACGCCGAGGTACCACGCCGCCTTCCACGCGTGCAGCGACTCGAGCACGACGCCGAGGAGCGCGAAGCCGAAGAGCGCGGCGGCGCCGACGCGCAGATGGAGCAGCTGGGCGCGGCGATCGCTCATTCGGCGAGGAACATCTGATCGGTCTCGTCGCGCTGCGCGGCGAGCCGCTCGAACTCGCCGCCCGAGAAGCCCCGGGTCGCCGCCGGCGTCAGGCGCGCGCGCGCGGCACGCTGCGCGGCCCAGCGCGACTCCTCGCTGCCGACGTAGTCGTAGGGCAGATCGGAAAAGCCCGGCAGCGTGCGCAAGGAGCGGATCGCGGCGTAGCGGATCGCCGAGTAGTCGTCGTCGAGGAGCTCGACGAGATAGGGTGCCATCCACGCGCCGCCCGCCGACGCCCGCTGCGCCGCGGGCCAGCCCATGTGCCACGCCACGATCGCGCGCACGCCGGCCTCGCCGCGCGCCACGTCGAGCGCGCCGGCGGGGACGTTGCGCTCGTCGGCGTCCAGCGGCGGCGCGGGCGTGCCGTACCAGCGCGCGAGGTTGCCGGCGGTCCAGGCGAGCGTGCGATCGAGATGGCAGAGGTTGCAGGCGTTGGGGCGGCCGGCGTCGACGTCGTCCTGCACGCGCGGGCTGGTGATCTGGTGGCTGCGCATCGCGCGCAGAAGGCCCCAGGTCGTCTGCGCCATGTGGCAGTTGTAACACGTCGATCCCGTCGAGCCGGACGCGTGGTGCGTGTGCGCCGGGACGTTGGCGGCGATCTTCGCGTGGCAGCCGGTGCACGCGGCGTTGCCATCGCGACTGGCGGCGAGCTGCCAGTTGGGATCGCTGTCGTGCATCGAATGGCAGCTGACGCAGGTGAGCGCGCCTTTTTGCGCGCAGCGCGATTCGACGAGGCCGTTGTACTCGCGGCCGGAGACGCGGACCATGCCGTCCTTCCAGTAGCGGCTCTGCGCGAAGCTGGCGTCGGCGGCGATCTGATCGCGGCAGGCGCTCTTGGCGAGCGTGGCGAAGCGCAGGATCGGCTTGTCGGCGGCGAGCGAGCCGCCGGGGCGGAAGGCGAGGCCGCGCTCGAGCCAGCCGTCGGGCGGGCAGGCGATGCCGTGGCACTGGCCGCAGACCTCGGCGCTCTTTTGCGGCGGAAGACGCGCGGGATTGACGATGGTGCCGTCGGCGGCGCCGCTTGCGTGCAGCGACCAGCGACGGAACGGATCGCGGTTCTTGGCGACGTGGGCGGCCGCAGGGCCGTGGCACGCTTCGCACGCGATGCCGAATTCGGCGACGCGCGTGTGCGGCAGCGTGGTGCGCGGATCGAGGCCGGGGACGCTGCCGGTCGCATGACACTCGACGCAGATGCGGTTCCAAACCGAAGGGCGCTTGGTGTATTCGGTGCCGACGAGGAAGACGTCGCGGCGCGAGACCCAGCGCGCGTCGTCGAAGAGGTAGGTGAACGGGAACTCGACGAGCTCGTTGGGCCGGCGGCCGGCGAGCCAGAACGCCTGCATGTGGTGCGAGCCGGTGAGCATGGGGACGCGGCGCGCGCCGACGCCGGAGATGTCGGCCCACAACTCGTCGCCGTCGCGGCGCAGGCGGTAGGTGCGGCCGTCGTCGTCGGAGCGCAGCGTCTCGCCGGCGAACGGGGCGCGCACCGTCGCGGCGGTCGCCGGCTGCGTCATGGTGCGGTGGTAGCTGCGATGCCACGAGGCGTACTGCGACGGGTGGCAGGCCTGGCAGGCGTCGGAGCTGACGTAGCCGCGATCGGCGACGGGCGAGGGCAGGGCGGCGGCGTCGCGGGCGGCGGCGTCGCGACGGGCGGCGTCGCGCGCGCGCCAGGCGACGGCGGCGGCGGCGCTGGAGGCGGCGAGCGCGGCGGCGAGGGCGAGCGTGGCCGCGCGCGGGGCGCGACCGACGAGCACGACGACGGCGGCGCCGGCGAGCGCGAAGAAGCAGAGCGTCTCCAAGCCGGGCCATTGTAGCCGGGCCGTTGCGCGCGCGGCCGGCAAACCTAGCTTCGAGGATCGATGATTCGCAAGCTCAAGAGCGGCAAGTGGCGGCTCTACTCGCGCAAGGTCAATCCGAAGACGGGCAGGCGGCGCAACCTCGGCACGTTCGGCTCGAAGAAGGCGGCCGAGCAGCACGAGCGGGAGGTGCAGTACTTCAAGCGCGCGTCGTAGCGCTACGGATCGGAGGGCGCGGGCGGCGGCGTCGGCAGATGCGGCAGCCGCGCGTCCTTGTGCTTCGACGGCTTGCCCTTCTTCTTGTGCTTCTTCGCGTGCGCGACGGTCTTGTGCGTCGACGTGTCGTCGGCGGGCGCCGTCGCGGGCGGCGCGGACGCGGGCGTCGCTGCCGGCCTGGGCGTCGCCGCGGGTGCGGGCGTGGCTGCCGGCGCCGTCGCGGCAGCCGCTGACTTCGGCGGCGTGGCCTTCGGCGGCGTGGCCTTCGGTGGCGTCGTCTTCGTCGGCGGCGGCGCGGCGACGGGCGGCGTCGGCGGCGCGCTCGTGGCCGTCGCGGCGGGCGCCGGCGCGGGCGTGCGCTTGCCCGTGAGCCACCAGAACGCGATCGCGACAGCCGCGACCAGCCCGACGATGACCCACACCGTCGGCCCGCCGCCGTCGCCGTCGGGAGGGCGCCGCTCGTGCGACAGATCGGGAAGGCTGGCGCGCAGGTCCGTGGCCGGGATCGTCGGCTCGATCCCGAGTTGGTCACGGCGCGCCTTGTCGTCCGCCTCGCTCGACATGGACCCCTAGCCTAGCACTCAACGGCGGTGGAACGGATCGACGACGTCGCCGCGCTCGATGTCGGCGGCGCGATGGCGCGCATGCTTGTGCCGTTCGTGCGCCGGCGCAGCGACGGGAGGCGCGGCCGCGGTGACGGGCGTGACCGGTGGCGGCGCGACCGGCGGCGGCGCGACCGGCAGGGGCGTGACCGGCGGCGCCGCAACGACCGGCCTGACCACGAGCTGCGGCGGTGGCGGCCGCTCGTTTCGTCGCGCGCGATGCGCAACCAGCAGCGCCGCGCCCACGACGGCGAGCACGCCCGCCACCGCCAACGCGATCGTGCGCGCACGCCGTGCCGGCCGCGGTGCGCGCGCCTCGGTCACCGTCCGCGGCGCCGGCTCCGGCAGCGGCGCCTCCGTCGTCGTCGTCGTCTCCTCCGCCGGCCGCATCGCCGCCGCCAGCGCGCCCGTCTCCGCTTCGTCCCATCCGCTCGCCGCGCGCGCCTCCTCGAGCGCCTCGGCCAGCGCCGCCGCGCTCGCCGTCCGCGCCTCGCGCGTCGCGGCCAGCGCCGCCATCACGATCGCATCCACCGCCGCGGGCACCGCCGGGTTCACCGTCGACGGCGCGCGCACGCCGCCCGCGAGCACCAGATCAATCGTGCGCGCCTCGCTCTCCGCCTTGAACAGCCGCCGCCCGCACAACATCTCGTGCAGGATCACCCCGCACGCCCACACGTCGACGCGCGCATCGATGGTCTCGCCCGCGCGCAGTTGCTCCGGCGCGAGGTAGCCGACCTTGCCCTTGAGCACGCCCGTCCTGGTCTCCGCGTCGGCCAGCTCCTCGGTCGCCTTGGCGATGCCGAAGTCGATGAGCCGCACCACGCCGTCGTCGCCGACCATCACGTTCGTCGGCGTCACGTCGCGATGGATGACCCCGTGCCCATGCGCGTGCCCGAGCGCCCGCGCCACGTCGCGCGCGATGTGCAGCGCCGCGCCGACCGGCAGCGCCCGCCCGTGCGCGCCGAGGAGCGCGCGCAGATCGACGCCGGCGACGTGCTCGATCACCAGGAACAGCTCGCCGCCCGCCTCGCCGAGCTCGACGAAACGCGCGACGTTCGGGTGCGCCAGCGTCGCCGCCACGCGCGCTTCGATGGCGAACATGCGGCGGAAGCCCGCGTCCTCGACGAGGTACGGATGCAGCCGCTTGACCACCACGGCCGCGCCGTCGTCGCCGCGCGCGCGCCACACCTCGCCCATCCCGCCGCGCCCGAGGCGCTTCTCCAGCCGCCAGCGGCCGAGCGTGCGCGTCATCGCCGTCGCGCCTCGACGATCGCCGCCACGATCGTCGCCACGCCGACGACGGCCGCGGCGATGAGCACGCCGCCGCCGGCGCGCTCCTCGAGCACGAAGCCGTCGCGCTCGGCGGCGCTGCAGCCCATCGGGCTCTTCGCGCAGCCGCCGACATCGGCGTCCCAGCGCCGCCGCGTCGCGATCTCGAGCGCGCCGCCGACGACGACGAGCGCCCCCGTCGCCGCCACGCCGGTCCACAAGAGCAGGTGTCGACGTCGCCGCGGCGGCGGCGTGGTCGCGACCAGCGGCGGCGCGCCCGGCGTCATCAGCGCCGGTTCGGCCGGCGCCTGCGGTAGCTCGGCCTCGAGCTCGGCCACCACGCGTCGCACCGCCGCCGCGTCCGCCGACGTCGCATCCGCCGCCAGATATTGCCGGTAGTACGCGAGCGCCTCGCGCGTCTCGCGCATCTGCCGATGGCACTGCGCGATGTTGATGAGGAACGCCGGCCGCCGCGTCAGCTCGTAGCCCGCGCTGAACTCGACGAGCGCTTGCGGATAGCGCTTCTGATCGTAGAGCCGCTTGCCGGCCTCGTAGTGCGCGATCCCGAGCGGCGTCTCCGGCTCCGCCGCCTGCGCCGCTCCTGCCGTCAGCGCCACGATCACGATCGCGACGAGCCACCTCATGGCGCGAGCGCCACCGCTTGCAACGCCGCGTTGTAGCCGCAGCTCGGATCGGCCGCCGGGCACGTGTGCACCGCCGCCAGCGTCCAGCGCCACGAAAGCTGCACGCCCGCCGACGGCGCGCAGTAGCGCACCGCGATCGTGCGCGTGGTGCCGCCCGGCGTCCCGTCGCTGTTGTCGACGTCCTCGCCGTACACCGGCGAGACCATCGTGCCGCCGTCGTCGAGCCACGCCTCGAAACGCCCGCGCACCACGAAGCTGTCCACGTACACCCGCGCCGTCTGCATCGTCGCCGTCGCCGCGATGCTGCCCGACAGCACGTCGCCCGCCCGGTTCATCAGGATCCCCGTGAAGCTCCCACCCGCCGGCGACGTCGCCATCGGCGTGCCGTCGGTCCAGCTGAAGGGCACGCCGTTGTTCGGATACGCGATCAGATCGGTCGCCCCGCCGGCGTACGCGAGCGCGCCGATCGCGCTGCCGCCCGTCTTGCGATCGTCCGGCTCCGTCGGCGGCGTCGGCGCCATCGTCGCGCCGAAGTGCACCCAGTCGGTGACGCCGTCCGCCGTCAGGTTCACCGCGTTCGCCGTCGGCGCCGAGGTCACGCACAAGCAGCCGCACGCCAGATCCGCCGGCGCCGTCGCCAGATCGGCCGGCTCGGCGAGGTCGTGCGGCTGAAGCAGGCTGTCGTCGTAACAGCCGGCCGCACACAGCATCAGCGACAGCGCGACCACACGCATGCGCCGTCCACTGTACCTTAGCTGCTATCCTGCGCGCATGAGCGACGACGAGCGTCGGACGGTCAGCATGGTCCGCCCCGCGAGCCGCGCGCGCGGCCGCGCCATCCTCGAGGTGCTGAGCGGCCGCTCCGCCGGCGCGCGCTTTCCGTTCGAAGGCCGCGCCCGCGTCGGCACGCGCCGCTTCGCCGACCTCGTGGTCGACGACGATCGCGTCTCCGGCGTGCACTGCGAGTTCACCGTCGCCGGCGACCTGCGCGTGCGCGATCTCGACTCCAAGAACGGCACCTATGTCTCGGGCGTGCGCGTGGTCGAGGCGGTGCTCGCCGCCGGCGAAGCGGTCACCATCGGCCGCTCCAAGCTGCGCGTCGTCCCCGTCGAGGGGCTGGTCGCCGTCCCCGACGGCACGCGCGCCGACTTCCACGGCCTCATCGGCCAATCGGCGGCGATGCGCACGCTCATCGCGCGCCTGGACGCGGTCGCGCCCGCCGACACCACCGTCCTCATCTACGGCGAGACCGGCACCGGCAAGGAGCGCGTCGCCGAGGCGCTGCACCTCGCCAGCCCGCGCGCGCGCGCGCCTCTGGTCACCGTCGATTGCGGCTCGATGCCGGCCAACCTCATCGAGGCCGAGCTCTTCGGCTACGAGCGCGGCGCCTTCACCGGCGCCGAGCGCAGCTTCGCCGGCGCCTTCGAGCGCGCCGCCGGCGGCACCCTGTTCCTCGACGAGATTGGCGAGCTGCCGCTGCCGCTCCAGCCCAAGCTCCTGCGCGCGCTCGAGTCGAAGAAGGTGCGCCGTCTCGGCGGCAAGGCCTGGCTGCCCGTCGACGTGCGCGTGGTCGCCGCCACCACGCGCGACCTGCCGCTCGAGATGGTGGCCAAGCGCTTCCGCGAGGACCTCTACTATCGGCTCGCCGTGGTCACGCTCGAGGTGCCGCCCTTGCGTGAGCGCGTCGAAGATCTGCCGCTCCTCGTCGACCACCTGTTGCGCAGCATCGGCCACGACCCGGCGCCGATGCTCACCTTCGAAGCGCTCGAGGAGCTCGCCGGCCATCGCTGGCCGGGCAATGTACGCGAGCTGCGCAACACGCTCGAGCGCGCCGCCAGCCTCGCCGCGCCGCTGTCGATCGATCGCGCCGCGCCGTCGGCGGGCGACCTCGATCTCGAGGTCTCGCTCAAGATCGGCAAGCAGCGCCTCGTCGCCGACTACGAGCGGCGCTACCTCGAGGCGATGCTGCGCACCTGCGACGGCAACATCTCGGAGGTCGCGCGCCGCTCGGGCGCCGAGCGCATGACCATCTATCGCATCATGCGCCGCCACGGACTGTAACAGTGAGACCTGTCGGTTGCAGGGCGCGCTCGCCGCTTTGGGCCGCTGACGTCGTGTAACTCCGCGCAATCGCGTTCCTCGCACGTGGTCCCCCACCTGCAATGGGGCGCGGGCCATGCGCATCCACACGTCGCTCGGGCTTGTCGCGATCCTTTCTATGGGCTGCAGCGCGCCGCCGGCCGACGTCGCCGAGAGCGAGGCCGCGGTCACCGCGTGCCCCGGCGCCTCGGTCGCCGGCAACGACGTCTCGCATTACCAGGGCACGCCGAACTGGGGCGCGGTGCAGGCGAGCGGCCGCCGCTTCATGCTCGCCAAGGCCACCGAAGGCACGAGCTACATCGATCCCTCGTTCAAGGCCAACTGGAACGACTCCGCCGGCGCCGGCATCCTCCGCGGCGCCTATCACTTCTTCCGCGCCAACCTCGACGGCGTCGCGCAGGCCAACTACTTCCTGAACGAGCTCGGCCCGATCCATCCCGGCGATCTGCCGCCCATGCTCGATCTCGAAACCAGCGACGGCATGTCGGCGGCGACGGTGATCGCGCGCGCGCACGACTGGCTCGACCGCGTCCAGCAGGTGACCGGGCGCGCGCCGCTCCTCTACACCTACCCGAGCTTCTGGCAGTCGACGCTCGGCAACCCCGGTGGCTTCGGCCAATACCCGCTCGCCATGGCCAGCTACGGCCCCTGTCCGCCGGTGCCGGCGTCGTGGGGCGGCGTCACCATCTGGCAGTTCACCGACGCCGACTCGGTGCCCGGCATCGGCAGCGCCGACGGCGATCGGTTCTACGGCGACCTCGTCGACCTCGAGGTGTTCGCCTCGGGCCACCTCGTGATGGGCGCGATCCGCGACGAATACCGCGCCATCGGCGGCTCGAATTCGCCGCTCGGCTTCGCCATCACCGACGAGACCGGCACGCCCGACGGCGTGGGGCGCTTCAATCACTTCCAGGGCGGATCGATCTACTGGACGCCGAACACGGGCGCGCACGAGCTCCACGGCGGCATCCGCGACAAGTGGTCGTCGCTCGGCTGGGAGCGCGGACCGAACGGCTATCCGGTCACCGACGAGACCGGCACGCCCGACGGCGTGGGGCGGTTCAACCACTTCCAGAACGGATCGATCTATTGGACGCCGTCGACGGGCGCGTTCTCGGTGGTGGGCGGCATCCACGACAAGTGGGCGTCGATGGGCTGGGAGAAGAGCGCGCTCGGCTATCCGGTCACCGACGAGACCGGCACGCCCGACGGCGTGGGGCGCTTCAACCACTTCCAGAACGGATCGATCTATTGGACGCCGTCGACGGGCGCGCACGAGGTGCAGGGCGCCATCGCCGACGAGTGGGCGTCGCTCGGCTGGGAGAAGAGCGCGCTCGGCTATCCGGTCTCGGACGAGCACGACGTGCCGGGCGGACGGCAGAGCGACTTCGAGCATGGCTCGCTCTTCTGGGACGCGGCCACCGGCATGGTGTCGGTGCTGCTCGCCGGCAACAGCGTCGGTGACGGCGGCGTGGCGCCCGACGACGGCGGCGGCGCGGGCGGCGCCAGCGGCGGCGGTGGTGGCGGCGGCGTCGAAGATCTCGGGCCCGACAACCAGGGCGGCAGCGGCGGCGCCGGCGGCGCCGGCGGTGGCAGCAACGGCGACGACGGCAACGGCAGCGGCGGCGTCGGGAGCGGCGGCGGCGCGCCGGCCAAGCACGGCTGCTCGTTCGTCGCCGGCGCGGGCGGCAGCGGCGGCGGTGCCGTCGTGTGGCTGCTCGCGCTCGTCGTGATCCTCGGCCGCGTGCGCGCGCGGCGCGACGCCTCGTGATGCGCGCGCTCCTCTTCGCTTCGCTGTTGGCCGCGGCGGCCTGCTCGCGCCCGGCCGTGCATCCCCGCGCCGACGCCTCCGCGGACGGCTCGTCCGATCTCGGCAGCGGCTCCGCTTTGGATGCAGGCGACGGCAGCGGCGATGGTGGCAACGTTCCCGCGAACCAACCCGACGGGGCCACCTCGCCGCTGCCGCTGCCGGCGTTTCAAAAGCTCGAGGAGCTGTGCAAGCTCATCAGCAACCAGAACCTCGACGATCCGTCGGGCAACGACACGCACCATCGCTTCAACCTGCGCGGCACCGATCTCGGCATCCCCGTCGCCAACGGCGACGACGTCTTCTTCTTCTTCGGAGACAGTGCGGGCTACAAGGCGATCTGGCCGCTCGGCCCGCAGTCGCTGCCCGACGCCGTCGGCTACTCCGGCGTGCCGGCGTCGACGCTCGCGGCCACGCCCGAGGCGCTCTGCACCAACCTCGGCTTCGTCGCGCTCGCGCCCGCCGACAGCCTCGGGCCGGGCGCCGATCCGTCGATCGCGCGCGACTTCGCCGGCGCGGCCATGCGCGCGCCCGGCGGCCACGCGCTCGGCGAGTACATCCACAATCCGGCCGGCGATCGCGGCGCCGATCAGTTTCCCCAGCTGCCGGGCGACTTCGAGGTGCCGTCGGGCGGCTTCGCGTCGGGCGGCGACCTCTACGTCTTCTACACGACGGTGCAGGTGTCGCCGCTTGCCATGAAGGGCTCGTACCTGGCGCGTTGGACCGCGCCGTCGAAGACCGGGCTGCCCAGCTACGACATCCTCTACGGCGTCGACGAGCGCTTCGACGCCGCCGGCGCGCTCGGCGGCAACTTCATCAACGTCGCGGCGCTCGTCGAAGGCGACTACGTGTACCTCTACGGCACCGGCGACTATCGCGCGAGCGCCGTGCAGCTCGCGCGCAAGCGGCTGTCGGAGCTGTCCACGCCCGGCGGGTTCGAGCGCTACGACGCGGCGACGAAGATGTGGTACCCGGCGAGCGCGGCGTCGATGGCGCCGGTGGTGGCGTCGTCGAGCATCGGCGAGCTGTCGGTGCGCCACTGGCCGGCGATCGGTCGCTTCGTGATGATGAACCAGGAGATCACGAACGGGCGCAACCTGGTGGTGGCGCGCTTCGCCGAGGCGCCCGAGGGGCCGTGGAGCGACCCGGTCGTCGTCGCCGAGATGGGCGACCCGGCGTTCGCGGCGAAATATTGCTGCGTCAACGACGTCTGCGACGGGGCCGAGCTGTTCAACTGCGATCGCGCCGGCTTCTACGGCACCTACATGCTGCCCGACGTGGCCGCGCACGCCGACGGCAGCTTCTCGGTGAGCTTCATGATGTCGACGTGGGATCCGTACAACGTCGCCCTCATGCGCGCGACGTTCCGCTGATTACGGCGCTGATTACGGCGCCGGGCAGCCGATGCGCTGCGTTCCGTAGACGAGGTCGTCGATGAACACCTCGGCGGCGCCTTGCTTCTCGGCGCGCAGGCCGGCGAGGAACGTGTCGTACGGCGACGCGGGATCGATCGTCTGCTGCGTGTTGTCGAGGACGCTCGTGCCGTCGACGAAGATCTGCACGCGGCCCGACGCGCCGAGGTCGACGAGCCATTCGACGCAGGCCCAGCTTCCCTGCGTGACCGGCGTCGTCGACGCGGGCGCGGTCCACGAGGAGCCGATCGCCCATTTGCCGCTCTGGAGGCCGAGCGCGATCGAGCTCGAGCCGGCGCCGCTCAGCTGAAACAGGCGCACCTCGGGCGTGCCGGTGACGAAGCGGAACCACACGTACGCGCGCAGCGCGAAGGTCGTACCGGCGCCGGTGGTGGGCACGAGGCCGCGCTTGGCGCGCTCGCGGTTGTAGGGATCGGTGGAGGCGTCGGTGGCATCGACCTCGGTGAGCGCGTGCAGGGCCAACGAGCCGTGCAGCGGGCGAACGTCGTCGGCGAGGATCTGGCCGGGGCCGCTCACCTCGCGATCGGGGAAATAGAGCAGGCCGTCTTCGAAGTCGTCGCAGAAGGTGGCGCCCGGCGGGCAGACGTTGCCGCCGTCGATGCGGTCGCGCAGATCGCGCGGCGGCGTCAGATCGGTAGGCGTGCTCAGGTCGAGCCCGTCGACGGGCAGGTCGAGGCAGATCTCGGCGCCAGGCGCAAATTCGGTGGCGGCGACGCAGCCGGAGCCGAGCACGACCTTGCCGTCGGCGTCGGCCCACGCGGTGAGCGCGATCGTGTAGCGGCCGGGCGGCACGTCGAGCGTGATCGGCGCGCCCTTGGCGAACGATCGCGACAGAAGCGGCATCGGCGCGTCGTCGGCCACGCCCGGGCCGTCGCAGCGGACGTCGGCCGCATAGAGGTCGACGCGAAAGAGCGCGGCGCTCTGCACGAGGTCCGACGACGTCCCCGAGCCGACGCACTGGCGGATGATCCGGCCGTCGCCGCACCCGGCGAGCGCGACGACAAACATCCCCCAGATCATCGTACTAGACATCATCGACAACGTGCTACGACCTCGCGCCCGTCGTCGGGCGGATGCCGTGCCGTCGGATGAGCCGATAGACGGTCATGCGCTCGACGCCGGCGCGGCGCGCGACCTCCGAGAGGTTGCCCTGGCACTCGGCGAGCATCGCCGCGAGGTAGCGCCGCTCGAGGTCGGCGATGAGCCGCTCCTTCAAGAGGCGCAGCGGCACGCCGATGTCGATGGGATCGCGCGACGGTGCCGTGCGGTCGAGCGCGAGCGGCGCCGCGAGGCTGGCGGCGCGCTCGAGCGTGTTGCGCAGCTCGCGCACGTTGCCCGGCCAGCGGTGGCCGGCGAGCTCCGCGATCGCCTCGACGGTGAGGAACGGCGTCGGGTCGTAGCCGATGGAGCGGAGCAGGTGGTCGACGAGGAACGGCAGATCCTCGATGCGCTCGCGCAGCGGCGGAATCTCGACGGTGACCACGGCGACGCGGTAGTAGAGGTCCTCGCGGAAGCGTTTGGCGAGCATCTCGAGCAGGAGATCGCGGTTGGTGGCGGCGACGATGCGCGCCACGATGGGGACCGAGCGCTCGCCGCCGAGGCGCTGCACCTTGCGCGTCTCGAGCACGCGCAGGAGCTTGGGCTGGAGCGACAGCGGCAGCTCGCCGATCTCGTCGAGGAACAGGGTGCCGCCGTGCGCGCGCTCGAAGGCGCCGGGGAAGGTGCGCTCGGCGCCGGTGAAGGCGCCGCGCTCGTAGCCGAAGAGCTCGGCTTCGATGAGGTTGGCCGGCATCGAGCCGCAGTCGACGGTCACGAGCGGCTGATGGGCGCGCGCGCTCGCCAGGTGCAGCGCCTCGGCGACGCGCTCCTTGCCGGTGCCGGTCTCGCCGCGGATGAGGACGGTGGTGTCGGCCTCGGCGAGCGGCTCGAGCTGCGCGATGAGGCGGCGCATCGCGGGCGACTGTCCGACGAGGCCGTAGAAATCGTCGGGCGCGTGGTCGGGCATGGCCACCAGGCCGTCGACGGGCAGGACGCGCAGCTTCGAGCGTCCGATGTGGAACGGCTCGCCCGGCGAGAGCACCGCCTCGACGACGCGCACGCCGTTGACGTAGGTGCCGTTCTTGGACTCGAGATCGCGTACGCGCAGATCGGCGCCGATGGTGAGCTCGCAGTGGACGCCCGAGACGCGAGCGTCGTCGAGGACGAAGTCGGCGCACGGGCGCGCGCCGACGCGGACGCGCCCTTCGAACTCCACGCGCGCGCCGGTCGAGGCGCCCTTGGTGACCTCGAGGATCGCGCGCTTGCGCGTGATGGTGGCGGGGCGGGCGATGCTCTCGGTGCGGCGGTCGTCGGCGCTCATGCGTCGAGGGTGGGCGATGCAACGATCGGACCCGAGCGGCGCGAAGGATTCCGGCAGGCTGGCGCGCGGCGGCAGGTGAGCGCGGCCCCGATCTGTCACATCGGTGATACAGGCTGGCGTGAGCGGGTGGGCGAAATCGATTTGGAATGCGCCACGGTTCGCCAACGAACGAGAGAGAGCGGGAGCTGGCTACGCGTCTGGTTTGTCGCCAGTTGTCGCGGGCTTTTGCATGACAATCGAGGGTGGCGCGACGGGCGGATCATCCGTAGCTTTCGACTTAGCCTTGAGCGCCCTGCTTGCAGCCCTGCCCAGCTGTTTTCGGGCTTCATCGGCCTTTTCACCCTCGATCACTTCGCGCTTGATTACATCCTGCCGAAGAACAGCCTCGATCTCGTCGACCTCTATCTTGGCGCCAGGCGTAAGACGCCGAAGCTCCCTGCGCACAACTTCAAGGACAGGGTCACTCAAGAGAACTGCACCCAAGAAAAACCGGCTGAGTGCCTCGCGGTGCATTTGATACTCGCCAAGGCCCTTTTTCTGCCAGCCTTCCTTCGCCAACAGCCAGACGAGATCGAGGTGGTCCTCGTTCTTGGGATTCAGCTCGAGCAGGTTCAGTTCGACGACCAATTCATTGTCTATCGGTTTTGCGAAAATGACCTTGTAGATACGCCAGCGAATGCCATTCGTCAGCACTACCCATTCCGTGCCTTGATTCGCGGCGTAGTCGACGGCTTGCTTCACGTGGCTGTCTTTCAGCTCCAAGCCGATCGCCTTCACCTCAAGCAGCATCTGCAATGCGCCTTCGAATTTGATCGCAAGGTCACAGTAGGTGCCCTTGATGGCGTGTTCCGACGTGATGTCCGAGTATTTGTCGTAACCGAATACCTCCTGCAGCATATCCATCACGATTACAACCGTGTCCGACTCGTTTACGTCGCGTGACTTCGCCGCGGAAAGTACCGGCTGAAAACGCTTGATACCCGCTGCAACCCGCGCTGCCACCTTCGCCGGTATCGCCATACCCGTTCCCTCCCATTTGTGATCGTCCGCCGAATTGTAGCATGTAACCCATCGAGCAAGCATCGGGCGCCTTCCCTATAGAGAGCGGCAAAATGCCGCACCATTAAATGATATCGGGCGTATGATTTTGAATTTGTGACCAGACGATATCGATTCAGTCGGACGCGGGGATATTTCTTGGCGCTTGCTATCGCCGCAGCCTTCGTCTCGTCTGCCGCGTATGCCGCGGGGGATCGAGCTTGCGATGGGCCGGATGTATGCTGTCCGCCCACGCTCGCTGAGGATCTGCCGGAACCTCAGGTCGTCAAGATCGGTGTCGTGTTGGCCGGCTTGTACAACGTCAACGAGAAAGCCGGGACGTGGGACGCGGACTATTACCTTTACGAGATGTGGACACCACATCCAGCGTTCACACCGCAGACCGAGATCGTAAACGAGGTCAATCGGCGCGACGCACAGTTCGATCGCACCGAGCTACGTAACGGCTCATGTATTCGATCGCGGCGCCTGTACTCGACCCTGCACAGCGGCTACAACCTGAGACGGTATCCGTTTGATAGGCAGACGCTGATTCTCGAGTTTTCTGATGCGGAGTATTCGTCACAGGCTGTTCAGTACGCGCCAAAGCCTGAAGCGGCGGGCCTGACAGATGAAACGCGCGAGATGCTGTCCAGTTGGAAGATAGAGAGCGGGCTCACGTATCGGAGAGAGTCACGTGCATTTCAATGGGAGACGAACGCCCCTAGATACGACTACGCGATATTCAAGCTAGGGATTCGCCGTCACGTGACGTACCACATGATCAAGTTTTTCCTTCCGCTCTTCGTGATCGTCTCGCTCGCGTTTCTCGTGTTTTGGATCGACCCCGAAGACCTGTCGTCCCAGGTGCAAGTCGGCGTCACATGCGTCCTGTCAGCGATCGCATTTCAATTCGTGCAAACAAACACTCTCCCGGAGGTCGCATATACGACGCTGACGGATCGCGTCTATGTGATCTGCTATCTAGCGATCGCACTTGCGCTGGCGCTGGCAGTGCACGCTTGCGCGCTCGCTCGCAACCGGAACAAGACCCATGCAGTTGAAATCGTCCGACGCTGCCGATGGTTGTTTCCGTCGCTTACGACCCTGTCGCTTGCTGTCGTCGTCGTCTGGTCGTTCGTGCGAGGGTAGCGAGCGAAATACATGAGCGCCGCGGCTGAGTTGCGTGTGGCCCGCGGGAGATCAGCGTCGTCATCGCCCAGAGGTAGACCTGTGCGTCGAACGGGCGCGCCGGGCGTCACGTTGCCAAACGGCGCGGCCTACCCAACAATCACGTCATGCTGAGCGAGCGTCTGCGGCGCGAGCCGTTTCGCATCCTCTTTCCGCTCGGCGCGCTGCTCGCGTGGTGCGCGGTGTTGCCGTGGGTGCTGTTCGGCACCGGCGTGATCCGCGCGTGGCTGGGCGTCTATCACGCGCTCACGATGACGCAGGGGTTCATCGTGGCGATGGCCGTGGGCTTCCTCGGCACCATGCTGCCGCGGCGGACGAGCGCCGCGCCGTTCACCAGCGCCGAGCTCGCGCTCGTCGTCGCCGCGCTCGTCGCCGTGCCGCTGTGCCTGCTCGGCGGGCATGTCGCCGGCGCCGAGCTCGCCTATCTGACGGTGTTGGCGACGCTGGTGCGCTTCGCGCTGCGCGGCGTGCGTCGCGCGGGACGGCCGCCGCATCCGTCGTTCGTGTTCTTGCCGCTCGGCCTTCTCGGCGGCATGGTCGGTGCGATCCTGATCGCCACCGGCGTGTTGCGCGCGCCGTCGCTGATCGCGCCCGGCCGCGCGCTCGTCGAAGAAGGGCTTCTGCTGTCGTTGGTGCTGGCGGTGGCGCCGATGCTGACGTCGATCATCCTGCACGATCGGCCGCAGCCGCCGCTCGCCGAGGAGGCGTATCGCCGCCAGCGCGCGCTGCACCTCGGCGCCGCGGCGCTCTTCTTCGCCAGCTTTGCCGTCGAGTACGCGCTCGCGGCGCGGGCCGGCGTGCTCCTGCGCGGCGCGGTGGTCGCGGCCGAGGTGCTGCTGGCGTCGCGGATCGATCGCTTCCCGTCGGTGCCGGGGCTGCATCGGCGGCTCTACTGGCTGGCGCTCGTCTTCGTTCCGCTCGGGATCATCGCCGCCGGCGCGCGGCCGGCTCTTCGGGTGCCGCTCTTGCACCTGACGTTCGTCGGCGGGTTGTCGATGCTCGTGTTCGCGGTCTCGTTCCACGTCGTCTTCCTGCACACCGGGCGCGAGCTGTTGGCGCGCGTGCGGCCGTGGCCGGTCGCCGTCGTCGGTACGCTCGTGCTCCTGGCGACGGCGGCGCGCGCCAGCGCCGAGCACTTCGCGGAGCACTATCCGACGGCGCTGGCGCTGGCGTCGTCGCTGTGGCTGGCAGGCGCGGTCTTGTGGGGCGTGTTTCTCATGCGCCTTCTGGCCACGCCGAAGGTGCGCGCATGAGCACGATCCGCCTCGGTCCCAAGCCCGCCGCCGACGAGACGCCGGCCGGCCTGGTCCTCGATTGCCACGCGCGCATCCGCAGCTTCTCCGGCCTGGCGGTGACGCTGGCGACGGCGGCGGCGCCCGACGCCGAGATCGCCGACGCGGCCACGCGCGTGCACCGGTACTTCACGCAAGCGCTGCCGCTGCACGTCGCCGACGAGGAGCAGTCGTTGGCGCCGCGGCTGCGTCGCTACGCGCCCGAGGTGATGGCGGCGCTCGCCGACATGGAGCGCGAGCATCGCGACCACGAGTCGGCGCTCGCGGGCCTGATCGCCGCCTGGGCGTCGATCGCCGACGACCCCGGCCGCCGCGCCGCCTCCGCTGAGGCCGCCGCGCGCCTGCGCGCCGAGCTCGAGCGCCACCTGGCGGCCGAAGAGCAGCTGGTCGTCCCCACCGTGGCGCGCCTGCCTGCGGACGAGCAGCGCGCGATCCTCGACGAGATGCGCGCCCGCCGCCGCCGTTGAGCGCAGAGCATCCCCGATCAACAGTCGCTGCGGTGGGCAAGGCCCGAACGGCGCGACGACGCCAACTGGCTCCATCAACGTCCTTTGGGGCAGCTTCCCAGCATCATCCGAGCTCCCCACGACCCTTCCTCGGTGCGAAGCGCATGAGCGCGGTCGGCGCCGAGCGTTGCCCCAAGCGCAGTCTCGAACGCATCACCAGCGTTCTCTTGAAGCCGCAACCACCGTTCGAACGCTGACGCGCTGCTCGCATCTGTCGATGCGGGAAGCAGTCCGGCTCGCTCGTGCGACACCTTCCAGTAGGCCTCCTGCGCGGCAGCTTCCGGCACCTTGAGGCGGATCTCGTTCATCATGGCGTCGGGCGACAGCGTGTCTGCGCCGCTCTTATCGCCGGTGACTTCCACGTAAATGGATCGTAGTTGCGCGAGCCTGGTCTGCGTGAACTCGGCCAGGACCCGGTTGTACTGCTGGCGCTCCTCGTCACTGACGCCGGCCTCCTCGGCGAGCCCGTCGCGCATCGTGGCCGCCGGCACGGTCAGCTCCGGCGCGTCGAACCTGACTTGGCAGCCCTTGGCCATTTGCAGCAACTCGTCCTTGGAGGGCTTGAAGTAGTCCTCCCCAGACTTCCACGCCGGCGGCATGTCGAAGGGCTGGGGACCTCGTAACGCGGCTACTTCTGCTCGCAGGCGCACGATCTCCGCGCGCTGCTCCGCGTCGCGCTCGAGCAACTCTTCACGCGTCGCACCGGCGGCCGGTGGCGGCAGATGCGCCGCAATCGCTGCGACGCTGGTCGCGAAGCGCACCTGCGTGGGCTGCGTTTTCGAATTCTCCAGGGTCTGCTCGCTGTGCGCATGATGCTGCGCAACCAGGACGCGCGCCTCATTGACACCGACGAGGGCCGTCGCTGCTACCAAAGCGCCTACGCCTGCCGCGATCGCCGTCTTGTTGGCCATGATGACCATCCCCTTCATCGGCAACGACAGATGTCGAGCATGCGACGCTCTGCCCAGCCCGGACATTGGCAACAGCCATCCCGCTCGCCGGCTCGCGTGCAAACGATCGAGACGCGCTCGGAGGTGGTCGAGACCTCGCTTCAGGCGCGAACGAACCGTCGCAGCCGGAATCCCGAGACGCCGAGCGATCTCGAACGGAGACAGCTCTTCGAAGTAGCAGAGAAGAACGGTGGTGCGGTACGGCTCCTCGAGCTCGGTCAGCAGCGTCGCGAGTTGTCGCTGCAGCTGTGCGCGTTCGACCAGCGCCTCCGGGGACGGGGCGACGCTGTCCGCTTCTGCGAGGACCTCACGTCGCATCCGGCGCGCAGCACCACGTCCCATCATCCGTGCGACGTTGCGGGCGACGGCCGCGAGCCACCGGCGTTGTTCACCCGTTCTTGCTGGCGGACGCTCGATGGCCGCAACGAACGTCAGTTGCGCGACATCCTCGGCGTCGGCCGGCTCGCTCACGAGCGCGGCGGCCAACCGGCGCACCCAAGCGGCGTCGGCGAGCAGCTCATCGAGAGACAGGTCGTTCGACTGGCTCACTGATGACAGAGTGCCGACAGACGCCCTCGCGTTGCGGAAAAAGCAGCCGCGATGGATCCCGACGGACCGCGGCCAGGCCAGGGCGGAAGAAACGGGAAGAGACCGCGTTCGCGAATCGGCTACGTACTGGTGAGCCCGGTGAGATTTGAACTCACGACCAACGGCTTAAAAGGCCGCTGCTCTACCGGCTGAGCTACGGGCCCCGACGGCGCCAGCTACGTACCACGGCGCGCGCGACGATTCAACGCCGGCGCGCGCGTAATCCGCGGCACCGCCTTCGCCGCGCCGCGGCGCCCGATCGCGCCCGAAGCCGCGCGCCCGCTACGCCGGCAGCGGCATCGCCGCCGCCACCGCGAGCGGCGCCGGCAGCACGTCGGCGCACTCGCCGCAGAAGATGCGCCCGCGCGCGCTCCCATCCCGCCGCCCGCGCCGCAACCACGCCGGCGCCCGACGGTGCGCGCACTCGATGACCCACGCGCTCAGCCCGCACTCCGAGCACGTCCACAGCGCCACCCGCGTCCGGCACGCCGGGCAGCTCCCACCCTCGTTCTCGAGCTCCTCGATTTCGAGCCCCGAGAACGAGCACTCCACCCCCACCATCCCCTGCACCATGGTCGCCACGATACGCTTCTCCGTCGAGAGACGGCAATCACGTGTTCCCTTGATTCCGTCGATTTTTCGCAGTTCGTTCAACCGCCTGCCGAACCGTCACGGCCGCTACCGGTTCACAAGATCGCAACATCGCCTTGCGCGCGGGAGACGTGATACAACTCACGCCGGAGGGTTTCATGCGCGTAAGCCTGCTATTCGGCGCGCTCCTGCTGTTCGGCTGCTCGAACGGCCCGATGGAGCAGTTCACCGTCGAGTTCCCGTCGATGACCGTCGACCCCGGCGTCGAGAAGACGCAGTGCGTGGTGCTCAGCCTGCACAACAGCTCCACGGTCCACATCGGGCAGATTCACAACCTCCTGTCGGACGCGTCGCACCACATGATCGTCTATCGCGTCAACGACACCGTCGAGCAGCCCACTCCGTTCGACTGCGCGCCGTTCGTCGACACGCTCAATCCGAACAACGGCTCGCCGCTCATGATCACGCAGAAGAAGGACGAGCTGCTCAGCCTGCCGTCGGGCGTGGCCTACACGCTGCAACCGAACCAGATGGTGCGCCTCGAGATGCACTACATCAACGCGACGCAGGCGCCGCTGCAGCTCTCCGGCTCGTCGACGATGATCCAGTCGCACACCTATCACGACGAGGCGAACTTCCTCTTCATCGGCAACCCCGACATCAAGATCCCGGCGAACTCGACCTTCACGCTCGGCCCCACCTTCTTCAAGCTCGACCAGGACACCTTCGGCGGCGCCAACTTCTTCGCCTTCACCGGCCACGAGCACCGCTTCGGCACCAACGTGACGGTGCAGACCGCCGCCGCCGCGGACGACACCTCGGGCCAGACGGTCTACGACGTTCCCAACTGGGTGTGGAGCGAGCCGGCGACGGTGTTCTACAACCCGCCGGTCCAGATCCCCGACAACGGCGGCTTCAGCTTCACCTGCGACTGGAACAACACGTCCGACGCGGCCGTCAAGTTCGGCGAGTCGGCGAACAACGAGATGTGCTTCTTCTGGGCCTACTACTATCCGTCGAAGGGCGCCTACGTCTGCATGCACACCGCGCAGGACGGCGGCCACGACTTCTGCTGCCCGGGCGCCGTCGAGTGCGCGTTCATCGCGCAAGCGGCGGGGATGTAGCGCGCCGCATTCGCCTCGCTCAGGCTTCTTCTTCGTCCTCCGCACACGGCTCGAAGCAGGCGCGCCCACGCACGCACGCGTGCGGGTGGCAGTAGCCGTCGTCGGCGCCGAACGCCTCCATCGTCGCCAGGCACCAGTAGACCGCCGTCGGCGATTCGCCGCGTTTCCACTCGTCGCCTGCGCCGAACGACGTCTTGGTGCGCAGCATCCGGCACACGAGCGGCTTGCCGTTCTTTCCGATCTGGCCGATCACGACGCACCTCCGACGGCAGCGAGGATGGTCCGCCGAATCACCGCGCGGAACACCGGCACCTTGTAGCCGTTCTGCGCCAGCGGCGTCATCCCGTGCATCGCCGCGTCCGCCGCCGCCTCCGCCGCCGCCGCGTCGACGACGCGCCCCTCGAGCGTCTGCTCCGCCGAGCGCGCGCGCCACGGAATCGGCGCCGCCGCGCCGAGCACGATCGACGCCCGCGAGCAGGTGCGCCCGTCCATGCGCAGCACGACCGCGACGTCGGCCATCGGCCAGTCGAACGACTCCTTCTCGACCTGCTTGTGGTACGCGGCGCGCGTCGGGCCGATCGGCGCCGGCACCGTCACCTGCGCGATCAGCTCGTCGGGCCCGAGCGTGTTCTCGCGCGTCACGTCCTTCTCCGGCGGCGCGAAGAACTGCTCGAGCGGCAGCACGCGCTCGCCCTTTTTGCCCTTGAGCGTCAGGTTCGCGCGATAAGCGACGAGCGCGGTGGCCACGCTCGACGGATGCACGATCGCGCACAGCGCATTGCCGACGATGGCGTGGAACTGGTTCTCGCCCGCCTGCGCGTAGCAGACGCTGCCGCCCTTCTTCTTGCAGTGGAAGTCGGCGGAGCGGAAGTACCAGCAGCGCGGCCGCTGCACCAGGTTGCCGCCGATGGTCGCCATGTTGCGGATCTGCGGCGTCGCCGCGTGCGCGCACGCCTCGGCCAGCGCCGGCCAGCGGCCGCGCACGTCCGGACTGGCGGCCATCTGCGCCAGCGTCGCCAGCGGCCCGAGCACGAGCTCGCCCGGCGTGCCGAGCTGCTTGATGCCGTCGAGCCCGGCGATGCCGTGCAGGTTGACCACGCGCTTGGGCTCGTCGAGCCCCTCCTTCATGCGATCGATGAGATCGACGCCGCCGGCCTTGACCACGACGCCGTGATGGAGCTGCGCGATGGCATCGTCGAGGCTCTGCGCCTGCACCCACTCGAACGATTTCATTTGCGCGCCTCCTTCCCGTCGAGCTTGCCGAGCGCGGCGAGCACCACCGCCGGCTTCATCGGCAGCGTTCGGATGCGCACGCCGATGGCGTTGTAGACGGCGTTGGCGATGGCCGCCGCCGTCGGGATGTTGGCCGGCTCGCCGATGCCCTGCACGTCGGTGGCGTTGCGCCCGAGGTATTGATCGATGAGCACCACCTCGATCTCGGGCGTCTCTTTGGCCATCGCGATCTTGTACTGATCGAGGTTGGGGTTCACCATGCGCCCCGTCGCGCGGTCCATGTGGCGGTGCTCGTAGAGCGCGAACGACAGGCCGTGCAGGATGCCGCCGTTGACCTGCGACTGCACCGCCAGCGGATTGACCACGCGCCCGCAGTCGTGTGCCGCGACCATGCGCACGACCTTGATGATGCCGGTCTCGGTGTCGACGGTGACCTCGGCGAACTGCACGCCGCCGTAGCCGCCGCGCGGGTCGCCGCCGTAGTCCTCCGAGCGCTGCGCCTGCGCGCGGATGCTCTCCGTTGCCAGCTTGGCCGCCGCCTTGCGCAGCGGCAGCGCGCGCGCCGCGTCGCCGACCTGACGGTAGAGCTGCTCCTTGACGCGCCACGCGGCGACACGCGCCGGCGCGGTGATGCCGAGCAGCGTCTTCGATCCGCCCGACGACGGGCCGACCGGATACTGCGTGTCGCCGATCTTCATCTCCACGTCTTCGGGCCGGATGCCGAGCTCCTCGGCGACGATCATGGCGATGGCCGTGCGCGTGCCGGTGCCGATGTCCTGCACCGACGACAGGAACTCGACCGAGCCGTCTTTGTGCAGCCGCACCTCGCACGAGGAGTCGAGCTCGACGAAGCGGCCCCACATCGACTGCGCCATGCCGAGCCCGCGCTTGACCGGCCCCTTGTCGCTGCCGGGCGCACGCCGGCGGTGCCAGCCGAACTTCTCGGCGCCGATGCGCCGCTCGACCTTGCGCGCCGCGCGCGTGGCCGCGTCGTTGCCGCCCGGTGCGGGCGCGCCGGCGCCGGCGTCGAGCTTGTCGCGCAGGACGAGCGGATCCATCTTGAGGTGCTCGGCCATCTCGTCGACGAGCTGCTCGATGGCGAAGGCGCCCATCGGCTGCCCGGGCGCGCGGAACGCCGCCGCCGGGCCGCCGTTGGTGAACACGTCGTACTGGTCCGAGCGCGTGTTGTCGCAGGCGTAGAGCGTCGTGCCCATCCAGCCGACGCCGCCGCCGGTGGCGATGCCGCCGTTGCCGTGCGACTCGAGCGCGATGGCCGCGAGGCTGCCGTCCTTCCTGGCGCCGACCTTGAGCGTCTGCACCGTCGACGGACGATTGCCGACGCACAGGTGCTCCTCCTTGCGGTCGAGCATGAGGCGCACCGGGGCGCCCGCCTTCTTCGAGAGCGCCACGGCGAGCGTGCCGAAGCTGCCGAGCCCGAACTTGGCGCCGAAGCCGCCGCCCATGAACTCGGTGATCACGCGGACCTTCGATTTCGGCACGTCGAACACGGTGGCGATCTCGTCGCGCACCGAGGAGGTCGCCTGCGACGACGCGTAGACGGTGACGCCGTCAGGGCGCCAGTCGGCGACGACGCCGTGGGTCTCGAGCGCCGAGTGCGTCTGCACCTGCGTCGCGAAGTCGCCTTGCACGACGAAGTCGGCCGTCTTCATGGCCGCCTCGACGTCGCCCTTGTCGCGCCGCGACGGGCCGCGCACGTTGCCGTGCTGCTCGAGCCCCTTGGCCGCGCCGCCGCCGCCGCCCGAGCCGCCCATGTCGACCGGGCCGGGATAGACGAGCGGCGCCTTGTCCTTGCGCGCGTCGTCCATCTCGACAACGAAGGGCAACGGCTCGTAGGTGACCTTGACCAGCTTGGCGGCCTCGTCGGCGATCGCCTGCGTCGTCGCCGCCACGCCGGCCACGCACTGCCCGGCGTAGCGCACGAGCGGATACTTCTCGGCGACCTTGGGCGGATTGCGCAGCTTGGCGCCTTCGTTGCGCTCGACGACGTGCACCGCCTTGACGCCCGGCAGCCGCTCGGCGGCCGAGACATCGATCGCCCTGACGCGCGCGTGCGGATGCGGCGACACCACGCGCCGCGCGAACAGCATGCCCGGCAGGCGCACGTCGGCGGTGTAGCGCGCCTGGCCGGTGACCTTGAGCCGGCCGTCGACGCGCGGCTGCGACTTGCCGACGACCTTGAGCTTGTCGCTCGACGGCCACGCCGGCGGCTCGTCGCTCGGGTGCGCGGCCTTGGCCTCCTCGTGCAAGACGGCCGCGTGCGCGGTGACCTGCGTGCCCGGCGGCGGCTTCTGTCCCGACGCCGTCATCGCCGCGGCGAACACCTTCGGATACGTGCCGCAGCGGCAGAGGTTGCCCGAGACGGCGGTCTTCACGTCCTCGAGCGACGGCTTCTGGTTGGTCGCGAGCAGCGCGGCGCAGCTCATGACCATGCCCGGCGTGCAGAAGCCGCACTGCATGGCGTCGTGGGCGATGAACTGCTCCTGGATCGGCGCGAGCTTGTCGCCGTTGGCCAGCCCCTCGACGGTGGTGACGGCGCGGGTGCCCACGTCGAGCGCGAGCGTCATGCACGAGCAGACCGGCATGCCGTCGAGGTGCACGGTGCAGGCGCTGCACGAGCCGCGGTCGCACACGACCTTGGTGCCGGTCATGCCGAGGTCGAAGCGCAGCGCATCGGCGAGCGTGGTCCCAGGCATCACCTTGAAGTGATGGATCGCCTCGTTCACCTTCATGGTGATGGCGACCTCGCCGGGGCCCTCGACCTTGTCGGCCGCGGCGGCGTCGGCGAGCGCCTCGGAGGTCTTGAGAAGACCCGCGGCGGCGACGCTCAATCCGGTTCCAGTGAGGAAGCTGCGCCGCGAGATGCCGGGGCGCGACGACGGATCTTCTTCGCTCATGTTGCCGAAACTATAACTCCGATCACGACGGCGACGAGCACCAAGAGTAATGCCACGGCGTACAATAACTTCCCGCTGGCTGGTTGCGTCGGAGTGACGTAACGACGCTCGGGATACGCGTCGATCGATGCGTTGCCGTGCTCGTCGAGCGCCATCTTGCACAGCTCGGCGAAGTGCATCGGCGTGCGATCGGTGGCCTGCTGCACCTGCTCGCGGCAAGAGAACCCGTCGGTGACGATGACCGCGCGCTTGTCGGCCTCGCGCACCTTGGGGAGCAGCACGCGCTCGCCGCACTTCTGCGACACGTCGTAGTGCGCGCGCTCGTAGCCGAAGGCGCCGGCCATGCCGCAGCAGCCGGCGTCGAGCGTCTCGACGTCGCCGGCGATCGACTGGAGGAGCTTCTGCTCCTTGTCGAAGCCGAGCACCGCTTTGTGGTGGCAGTGGCCGTGCAGGATCACCTTGCGCGCGATGGGCTGCGGCGGATGCCAGCCGCGATCGGCGAGGAACTCGCTCAGGATGAAGGTCTGGCTGCCGAGGCGCTTGGCGTCCTCGTCTTGCGGCAGGAGGTTGCACATCTCGTCGCGGAAGACGGCGACGCAGCTCGGCTCCAGCCCGACGACGGGCACACCGGCTTCGATCGAGTCGCGCAGCTCGTCGAGCGTCTGGCGCAGGAGCTTCTTGGCGCGATCGAGGAAGCCGTAGTCGTAGAGCGGCCGGCCGCAGCAGAGCGACGGCTCGGGCACGACCACCTGGTAGCCGGCGGCCTCCAGCGTCTCGACGGCGGCGATGCACGTGGCCGGCGTGAAGTAGTTGTTGAAGGTGTCGGCCCACAGGATGACTTTGGGCCGTCCCTCGTTCACGCGCGGGCGGCGGCGCCACCACTTCTTGAACGGCTCGACGGCGAAGCGCGGCACGTCGCGCTCGATGGCCACGCCGCCGAGGCGCTTGAAGAGCCACCCGAGGCCGCGCGCGTGCGACACGAAGTTGGCCGTGCGCGGCAGCTTGGAGGCGAGGCGCGCCCACCAATAGATGAGGCCCATGGTGTAGCCGGTGATGGGCCGCGGCTTGTGCGCGTAGTAGTGCGAGAGGAACTCGGCCTTGTAGGTCGCCATGTCGACGTTCATCGGGCAGTCGGTCTTGCAGCCCTTGCACGCCAGACACAGATCGAGCGCGTCCTTGACCGCCTCCTCGTGCCAGCCGTGCTCGAGCTCCTGGTGCTGCATCATTTCGAACAGGAGGTGCGCGCGCCCACGGGTCGAGTGCTTCTCCTCGTGCGTGACCTGGTAGGACGGGCACATGCTGCCGCCCTCTTCGGTGTTGGCGCGGCGGCACTTGCCGACGCCGACGCAGCGCTCGGTCACGCGCGCGAAGCTGTGGTCGTCGTCGGGATACGAGAAGTGCGTGTCGACGGGCGCGGGGCGATGGTGCGGGCCGAGGCGCAGGTTTTCGCCGATGCGATAGCCGTCGATCTTCTTGCCCGGGTTCATGGCGCCGTCCGGATCCCAGATGTGCTTGAACTGGCGGAAGGCGTCGACGAGCTCGTGGCCGTACATGATCGGCAAGAGCTCGCCGCGCGATTGGCCGTCGCCGTGCTCGCCGGAGAGCGAGCCGCCGTGCTTGACCACCAGCTCGGCGGCGTCGTGCATGAAGCCGCGCCAGCGCGCCACGCCGTCGGCGGTACGCAGATCGAAGTCGATGCGCGTGTGCACGCAGCCGTCGCCGAAGTGGCCGTAGAGCGCGCAGCCGTAGTCGTAGCGCTCGAGGAGCGCGCGGAACTCGCGCAGGTACGAGCCGAGCTCCGACGGCGGCACCGCGGCGTCCTCCCAGCCTTCCCAGGCGTCGCGCTTCTGGCCGGGAACGCGCGCGGTGGCGCCGAGGCCCGACTCGCGCACGTGCCACAGCTTCTTCTCTTCTTCCTGATCGTCGAACAGCTTCATCGACGGCCCGTGCGGCGTCGCGGCGAGGCGGGCCATGAGCGCGTGCGCCTTGGCGTCGGCCTCCTCTTTGCTGTCGCCGCCGAACTCGACCATGAGCCAGCCCTTGCCGTCGGGCAGGAGCTTGGTGTCCTTCGGGTGGATGTGCTTTTTCATCATGTCTTCGACGAGGCGATCGTCGAGCCCTTCGAGACCGATGCAGCCCGACTCGCGCACCGCGACGACGTGATCGCCCGCTTCGTAGACGCTCGGATAGCCGAGCACGAGGAGCGAGCGGTGCTTGGGCCAAGGCAAGAGGCGCACGGTGGCTTCGAGGACGGTGACGCACGTGCCCTCGGCGCCGACGAGCGCGCGCGCCACGTTGAAGCCGTTCTCCGGCAACAGCTCATCGAGCGAGTAGCCGGAGACGCGGCGCGGGATCTGCGGATAGCGGGCGCGGATGAGCCGCGCGTAGCGATCGCGGAGCGTACGCAGATCGCGGTAGATCTGCCCGACGCGGCCCTCGGAGGCGCACAAGCGCTCGAGCTCGTCGTCGCTGGTGGGGCCGACGCGCAGGCGCACGCCGTCGTAGGTGAGGACCTCGAGCGCCTCGACGTTGTCGACGGTGCGGCCGCCCATGACCGAGTGCACGCCGCAGGAGTTGTTGCCGATCATCCCGCCGAGCGTGCAGTAGGCGTGCGTCGACGGATCGGGCGGGAAGGTCAGGCCGTCCTGGTTGGCGCGCTCGCGCAGGCGATCGAGCACCAGGCCCGGTTGCACCACGGCGCGGCGCGCGGCGGGATCGTACGAGACGATCTGGTTCACATACTTCGACCAGTCGATGACGACGGCGACGTTGCAGCACTGGCCGGCGAGCGAGGTGCCGCCGCCGCGCGAGAGCAGCGGCGCGCCGTGACGGCGGCACTCCTCGACGGTGGCGATGACGTCGTCGAGGGAGCGCGGTATGACGACGCCGATGGGCACCTGACGATAGTTGGAGCCGTCGGTGGCGTAGAGGGCGCGGTCACCGGGCGAGAAGCGCACCTCGCCTTCGAGGCGGGCGCGCAGCGCTTTCTCGAGAGCAGCGGCGTCGACGGCAGTGGCGGGGCGCGGCACGGGGTGGCGGCGCAGGGCGATCAGTTGGGGTCCCATATATTCTGGAAGATAGGTTGCCGACGCCGCGCGTCGACCTATCTGCAAATCTATGAGCGATACCGTCGGTCACTTTCTCATCGAGCGTCTCGTGCAATGGGGTGTAAAACGCATATACGGTTATCCCGGTGACGGGATCAACGGCATCGACGTCGCGCTGCCCGCGTTCGCCGACAAGCTGCGCTACGTGCAGGTGCGCCACGAGGAGATGGCCGCCTTCATGGCGTGCGCGCACGCCAAATTCACCGGCGAGCCGGGCGTCTGCCTGGCGACGTCGGGGCCCGGCGCCATCCATCTGCTGAACGGGCTGTATGACGCCAAGCTCGACCATGCGCCGGTCGTCGCCATCGTCGGGCAGGCGGCGACGATCTCGATGGGTGGCTCGTACCAGCAGGAGGTGGATCTGCAGAGCCTCTACAAGGACGTCGCCGGCGAGTACGTGACGACGGTGATGTCGCCGGCGGCGCTGCGCCACTCGATCGATCGCGCGATCCGCATCGCGCGCGCCGAGCGCACGGTGACCTGCGTGATCATTCCGAAGGATCTGCAGGAAGAGAAGATGGTGAAGCCGCCGCATGCGCACGGCGGCATCGTGAGCGGAATCGGCTTCAGCGACCCGCGCGTGATCCCGCAGGATCGCGATCTCAAGCGCGCGGCGGCGGTGCTCAACGCCGGCAGTCGTGTGGCCATGCTCGTCGGCGCCGGCGCCTTGCGCGCGTCGAAGGAGGTCACCGAGATCGCCGACATCCTCGGCGCGGGCGTGGCCAAGGCGCTGCTCGGTAAGGCCGTGTTGCCCGACGCGCTGCCGTGGGTGACGGGCTCGATTGGCCTGCTCGGCACCAAGCCGAGCTGGGACATGATGATGGAGTGCGACACGTTGTTGATGGTCGGCTCCAGCTTTCCCTATTCGGAGTTCTTGCCCGAGGAGGGTAAGGCGCGCGGCGTGCAGATCGACATCGACGGCAGGATGCTGAGCCTGCGCTATCCGATGGAGGTCAGCCTGTGCGGCGACTCGGCGGAGACGCTGCGCGCGCTGGTGCCGCTGCTCAAGCGCAAGACGGATCGCTCGTGGCGCGAGAAGATCGAGAAGCAGGTCGGCGAGTGGTGGACGCTCATGGACGAGCGCGCGCACGTCGACGCCAAGCCGATCAATCCGCAGCTGGTGTTCTGGGAGCTGTCGAAGCGGCTGCCCGATCACGCGATCTTGTCGTCGGACTCGGGCTCGTCGGCCAATTGGTTCGCGCGCGACATCAAGATCCGCGACGGCATGATGGCGTCGCTGTCGGGGAACCTGGCGACGATGGGGCCGGGCGTGCCCTATGCGATCGCGGCGAAGTTCGCGTTCCCCGAGCGGCCGGTGTTCGCGCTCGTCGGTGACGGCGCGATGCAGATGAACGGAATCAACGAGCTCATCACGATCTCGAAGTACTGGAAGGAGTGGAACGATCCGCGGTTCTACGTGCTCGTGCTGAACAATCGCGACCTGAACCAGGTGACGTGGGAGCTGCGCGCGATGGCGGGCAGCCCGGACATTCCGTCGACGCAGACGCTGCCCGATTTTTCGTACGCGAAGTACGCCGAGCAGCTCGGGCTCAACGGGGTGCGCGTGGAGACGGCGGCGGGCGTGGGCGCGGCGTGGGACATGGCGCTCCAGAGCGATCGGCCGGTGGTGATCGAGGTGATGGTGGATCCGGATGTGCCGCCGCTGCCGCCGCACATCACGCTCGAGCAGGCGAAGTCGTTCTCGACGGCGCTGTTGAAGGGTGATCCCGATGCGCGCGGCATCATGTCGCAGGCGTTCCACGCGATGTTCCCGCCGCGGAAGAAGAAGGAGTAGCGCGCGTGTCGCGGGCGCGCGCGCGCGTCGAGTCGCTGGAGGTGGCGGCGTATCGGATTCCGACGGACGCGCCGGAGTCTGACGGCACGCTGGCGTGGGATTCGACGACGCTGGTGCGGGTCGAGGTGGCCGGCGGCGGCGCGCGCGGGTGGGGCTGGACGTATGCCGACACGGCGACGGCGCGGCTGGTGGCGGAGAAGCTGCGCGGTGTCGTCGTCGGGCGCGATGTGATGGACGTGGGCGGCGCGAACGCGGCGATGGGGCGCGCGGTGCGCAATCTGGGGCGCGCGGGCGTGGCGGCGATGGCGATGAGCGCGGTGGATGTGGCGCTGTGGGATCTGAAGGCGCGGATGCTCGGAGTGTCGCTGGTCGATCTGTTCGGCGCGATGCGCGACGACGTGGCGGTGTATGGGTCGGGAGGGTTCTGCTCGTATGACGATGCGCGGCTGCGGGCGCAGCTCGGTGGATGGGCGGAGGAGGGAATCGGACGGGTGAAGATGAAGGTGGGGCGGGAGCCGGAGCGCGATCGCGCGCGCGTCCAGGTGGCGCACGAGGCGACGGCGGGGCGGGCGGAGCTGTTCGTGGATGCGAACGGGGCGTACACGCGCAAGCAGGCGCTGGAGCTCGGGCGGGCGTTTTGGGAGGAGAGCGGGGTGCGCTGGTTCGAGGAGCCGGTGTCGTCGGATGATCTGGAAGGGTTGGCGGGGCTGGTGAGCGGGCTGCCGATGGATGTGGCGGCGGGGGAGTACGGCTATACGCCGTGGTACTTCAGAGCCATGCTGGCGGCGGGCGCGGTGGATGTGTTGCAGGCGGATGCGACGAGGTGCGGAGGGTATACGGGCTTTTTGGAGGCGGCGGCGTTGTGCGATGGGTGGGGAGTGCCGTTGTCGTCGCATTGTGCGCCGACGCTGCATGCGCCGGTGGCGTGTGCGGCGGCGAGGATGGTGCACATGGAGTGGTTTTGGGATCACGTGAGGATCGAGCGGATGTTGGTGGAGGGGTTTTTGGAGCCGGAGGCGGGGGGCGTGGTGCGGCCGGATCGGGGCAGGGTGGGGCATGGGTACGAGTGGAAGGGCAAGGACGCGGAGAAGTTTCGGGTGTGACGGGGGCGGTGGCCGAGTCTGCTGCGCGGCGACGAGGTTTCGCACGGGACGAGGCCCTCGCGCGGCGGAGCCCGCGCGGCCGGCTCACTTCGTCCAGTCGAAGGCCTGGTCGGTGTTGAAGTTGAAGAAGACGTTGGGGTCGCCCATCGAGAGCGTCTTCGGGCTCGAGCCGTCGGCGTGGACGGTCACGAGGTCGAGGCCCGAGAAGGCGGCGACAGAGCTGCCGTCGGGGGACCAGGTCGGCATCTTCTCCTCGTCGTTCGTCGACGTGAGCTGCTTCAAGCCGCTGCCGTCGAGGTTGAGCGTGTAGATGTCGTTGTTCTCCTCGAACGCGACCACGCCGCCCTTGGGCGACACCTTGGCGTCGAACGGCTGGTTGATGCCCGGGTCGAAGCGCGTGAGCGTCGTCCAGCCGGCGTCGCTGATGTAGAGCCCCGGCGTGCCGAGGTTGCCGGCGACGACGATGCGGTTGTCGGGCGTCCACGACGGGCGCTCCCAGCCGACCAGGCCGGCGCCGGGCGGGCTCTCGGTGAAGTGCGACACGATCTGTCCGTTGTCGCGGCGGCAGATGTACACGAGGTTCGTCAGGGTGTTGTAGGCGATCAGCGTTCCGTCGGGCGAGAGCGCGGGGAACGAGAAGCTGTCGTCGTATCGGGGCGTCGCGTCGAAGTTGCCCTTGATGATCGTGCGCAGCTGGATGCCGTCGGGCGACTCGACGAGGTCGCCGTTGGCTTCGTAGATGAACGTGCCGTCGGGCGTCCGCGTCGGATAGAAGCCGGCGAACAGCCGCGTCATCTTCGCGTCGGAGAGCGACATCTTGTAGACGGAGCCGTCTTCGATGTCCTGGTAATAGATCGTTCCGTCGAGGCCGCCGCCCGCTCCGTTGGCGCCACCACCGCAGCCGAAGAGGAGAAGAGCGCACCCGAGGAAGGTCGAACAACGCAGGTTGATATTCATTCGCGTTGATCAGCGTATCAGCTTTCCGTCGCTACGAATATCCGGGATATCCCGGTTTCGTCGCTCGCAACGCGATTATTTGACGACCTCGAGCTCCATCCCCGACGAGTAGGCGGTGATGTCGGGCGAATACATCGATTGCAGCACCGCCGAGCCTATCCGGTATTTCCCGGGGGTCGTCGGCCGCAGCGAGTGGTGCAGCTCGAACTCGCCCTGCGGCAGCCAGTCGACGAAGAAGTTGAACAGCGAGTCGCGCGGCTCCTGGTACGACGACAGCTTGTCCCAGCGCCACCCCGACGTCAGCGTCGTCTCCTCGAACCCCGCGCCGCGCGGCTCTTTGACGTGCACGTACTCGAACTGGCTCTTGGTGCGCACGTAGAGCCGCACCTCGATCTCGTCGCCGACGTGCACCTTGTCGCCGGAGGCGAGCGCCACCAGATGGTCGCCGTCGCTCTGGTGCACCTTCTTGAAGTACTTGCGTTCAATCGAGACGAGATTGGAATCGTGCTGCTCCTGCAGCTTGGTCGACGAGAAGACCCACGTCGCCGACGCGAACGCGATGCCCGGCCCTTGCTTTCCCACCTCGACCTTGCCGCGCGCGGGCGTCACGTCGCGCCCCTTGACGGTCCACATGAGCGGCGCGTGGCGATCCTCGGTCGGCTTGACCGTCACGATCTCTTCCTGCTTGTCCCACACGACGTGGAACTTCTGCGGCTGCGACAGCGATCCTTCCTTCTCCATGAGGTCGAGGATCGAGTACACCGCCGCCGCCGACGCCTTCGTCGAGTGCCACTGGTTGCCCTTGCGATTGAACAGGAGCCACTGCAGCATGCCCGGCACGCGCGCGTCGTTCGGCTTGAGCTCGGCGAGCGTGCGCAAGAAGAAGGCGTGCTTCTCGACGGTGTCCGAGTACCACATCCACGAGTAGCGCTCGGGTGTCCAGTAGACGCCGACCACGGGATCGGTCTTGGCCCCGTCGAGCGCAGACTCCAGCAGCTCGAGGGCGGTCTTGCGATCGCCCAGGCGCGCCTCGACGCGCGCGCACCACGCGCGGCCGAACGGCGTCAGGATCTGCCGGTTGGCCAGCACGTACTTCATCCACTGCGACACTTCGCCGCGCAGCCGCGCCGCCTCCGGATACTTCGCCGGATCCCACGACGTCAGCACGTACGAGCCGTATGCCAGGTACGACACGCTCGCCTCGTCCTTCTTGAGGTGACGCGGCAGCTCGCCTTCGACGTAGCGCAGCGCGCGCGCCACCATGTCGTGCGGCGGCGTGATCCCGAAGTCCTGCAGGATCGCGAGCTGCTCGAGCACATATAAGGTCATATAGAAGTCGTCGTGGCCGCCGGCGAACCACGGGAAGCCGCCCGAGCCGTTCTGCGCGCGCCCGAGCTTGTTGAGCGCCTCTTCCTGCGACTGCTTCACCAGCGTCGGGTTCAACAGATCGCGCAGCCGCGCATCGTTCGAGCCGCCCTCGGACTGCTGCAGCCACGGCGTCTCCGTCAGCATCAGCATGCGCCGCGGATCGTCCTTGTTCCACGGCTCGTACTGCGTCTCGCGGTGCGGCGCCACCGCGATGGCCTTGGCGAGCTCGGGATGCTTCTTGTAGATCTCGTTGACGATGGCGAGCGGCACGTAGCGGTTGAGCGTCTGCTCGACGCACTCGTAGGGGTATTGCACGAGGAACGGGATCGAGCGCAGCACCGACAGCGCCAGCTGGGGATCGATCGACACCGTCATCGACTCCGAGCGCATCGACGGATCCTTCGCGTGCAGGAGCTCGCCGAACTCGATCGTCTTCGACTCCGAGCCGTGCAGCGCCACCACCTGCGACTGCACCAGCCGCTCTCGCGACGGCAGGATCGGAAGGCCGCGCTCCTCGGCGTCGTGCAGCTTCCCGGCGCTGGCGCTGGCGCGGATCTGGTAGGTGGCGATGTTGTCCGGCGCCACGATCGCGAACTCCGCCGGCGCGAGGCCATGCGGCGGCACCGTCACGCGCGCCGATTTGTTCTTCACGCCGAGCGCCTCGAGACCCGAGTGGTGCGTGGCGTCGTCGACGATGTCGAGCGCGACGTCCGCCGTGAGCGGCGCGTCGGTCTCGTTGTGCACCACCGCGACGATGGTCGAGCGATCGCCCTCGCGGAAGAAGCGCGGGATCTCGACGCGCACCATGAGCGGCTTCTTGGTGGCGAAGGTGTCTTCGCCGATCCCGGCCTCGACGGCGCGCCCGAGCGCGAGGATCTGCACGCGCCAACTGGTCAGCCGCTCCGGCGCGGTGAAGCTGAACGTGCCCTTGCCGTTCGCCAGCGCCACGTCGGGGATGAAGGCCGCGGTCTCGGCCATGTTGGTGCGCAGATCGGCCGGCGGCGGCGGCTCGTGCTTGCCGCCCGACTTGCCCATGCGGCCCTCTTCGCCGCCTTCGGCCTTGTCCTCGTCGTCGGCGATGCCGTCGTTGTCGCTGTCGCCCTTGCCCTTCTCGCGGCGCAGCGACGCCTTCTTGGTGGCGACCTCGGCCTGGACCATCGGCGCCGGCGCGGCCATCGCCGGCGGTGGCGGTGCGCCCGGCATGTTCGCCGCGCGGCCGCCCCCGCCGTAGAAGCCGTAGCGATAGTTGTACTGCGTCTCTTCCCACGAGAAGCGCGGCGTCTGCTTGGGTTGATAGTGGCCCTGGATCTCGCGCTGCACGCGCAGCGCCTCGGCCTCGTCGGCGGGCAGCGACATGCCGTAGCCGGTCTGCGCTCCGTCGCTGCGCGCCTGCGGCGGCGACGGCGCGGCCCACAGCGCGTTGGCCCAGTAGTGATACTGCTTGGCGTAGAGCTCGAGCGAGCGATCGAAGATGGTCACCAGCGCCTCGCCGTCGATGGCGCGGCCCTTTTGATCCTTCACCTCGACGGTCCACCTGGCGCCCTGTCCCGGCTCGAGCGCGTCGGGCTTGCCGACGAGCTTGACCTGGAGCTCCTTGTCCTTGCGCGGCACGCTCACGGTCACGTCGCCGCCGACGGCCTCCATGCCGTCGACGCCGATCCAGCGCGCGGTGAAGCCGCCCGCTTCTTTGGCGTCGACCGGCACGCTCCACACGCGCACCGTCGCGCCGCGGTCGACGCGGTGCTCGAGCAGCGTCGAGCCGCGCCACAGCTCGAGGTGATAGGTGCCCGAAGCCGCGCCGCCACCGACGAGCAGCTCGGCGTGCTCGCCCGGCTGATACTCGCTCTTCTGCGCCAGCGCCGTCGCCGGAATCGGCAGCGGCATGGCGCGCGTCTTGGCGTCGGCGACGAGGAACGAGAACGTGCCGCGCGCGCCGCCGGCCGCCGACAAGCGCACGCGATAGCCGCCCGCGGGCAGCGCCGGAAGCGCGATCGGCGCCGGCGACTTTCCGTCGAGCGTCGCGGTCCCGTGCGCCACGTGCGCGTCGGCCGCCGGATACTTCTTCAGGACCGCTTGCAGCAGCTGGCCCTCGGCCGGCTTGTCCTTGGGCGCGCCGAGCCGCTCGAGCTCCCAGCTCACCGTCGCGGCGATCGGCTGCTCCTCGAGGTTGGTCGCCTTGACCTTGAGCGCCGGCGCTTCGTTGCTCAGGAAGAACGCGTGCTCGGCCTCGGCCGACACCAGCACCGACTGCGCGCCGACGCGCAGCGAGCGATCGGCCCCGATGGTGCGCCCGCCGGCGTCATGCGCTTCGACCTCGACGATGTAGTCGCTCACGTCGGGCACGTCGGGATCTTCCGACGGCAGCGAGTCGGCGTCGGGGATCGCCGTGAACTCCACGTCGAAGGTGCCGGACTTGTCGGTCTTGAGGTTGCCGCGCGCGATCTCCACTGTCGGGCTCTCGCCCTGGCGCCAGTACCACCACGGGATCCAGCGACGGCGCGACACCTTGAACTTCACCGGCACGTCGCCGGCGGCGCCGCCGAAGTAGTACTTCACGTGTCCTTGCAGCTTGGTCTTCTCGCCGTACTTCGCCGCCGCCTTGGGCGCGTCGAGCGTGACCTCGAACTCGGGCCGCTTGTACTCCTCCACGCGCAGCGCCAGGTCGCGCGAGACCTCGCGCATGCCCGGCGCCGTCGCCTCGAGGTTGTGCTGCCCGAGGAGGCCCTTGTCCGGCAGCTTCACCTCCGCCGACGCCGAGCCCATGGCGCCGGTGACGACGTCGGCGTGCCACATCTCCTTGCCGTTGGGATCGCGCAAGACGAGATGGATCTTGCGGTGCGCGTCTATCTTGAAGCTGCCGTCCTTGACGCGCTCGACGGAGGTGACGCGCACTTTGGCGGTCTGCCCCGGCCGATAGATCGGCCGATCGCTGGCCAGGAACAGCTCGAGCGGCGGCGGCGGCGTACGCTGTCCGTGATACGACGGCGAGCCGAACAGCGCCACCGCCTTGCCGTGCACCGCCATCGCGTCGACCTGCAGATAGGGCGCGCGCGGAAAGCTCCAGGTGGCCACGCCGTCGCTGCCGGTCTTGGTCTCGTCGGACGCGCGCGAGCGCCAGTCCTCGGACACCAGCAGCCGGAAGGGCACGCCGCCGAGCGGCGCCTTGCCGTCGACGTCGAAGGCGTAGTAGCGCAGGCCGGCCGCCGTCTCGGCGCGCGCGATCGCCAGATCGGTCACGTTGGCGAAGGCGGCGCGCATCATCGAGTGCTTGTAGGTGAAGCTCGCGTCGCCGGAGACGACCGCCAGGTAGAGCCCGACGCCCGGCGCCGGCGCGTCGACGTCACGCTCGAGCTCGTCGTGATCGCCCTTGTCGCCGGTCGCGATCTTCCACTCGGCGACCGGCTTGCGATCGGCGATCCACGCCGGCACGCGGTCGTAGCGCGGCGAGAGCAGGCTCTGCGACCAGAACTCGTTGCTGCCGTCGCGCATCGGATCCATGCGATAGAGGCGCGCGTAGACGGTTGCGAGGTTGCGCGTCGAGAGGTGCAGCGCGCGCTTGCCGTCGCGCGTCACCTTCGACGACAGCCCGAGCACCTTCTCGGTGATGTTGTGGCGCAGCTGGCGCAGCTCGACGGCGACGTCGCTCTCCGGCGTCTTCGGCAGGATCTCGTCGACGACCGCGAGCGCCTTGACCCGATCGGTCTGGAAGTAGAGCTGGCCCGCGTGCAGCGCCGCGTCGGCGCGCCCGAGCGGCGTGCGCAGCTTGTGCGACCAGCCGAGGTAGCGCTCGAGGGCGGCGGCGCGCCACGCGTCGCGATCCTGCTTCGTCGCCGACACCGACTGGCCGAGGGCCACGCGCGCCACGCGCCAGCGCTCGCCGGCCATGGTGCGATCGATGGGGCCGCCGTCGAGGTGCGCGCTCTCGTCGTAGAGCGCGCCGAGCCGCGCCAGGCCGGGCACGCCGCTGCCGAACGAGCGCGCATAGTCGTCGGCGGCGAAGGGCAGGGCGGTGGTGCGCCCCTTGACCCCGCGCAGCCAGTCGCTCATGCGCAGCACCGCGAAGTCCCACAGCGACGGGTAGCGCTGCAGATCCGCATCGGTGAGCACGAAGAATTCGCCGTACTGTTTGAGCGGCATGCGCGCGAGCGCGGCGCGATCCTTCCATAGCTGCTGCGCCGCCGCTTCCATCTCGCGCTCGGCGGCCGGCTTCGACAGCTTGGCCGATCCCTGCGCGCCTTCCTCGGTCTCCTCGGAGAAGCCGTACCAATTCTGGACGCCGCGGAACATCTCGAGCCGGCCGAGCGAGACGATCGCGCGCAGGCCGGCGTCCGACGGCAGCCGGGCCGCGCGCACGCGGTCGAGCGCCTTTTCGTGCTGCGCCAGCAGGGTCTCGCACTCGACGGCGCGGAACAGCGCGCGGGTGTACAGCCGCTCGTCGGGCGCGTTCTTTTCGAGCGCGTCGTACTTCTGCAACGCCGAATCCCAGCGCCCTGCCGCGAACAGCTTGTCCGCCTCCTGCATCGTCGCCGACTCCTTGGCCTGCACCGGCGGCGTGTGGCATCCGATGAGCAGGCACAGCAAGACCAGCTGCTTCCTCATGCGTCGACCTCGTTGGATGCTGTTGATACGCGCGAGCTTGGGCTCACGATCTGGGATTCAGCGCCTTCTGCGCGCGCGGAGCGTAGAGCCGGCCGGCCACCGCGCGGATGACGACGCGCGGGAAGATCTTGGCGAAGAACGCCGTAAGCCAATTGACGAGGCCCGGGACGAAGACGGCGCGTCCGCCGTCGTAGGCGGCGAGCGCGCGCCGCACGAGCGCGTCGGGCGAGATGGTGTGCGGCGCCTGGGCGAGCGCCTGCGGCACGCCGGCGATCCCGGCCCACTCGGTGGCGACCGGCCCGGGGCAGATGCAGGTGACGCGGACGCCGCTGCCGCGCAGCTCGTGCGACAGCGCCTCCGACCAGCTGAGCAGGAACGCCTTGGTGGCGCCGTACGTGGCCATGTAGGGCACCGGCTGGAAGGCGCCGATCGACGAGATGTTGATGATGCCGCCCGCCTTGCGGCCGATCATCGCGGGCAGGAGGCGCTGCGCGAGCACGAACGGCGCCACCGCGTTGAGCTTGAGCTGGCCGAGCTCGCGCGCGGGATCGAGCGCGACGAAGGCGCCGTTCGAGCCAAAGCCGGCGTTGTTGACGAGGAGCTCGACGTCGCCGAGGTGCAGCGCGTGGGTGGCGACGCGCTCGACGTCGGCTTGGTCCTCGAGATCGGCGGTGAGCACCTCGGCGCGCTTGCACGCGCGGGCCAGCTCTTCGAGCCGCTCACGCCGGCGCGCCACGAGCACGAGCGAGTAGCCACGCGCATCGAGCGCGCGCGCGAAGGCCGCGCCGATCCCCGACGACGCGCCGGTCACCACCGCCCAGCCACGCGCGCTCATATCCCCTCCGTCTTCGTTCCCATCGGCACCAGCTTGTCGAAGTGCGCGTAGTCGACGTAGCGCACGCCGTCGCCGTCGATGCCGATGATGTCGGCGAAGCGCATGTCGTACACGAAGTCGGCCGGATCGTAGCCGTGACGCGAGTGCACCTGCTGCGAGAAGGTCTCGTCGAGGCCGATCAAGGAGCCGATGAGCTGCACGCCCGACTCCTTCATCTCTTCGAGCGTCATGCCGGCAAGCGGGCTCGCCTCGTCGATCTCGTGCACCGCGGTCCAGGTGAGCACGAAGATGACGTTGCGATCGCGCTGCAGCTTGAGGTCGTGGAAGCGGCGCTGGCGCTCGCCGTCGGCGGTGACCTCGGTGCGCGCCACGGCGACGCGCAGCTGCGCTTCGACGATCTGGTTGGCGCGCTCGTTGGCCATGCGGAACTGGAGGAGGCGCCGGCCGGCGCGCTCGACGATCACCACGTTCTTCGACCACATCACGCGCGCCGTCGGGCGCGAGAACTTGGCGAAGACGAGGCCGGTGAGGAGGGCGACGAAGAGCGTGCCGCTGAACGCCTCGATGGTGACGAGCACGTTGGCGTAGGTGGTCTTGGGCGCCATCGTGCCGTAGCCGATGGTCGATAGCGTATGCACGCTGAAGAAGAAGAGGTCGCGGAAGCGCGCGGCGCCGGTCACGCAGTCGCCGCCGAGATCGTAGAGCACGGCGAACAACAGGTTGGCGAGGATGTAGACCGTGGCGACGAGGCCGAGCAGGCGCGACCACGAGCGCGCCATCAGATAGTGATAGAGGTCGGCGAGCGGGGCCCGACCGATGTTGCGTCGTTCCACGCCGACGACGATCGAGGGGCGGCGACGAGCCATGCCGGCTGGAGTATATAACGGCGCGGAGACGATCGACACCGCCGTCGGGAACCTGGCTCGTGCGCGTTTCGTCGAACAGACGCCGACTCCATGCCCGCCGACGAACCGATCTTCGACGTGCGCGATGCGCGCTCGAGCGCGCGCATGCTGGCGCTGCTGGTCGGCTGCGCGGCGGTGGTGAACCTCCTGTGCGGTCTCGGGCACGCGCTGCCCTGGACGTTGCGCGCCACGCGGATCGTCGAGCTCGTCGCGGCGGCGGCGGCGCTGATCGCGCTCGGGGCCACGCGGCGACGGCCGGGGCGCGGGCTGGCGCTCGCCTGCTGTGGGGTGCTGATCGCGCTCTACTTCGTGCTCCTACCGGTGCAGGCGGTGGCGTGGCGCGAGGCGGGGCGGCCGTGGGAGGCGATGGGCGATCTGCACTTCGCCACGATGGTGCTGGCGCTCGCCGTGCCCGGCTCGTTCGCGCTCGGCGCGGCGCTGCTCGGCGGCTTCGCGGTGATGGGGCTGGCCATCCACTTCTGGCTCCGCGGCGTGGGCACGTCGCCGAACGAGCTGATCGCCGGCGAGCCGACGCTGACGCTGGTGTTCGTGGTCATCGGCTTCGCGGTGCTCTGGGTGCGGCGGCGGCGGCGCGCGTTGGCGCTGCGCTTCGTGCGGCGCTCGGCCGACGTGCTGACGCTGACGCGGCTGTCGGCGTGCCTGGGCGAGATCGCCGGCGAGCTCGGCAGCGCGACGCGCGCGCTCGGCGAGGCGCTGGCGCCGCTGCGCGCGGGCACCGACGCGGCGGTGGTCGAGCGCATCGATCGCGCGCTCGGCCGCATCGGCGACGTGCGCAACGGCCTCGACCGCTCGGTCACTTTCGGCCGCGAGGCGCGGCCGCTCGATCAAGAGGAGCGCGCCTTCTACGCGCGCGACGCGCACCAGGCGGCGATGACGCTGACGCTGGCGATCGTGGTGGTCGAGACGCTGGCGATCTTCGGCACGCGCGATCTCGCCGTCGGCATGATGCGCCGGTTCTTCCTGTTCTCGGGCGGGCTCGCGGCGCTGTCGGCGGCGGCGCTGTTCGTCATGCGCAAGCAGCCGTCGGAGCGGTTCGCGTTCGCGCTGTTCCTGGTCAACATCCTGCCGGCGTTCGCGCAGTACTGGTATTCGACGCCGGCGTGGGCGGGCGCGGGCGGAGCGTTCGATCCGCTCGCCGGCAACAAGACGTTCCTCGTGCTCGTGCCGCTCATCGTGCCGCGGCGCTGGTGGGTGGCGATCGGCATCGAGGGGGCGATGACGGCGATGTCGGTCGCGCTCTACCATCATCACGGGTTCGCGGCCATGCGCGATCGCTCGCCGCTCGCCGAGCCGTGGGCGACGGCGCTCTACCTCCTGGTCGGGCTCGGTCTCGTCGCCACGCGTGAGAACCGGCGCCTCATGTCGGTGCGCCTGTTGCGCGCCGATCGCGAGGCGGCGGCGCTATTGTCGAGCGCCGAGGTGTCGCTGACGCTGCTCGATCAGCTCGGCTCGCCGCTGCAGGTGCTCGCCTCCAGCCTGGCGCAGCTGCGGCTCGCCGGCACCGACGAGCCGGCGCTCGAGCCGCTGCAGGCGGCGCTGGTGCGCCTCGTCGCCGCCGCGCGCCGCGTGCCGCCGGCGGACGCCAAGACGCTCGCGCAGCTCGGCGTGTCGCTCTAGCCGGCGACGAGCGCGCGCAATTCGTCGAGGCCGATGGGCTTGCGCAGCAGCGGCACGCCGCCGACGGCGCAGGCGCGCGCGATCAGCGGATCGCCGGCGCCGTGGCCGGTGAGAAAGACGATGCGGCCGGCGAAACGCTGATCCTTCAGCCAGGCGAGGGCGTCGAGGCCGCTCGGCAGATCGCGTCCGAGGTTGAGATCGAGGATGACCAGATCGGCGGCGAGCACGTCGTGGCGGTGGGCGGTGAGCTCGGCGACGCTGCGGACGGCGGTGGCCGGTGCACCGAGGGCGGCGAGCAGCGACGCCAGCGCGTCGAGCACGTCTTCGTCGTCGTCGAGGACTACGGTGCGCGTCGCCATCGCGTCGCGCCAATCATATCGCTACCAGCCGCGGTAGTAACGCGGATGATGACGGAGCCACTCGTAGCGGCGCCACTCCCAGCCGGTCCGGTACTCGGGCCGATAGCCATCGCCGTAACCAGATCCGTAATAGGGCCGCGCGACCGGCCGATAGATGGGCCGAGCCACCGGCCCGCGCACGACGCCGCCCCCGTGATACCCCCCGTGCCAATCGGCAAACGCCGGCGCGGCAACGCCAAGCGTCCCCGCAATCCCCGCGACGGCGATTATCTTCTTGAGCATCGAACCCCTCCTGCAAGGTACGACGTGCAGGACGGCGGGCTATTCAGGAAGAAAACCCACAGGGAGATCACGAGATCAGGAGATCACGAGAACAAGACGCTTACAGAAAGATCCCAAGGCATCCCTCTGTAAGAGTTTTGTTCTCCTGATCTCTTGATCTCCCTGTGAAGCTTTTCAAGAAGGGATCCTAAGGGTGAACGTGGCGCCGTCGACGGTGATATGACCGCCGTGCGCCTCTGCCACGCGCCTCGCCAGCGTCAATCCCAAGCCGAAGCCGCTGCCCGGCGTGCGCGCCTTGTCGCCGCGGTAGAAAGGCTCGAAGACGCGCTCGCGCTCCTCCGGCGCGATGCCGGGGCCGGCGTCCTTGACGCGCAATGCGACCATCTGGCCGTCGCGCTCGGCGCTCAGCTCGATCGGCGGCGCGCCGTACTTGGCGGCGTTCTCGACGAGGTTCCACAGCGCGCGCCGCACCAGCGCGCCGTCGGCGGTCACCACGATCCCCTCGCCGCTGCTCGCGCGCACCGTCTTGCCCGCCGTGAGCGGATCGTGCGCCGCGCGCTCCACGAGCTGCGCGAACAGCTGCGCCACGTCGACCGGCCCGAGGTGCGCCGGCAGCCCGCCCGCGCCGAGCCGCGTCGTGGTCAGCACGTCCTCGATCAGCCGATCGAGCTCGATCAGATCGGCCTCGACGTCGCGCAGGCGCGCCTCGTTCTTGGCGTCGCGCGGAAGCAGCTCGAGCGCCACGCGGATGCGCGCCAGCGGGGAGCGCAGCTCGTGTGACACGTTGGCCAGGAGCTCCTTCTGCCCCTTGACCAGCGTCTCGATGCGCTCGGCCATCTCGTTGAACGCGCGCGTCAGTTGCTCGAGCTCGTCCGGCGGCCGGTGCCGCGGGCGGAAGTGCCACATCCCGCGCAGCGGCGCCACGCGCGCCGCCAGGTCGCCCTCGCCGAAGCGCCGCACCGCCGACGTCAGCCGCTCGATGGGCAGCGAGATCCTCCGCGCCAGCGGCCCCGATGCCACGCCGGCGATGATCATGATGACCGCGATGAGCACGAGCGGCCGCCACAAGCTCGGCATGCGAAAGCTGCGATAGAGCGGCGACGACTCGACGAACCCGACCACCACGCCGTCGACGATCACCGGCGCCGCGATGAAGAAGCGCGGCGCCTGCTCCATCACCAGCTGCCCACGCCTGAGCTGTCCCAGATCGCGCGCGTCGAGCGGCGGGAACTCGGTGCCGGCGACGGCGAGCGCGCGCCCGTCGACGCCGCGCACCGTCAGGTCGAGGTCGAGCTCCTCGGAGACGCGGCGCACCGTGCGATCGCGCTCGGCGGGCGCATACCAGTCGCGCGACAGCTGCGCCGCCACGTGGCGCGCCAGCCGCGAGCCCGTCGAGTGGATGAAGGCGGTGCGCCAACCCGTGGTGAACACCACGCCCGAGGCGAAGATGCCGACGATGAGCACCACGAACAGGTGGGCCCAGATGCGCTTGCGCAGCCGCGCGCCGCGGCGGCGCTGCCAGCGATGATCGTGATGATCGTGGCGATGGTGCGGCCGCATCAATCGCGCGCCAGCACGTAGCCGACGCCGCGCACGGTGCGGATGTAGCGCGGCTCCTTCGGGTTCTGCTCCAGCTTGGCGCGCAGCTTCGAGATGTGCACGTCGATCGAGCGATCGAACGACTCGAACTCCTCGCCCTTGAGCGCATCCATGAGGTGCTCGCGCGACAGGACGCGCCCGGCCGCCTTGGCCAGCGTGGCCAAGAGCTCGAACTCGAAGTGCGTCAGCACCTGGCGTTTGCCGTCGACGGTGACCTCGCGCGCGTCGAAGTCGATGGTCAGCCCGCCCGAGGTGAACAGCTGGTGTCCCTCGCCCGGCGCCGGCGCCTGCGCGCGCCGCAAGATGGCGCGCAGTCGGGCGAGCAGCTCGCGCGGGTTGAACGGCTTGGCCAGGTAGTCGTCGGCGCCGAGCTCGAGCCCGACGATCTTGTCGACGTCGTCGCCCTTGGCGGTGAGCATGATGACCGGCGTGTGGTTGCGCTCGGGCAGCGCGCGGATGCGCCGGCAGACCTCGAGCCCGTCGACGCCGGGAAGCATGATGTCGAGCAGCACCACGTCGAAGTTGCCCTTCTTCAGTGCGGCCAATCCGCGCTCCCCGTCGCCGGCGACGGTCACGTCGACCTCGTTCTGCTCGAGATACTCGGCCACGAGCGAGGCGAGCTTGGCATCGTCGTCGATGAGGAGCGCGGCGGTCCGCTTGTTCACGCGATCATTCTCCGTGGCGTGGGTGATGCGCGCGCACGAAGGCCGCCACCTCGTGGCGCTGGCCGGCGTCGAGCGCGTCGTGTGCTTCCGTGAGCGCCTGCACGATGGCGTCGCCGGCCTGCTGCATCTTGGCCTGACGCTCCGCCTGCAGCGAGGCGAGCTTGGCCTGATCGATCTGGTCGGCGGTGAACACGGCTACAGCGTCGTCGAAGTGCGCGGCGTGATCGTCGAAGTTGGCGCTGATGGTCGCGAACGCGCGATCCACGGCCGCGGTCACCTTGGCGCGCTGATCGGCGGTGGCATGGATCTGGTCGAGCATGTCGTCGAGCCGCTCGGCCACCATGTGCCGAACGAACGGCTTGGCGCCGTCTGCCCATTTTTGATTCTGGGCCGGCTTGTGCGAGCGCAGATAATCGGCGAGCTGCTGCCGCTGCGGCGCGGTGAGCGCGTCGTGCGCATCGGAGAGCGCCTGCACCACCGCGTCGCCGGTCTTCTTCGCCGCCGCCTGGTGATGCGCGCGCAGGCTCGCGATCGCCGCCGGATCCATGCGCTCGGACTCCCACAGGCTCAGCGCCGCCTGCATGTCGCCGCGCTCGGCCTCGCGGTTGGCGGCGATGGTGGCGAACACGTGATCGCGTGCCGCGTGCACGGCGTCCCGTTGCGCGCTGGTCGCGCCGACGGCGTCGAGCGCCTGATCGATGTGCCGGGTGATGCGTCGCTTGACGAAGCCATCGTGCATGCGCCCCGACGCGAGCGCCGCTCCGCCGGCGGCGAGCGCCAGCACGAACGCGCCGGCGAGCGCGATCCCGATCTTCCAGCTCCGCTTCATGGTCGTCTCCTTGGCAGTATCAGCCATCTGCCGTGAAGATGACAGGTGCACGTAAACCGCCCTTTGGCCGCGTGTAAAGGTCGTGTAAAGCCGGGCGGGCTAGTTGTTTTCGCTGAGCACGATGGGGCGGGTGACGTCGAGCGTCGGGTCGAGCGCGACGGCACCCACCAGCTCGACGAGCGTGCGTGCCAGCGTCACCGCGTCGACCGGCTTGGCCACGTGCACGTCGTAGCCGGCCACGAGCGCGCGCCGCACGTCGTCGGTGGTCGCATAGGCGGTGAGCGCCACCGCCGGCAGCCGGCGCTCTTCGTGCTCGCCGGCGCGCAGCTCGCCGATGAGCGCGTAGCCGTCCTTGCCGGGCATGCCGATGTCGCTGATGAGGACGTGCGGCGGCTCGCGCGCGAGCGCGTCGAGCGCCTCGCGGGCGGAGGCGACCACCTGCACGCGCGCGCCCATCTGCGTCAGCGCCGCGGCCAGGAGCTCGCGCGCATCGGGCTCGTCGTCGACGATGAGCAGGCGCAGCCCGCCGAGGAGCGCCGGCACCGCGGGCGTCTCGCAAACGACCGCCGTCGCCGGCAGCGTCGGCAGCGTGGAGCGCGCGCGCTCGCCGCGGGCCGACCATGGCAGCGTCAGCGCGAAGCGGGCGCCGCGCCCTTCGCCCGGGCTGTCGGCGTGCACGGTGCCGCCGTGCAGCTCGACGAGGTGGCGCACGATCGCCAGGCCGAGGCCGAGCCCGCCGTGGTTGCGCGTGGTCGACGAGTCGGCCTGGCGGAAGCGATCGAACACGTAGGGCAGAAAGCCCGACTCGATGCCCGCGCCGTCGTCGGAGACGGAGATGGTGAGCCCGCCCGGGCCGCGCCGCAGCGACACGCGCACGTGGCCGCCCGCCGGCGTGAACTTGATGGCGTTCGAGAGCAGGTTCCACATCACCTGCTGCAGCCGATCGCCGTCGGCGGCGATGAGCCCCGCCGCCGAGTCGAAGTCGGCGGTGACCTGAATGCGCTTGGCGTCGGCCGCGCAGCGCACCGAGTTGATCGCCGCCTCGAGCACGCTGATGGGATCGACGTTGGCGATGCGCAGGCGCAGCTTGCCGGTGATGATGCGCGACACGTCGAGCAGGTCCTCGACCAGCTTGGCCTGCAGGGTCGCGTTGCGGTCGATGGTCTCGAGCGCGCGCGTGCCGGTGCGCTCGTCGAGCCGCCCGGTGCGCAACAGGCGCGTCCAGCCGACGATGGCGTTGAGCGGCGTGCGCAGCTCGTGCGAGAGCGTGGCCAGGAATTCGTCTTTGATGCGGTTGGCCTGCAGCAGCTCCTCGTTCGAGCGGCGCATCGCCTCTTCGACGCGCTTTGATTCGGTGATATCGCTGATGATCAGCACCGCGCCGGTCAGATGGCCCTGATCGTCGAACACCGGATCGGCGGCCACCTGCAGCCATCGCTCGTCGCAGTGCGCCTGCACCGACACGCTGCCGGTGAGCTCGCCGAGATCGCGCATCGGCAGCGCCTCGGGCCCGAGCGCGCGCTCGATGAGCCCGACCCACGGCGCCTCGATGATCTCGGCGAACGGCTTGCCGACGAGCTCGCAGAGCGCCTTGTTGCATCGCTGCACGTAGCCCGAGCGATCGAGCAGGCACACGCCGTCGGAGATGGCGTCGAACGTCTTCTGCCACTGGCGCGCGAACTGGTGCGCCGCTTCCTCGGCGCGGCGCGCGCGCAGCACCGCGCGCACGGTGGCGATCAGCTCGACCGCGTCGACGGGCAGCGTCAGATAGCCGTCGGCGCCGGAGTCGAGCGCGGCGCCGATGTCGTGCGACGCGACGTAGGTGGCCGAGACGTGCACGACGGGGATCATCAGCGTCTGCGGGCCGAGGCGCAGCCGGCGCAGCATCTCGGGACCGCTCATGTCGGGCAGATCGAGGTCGAGCAGGATCAAGTCCGGCGGCCGCTCGCCGATGCCCACGAACGCTTCGGCGGCGGAGCCGGCCTCGTCGGCGGCAAAGCCCGCGGCGCGCAGCATTCGGCCGAGCAGCGTACGAGTGGGCTCGTGATCGTTGATCACGAGGATATGCGGCTCCATGGCGCGCACGGTTACCGGTCGGTCTTAGACACCGCGTCACCGACGGCAACTGGCCAACGGTGTGCTCGTTTTTTACGGTGCCAAAGGAAGCGTGAAGGAGAAGACGGATCCGGCGCCCACTGTAGTGTCGACTGCGACCTGGCCGCCGTGAGCCTCGACGAGGCCCTTGACGATCCAGAGGCCGAGGCCGGTGCCGTCGCGCCGGGGGCCGCGTACGCGCCAGAAGCGGTCGAACAGGTGCGGCACGTGCTCGGCGGCGATGCCGGGCCCGGTGTCGGCGACGGAGAAGGCGACCGCCCCGTTGCGCCGCTCGGCGGAGAGGGTGACGTTGCCGCCGGGATCGGTGAACTTGACGGCGTTGCCCACCAGGTTGGCGAGCACCTGCACGAGGCGCTCGCGATCGCAGACCACGGCGAGCGCCTCGACCTCGCTCGGCAGCACGCGCGCGAGGTGGAGCTGCTTCTCGCCGGCGGCCGCGGACACGGCGTCGAGCACGTCGCTGACGAGCGGGCCCACGGGGTGCGGCTGGCAGTCGAGCTCGAGCCGGCCGGCGTCGATGGCGCTGACGTCGAGCAGATCGTGGATGAGCCGGTTCATGCGCTCGGCCGAGCGGGTGATGATGCCCGCCTGGCGGCGCGTGCGCTCGCCCTCCGGCCCGACGGTCGCGTTCTTGCCGAGCAGCGTCGAGGCCATGGTCACCGCGTTGAGCGGGTTCTTCAGATCGTGCGCGACCACGGCGACGAGATCGCGGCGCACCTCGGCGGCGTGCTTCTCGTGGCGGAAGAGGCGCGCGTTGTCGACGGCGAGCGCGGCGCGGTGCGCGACGTCCTCGAGCAGGCGCAGCTCGTCGGCGCCGTAGCGACGCGGCTCCGACGACATCACCGAGAGCGCGCCGACGATGGCGCCGCGCACGGTCAGCGGCGCGCAGAGGGCCGAGCGGCTGCCGAGCGCGCGCATGAAGGCGAGGCCGGCCTCGCCGTCGACGCGGGCGGCGAGCGTGGCGTCGTCCCACTCGAAGGTCATGCTCTTGCCGGTGAACAGCGGCTCGGGCAGGACGCGCCGGAGTGACAGGGGAACCGGGATCTCGGCGAGCACGCGCAGCCGATCGTCGAGCGCGAGATCGCGGTGGCTGGCGAGCCAGCGCACCTGTTCGCCTTCGATGACATGGAGGACGCTCCACTCACCGAGGCCGGGCACCATGAGCCGCACGATGCGGCGCAGCGTCTCGTCGTAGTCGAGCGACGAGGTGAGCACCGCCGAGACCTCGGCCAGGACCGCGTTGCGCGCCTCGGCGCGGCGGCGCTCGGTCACGTCGTGCAGGATGTTGATGGCGAGGATGACGCGGCCGACGTCGTCGCGCACCGGGCGCGACTGCACCTCGGTCCAGCGATCCTCGCGCGCGCCGTGCGGGCGCCAGCAGATGAGCGCGCGCGCGTCGGCGGCGCCGTCGAGGACGCGGCGGCCCGGCAGCTGCGAGGGGTCGAAGGGCAGGCCGCTCTCGTCGAAGATCTCGAAGCCGGCGGCGACGCTGGCGGCCTCCGCGCCGGCGATGGCCGTGCCTTCGCGGATGCCGAGCAGGCGCCGGGCGGCGTCGTTGGCGTAGACCAGGCGGCCGCGCTGATCCTGCGCCGTCACCGCGTCGGCGATGTTGCGCAGGATGGCGCTCGCCTGCTCGAGCGACAGCGGCAGCTCGCGCTCGGCGCGCCGCGCGACGATGGCGGCGCGCACGGTGGCGACGAGCTCGACGGGGCCGACGGGCAGCGCGAGAAAGCCGTCGGACCCGGCGGCCAGGCTGCGCGCGTGCGCATCGACGGGCGCCTGTGCCGCCACGTGCAGCACGGGCAACAGGCGCGTGCGCGGGTTGGCGCGCACTCGCGCCGCGAGCGTGAAGCCGTCGCCGTCGGGCAGCGCGACGTCGAGGATGGCGAGGTCGGCCTCGCCGGCGCGCGCCAGCGCCTCGGCGCCGCTGGCCACCTGCGTGAGCACAAAGCCGGCCGGCGCGAGCACGGCGCGCAGCTCGTCGCGGCTGTGCTCGTCGCTGGTGACGTGCAGGATGCGCGCTTCTACCGTGGGCATGCGCCCCTTTTTTGTAACACGATCAGCGCAGGCGTGGCAGACGGACGCCGCCGGTGAGCGCGGGCGCGAACAGATCGCCGATGTCGGCGAGGCGCTTCGGCATGGTTTCGATGGTGAACGACTTCGGATCGAGCGACTCGTCGAGCTCCGACCACTTGAGCGGCGTCGAGACCGGCGCCCCGTCCGAGCCGCGCGGCGAGTAGGGCGCGACGATGGTCTTGCCGTAGCCGTTCTGCAGGCAGTCGAGGTAGAGGCGCCCCTTGCGCTTGGGGATCGAGCGCTCGAGCGTCGCCTCTTTGACGACGGTGGTCACCGCGCCGCCGATCTTGAGCGCGAACTCGACGGCGTCGTCGTGCGTGTGCCCGGGCAAAAGCGGCACGAGCACGTGCAGCCCGCGCTTGCCGGTGGTCTTGACGAACGACGGCATCGACAGCTGATCGAACAGGCGGTGCAGCGCGTGGGCGACGGGGATCGCCTGCTCGAAGCCGTTGCCCTCGCCGGGATCGAGATCGAAGATCACCCAGTCGGGCTGCTCGAGCGAGCCCATGCGCGACGACCACATGTGCACGACCAGGGTCGCGCGCTGCGCCAGCCAGCGCAGCGCCGCGGGGCGATCGGCGACGAGGTGGTGCACGCCTTCGGACTTGGTGCGCGCCGGCGTGTCGACGATGGTCATCCACGGCTCGCGATCGTGCGGCAGGAGGCCCTGGCGGAAGAACGAGGCCTTGGCGATGCCGTTCGGCCAATGCTGCAGCGCCAGCGGGCGCCCGGCGAGCGCGGCCAGCATCGGCGCCTCGACGGCGGCGTAGTAGGCGGCGAGGTCCGCTTTGGTGTAGCCGTCCTTGGGATAGAGCACCTTGTCCGGATGCGTGAGCTTGACCTCGACGCGCCCGCCGGCGTCGTGGACCGGGCGCTCGAGCGTGGTCTCGCGCGGCGACTTGTCGTCGCGCAGCCCGAGGAACGACGGATGGCGCAGCTTGCCGTCCGCGGTCATCTCGGTGAACTGCACCTGCGCCACGAGGCGCGGCTGCACCCAGGTCGCGTCGCGCATCCGCGGCACGCCGGCGACGGGCGATTTGTCGACGGCGTCCTTCTTCAGCATGGCGAGGAGCTCGGCGCGCAGCTTGGTCGAGAAGCCGGTGCCCACCTTGCCGGCGAAGGCGAGCGTGCCGTCCTTGACCACGGCGACGAGGAGCGCGCCGATGAGCCCGCTGTGGCCCTTCTGCGGCGTGAAGCCGATGATCGCCACTTCCTGCGACTGCATCGCCTTGAGCTTGATCCAGTCGCGGCTGCGCGTCGGCGCATAGGTCGAGCCCTTGCGCTTGCCGACGATGCCCTCGAGCCCGTCGGCGGCGGCGCGCGCCAACGCCTCGGCGCCCGGACCGGGCACGCGCTCGGCCATGCGCAAGGGCGGACCGAGGTTCGACATCACGCTCGCCAGCAGATCGCGGCGCGCGTCGAGCGGGCGGTTGCGCAGGTCCTCGCCGTTGAGCCAGAGGAGGTCGAACGCGAACAGCACCGACTCGGGATCGCCCTCCTGCAAGAGCTGAAAGCGCGGCCGGCCCTTCTGATCGAGCGCGACGATCTCGCCGTCGATGACCGCGTCGCCGACGACGACGCGCGACCACGCCTTGGCGATGTGGGGGAAGCGCTCGGTCAGGTCGAGGCGGTTGCGCGTCCACATGGCCACGCGCCCGCTCGACAGCGCGGTGATCGCGCGATAGCCGTCGTACTTGAGCTCGTAGACCCACTCGTCGTCGTTCTGGGGCGGCGCGTCGGCGAGCGTGGCCAGCATCGGCGGAAAGACGCGCTCGAGGAGCTTCTCCGGCGGCAGGTGCACGCGCTTGTGGGCGCGGCTCTCGGGCCCGCGCGTGGTGGCGCGGCCGCTGACGACGGAGCCGGGCGCCTCGGCGACGACGTCGCGCGTCTTGTCGGCGAGCTCGTCCTTGGCCTTGAACAGGATCCAGTTCGACTTCGTCCCCGACGGGCCGCGCGTGCGCACCAGGTGCCAGCCGCCCTGCATCTTCTCGCCGGAGAACACCAGGTGCAGGTGGCCCTTCTTGCGCTGGGCGGACGCTTGCCCGGGCGGCACCGTCTCGTAGACACCGCGATCCCAGATGAGCGAGTCGCCCGCGCCGTATTCGCCGTCGGGGATGCGCCCTTCGAAGCTGCCGTACTCGAGCGGGTGATCCTCGGTCTGCACGGCGAGGCGCTTGACCTCGGGGTCGTAGCTCGGGCCCTTCGGCACCGCCCACGAGGCGAGCGCGTCGTCCATCTCGAGGCGCAGGTCGTAGTGCAGGCGGGTGGCGTGGTGCTTGTGGATCATGAAGGTGGGGACCGCGCCCGCGTGCGAGAGGCCCGACGGTGCCGGCTCGGAAGTGACCGTAAAGTCGCGCTTGGCCTCGTATTCGGGCAGCCGCCGGCGCTTTTTCGGCGCGCGGGTCGGGCTCTTCACGCGGGGGGCCTTTGCGCGGGTGGGGGCCTTCTTGGCCTTCGCCATGAAGGAAATGTAACGCCAGACGCGGGACTTGGAATAGATGGGGGGCCTCATACGTTGGCACGACATGACCCGGGTCGAGAGCTTTCGCGCCTGGCGCGCCCGCCGTCGGCTGCGCCGCGAGTCCCACCTATTAATGAGAGAGGCGCGCCGCATCCGGCGCCGCTACGCCTATCGCCTGACCGCGGCGCAGTCCGCCGCGCTCGACGAGCGCATCGCGCATCTCGGTAAGGCGTTGCGCGGCGAGGAGCCGCTGCAGCCGGCGGCCGACGCCCTCGACGAGCTGCTCGATGGGGACCTGGCGTTCGCCAAGAAGTCGCCGACGCGCCAGTACGTCGAGTCGATCGGCGCGGTCGTGTTCGTGGCGCTGTGCCTGCGCTCGTTCGTCGTCGAGGCCTATCAGATTCCGTCGGGGTCGATGATCCCGACGCTGCAGGTCGGGGATCACATCTTCGTCAACAAGCTGGTCTACGGCGTGCGCATCCCGTTCACCGAGATCAAGTTCGCCACGCACTATCGCGAGCCGCAGCCCGGCGAGATCATCGTGTTCACCCATCCGCGCGACCACAACGAGGACCTCATCAAGCGCGTCGTCGCCGTCGGTGGCGACGAAGTGCTCGTGCGCGACAACATCGTCTACGTCAACGGCAAGGCGGCGGCGCGGCGTGACGCCGGCGAGACGCGCTACTGGGACTACGACGAGGGGACGCAGGAGTGGAGCGAGAAGGACGGCGAGGCGTTCGCGCAGAAGATCGGGCCGGCGTCGTTCACGACGCTGCAGGATCCGACGCGGCCGCCGAGCAACTTCGGGCCGGTGACGGTGCCGAAGGGCAAGCTGTTCGTGATGGGCGACAACCGCGACAACTCGGCCGACTCGCGCTTCTGGGGGTTCGTGCCGCTGAACCTCGTGCGCGGGCGGGCGATGGTGGTGTGGTGGTCGCACGGGCAGCCCGAGGGCATTCGCTTCGCGCGGTTCGGGCATCTGCTCGAGTAACGCGCGGCGTATAGTGGGCGCGTGGTCGGGCGCGTCCTCGCGGCTTCGCTGGCGCTGCATGTCGCCGTGGGCGTGGCGATGGCGCGGCTGCGCGGGCCGGAAGGGCGGAGGGCGCGCGCGGCGATCGAGCTCGAGGTGATCGCGCCGCGGGTGGCGCCGACGGCGCCGGCACGAGCGGCCACTCCGTCGGTGGCACCGCATGTTCCAGCCGCGCGCGTGCGGGTGGCAGCGATCGCTCGCGCCACACCGGGCGTCGAACCGGCGCCATCGGTGGCGGCGCCGGCGGCGCCGGCGGAGCCAACACCAGAGCCACCCCGAGAGCCAACAGCGGCGCCGTCGCAGCCGCCGTCGTCGGTGAACCTGTTCGCCGCTTCGGCGCTGGCGGCCGCCGCCGACGTGTCGATCGTGCCGACCGCCGCCGATCGCGCGTGGCGTCCGCGTCACGGCGTCGGCGGCGACGGCGCCGCCGGCGGCATCGATGCCCCAAGCTTCCTCGCCGAAGACGCGGCGCGCATGCGCGTGAACAAGGGCGCCGTCGCCCCCGAGCTGCGCGACGACGAGCGGCGCCTCGACGCGCTCTTCTCGCCGACGTTCGGTCAGTCGGACATCTCCAACCGCGCCGCGCTCTTCTGGAAGCAGTTCCGCGGCTTCTTGCGCGATCCGCCGAAGACCGGCGCGCTGCACCGCGGAGTCGACCCGACGACGGAGACGCTCGAGGACAAGATGCGCTCGCGCGATCTCGACCGCGCCTTCTTCCTCGGCCGCCGCGCCGAGGTCTACGTGCGCCAGCGCGCCGACGGCAGCATCGTCGAGATGGCGCTGCGCAACCCGTCGGGCTATCGCGCCTTCGACGACGTCGCGCTCGCCGCCGTCGAGAAGGCGGTCGCCGGCCACCTGCCCGGCGCCGTGCGCGACGGCGAGGTGCGTACGCTCTGGCAGCTCGACGCCACCGCCTACGTCGTCGTCTCGCCCGAGCCGGAGCTGGTGTTCGACGAGTCGAGCGGCAAGCACGAGTGGCGCTATCCGTTACAGAAGCGCGTCGATCACCACGTGCGCCTCATCGCCGTCTATTAGAGCCCCCTCCTGCTGACGGCCGGGCTGCCGGCCGACGGCGCCTTTGGCGTCTTGAAAGGCCAGATTGGCGGCCAGTCAAATTCACGGCGGCGAGATAGCCAGATCGGCATCGCAGCGGTACGCCGCGTGCTTACTTCCGAGCGGGAGGTGAAGACATGAGAATCGCATGCGTGCTGGCCGGCGGCTTCGAAGATTCGGAATTCAGGAAACCGTACGACGCGTTTCGTGACGCCGGGCACGACGTCACCATCATCGGCAAGAAGAAGGGCGACAAGCTCGAAGGCAAGAACGGCAAGGAGAAGACGCAGGCGGACCTCGGCATCGACGAGGCGCACGCCGAGGACTACCACGCGCTCTTCATCCCCGGCGGCCACTCGCCCGACATGCTGCGCGCCGATCCGCGCTTCGTCACCTTCGTGAAGGCGTTCGCCGATCGGCCGATCCTGGCCATCTGCCACGGCCCGCAGCTCCTCATCTCCGCGGGCATGACCAAGGGCAAGAAGATGACGGCATGGCGGACGGTGCAGGTCGATCTCGGCTACACCGGCGCCAACGTCGTCGACGAGCCGGTCGTCGTCGACGGCAACCTGGTGACGAGCCGTCAGCCCGACGACATCCCGAAGTTCATCGAACGCTCATTGGCGCTGCTCGCCGAAGGCGCGCGGGCCCACGCCGACGCTTAACGCAAGAGCGATTCGAGCATGACCGGATCGATCGGCTTGACCACGTGCCGATCGAAACCGGCCTCGCGCGCGCGCCGTGCTTCGTCGTCGCCGTCGTAGCCGGTGAGCGCGACGAGGCGGGCGCTGGCGGTGACGCCGTCGGCGCGCAGCCGGCGCGCGACCTCGTAGCCGTCGATGTCGGGGAGCCCGACGTCACAGAGCACGATCTCCGCCGGCAGCGAGCGCGCCGCGACGATGCCGTCTTCGCCGTTGAGAGCGATGCGGACCTCGTGGCCGGCGTCGCTCAACAGCTCGTGCATCAAATCGGCGGTGTCCTCATGATCTTCGATGACCACGATGCGCATGAGGGGTTGAGTGTGATCGATCGCGGGCGCTGCCGCCAGTGAGAAATGTCTGACACTTGCGTCGATCGACACGGCCGACAATGATGCGGTGCATGGCGAAGAAGGGAGCGGGCAGCGGCGACGAGCTCTACGACGCGCTGTACGCGGCGTCGCCCAAACAGTTCGTGGCCGAGCGCGCGCGCGTGCTGGCGGCGCTCAAGGCGGCCGGTCGCGGCGACGAGGCGCGCGCCGTCGGCAAGATGAAGCGGCCGAGCGCCAGCGTGTGGGCCGTCAATCAGCTGGCGCGGCGCGCGGGCGACGAGATCGCCGAATTGCTGGAGCTCGGCGGGTCGCTGCGCGCCGGCGAGCGCGCGATGTTGCGCGGGGGCGACGCGGCCGGGTTCATGGAGGAGGCGCGCACGGCGCGGCAGAAGGTGGCGGCGCTGGCGCGGCAGGCCGAGGCGATCGTCGAGGAGAGCGGGCAGAAGGCGACGTTGGCGCTGGGGCGGCAGATCGCGCAGACGCTGCAGGCAGCGATCACCGGCGACGACGACACGCGGGCGCAGCTCGAGGCCGGCCGGCTCGAGCACGATCTGGCGCCGCGATCCGAATTCGGCGCCGCCGGCGATCTGTCGGCGGCGCTGGCCGCGTCGGTCGTCGGCAAGGCTGCGCACGGCAAGGCTGCGCACGGCAACGCTGCGCACGGCAAGCCTTCGCCCGCGGCGACACACCACGCCGCGGACCGCAAACCTGCAGCCCACGAGCGGAAGCGCGCCGCCGACGAGCGCAAGCGCGCCGCCGCCAACCTGCGCGCGCAACGTCGCGCCCAGGCGGCCGCGCGCAAGCACGCCGCGTCGTTGGCGCGCGCCGCCACCGCCGCCGATCGCGTCGTCACCGAGCGCGCACGCGCCGTCGAGCGGCAGCGCGCCGCCGTCGAGCGTGCCGAGCGCGAGCTGCGCGAGGCCAAAGACGCGCTCGCCGAGGCCGAGCTCGCCGCCGCCGCCGCGCACCGCGCCGTCGAAGACGCGGCGCCCTGAGCCGCGCCCTGGCTACTTCTTCTTGGCGGCGGTCTTGCGCGGGATCTTGGCGCCCTTCTTGCGCGCCTTGTTGAGCCCGATCGCGATCGCCTGCTTGCGGCTCTTGACCTTGTGCTTTCCCGAGCGCATGTGATGCATCTCGGTGCGCACCGAACGGCTCGCCTTGCGGCGGCTCTTCTTGCCGGTCTTGCTACGACGTGCGGGCATGCGAGACCTCCGTCTCGAAGGTCGTGTGCACGCGCGCGTCGCGATCAAGTCAAGGCGCGTACGACGTCTTGCGCGCGATTTCGATCGGCGCGCCGTCGGCGGCTTCGGCGTACGGATAGACGAAGTAGTTGAGCGCGGCGCCGCGCGCGCCCGGCAGCGGCACGTCGCGCCCCGTCGAGAGCTGCACGCGATCGGCGTCGTGGTGGCCGAAGAAGTACGCGGCGCGCTCCTTGTGCTTCCACGCCTCCGACGCGTCGACGGGAACCCAGCCTACGCCGTCGAGGTAGAAGTCGGCCCAGCAGTGATAGCCGGCAATGTCGCCGCCATCTCCCGGCGGGATCGAGTAGCCGATGGAGAAGCGCGCCGGAATTCCGCTCGCGCGCAAGAGGCCGATGAAGAGCGCGTGGAAGTCGGTGCAGTTGCCGTAGCGCCTGTCGCACGCCCACTCGATGTCGCCCTGACCCCAGCCCTGCCCGGCGCCGCTCGGCTTGTCGTAGCGCATCGTCGACAGCACGTAGTCGTAGGCGGCGCGCGCCCGCGCGAGCGGCGTGGTCTTGCCGGCGGTGACGTCGGCGGCGATCTTGCGCACGCGCCCGTCGAGCGGCACGCGCGTGTCGGGGGCGAGCCACGCCGCGTAGCCCGACGGCGCCGCGCGGCCGGTCGCGTGCGTCAGATCGGCGGCGCGCTCGCGACGGGTCACTTCGTAGCGAACCGTGATGGTCGCGCCGGCCGCCGCGTGCAGCCTCGCCGCCGCGTTGCCCCAGCGCGCATCGTAGACGCGCTCCCAGGGCGCGCCCTCCACGCGCAGCTCGCGGATGGTCTGCCACGCGTCGTCCGACGGCAGCGGCACCCACACCGTCGCGGCGCGCGCGACCTTGTACTCGTGCGTGACATGGAACGTGCGCACCGGCTCGGCTGCGCTCGACGACAGCGCCGCGCCGACCGCCGTCAGCGCGGCCAGCGCCACTCCGATCGTTCTCACGATTCGGCCTTGCGTGCGACCGGCGGCTCTGCGACCACCGCCAGCGGCGACGCCGCCTTGCGCGCGCCGCGCACCAGCACCACGCAGCGCTCCGCGCCGGGCACGTCGTCGAGCGGCAGCCCGAGCTCGTCGGCCAGCGCCATGCCGATCACCACCACGTCGCCGTGCGTCTGGTAGGCGAGCGCCGCCGGGTTGCGCTGCGTCAGCACGTCGGAGTGCAGCCACTTGCCGGCGGTCTTGGCCGCCTCGCGCAACAGCTCCTCGAGCACCGGCGGCGGATCGCTCTGGCCCTGGTTCGGCACCAGCACCGCGTGCAGCGTCGACTTCTTTTTCTGCACGATGCGCGCGGCCAGCTCCAGGCCCGCCTTGCCGTCGAAGGAGTCGTCGACCACCGCGATCACGCGATCGATGGCGCGCTCGTGCCCGTGGATGACCACGCCGACGTTGACCGCGCGCTCGCTCATGCCGTCGAGCACCTCTTTGACCACGCCGCCGAGGAGATCGCCGCCGAACACCGGACGGTGATACCCGAGCAGGAGCCAGCCGATGGTCGGCTTCGACGCCAGCTCGAGGATGTCGACGGCGGCGTCGTCGGTCCACATCGCCTGCGCGTCGATCGTCGAGCTCGTCACGCGCGCGTGATCGATCGCCTGCGTCAGCACCGGCGAGCGCGGCGCCTCCTTGCGATCGATCTCGCGCAGGCCCGAGCGGATGCCGCCCGCCGGCCGCCGCACCAGCGCCAGCACGCGCGGCGGCGGATCTTCGGGCCGCGTCGCCGCCGTCGCCAGATCGAGAAGCGGCGCCAGCCCCTCGGGGTTCGAGATCGGCACCAGCAGCCCGCCGCCCGCCGGTGGTCTCTTCTCTTCCGGCTCGAGCGGCGTCTCGTCGATGACCTTGAAGCCGCGCGTGAGGGCGTGCAGCACGGGCGTCGTCGCGAAGGTGGTGATGATGGCCATGAGCACGAGCATGGCGAACAGCGTCGGCGACAATACGCGCAGCTCGAGGCCGATGTTGAGCACGATGAGCTCCATCAGGCCGCGCGTGTTCATGAGCACACCGAGTGCCGTCGAGTCGCGCCAACCGAGACCGGTCAGCCGCGCCGCCACGAACGAGCCGCCGAACTTGCCGACCGACGCGACGACGATGATGAGCCCGCACAGCATCCACTGCTCGCCGGTGGTGACCAGCCCGATCTGCGTGCGCAAGCCGGTGAAGGCGAAGAACGCGGGCAGGAGCAGGACGACGACCAGATCCTCGAGACGATCGGTGAGCTCGCGCGCCAGCCCCGAGTCGTGCGGGATGACCGCGCCGAGCGCGAAGGCGCCGAACACGGCGTGGATGCCGATGGCGTCGGTGGCGATCGCCGAGAGGAGCAGCGCCACGAACACCAGCGCCATCACGCCCTGCGTGAGCCGGCCCTTCAAACCGTACAGGCGCGCCAGCTTCACCATCGCCGGGCGCGCCACCAGAACCATCACCGCGATGTAGCCGAGCGCGCTGGCGAAGGTGACGAAGGCTCCGGTCGAGCGCGCCGTCGCCACCGACACGACGAAGGCGAGCAGGCACCACGCCGTGACGTCGTCGATGGCGGCACAGGTCAGCGCGATCACGCCCATGCGCGACTTGTGCATCTTGCGATCGGTCAAGATGCGCGCCAGCACCGGGAACGCCGTCACCGACATCGACACGCCCATGAACAGCGAGAAGACGGTGAAGGGCACGTCGTGCGTCGACAGCTTGGGATAGACGAGCAGCGCCACCAGCGCGCCGAGGAGGAACGGCGTGACGATGCTGGCGTGCGAGATGGCCACCGTCGCGTGGCCGCGCTTGCGCAGGAGCGTCGGATCGAGCTCGACGCCGACGAGGAACATGTAGAGGATGACGCCCACGTTGGAGAGCACGCCGAGGAACGGCGCCACCTCCTTCGGTAGGAAGAACGCCTGCCACTCGGGCGCGAAGCGTCCGAGCACCGACGGGCCGAGCAGGATGCCGGCGATGATCTCGCCGACCACCGGCGGCTGCGCGAACCGGGCGAACAGCGAGCCGACGCCGCGCGCGGCCACCATGACGACGAGCAGCGCCAGCAGCACGTGCATGAGCGCGTCGACGTGGTGCACGCCGCCGGACGGCCCGAACAGCGGCTGGCTCGCGGCCGGGTCGGGCGCGCTCAGCCCGAGGCCGTGCAATCGGATGAACCAATAGGCGATGGCCGCGGCGCCGAGCATCAGCGCGTAGGCGAGCAGCGTCCGCGTGGGCGACGATCGTGGCTGCGAGGAGGCCATCGTCGGAAGGGTACTACGGTTGTCGGGGGATGAGCCGATGATCAGACGAGCTTGATCGAAAGCGTAATCGACGGCACGGCGGCGAGCGCGCGCGAAACCGGGCAGCCTTCCTTGGCCTTCTTCGCGATCTCCTGCAACGCCGCATCGGTGAGGCCGGGCGCCTTCACTTCGCCGACGAGCTCGATCTTCTGGATCACCGGGCCCTTGTCATCGCGGCCGAAGTCGACCTTGGCGGTGGTGTGCGCGCGCTCGACGGTGTGGCCGGCGGTGGCGAGCGCGTTCGACAGCGCCATCGTGAAGCAGCCGGCGTGCGCGGCTGCGATCAGCTCCTCGGGGTTGGTGCCGCTGCCGTTCTCGAAGCGCGACTTGAACGAGTACTGACCCTCGTACGCGCCCGAGCCGAGCTTCATGATGCCGCTGCCTTCTTTGAGGGTGCCCTTCCATTCCGCGTCGGCCGTCCGGATCATGTGATGCCTCCTTGTTCTGCTGTACGATGAATTTCGTGCGCTGGTTGTATCACGTGGTCGCACACGATGTGACGCTCGGCGATCCGTATGCGCCGGGCAGCTTCGTGCAAGAGGGATACATCCATTGCTCGTTTCGTGACGAAGTGGTGAACAGCGCGCGGCTCTATTTCCCCGCGGGCGCGCGGTTGCGCGTCTTACAGATCGATCCGCGGCGGCTCGGCTGCGAGGTGCGCGTCGCCGACACGCCGCGCGGGCCGATGCCGCACGTGCACGGGCGCATTCCGCGCGCGGCGATCGTGCGCGAGCTGGCGCTCGATCAGGTGCGCGACGCGCCCGACGCCGTCGACGGCGACAGCGGCTCGGGCTGACAGCGCGGGCACCAGTAGGTCGGTCGCAGCGACGGGCGTTGGCGCGCGGCCTCGATCGCGGTGCCGCAGCGGGCGCAGGCGCGGCGCGCGCGGCCGTAGACCCAGTACTGGAGGTCGCGGCGGTTGGTGGTCGTGCGCCTGCGGCCGACGTTGGCGCGGAGGAGCCGCATGCCGTCGGCGAACATCGCGCGCAAGGTGGCGTCGTCGACGGAGTCGACGCGGCGCCACGGATGCACGGCGTGCAGGAAGAGGAGCTCGCACTTGTAGACGTTGCCGAGGCCGGCGGCGATGGTCTGGTCGAGGAGCAGCTCGCCGATGGGACGCGCCGCGTGCTCGGAGGCGCGCGCTCGGGCGACGATGGCGTCGAGATCGGGCGCCTCGCGGGCGAGCAGGTCGGGGCCGAGCCGCGCCAGCGCGCGGGCGCCGGCGGCGAAGCGCGCGCGGGTCCATTCGACCGTGCGCGCCTTGCAGATCCACGCGCCCGACGCCGTCGCGAGCGCGAGCTCGGCCTGCGCCAGCGTCGCCGTCGCCGCGCGCCGGAGCCGCCGCCACGATCCGGCGATGCCGAGGTGGACACGCACGGCGCTGCCCTCGTCGAACGCGATCACGAGGTGCTTGCCGACGGCTTCGACGCCCGTGATGGCGTGCGTGCGCAGCCCGCGCATCTCGACGCCGCGCGAGAAGACCGCGGTGAGCGGCACGCCGGCGAGCTCGCCGAGCATCGCGGCGTGGGCGTGGATGTTGTCGCCCTCGGGCATCAGCCGCGCTCCCGCATCAGTCGTCCGCGGACAGGACCAGCGCGCCCGGCTCGATGCGGAAGCCGCCGCGCTCGAGCAGCGGCGCGTGCGGCGAATGCAGCGCCGGCACGCCGTCGACCTCCTCGATGCGCAGCTGGCGATGGCGCCGCGCCGCCGCGATGCGCCTGAGCGCCGCCAGCGCCGCCGGCACCAGCGTCTCGTCGATGGCGGAGAGCAGGCGCAGCTTCTTGCCGCCGCGCTCGACGAACAGGATCGGCTCGCCGTGCGCGAGCACCACCTTGGCGCCGGCCGCGCGCCGCGCGCCTTCGGCCGGCCACGGCAGGAGCGCGCCGTAGGGATTGGCCGGATCGATCGCCGACAGCACGACGACCGGCGGCCCGGCCGCGTCGGCGTCGGTGTCGCGCGCCGCGCGCAGGCGATCGACCGCGGCGGCGTGCGCGAACTGCGCGCCCTGCAGCCCGTCGACGAAGTGGCCGCGCCGGATCTTGCCCGACTCCTCCATCGCGCGCAGCACGCCCGCCACCGACGCGAAGCCTCCCGCCAGCGACTCGGCGGCCGCCGCCTCGCGGCTGACCACGCCGTAGCGCTCGAGCAGCATGAGCGCGCGCGTGTGCGCCCGCACCGTGTCGGCCGGCGGCGCGCCGATCACCGACGCCAGCGTCGACCAGCGCCCGCCCGCCGGCAGCGTGAAGCGTCCGCGCGGCCCGCGCGAGGTGCGCCCGATCGACCGGAGCGGCGCGAAGGTGTCGTTGGTGACCAGGCCGAGCCACGCCAGATCCCACAGCGCCACCGTGACCACGTCGGGCCGCGACGCCGCCTCGGGCAGCTGCGACACGAAGGAGGCGCCGCGCTCGCCGAGGTGCTTCAGGATCGCCGCGTGCAGCTCGCTCGGCAGCTCCGGCGTCGCCGGCACGTCGTAGAGCGACGCCAGGTGCTCGCGCCGATACAGGATCACGCGGCCGTCGTCGCTGCCGATGGCGCCTTGCCCGACCCACACGATCTCGCCGGCGGCGCCGAGCTCGTCGAGCATGCGCGGTTGGAAGTCGGGCACGCGCGCGGGCAGGATGACGCGCTCGAGCTCGGAGAAGGGCAGGGCGAGCCCTTCGAGCTGATCGATCGCCTCGCGCAGCCGCCCGGTGCCGCCGCGCGCCGAGCCGACGCCGTGCCAACGCGGCAGGAAGCGGCCGAGCACCGCCGCGTCGACGGGCGCGACCTCGTTGCGCAGGCGCGCGAGCGTGTCGCGGCGGACGAGGCGCAGCACCTCCGGATCGCACAGCTCGGCGCCCGAGCCGCCGGGACGGAACTCGCCTTCGTAGAGCCGCCCGTCGGCGACGAGCGCGCGCAAGACGGGCGCCACCTGCGCGGGCAAGAGGCCGAGCCGCTTGGCCACGTCGCGCCCGTCGGCGGCGAAGGGCCCGTGCGTGCGCGCCCAGCGCGCCACCAGCGCCTCGAGCGGCGCCGTCGCCGGGGCGAGGAAGGCCGCCGCCACGCCCGCCGGCAGCGCCGCGCCGAGGGCGTCGCGATACTTGGCCGCGTCCTCGACGGCGATCCAGCGCGACTGCTTGGCCACGCGTACGCTCAGCGCCCGTCCGCTGTCGACGAGCTGCGCGAGCATCGCGCGTGCCTCGCCATCGACGCGGGCCGCCACTTCGTCGTTCGTCAGGTCGCCGACGCGGCGCAAGAGGTCGTGCACGGCGTCGGCGTGCCGCGCGCGCCGCTCGGGCGACAACCCCTGCAGGTCCGCCTCGACGTCGGCGATGGCCTGCGGCTCGAGGAGGTCACGCAGCTCCTCCTGCCCGAGCAGCTCGCGCAAGAGGTTGCGATCGAGCGTGAGCGCCTGCGCCTTGCGCTCCGCCAGCGGCGCATCGCCCTCGTACAGATAGGCCGCGACATACGCGAACGCCAGCGAGCGCGAAAACGGCGACGCCCGCGTCGTCTCGACCTCGACCACGCGCACCTCGCGCCGCCGGATCTTGCCCAAGAGCTCGACGAGCGCCGGCACGTCGAACACGTCGTGCAGCACCTCGCGGAAGGTCTCGAGCACGATGGGAAACGCCGGATGCTGCAGCGCCACCGCCAGGAGGTTCTGCGAGCGCAGCCGCTGCGACCACAACGGCGTGCGCCGCCCCGGCCGATTGCGCGGCAGGAGCAGCGCGCGCCCCGCGTTCTCGCGAAAGTGCGTGGCGAACAGCGCCGAGCGCGCCAATTCGCGCAGCACCAGCTCTTCGACCTCGTCGGGCTCGGGCACGAGGTGCGCCCGCTCCGGCGGCGCGTCGGTCTCGCCCTCGTAGGTGGTCGCGAAGCGCAGGACGATGCCGTCGTCGCTCCACAAACTCTGCACTTCGAACCCCGCGCCCTCGGACAGCCGCGCCTCGAGCGCCAGCGCCCACGGCGCATGCACGCGCGCGCCGAACGGCGACAGGATGCACACACGCCAATCGCCGAGCTCGTCGCGAAAGCGCTCGATGACGATGGTCTCGTCCGTCGGCAGCTCGCCGGTCGCCTCCGCCTGCTCGCGGATGTAGGCGACGAGGTTGCGGGCGGCGCGCGCGTCGAGCTTGTACTCCGATTGCAGCCAGGCGATCGCGTCCTTGTCGCGCTTGCCGCCGAGCGCGCGCACGAAGCCGCCGAGCGCGCGCCCGAGCTCGAGCGGCCGCCCCGGCCCTTCGCCGCGCCAAAACGGCATCTTGCCCGGCTCGCCCGGCGCCGGCTTGACGATGACGCGATCGCGCCCGATCTCGACCGCGCGCCACGACGATGCGCCGAGCAGGAACGTCTGCCCGACGCGCAGCTCGTGCACCATCTCCTCGTCGAGCTCGCCGATGCGCGGCCCTTCCTGGCCGAGGTGCACGCCGTAGAGCCCGCGATCGGGGATCGTCCCCGCGTTGACCACGGCGAGGAGGCGCGCGTCCTTGCGCGCCGACAGCTCGTCGCGCGCGCGATCCCACACGATGCGCGGCCGCAGATCGGCGAACGCATCCGACGGATAGCGGCCCGACAGCATGTCGAGGACGCCGTGGTACAGCTCCTTGCCCAGCCCCTCGAAGTTGTGCGCGCGCGTCACCACGCCGAAGAGCGCGTCGACGTTCCACGGCCGCTCGGCCACCATGGCGACGATCTGCTGTGACAGGACGTCGAGCGGCCGCTGCGGCACCTTGATGGCCTCGACCTCGCCGCGCAGCATGCGCTCGGCGACGACGGCGGTCTCGAGGAGGTCGGCGCGGAACTTCGGCAGCATGGTCGCGTTCGAGCGACGCCCCACGCCGTGACCGGCGCGCCCGACGCGTTGCAGCCCGCGCGCGACCCCGCCCGGCGACTCGACCTGCACCACCAGATCGACGGCGCCCATGTCGACGCCGAGCTCCATGGAGCTGGTGGCGACGATGCCGCGCAGCTTGCCGGCCTTGAGCAGCTCTTCGATTTCCACGCGACTGTGTCGAGACAGTGACCCGTGGTGGGCGCGCACCAGCTCCTCGCCGGCGAGCTCGTTGAGCCGCCCCGCGAGCCGCTCGCACAGCCGCCGGCTGTTGGCGAACACGATCGTCGACTGATGGCCGCGCACGAGCTCGAGCAGTCGCTCGTGGATCGCCGGCCACACGCCCTGGCGCTCGTCGGCCGGCCGCTCGTCGGCACGCCCCGGCGGCAGCGACGCGGGCGCGAGCGGCGGATTCTCCATGTCCTCGACCGGCACCTCGATCGACAGATCGAGCCGCGGCTTCTCGCCGGCATCGACGATGGCGACCGGCCGCGGCTTGCCGTTCACGCTGCCGCCCAAGAAGCGCGCGATCGCCTCGAGCGGCCGCTGGGTCGCCGACAGTCCGATGCGCTGCGGCTCGCGCCCGGTCAGCTCCACCAGGCGCTCGAGCGAGATCATGAGGTGCGCGCCGCGCTTGCCCGGCGCCAGCGCGTGGATCTCGTCGACGATCACGGTGTCGACCGAGGCGAGGATGCCGCGCGCCTGCGACGCGAGCAGCAGATACAGTGACTCCGGCGTGGTGATGAGGATGTCGCCCGGCGCGCGCGCCAGCTGCCGTCGCTGCTTCTCGGGCGTGTCGCCGGTGCGGATGCTGACGCCGACGGACCTGAGGCGCGCGCCCAGCCCTTCGGCGGCGCGCGCGATCCCGGCGAGCGGCGCGCGCAGGTTGCGCTCGACGTCGTAGGCGAGCGCCTTGAGCGGCGACACGTAGAGCACGCGCACGCCCGGCTCCGCCGTCGGCGGCAGCTGGGTCACGCGGTCGAGGCACGCGAGGAACGCCGCCAGCGTCTTGCCGCTGCCGGTCGGCGCGAGGAGCAGCGTATGCTCGCCGCGCGCGATGTGCGGCCAGCCGCGCGCCTGCACCGGCGTCGGCGCGGCGAAGGCGTCGGCGAACCAGGCACGCGTGGACGGCGCGAACGCGTCCAGGGGCCGCAAGTCCTCCTGTGTCGGCACGGTCTATTGATGATGTATCGCCGCGGGCGCAGACGCCAGAGCGGCCGAGGCATCGGGCCCGACGGGCAGCAAGAAGGGCAGCGGCTGGCGCACGAACCGCGCGAGCACGGCACCGAGGAGGCGCCGTCCGGCGTGGCGCACGCCGCGTGCGCGCAAGGCGACGAACAGCGCGCAGGTGAAGCTGACGCTGAAGTTGAGCGCGAGCATGCAGCCGATTCCGGCCACCGCCGCCAAGAAGTGGGGCGCGCCGAACCCGAGCGTGCAGCCGGCGAGCGCCAGGCTGCCCGTCGAGAGGGTCACGTGGCGCACCTCGAGCGGAATGCCGAAGAATTTTCCGATCACCGGCGTCATGCCGAGGAGCAGGCCGATGGCCACGTTGCCGCCGATGCCGGCCACGCCGTGCTGCAGCTTGCGGCCAAGCCAGCGCATCGTGCCGCGCCCGACGATGGCGCCGAGGCGGTGGTTGGCGATCGCCTCGGGCAGCCGCCGGTAGGTCACCCAGTTTTCGAGCCAGCCCGCGCCGAGGCTCGACAGCCAGAGCAGGACGCCGGTGAAGGCCGCGAAGGGGATGGTGCCCGAGTGCAGCGGATCGAACGACTCGAGCGTGTGCTCGGCGGCGTGCTCGTCGAGGAACGGATGGCCGTGCGTGCGCACAAAATAGACGTTGAAGACGATCGACAGCGTGAACACCACCGACACGTTGCCGATGGCGGCGCCGAGCTGCGAGCGGCACACGCGCTGGATGAGCGTGACCAGGTCGTCGAGCTCGTCGCCCGCTTTTTCGCCCGAGCCGTGCAGCGACCCGGCCAGCGACGCCGCGATCATCGACGGCTGCTTGGTCGCGAGCGTGAAGCCGAACAGCTGCATGAGGAGGAAGCTGGCGGCGTAGTTGATCGACGCCAGCGAACCTTCGACGAAGAGCGCCAGGTGCCCCCAGAGGACGAGGTACTTGAGGATGATGGTCCCGACGGTGATGAGGCCGCCGCCGCCGCCGGACGCCAGCATCTTCCACCACTGCTTGCGCGTCGTCGTGATGTAGTGCTCGCCGGTCTCGCCGGCGTGCTCGATGGCCTTGCGCGCGAGCAGGTGCAGGTTCGTCGAGAGCATGTCGCGCACGCTGCGATCGCGCACGCGCGCCGCCGCGATGTGTGACAGCACGTGCAACGCCGCCGCCGCCCTGGCGTCGGCGCCGGCCGCCTCCGACACGGCCAGCAGATCGCGCAGGCGGTCGAGGTTCTTGGCGATGACCTCGATGCGATAGACCACGTCGACGGAGACGCCGAACTCCTCGAGGTGCGTCTTGACCGACTCGAGCGCGTCGCGGCACGCGGTGATCTGATCGCGGCACGCCGCCGCCGAGCCGATGCCCGAGAAGAGCGCGTCGCACAGGCGCGGCAAGAGGAAGAACGGCGACGCCGCCAGCGGCACCTCCGGGCTGCGCGCGCGGATCTCGCGCGACAGCCCGAGCGCCGAGGTGCGCGTGGCGACGAGCGCGATGACGTCGAGCGTGGCCTGGGCGAGCGGCGCGAATGGCGAGGCGGCGCCGGCGGCGCGTGCGGAATCGTCAAGCAGCTTGACCAATCGCGCGGCCAGCTCGTCGGGCACGAAGCCGAGCCACAAGGCGTCGCGCATGGTCGGGAACATGCGTGACACCAGCGCGCCGAGATCGCGCGACGAATCGGCCGCGGGCAGAAGGCGCCGCGCCAGCCGGTCGGCCGACTCCGGCCACAACCCGCGATCGTTGGGCAGCCCCGCCTCGAGCGCGGGCATGGCGTCGCCTTGGTTGCACACGCGCGCGACCGCGGCGGCGAGCGCGCGCCGCCAGCTCGGAACCTCCTCGAGGACCTCGACGAGCAGGCGCAGGCGCACCAGCGGCGCCGGCTCGCTCTCGATGAGCGCGCCGGGCGCGCGCAGCCAACGGCTCGCCGCCTCGAGCCCGCGCAGGGCGGCGTCGAGCGGCGGATCGGCCGGCAGCGACGCCAGCCAGCGATGCAGCGCCTTGACGTCGCGCGGCTTGAGCCGTCCGGCGAAGCGGGTCGCCAGTCCGTCGGCGTCGGGCGCCTGTGAGTCCGCGAGCGCCGGAGACGCCGAGGGGAGCATCCCCGGCATCATACCCCGGCGGCGGGGGGCGCGTCAGCCCTCGAGCGTGTGTGTGGTCGGCGCCGCTTCAGCCCTGGGCGCGGCTGCGGTGGAACTTTTCCAGCTCGGCGTTGGCGTGCACGATGGTGCGCAGCTTCGCCTCGACGTCGGAGACGGCGGCGCCGGGGATCGCGAAGTACGCCTCGGTGTCACCGAGCGCGGTGTAGACGCGGTTGCCGATGCAGCCCAGGCTCGCGCCCGCCTGCTTTGCGTTGATCGCCGCCGGCAAGAGCGCGCAGGTGGGGCGGCCCATCGTCGGCGTCTCGCCGGTCACGCCGGCCGCCGTCGCTGCTTCGTTGAGGAGCATGAGCTGGCGCGCGTTGCCGCGCACGAGCACGACGTCGGGCGGCAGCGGCGCGCGATCGAGCGGCGCGTAGACGGCCACGCCGAACGGCTCCTGGCGCGTCGGGATCGACGGCACTTCGTCCATCGACAGGTACTCGAGCCCGACCATGATCTTCACCAGGCCCTCGAGCTCCTGCTGCTCGGCGGCGCTCATCTTCACGTTGTGGGTGTGCGCGCCGACCGGGCACTTCTTGTGATCGTCGGCGTCGGTGTAGAAGATCTCGCCGGCGGCGGCGCGGCGCCAGTAGCCGCAACCGGCCGGCTCGGGCTGCGCGATGTGCGCGACGCCCGTGGGCGCCGTCGGACGGAAGGTGATGGCCACCGGGGCCGACTGCAGATCGAGAAGCTGCTGGAGATCGCTCATGGCGCAGTCATACCACGCAGCGCCGGCGCGTGCGCCTCGCGGCGGTACTCGTCCCACGCGCGCGCCAGGCGTCGCGGCGCCTCGTCGAGCTCGGCGGCGCCGACGTTCGAGAAGCAGAGGCGCAGCCCGAGCGGCGCGACGCGCCCGTCGGGGCGGAAGATGCGCCCCGGGTCGAAGCTGACGCCGTGGCGCGTCGCCGTCTCGAGGAGCGCGAGATCGTCGCCCGGCTCGTCGCTCTCGAGGAAGAGCGCGAAGCCGCCCTCGGGCTCGGCGAAGCGCCAGTTGGGCAGGTGGCGCCGCACCGCGCGCACCAGGCGGGCCGCGCGCGCGCGATAGAAGCGGCGGGCGCGGGCGAGGCGCGCGTCGAAGTCGTCGCCGGCGAGGAACAGCGCCAGCACCGTCTGGCCCAGGCTCGAGGCCTGGAGATCGGTCGCGTGCTTGAGCTCGAGCGCGCGCTCGCGCCACGCCGGCGGCGGCACCAGCCAGCCGACGCGCAACCCCGGGCACAGCGTCTTCGAGAAGCTGCCCACGTGCCACACGCGATCGCGCGCCTGGGCCAGGAGCGGCCGCGGCACGGCTCCGTCGAAGCGCAGCGCGGCGTAGGCGTCGTCCTCGATGACGTGGATGCGGCGCGCGAGCAGAGCGGTGCGCGCTTCCTCGCTCATCGGCCGGCTGTGCGGATTGCCGATCGCCGGCATCGCGTAGAACGCGCGCACGCCGTCGTTCCAGCCGACGCGCAGCCGCCCGCCGCGCGTGCGGAACAGATCGAGCGCCGCCGGGTAGCTCTCGCCGTCGACGCCGACCTCGTCGCCGCGGGCGAACGCCAGCTGCGCCGCCAGCGCGATCGCCTGCTGCGCGCCCGAGGTCACGATCACCTCGTCGGCGCCGACCTCGGCCCCGCGCGCGCGCAGCCGCTCGGCGATCCACTCGCGCAGCTCGGCGCGCCCCTCGGGCCACGCATACTGCAAGGCGCTCGCGCGCGGCTCACGCATCGCGCGCACGAACGCGCGGCCGAGCGGCCCGCGCGGAAACAACGCATCCGACGGCAACCCGCCCCCTAGGCTGATCACGCCTGGTGTCGCGGCGGCGATCCGATGCAACCTCTCGACGCGCTTCTCCACCTATAGAATAGGTAAGCATCGAACGGGGGAATCACAGATGACCGGGACCGCCGCGTCGCGCGACGCGCTCGACGCCATCATCCGTTACAACCGGCGCTTCGTCGGCGACGGGCGCGACCCGGCGTGGCTGCGCACCAAGCTCGACCGGCTGTGCGCCTCGCCCTTCGGCTTTCTGCGCGGCACGTTTCACCTCTTCGTCGCCGACTGGCAGCGCGCCGGCGACGATCCGCTCGCCGCCGGAGCGGACCAGCCGATCGTCGGCGATCTGCACCTCGAGAACTTCGGCGCCTTCCGCGCCGCCGACGGCAGCGTGGTCTTCGACGTCAACGACTTCGACGAGACCGCGAGCGGCTCGCCGGCGCTCGATCTGGCGCGCCTCGCCACCTCGATCGTGCTCGCCGACGAGAAGCACGGCGACGCGCGCGCCGTCGAGCGCATCGGCGCCTGCCTCGACGGCTGGTGCACGGCCGCGCGCTCGCTCGATCTGCGGCCGATCGCGCCCAAGGAGGCGCCGCCGCTGGTGCGCGCGCTCCTCGACACCGCCGAAGACGCCTCGCGCGGCGCCTGGCTGCAGCGGCGTGTCGAGGGCGACGCCGGCGCGCGCCGCTTCAAGTCGAACGACAAGTACCTCCGCGTCACCGACGCCACCGAGCGCGCGGCCATCGAAGCGGCGGTGCGCGCGTTTGCCGCCACCTGCGCCGAGCGTCCGCCCGAGGTGCCGGACTGGCCGCACGTCCTCGACATCGCCGTGCGCATCGCCGGCACCGGCAGCCTCGGCCGCTTCCGTTGGGCGATCCTGGCGCAGGGCAAGAGCGACAAGCCGGGCAAGGAGCGCATCCTCGAGCTCAAAGAGGCGCTGCCGTCGTCGCTCGACCCGACCTGCACGAGCGCCGCGCAGGCCGCGCGCGTCATCGACACGCAGCGGCGCCTGCAGGGCGCGCCGCCGGCGTTCCTCGGCGTCGCCGACGTCGGCGGCCGCGCCTGCACCGTGCGCGAGCTGCAGCCGACCGAGGCCAAGCTCGACGCTGCCGCGCTCAAGGCCGGCGATCTCGACGCGCTCGCGCGCGCCTGCGGCACCGTGCTCGGCCGCCTGCACCGCCGCGCCGGCGCCGATCTGCCGGCGCGCTTCGCCGGCCGCGAGGCCGCGCTCGCCCGCCGCGTCGCCGCTCATGCGCTGCGCCAGGCGGCGCAGGTCCACGACGACTGGGCCGCGCTGGTCGCGGCGCGCAAGCCGGTCGAGGCGGCGCTCTTTGCACCCGCGAGCGGAGCGGGATGACGGCGATCGTCGCGGCGACGGCCGTGGCGGCGCTCGCCGTCGCCGCGACCTTCGCGTTCCTGCAGATCGCGCGCCTCAACCGCGAGCTCGAAGCGCGCGTCGCCGAGCTCGCCGCCGCCAACGCCGAGCTCGAGGCGTTCAGCTACTCGGTCTCGCACGATCTGCGCGGCCCGCTGCGCGCCATCGACGGCTTCGCGCAGATCCTCGAGGAGCAGCACCGCGCGCAGCTCGACGAGCAGGGCCGCCATTACCTGGCGCGCGTGCGCGCGGGCTCGGCGCGCATGGGCCACCTCATCGACGACCTGTTGTCGCTGGCGCGCGTGAGCCGCGCCGAGATGCACCGCGCCGACGTCGATCTCGGCGCCATCGTGCGCGAGATCGTCGACGAGCTGCGCCGCCGCGATCCGGCGCGCAGCGTCGAAACCAGCGTCGCCGAGCCCCTGCACGCGCACGGCGACGGGCGCCTCTTGCGCGCGGCGCTCGAGAACCTCGTCGGCAACGCCTGGAAGTTCACCGGCAAGAGCGCGGCCGCGCGCATCGGCTTCGGCCTCGAGCGCCGCGATGGGCGCGACTGCTTCTTCGTGCGCGACAACGGCGCCGGCTTCGACATGGCCTACGCGCACAAGCTGTTCGCGCCGTTTCAGCGCCTCCATCCGCAGTCGGAGTTCGAGGGCACCGGCATCGGGCTGGCCACCGTGCATCGCATCGTCACGCGCCACGGCGGCCGCTTGTGGGCCGAGGCGTCGCCGGGGCAGGGGGCGACCTTCTACTTCACGCTCGGCTAGGACGACCCGCGCGCTACTCGGGCTTTTCGACGAGCGTGTACCCCGCGAACAGTCCGTTGTGCAGATCCATCGCATCGGGCCCGCGATCCCAACCGAGCGCCCGCGCCATCTGTCGCGCCGCCGTCGTGTCGTCGATCTCGAAGCCGACGACGCGAAAGCCGACGCGCTCGTAGAGCTCGCGCGGAAACGGCGACCGCCCGTCGGCCCACGGGATGTAGGGCTTGCCGGGCGGCGCCGGCGCGGGCGCGAGGTTGTAGATCAGCATGCGACCGCCCGGCTTCAAGAGGGCGAAGACCGCGCGCAGGAACGCCTCGTCGTCGACGCCGAGCTTGATCGTCTTGCGCTCGTCGACGGCCTGGGCGGGATGGATGTACCCGCGCTTGAGCACGTTCTTCGAGACGAACAGATCGTAGCCGTCGCCGATGGCCGCGCGCACCGCCGCGTCGGCCGGCCAGCGCCCGTCGACGGTGCGCAGCCTTCCCGTGCCCCACGGCCCGTCGCGATCGGCGTACATCGCGCGCAAGAGCGGATCGACGTCGACACCGGCGACGTCGGCGCCGAGCGACGCCAGCGTCAAGAGCTGGCCGATCCCGCCGTAGCCGAAGTCGACGATGCGCCGTCCGGCGACGTCGCCGAAGCCGTGGCCGGCGAGAATCTCGAGCGGCCGCGCATACGCGAGCGGCGTGCCGTAGCGCGTCGTGTAGTAGTACTCCTCGTCGACGACGTGCGGCTTGCCGCCGACGACGACGGTGCGCGTCGCCACCTCCGGCAGCCGCGCCGCCGCAGCGACGTAGCGCCGCGCCAGCGCCGTGTGCACGAGCGGCCGCAGCGCGGTCGCCTCGGCGCGGATCGCGCGCACCCCGTGCGCCGGCGCGCAGCCGGCGACGGCCAACGCCGGCGCCATGGCCATCGTCATCGTCACGACAATCGGGCAAGATGCGCGCATGCGCCGATTCCACGCCATTCTCGTCGTCCTCCTCGTCGCGCTGTTGCCCGCCGCCGCCGGCGCGCAAGAGCCGCCGATGAAGCTCGAGACGCACAAGCTCACCGACAGCCTCTACCTCATCACCGGACCGGGCGGCAACATCGTCCTCTCCGTCGGCGCCAACGGCGTCTTCCTCGTCGACGATCAGATCGCGCCCATGACCCCCGCGCTCAAGCAGGCGGTCGCGGCGATCACGCCGAAGCCGGTGCGCTTCATCTTCAACACCCACTGGCACGGCGACCACACCGGCGGCAACGCCGTCCTCGGCGGCGAAGGCGCGGTCATCGTCGCCCACGAGAACGTGCGCAAGCGCCTCTCGACCGAGCAGCTCGTGAAGATGTTCAACAAGAAGGTGCCGCCCGCGCCGCCGGCGGCGCTGCCGGTCATCACCTTCACCGATACGATCGCCTTCCACCTCAACGGCGACGACATCGAGGTCACCCACGTCGATCCCGCGCACACCGACGGCGATTCGATCGTCTGGTTCAAGAAGGCCAACCTGCTCCACATGGGCGACACGTTCATGTCGGGCGGCTATCCGTTCATCGACGTCTCGTCGGGCGGCACCGTCGACGGCTTCGTCAAGGCGGCCGACCGGGGCCTCGCCATCGCCCAGCCGTCGACCAAGATCGTCCCCGGCCACGGCCCGCTCGCGGATCGCGCCCGGCTCAAGGAGTTTCGCGACATGGTCGCCACCATCCGCGACCGCGTGAAGAAGCTCGCGCTCGCCGGCAAGTCGCTCGCCGAGGTGAAGGCCGCCCGGCCGACGGCCGAGTACGACAAGGCGTGGGGCCACGCGTTCATCAAGCCCGAGCAGCTCGTCGAGACCATCTACGACGAGGCGACGAAGAAGCGGTAATTGACAGCCGCGTTCCGTAGACCTACGGTTAGAGGCTAGGCGGAGGACACTTATGCGTACCTGGATCGGCGTCGCAGCGCTCGGAATGGCTCTCGGAGTTGCTCCAGCGTGGGCGAAGGAAGCGACGCCCCCGACGGTCGGCGGCGGACACATGCAGCATTGCCCGTCGGCGGTCGCTGGCGCCAAGACCGAGATCAAGGACAACAAGGACTCGATCGAAGTGACGGTGACCTCGACGGACGCCGCGAAGACGGAAGAGATTCGCAAGCGCGCCAAGCACATGGTCGACTCGGCCAAGGCCGATCCCACGTCGGTGGTGCACAACGGCGAAGGTCACGGCGGCGGCGGCCTCGGTCAGTGCGAGGTCGTGCTCAAGGACACCTCGGTCACCGCCGAGGACGTCGACGGTGGCTCGAAGATGACGGTCAAGCCGACCAAGCCGGTCGACTTCGAGTGGCTGAAGAAGGAAACGCACGCGCGCCACACCGCCAACAGCAGCGGCGGCAAGAAGAAGGCGCCCAAGGCGGAGAAAGCCGCCAATCCGTAGCGCGCGCGGCGTTCCGCCCGCTCGTGAAGCTCGAAAGGTGATTGCGCGGCGCGCTCAGCGAGCGCGCATCGGGGAAGGCAGCGCCTCGCGGCTGGCGTCGGCGGGGTTCGAGTCGTCGACGTCCTGCGCGAACTCGTAGTGGGCCGGGTGGATCACGAACGGTCCGCCACTCTCTTCGGGAACCTCCTGATCGAGCTCGTCCTCGCTGACGTACTCGCCGGACGTAGCCGACTTCAAGAACTCCTCGGCGAGCTCCTCGGCGAGATCGTCCTTCACGCGCGCCGGGCCACCGTCAGGGTCGGGCAGAAAGGCGTTGCCGTCGTCGTCTCGTTTCTTCAGCGAGCGGCGCGGCTGCTTGCGAACCTTCATCGTCGCCTCCTATCGCTCAAGCCACTGACGGTGAAACGTAAGCCGGCGCGGACGCGTGGCAATCGCCCGCAGCGTCAAGAAGAGATCGAAGCTATCGAGGAGGGAAGCGCATGTTCAGCAAGACAAAGCGTAGCGCTTTGTCTTTTCGCTTTGCGCCTTGATTTTTGGTGCGAAGGCGCGGCTAGCGCAGCTCGAGCTGATCGATGGTGAAGGCGAACTTGCCCGCCTGCGGGCCGGCGGTCCACAGAAGGCCCATGAGGTCGCGCCCGTCGAGCCCGTCGAACGAGGCCAGCGGCATCGACACCTCGGTCCACTTGCCGTTCGTCGTCGGGAACGTGCGCACCGCGTAGCGGAAGCCGAGGTGGCGCGCGAAGATCATGACGCGATAGCGCGCGCCGTCGCCCTTGACCCAGAAGTGCAGCATCTTCTTCGCCGACAGGTTCGCCGGCGCCATCGGCATCGCGCCCGGCTGGAACATCACGCCCGCCCAGCCGAAGCCGCTGTTGCCCTTGATCTCGCCCGCGACCGCGAGCGCCTGCTTCGAGCCGACGGCGCCGCCGGGCACGACCTTCAGATCCACCGTCGACGTGCCGCCGCGCAGCGCGTCCGTCGACGGCACCAGCCCGGCGCCGTACTTCGTCGTCAGCTTGCCGTCCTCGAAGTCGGCGATGGCTCCCGAGTCCGAGCCGGGCGGCGGGGGCGCCTCGCGCTCGTGGGCGGCTTGCGCGCGCTCGGCCTCGACCTTCTGGCGATAGGCGTCGCGATCGACGGCGACGCCGCGCTTCCACACGCCGGCGATGGCGCGCGTCTGCAGGATGTCCTTGGTCGGATCGCCGTCGACGAGCACGAGATCGGCGCGCAGCCCGGGGGCGATGCGCCCGCGATCGGCCAGCCCGAAGCGCGCCGCCGGCAGCGAGGTGGCCGCGGCCAGCGCCTTCTCCGGCGTCAGCCCGGCGTCGACGAGGCGCGCCAGCTCGCCGTGCAGGCTGGCGCCGTGCACGACGCCGGGGTTGGTCGCGTCGGTGCCGGCGAGGATGGGCACGCCGGCGGCATCGAGCTCTCTCACCGTCGCCGGCGCATACGTGCAGTTCACCGCGGGCAGCCGTGCCGGAAAGCGGCGCTCGAGCTGCGCCATGTCCCCCTCGTCGAGGAACGGCGCGACGTGCGGATCGCTCGCCAGCGCCGGCGCGCCGGCTTCGCACAGCGGCATGAGCACGCTCAGCGTCGGGATCACGAAGGCGTGGTGCGCCGCCACGAACGACGCGAAGTCGGGCGTGGGCGCGCTGTCGATGAACAGGTGCGCCAGCCCGTCGGCGCCGGCGTCGAGCGCGATGCGCGCCCCCGACTGCGCGCCGATGTGCACGACCGCCAGCAGCTTGTGCGCGTGCGCCGCCTTGACCAGCGCGGCGACGGTGGCGGCGTCGAGCGTCGGGATGGGATGGCCGAGCCACTTGCCGTCGTCGACGACGATCTTGAGGTAGTCGGCGCCGTCCTTGACGCGATCGGCGACGAACGCCTCGGCCTCCTCGGGCTTCGACAGCGTCGGAACCGGGAAGCCGTACTCGGTGCCGTGGCCCTTCGGTGCCGTGGCCATCATGCCGGCCGAGCGCAGATCGGCGGCGCCGGTGGCTTCGCCCGCTTTCTCTTTTTCGCGCAGCGCGCGGTTCTTCTCGGGCGAGCCGGCCATCTCGAGCTCGGTGGTGACGCCGAAGACGAGCGCCTCGGTCAGCGCCTTGTCGTCGAAGGCGTGGGTGTGGCTGTCGATGAGGCCGGGCAGGAGCGTCTTGCCGCTGCCGTCGACGACGGTGGCGCCCTTGGCCCCGAGCTTGTGGCCGACGGCGCGGATGAGGCCTTTGTCGACGAGGACGTCGCCCTGCGACGTGCGTGTGCCGTCGAAGATGCGCACGTTCTTGAAGACGAGCGGGGCGGCGCCGGCGCGCGGCGCGGCGAGGGCGAAGAAGAGGGCGGCGACCAGGAGTGAACGTGACATGCGCGCAGTCTAGTACCTCGCCAGAGTGGTTTCGATCGGTTCGTTTCGCTTCACACCCCGGCGACGTATTCGCACGTCGCGGCGAGGTACTGCGCATCGGTCCCAGGAGGCCAATGCGGCGAAGTACTAGCGCCGCTCTTCGATGGCGACGAGCGAGACGTGGCTCTGCACCTGCTCGTCGAGCGGCAGCGTCGGGGAGAGGAAGCGGCGCCAGCCGGTGGCGTGCGGATCGAGGTGGCCGGTCTCGTCGAAGCGGAACCCGATGCTCGTCGGTGGTTGCACCGCGACCGCGGCTTCCACCGTCCAGCGCGTGACCACGGTGCAGTGCTCGTCAGGCGCGCCGCCGCGCCGGACGGCGTCCTCGACGGCGGCGAGCGCGGTGCGATCGAAGCGCCGCCGGCCCGACGGTTTGGTCACGCGCGCCGCGACGATATGGCCGTCCTCGTCGACGGTGACTTCGACCTCGACCGTGAGCGACGTCGCGGGCGCGGCCCAGCGCGCCTGCACCGCGAGCGCTTGCTGCGCCGGGGGGTCGCGGATGTTGAAGCCGGGCGGCGTGCCGAGCATGATCTCGTTCGACGGATCGACCGCGCGCGGGACGCCGCCGCCTTGGGGCGGGCCGTCGAGCCAGGCGCGCAAGATCTGGTGCGCCAGCGCCTTGCCTTTGCTCTCCTGTTTGACGACGTCGACCGGCAGGCGGAGCTCCTGCGCCAGCTTGCGCTCGAGCGCGCGCCAGCGCGGGGCGATGTGGCCCGACCCGGCGCGCTCGCGCGCGGCGGCGTCGTCGAGCCACTCGCGGGTGCGCGCGGTGAGGCGCTCGCGCTCGTCGTCGGCGGGCGGCGGCGGGTCGCCGGCGCGGCGCAAGTGGCCGCCGGGATCGGCCGGCGCCGTCGACGGCGCGACCGCACGGCCGAGCGCGTCGCGCGAGAACAGATCGACCGTCGTCGACGAGGGCGGTCGCGAAGCCGGCGGCGGCGGCGGCGTAGGGGAGGGCGGCGCGCTCGTCTCCGCCGGCGGCGACGGGGCTGCCGGCGCACGGCTCGTCGGCGTCGCGCGCGTCGTCCGCGTGAACGTCGCGAGCGCCCGGGGTGTCGCGAGCGCCGGGGGTGTCACGCGCGCCGGGGCCGTCGCGCGCGCCGGCGTCTGGTACGGCGTGATCTCGATGCTGCGCCGATCGATCGGCGCGGCCGGCGGCGCGCGCCGCAGCGTCATCAGCAACGCCGCCAAACCATGCAACGCCAGCGACGCGCCGACCGAAGCCCTCGCCACCCGGCCGCGCACACCGCTAGGACGCGACCGTCACCGCCGAGGTTGCTCGCTACCGCGCGCGCATCCTCACGACCACATCGCCATCACGACCACATCGCCCGCAGCCGCGCCCCCACGTCGACCACCGCGCCGCCTCCCGCATCCACCCGATCCTCCGGCGCCGCCGCTCCGTGGCTCACCCGCGCGAACCGCTCGACGATGCTGTCGGGAATGAAGCGCGTGCGCGGCGCATACACGTGCACATCGCCGTACCGCCGCTGCTGCCGCACGAAGAAGCGCAGCGGATGGATCACGTGCAGCTGCTCGCGCGCCCGCGTCAGCGCCACGTAGAACAGCCGCCGCTCCTCCTCGATCTGCTCGGGATGCTCGGTCGCCATGTCCGACGGGATCGACCCATCGGCCGCGTTGATCACGAACACGTGGTCCCACTCCTGCCCCTTGGCCGAGTGGATCGTCGACAGGATCAAGTAGTCCTCGTCGCGCAACGGCGGCCCCGCGTGGTCCCCCGTCGCCTGCGGCGGATCGAGCGTCAGCTCCGACAAGAACCGCTCGCGCGACGGATAGTGCGCCGCGATCTGCTCGAGCTCGTCGAGATCCTGTGCGCGCACGGGCGCGTGATCGTAGATGCGCTCGAGGTGCGGCTGATACCAGCGGCGCACGAGGCCGAGCTGCGCCAGCCACTCGGCCCCGCCGCGCAGCCGCCCGAGCAGCTCGCACAGCGCCGGCCACTCCGATCGCGCCGCCGCCGGCGGCGTGTGCCGCGCGAACGCCTCGAGCGACCAGGCCCACTCCGCGAGCGCGTCCGCCGCGCGCTGCGCGCTCCCCGGCCCGACGCCGGGCAGGAGCTGCAGCACGCGAAACGCCGCCACCCGATCGCGCAGGTTCTCGCCCCAGCGCAACACGCACAGCGCGTCCTTGACGTGCGCCGCCTCGAGGAACTTGAGCCCGCCGTACTTGACGAACGGCACGTTCCGTCGCGACAGCTCGATCTCGAGCGCGTCCGAGTGGTGCGCCGCGCGAAACAGCACCGCCTGCCGCTTGAGCGGCACGCCCGCCTCGCGCGCCTCCATGATCTTGGAGACGACGTAATCGACCTGCGCGTCCTCGTCGGCGGCGCTCACCAGAAGCGGCTTCGCGCTCGACGGCCGCGTCGAAAACAGGTTCTTCGTGAAGCGCTCCGCCGCGAGCCCGATCACCGCGTTGGCCGCATCGAGGATCGGCTGCGTCGATCGATAGTTCTCTTCGAGCGTCACCACCCGCGCCGGCGGCGTGAACTGCGACGGAAAGTCGAGGATGTTGCGCACCGTCGCCGCGCGGAACGCGTAGATCGACTGCGCGTCGTCGCCCACGACGGTGACGCCGCGTCCGTCGGGCCGCAGGCGCAACAAGATCTGCGCCTGCAGCGCGTTGGTGTCCTGGTACTCGTCGACGAGCACATGGTCGAAGCGGCGCCGCACCCGCGCCGCCAGCCCCTCGTCGTTCATGAGGTGCAGCCAATAGAGAAGGAGGTCGTCGTAGTCGAGCACGTGCTGCCGCTGCTTGAACTCGACGAACGCGGCGAACAGCCGCTTGAGCTCGTCCGCGTGCTCCTTGCACCACGGGAACGACTCGCCGAGCGTCTTCGCCAACGGCTCCTGCGCATTCACCACGCGCGAGTAGATCGAGAGGCAGGTCGACTTCTTGGGAAAACGGCGCTCGCTCTTGGCGAGCCCGAGATCGTTGCGCACGACGTCGAGCGAATCGGCCGCGTCCGAGCGATCGAGCACGGTGAACGCCGGATCGAGCCCGACGTCGCCCGCGTGTAGGCGCAAGAGGCGATTGGCGACGGCGTGAAACGTCCCCGCCCACGCAACCTGTCCGTTGCCGCCGGCGCGCGCCAGGATCCGCTGCGTGCGCAGCCCCATCTCCGCCGCCGCGCGCCGGCTGAACGTGAGGAGCAGGATCCGCCGCGCGTCCGCGCCGCGCAGGATCAGCTGCGCCACGCGATGCGCCAGCGTGTTCGTCTTGCCCGATCCCGCGCCGGCGATGATGAGCAGCGGGCTGTCGTCGTGCACGACGGCGTCGCGTTGCGCGGGATTGAGCGCGTCGAGGATCTCCGTCATCCGTCGACTGTACGGCGCGCCTGAACCGATGTACAGTATTTCCGTCGAGGAAGTGACCTACGTTGAGGGCTCACTTTCTGCCGGAGGTCGAGCGATGGGCATCGTCTTCTATTACTCCCCGATGTCGAGCGCCTCGCGCGTGCACTGGGCGCTCGAGGAGCTCGGCATTCCGTACGACAAGGTGAAGCTCGATCTGTCCAAGGGCGAGCAGCGCCAGCCCGACTTCCTCAAGCTCAACCCGAACGGCAAGGTGCCGGCCATGGTCGTCGACGGCCACCCGCTCTTCGAGTCGCTCGCCATGCTGCTCTGGCTCGGCGAGACCTACGGCGTCGACAAGGGGCTCTATCCGCCGCCCGGCCTGCAACGGCTCGAGGCGTACAAGTGGCTGGCCTGGGGCTCGGTCTCGCTCGCCGAGGCGGGGATGCGCCTCATGCACAATACCTCGGACCGCTTTCCGCTCGAGCAGCGCAACGCCGCCGCCGCCAGCGCGGCGCACGCCGAGATCAACAAGCTCCTGCAGGTGCTGGACCGCAGCATCGAAGGCGAGCAGTACATCCTCGGCGACAAGTTCTCGATCGTCGACTGTGCCGTCGGCTCGATGGTCTGGTTCCTCGTGCAGCGCCTCCAGGTCGATCTCGCGCCGCACCGGCATGTGGGTGCCTGGATGAGCCGCCTCATGCCGCGCCCCGCCCTCGCCCGCATCCTGAGCGCCTAGGGCACATCGCGCGCCAATTTTTTACAGTTCTCGCCGGCCGAAAGATCGTGAGATCATGACGGCCAGGCGCATGTCTGAGTCGCGTGAACAGCCTCGCGCGTCCATCCTGATCGTGGACGACGTGCCCGCCAACCTGATGGCGATGGAGGCGGTGTTGCAACCGCTCGGCCAGCGCGTGGTGGCGGCGCGCTCCGGCCAGGAGGCGCTGCGCGCGCTGCTCGACGAAGAGTTCGCCGTCATCCTCCTCGACGTCACCATGCCCGGCATGGACGGCTTCGAGACCGCGCAGGTGATCCGCGATCGCAACAAGACGCGCGGCATCCCCATCATCTTCCTGACGGCGATGACCGGCAACGAGCAGTTCATCCTGCGCGCCTACGAGCGCGGCGCCGTCGACTACCTCATCAAGCCGTTCGATCCCGACATCCTGCGCGCCAAGGTCGCCGTGTTCGTCGAGCTCTACCTCATGCGCGAGCGGGTCAAGCAGCTCGCCGCGCTCGAGGCGAGCCAGCAGGCGTCGGAGAAGTCGCGCGCGCGCCTGTTCGAGATGTTGATGCAGCTGCCGATGGCCATGGCGGCGACGAGCGGGCCGGAGCACGTCATCGAGCTGGCCAACCCGTGGTTCACGCGCCTGGCGGGGCGGCGCCAGCTCATGGGCCGCAGGATGCTCGAGGTCTTCTCCGACGCGATCATGAGCGATCGCAGCGAGCTCGACGACGCGTTCCGCTCCGGCGAAGCGGTCATCAAGCACCAGCGGCGCATCTCCATCGTCGGCGACGACGGCGCGCGCCTCACGCGCTTCGTGACCTATTCGATCCAGCCGTTCCGCATGCACGACGGCTCGGTCGGCGGCCTCATCATCTGCGGAACCGACGTCACCGTCGAGGTGCAAGCGCGCGAGAACGAGCGGCGCGCGCAGGCCGAGCGCGAGCGGCTCCTCGAGGAGCTGCAGGCGGCGCTGCGCGCGCGCGACGATTTTCTCATGGTCGCCTCGCACGAGCTGCGCACGCCGCTCACCTCGCTGCAGCTGACGGCGTCGAGCGTGCTGCGTCAGCTCGCGCGCGCCAACGGCCATCCGCTGCCGTCGCAGATGCTCGACGACCGCATGCGCACGGTCAAGCGTCAGCTCGACCGCTTGGAGCAGCTGATCGCGACGCTGCTCGACGTCTCGCGCATCGGCGTGGGCCGCCTCGATCTACAGCTCGAGCGCATCGATCTCGTCGACGTCGCCAAAGAGGTGATCGCGCGGCTCGAGGACGAAGCGGGGCGGCAGAACGTCGCGCTCGAGCTGGCGGCGCCGCCGTCGGTCTTGGGGCTCTGGGATCGCTCGCGCGTCGATCAGATCGTCACCAACCTCGTCACCAACGCCATCAAGTACGGGCAGGGCAAGCCGGTCGAGGTCGAGCTCGGCTGCCACGACGGGCGCGCCGAGATCCGCGTGATCGATCATGGCATCGGCGTGGCGCCCGAGCAGCAGGAGCGCATCTTCGGCAAGTTCGAGCGCGCCGCGTCGCAGCGCAACTACGGCGGCCTCGGGCTCGGCCTGTGGATCACGCGCGAGCTCGTCGAGCTCATGGGCGGCCGCGTGCGCGTGGACAGCACGCCCGGGCACGGCGCGACCTTCATCGTGTCGCTGCCGCTCGAGCACGAGCATCGCGACGAAGCGTCGTCGCCGCACGACCGCCCGGCGCGCTCCGCCTAGTGTCCCGAATCGGAAATTCGCTAGCAGTCGGGCGTCGCGACATCCGCGGGCGCTTCGTTGCTCCTCCCTTCAATACCTTCAGGTATTCGCGGTCGTCGCGCCTCGCGCGCGCGGCGCCGCACCGCCCTCGGTGCACGCGAATTTCTGACACGGGACACTAG
>DATNAQ010000144.1:0-35682 GCA_035607415.1 Polyangia bacterium
CTCATCACCGACAACATGGCCGCGCACATGATGCAGCGCGGAGAGATCCAGTCGGTCATCGTCGGCGCCGACCGCATCGCCGCCAACGGCGACACGGCGAACAAGATCGGCACCTACGGCCTGGCGCTGCTCGCGCGCGCCCACGAGATCCCGTTCTTCGTCGCCGCGCCCATGTCCACCGTCGATCTGAAGACGCCCACCGGACGTCAAATCCCGATCGAGGAGCGCGACACGCGCGAGGTCACCCACGTCGGTGAGCGCCGCCTCGCCCCCGACGGCATCAAGGTGCGCAACCCCGCCTTCGACGTCACGCCGGCCGCGCTCATCAAGGGCATCATCACCAACCTCGGCGTCGCCGAAGCGCCCTACGACAAGTCGCTCGCCGCCCTCGCCGAGAAGATGCCGAATCAAGGTATGATGATCCCGTGAGCGACGACGAGGCAAACAAGCGGCAGCACTCGCGCATCCCGGTCTCGCTGCAGGTGAGCTATCTGTCGAAGGGCGACTTGCAGAAGGATCTCGTGACCAACCTGTCGCCGGGCGGTCTCTTCGTGCGCACCTCCAAGCCCCTCGATCCGGGCACCGAGGTCGACCTCGAGGTGCTCATCGCCAACGAAGAGACCCCGATTCACGTCCGCGGCAAGGTCGTCTGGTTGCGCCCGTCACCGGGGCAGCAGGCGGGCATGGGCATTCAGTTCACCGGCGTGATGGGTCCGCTTCTTTTGGAGATGGTTCAGGCCGCCCGCGGCGCTTGACCCCCGTAACCGGTGTAAAACTGGGGGGATCGCTGCTCGGAAACGACTCCTCGGAGGCTTCGTCGACCCGTTCGTCGGGCGTCTGCTCGTGCGGTTTCTTTCGTTCCATGCCCCGGATCTGGTGCAACCACCGCGCCCGACCCATTACTTGTTGACAAGGCGACGGAACTTTGTAGACTTCGCCCCTCTGTCGGAACGAGGGACTTCTTCATGTACGCCGTGATTGCTACTGGTGGAAAGCAGTACCGGGTCCAGCCCGGTGAAACCATCAAGATCGAGAAGCTCGAAGGCGCCAAGGATCAGGGCGCTGTGACCTTCGATCAGGTTCTCCTGTTCGCCGACGGCGACCAGGTCAAAGTCGGAGCGCCCACGATCGCCGGCGCCACCGTCACCGGTGAAGTGCTCGTCGCCAGCGGCAAGGGCGAGAAGCTCCTCATCTACAAGTACCGCCGGCGGAAGGGCTACCGTCGCAAGAACGGTCACCGCCAGCTGTTCACGGCGGTCAAGATCACCGGCATCTCGGCGTAAGGCAGGCAGAACATGGCACATAAAAAAGGACAGGGCGCTTCGCGCAACGGCCGTGACTCGAACCCGAAGATGCGCGGCGTCAAGCGCTTCGGCGGCGAGCAGGTGATCGCGGGCAACATCCTGGTTCGCCAGAAGGGCACCGTCATCCACCCGGGTGACAACGTCGGCCTCGGCCGCGACTTCACGATCTTCGCGCTCGTCGACGGCACCGTCGAGTACACCGCGTTCAAGATGCGCGGAACCGAGCGTCGTCGCGTCAGCGTGAAGCCCGCTACCAGCGCCGCGTAGCACTCCGCCCGCACGCAGCCGGGCCATGCAATTCATCGACGAATGCACCATCGACGTTCGCGCCGGCAACGGCGGCGACGGCAAGGCCGCTTTTCGTCGCGAGCCCAACGTCCCGCGCGGCGGCCCCGCCGGCGGCGACGGCGGCAACGGCGGCAGCATCATCCTCGTCGCCGACGACCAGCTCGGCACGCTGCTCGACCTCCGCTATCAGAAGCACTACAAGGCCAAGCACGGCACGCCCGGCGCCGATCGTGACAAGTACGGCGCCTCGGCGCCCGACGTGCTCGTGCGTGTCCCCGTCGGCACCGTGGTCCACGACGTCGACAGCAACGACGTGCTCTGCGATCTGTCGGCGGCCGGCCAGCGCTTCGTCGCCGCGCAGGGCGGCAAGGGCGGGCGCGGCAACATCCACTTCGCCACGTCGACCAATCAGGCGCCGACCAAGGCCGAGCCGGGCGAGCTCGGCCAGGAGCGCAGCCTGCGCCTCGAGCTCAAGCTGCTCGCCGACGCCGGGCTGGTCGGCTATCCCAACGCCGGCAAATCGACCTTCATCAGCGCCGTGTCGCGGGCGCGCCCCAAGATCGCCGACTACCCGTTCACCACGCTCGTGCCCAATCTCGGCGTCGTCGGCCTGCCGGGCGGACGGAGCTTCGTGCTCGCCGACATCCCCGGGCTCATCGAGGGCGCCTCCGAAGGGCACGGCCTCGGCCACCGTTTCTTGCGGCACGTTGAACGAACCCGGGTCCTGCTGCACCTAATCGAGGTGTCGGCCGAGCCGGGCCGCGACCCGCTGCATGACTACGACATCATCAATCGTGAGCTCGCGCAGTACTCGCCGGAGCTGGCCAAGCGCCCGCAGATCGTCGCGCTTTCCAAATGCGATCTCACCGAGACGCGCGAAGCGCTCGACGGCTGGCGCGAAAAGTTCGCGGCTCGCGGGGTCACGCTCCACGCCGTCTCCGCGGCCACCGGCGAAGGCGTCAAAGAAGTGCTGGAAGCGCTGTGGCCGATCGTCCGGCCGGCGGTTTGACCACCCATTACTTGGGTGGTATGAGTGTCGTCATATCATTAAATGAGGTGTCGCGTGCGCACGTCCCTCGTGGTGGCTGCGGCCGCTTTTCTTCTTCCTCTCAGCGTGTTTGCGAATGACGCGCCGAAAGCTTCACCGGCCGCTCCGCAGCCCGCGCCGACCGCGCCGCCGGCCCAGCCCGCACCGCCGCCTCCAACGGATCCCGCGACCGCCGCTCAGACCAACGCCAACGGTTCGTACACCGTGCGGCTCCACGATCTGGAGCGCCGGGTCAACGAGCTGAAGGAGCAGATCTTCCGCTCCAAGGCGCGCCTGAACCTGTTGAAGGAGACGGTCCTCCACGGCGTCATCGCCGGCGCGCGCGCGGTGATCACGCATCGCAACGAGATGGGCTCGATGTACACGCCCATCCGCTACGTCTACGCCCTCGACGGGCAGGAGATCTATTCGAAGACCGACGAGAGCGGCAAGCTCGGCGACCAGAAGGAGATCGAAGTCTTCAACGGCTCGATCACGCCGGGCAACCACACGCTGTCGGTGCAGATGGTCTACCAGGGCAACGGCTACGGCGTGTTCTCCTACCTGAAGGGGTACAAGTTCACGGCGAAGTCGAGCCGCACGTTCACCGCGCCCGAGGGCAAGCAGCTCCAGCTCAAGGTCGTAGGCTTCGAGAAGGGCAATCCGGTCACCACCGACCCGAAGGATCGTCCGGCGGTCGACTTCCGCGAGTCGCTCATCGCCGACAAGGACAGCGTGCCGAAGTCGTCGGCGCCGGCGAAGAAGTAACATGCGTCGGATCGCGATCGCGGCCGCGCTGGCCGCTTCGTCCGCGTTTTCGAGCCTCGCCTTCGCGGACGAGATCGACAACCTCGGCGCCAAGGTCATCGAGCTCGACGGCAAGATCGGCGACCTCGACAGCAAGCTCAAGCCGCCGCTGCCGCCCGGGCCGGAGATTGCCGACCGCCGGCTCATCGACGCGCAGGTGCTCTACGAGCTGAAGAACTACGAAGCGGCGTCGATCATCCTCTTCGACGTCGTCGAGAAGTATCCCAACTCGCCGGCCTACCCCGAGGCGCTCTACTACCTCGCCGACTCGCTGTTCTTGAAGCGCGACTATCTATCGTCGCGCCGCTTCTTCGAGAAGATCGTCGACCAGGGGCCGTCGAATCCGCGCTACCAGGAGTCGCTCGAGCGGCTCATCGACCTCGCGCTGCACACGAGCGACTATTCGCCCGTCGACGGCTACATCACCAAGCTCAACGCGCTGCCGGCCGGCAAGCAGCTGCCGTCGGTGCCGTACGTCGAGGGCAAGTACTTCTTCTTCCACCACGAGTTCGACAAGGCGCTGGCGACGCTGAAGCAGATCGGGCCCGACCACGTCTACTATTTCCACTCGCTGTACTTCGTCGGCGCGTCGCAGGTGGCGATGGGCGGCGAGCACCTCGCCGACGCCATCATGACCTTCGGGACGATCCTGAAGACGCCGGCCAAGACCGACTCGCAGAAGCGCATCACCGAGCTGGCGCACCTGGCGCTGGCGCGCATCTACTACGACCGCGGGCAGTTCACCAACGCGCTCGCCGAGTACCAGAGGATCGGGCTCAAGAGCGAGTACCTGAACGAGGCGCTCTACGAGTCGGCGTGGGTCAGCATCAAGGGCAAGGAGTACGACAAGGCGGCACGCTCGCTCGACCTGCTGATGCTCAACTCGCCCGACTCGCCGCTCATCCCCGAGGTCAAGCTGCTCATCGGGCAGCTGCACATTCGCGAGAACGCGTATCAGCCGGCGACGGACACGTTCATCAAGACGCGCGACGAGTACGCGCCGGTGCACCGGCAGCTCTACGACGCGCTCATGAAGACGGGCAACGCGCCGGTCTACTTCCGCGACATCATCGCCAAGAACCTGAGCAGGTTCGATCTCGCCGAGATCCTCCCGCCGGTGGCGAACAGGTGGATGTCGGGCGACGAGAGCGTGCAGCACGTGACGACGCTGATCGGCGACGAGGGCGACCTCAAGAAGTCGCTCGACGAGTCGGAGGAGATCATCCGCCGCCTCGACAAGGCGATGACCGGGCCGGCGCGCGTCAACGTCTTCCCCGAGCTGGCGACGGCGCGCGCCAAGTCGATCGCGGTGGCCAACGAGGTCTCGGTCGTCAAAGAGGCGCTCGCGGGCAAGATGTCGAAGCTGATCGGCGCCATCGGCGGCAGCGAGCAGGAGCTCAAGGGTCTCGAGGCCGAGCGTGACGCGCTCGAGCAGAAGATGCGGACGCTGCCCGTCGACGCCGAGTCGATGGAGGAGCGGCAGCGGCGCGCGCGCTCGCAGTTCAACGAGCTCGACAAGCGCGTGGTCGAAATGCAGACCGAGCTCAACGGCATGCGCGCCTCGATGGTGGCGACGCGCAAGTTCTATCAGGACGAAGTGCAGAAGACGCTGCCGGCGCCGCAGCAGGCCAACGCGCAGGCGGAGCTCGACACCGCGCTCGCCGAGGTCGAAGGGCAGAGCGACGCGTCCGATCGCCTGCGCAAGGATCTCGACGACGCCAAGATGTCGATCGGCGTCGACGACGCGGACATGCAGCTGGCGCAGGAGCTGCGCAAGAAGTACGACGACGTGCTGCGCCGCCTGCACGACATCGACGTCCGCGTGCGCTCGCAGCTGACGCCGAGCGACCGCGCCAAGGCCGAGCAGATCGAGTCGATCCTCGATCGCGCGCACGGCGTGGAGAACAAGGTCGCCAAGTTCAACGGGCGCATCGACGACATGCTCGACGTGCGGCTGAAGGAGCTGCTCACCGAGGTCAACGACGAGAAGCTCAAGATCGCGGCCTACCGGCAGCAGCTCGGCGGGTACACGACCGAGTCGGCCGACGTCGGCGGCGGCATCATGGCCGAGCAGTTCAAGGCGGTGACCACGCGCTTCTACAACGTCGTCGTGCGCGCCGAGGTCGGCATCATCGACGTCGCCTGGGCGCTCAAGGATTCGTCGACGCGGAACACCAATCGGCTGGTGGCCGAGCGCAAGCGCGAGCTCAAGCTGCTCGACGACGAATACAAGTCGGTCGACAAGTCGGCGGAGCAGCAGCCATGAAGCGGACGGCGCTGTTGGCGGTCTTGATCGCGCTGCCGCTGAGCGCGTTCGGCGACGGCACCGGGTTGCCCGGGCCGGACGCGGGCAAAGAGCTCGACGGCATGCAGGGCGAGATCGGCCGCTTCGAGGACGCGACCAAGGACTTTCGCGGCACCGTCCAGCACGTGGTGCAGCAGGAGTACGTGCAGAAGCGGCGCGCGCTCATGCAGAAGTATCAGTCGCAGCTCGACGCCGAGGAGAAGGACGAGAAGGTCCGGCGCGAGTCGGCCATCAAGCTGTTCGAGGACTTCCTCGTCAAGTATCAGCGCGACGATCGCTGGACGCCGGACGCGATGTTCCGGCTCGCCGAGCTCTACTTCGAGAAGTCGAACGACGAGTACCTGACCGCGACGCAGGCCGCGCAGGCCTCGGGCGCGCAGATCACGCCCGACTATTCGCGCACCATCAATCTCTACAAAGATCTGATCACGCGCTTTCCCAATTATCGGTTGATCGACGGTGCCTATTACCTCCTCGGCTGGTGCCTCGGTGAAATGAACAAGGAAGGCGAGTCGCTGCAGGCCATGCGCGCGCTCGTCTGTAACAACAAGTACAAGCCGCTCGATCCGCCGTCACCGCCGTCCCCGTCGAAGGGCAAGGGGACCAAGGTCGAGAATCCCTACACCGACTGCAAGCCGGTGAAGGACGACTCGCGCTTTCTGCCCGAGGCGTGGACGCGCGTCGGCGAATATCACTTCGACAATTCGGAGCTCGAGCTGGCGATCGCCGCGTATACGCGCGTGCTCGACTTCAAGGACTCGCCCTATTTCGACAAGGCGCTCTACAAGCTCGCCTGGTCGTATTACCGCGCCGACAACTATCCCGACGCCATCAAGCGCTTCGACGAGCTGGTCGTCTTCTCCGACAAGAAGAAGGCGGAGTCGGGCGCCGAGGGCTCGGATCTGCGCACCGAGGCGGTGCAGTACCTCGGCATCTCGTTCGCCGAGAAGGATTGGAACGGCGACTCGATCGACGACACCGAGACCGGGCTCGAGCGCATCGAGAAGTTCTATCGCGGCCGCGAGAACGAGCCGCACGTGCGCGAGATCTTCGCCAAGCTCGGCGACATCTACTTCGACGAGACCGAGTACTTCCACGCCATCGAGGTCTACAAGCGCGCGCTCGCCAAGTGGCCCTATCACCCGGACAACCCGAAGCTGCAGGATCGCATCGTCATGGCGTTCGAGCGCCAGCGCGACTTCGGCCACGCCCTCGAGGAGCGCGAGCTGCTCGCGCGCAACTACACCAAGGGCACCGAGTGGTACAAGCACAACCGCGACAACGAGGCGGCGATCCAGACGGCGCAGGATCTGGCCGAGCTGGCGCTGGTGTCGGCGGCGGTCAACCACCACAAGGCGGCCCAGGACCTGAAGAAGATGGCGGCGGCGCAGAAGCGCCCCGATCCGAAGCTGCTCGACAACATTCAGAAGGAATACAAACAGGCGGCCGAGGCCTACGAGAAGTACCTCGAGCAATATCCGAATACGCGGAATACGTACGAGTATTCGTATTCGTACGCGGAGACCCTCTATTACTCGGGCCGTTTCCGCGACGCCGCGCTGGCGTACGAAAAAGTGCGCGACTCGAAGCTCGACAACAAGTACGTCGAGGACGCGTCGTTCAACGCGGTCAAGTCGTACGAGATGGCGCTCGCCGAGCTGCAGCAGAAGGGCGCGTACACCGAGCCGCCGCTGCCTGCCGTCGGAAAGACGCAGTCGCCGGTGACGCCGATCCAGATTCCGGATCTCGTGCAGCATCTGCAGCACGCCTACGACGTGTTCGTGCAGCGCGTGCCGGGCTCGGGGCGCGTGCCGACGATGACGTACAAGTCGGCCGAGATCCCGTTCCGCTATCTGCACTGGGACGACGCGCGGCCGCGCATGGAAGCGATCGTCACGAAATATTGCAAAGACGATATCGGCGCCAATGCCGGTAATGCGATTCTCGTGTCGTATACGATCGAAAAGAACCTCGACAAGATCGAGGAGTGGGCCAACCGCCTGAAGGCCGCCAACTGCGGCACCTCGGCCACCGCGGCGAAGAACGCCGCCGAGCTCGGCAAGCTGTCGCTCGGCGTGAAGTTCCAGAAGGCCGACGCGCTCTTCGCCGAGAAGAAGTACGAGGAAGCGGCGAAGATGTACGTCGACATCGTCGACCGCGATCCGCACGGCGAGGACGCCGACAAGGCGCTCAACAACGCCGCCGTCGCCTACGAGAACGTCAAGCGCTACGCCGCGGCGACGCGCCTGTACGAGCGCATCGTCACCGAGTATCCGACGTCGAAGTTCGTCGACGACGCGCTCTTCCGCACCGCGGTCAGCTATCAGAAGGCGTTCGAGTTCGACAAGGCGGCCATCTCGTATCTGCGCCTCGCCGAGGACAAGCGCTTCACGGCATCGGCGCATCGCACCGACGCGCTCTTCAACGCCGCCATCATCCTCGAGAACGATCAGAACTATCTGAAGGCGGCCGACCTCTTCAAGCGCTACGCCGCGGAGAAGACGGTCAAGCGCGAGGACGCGTCGGAGGCGTTCTTCCGCGCCGGCGTGAACCTCGAGAAGATGAAGGACTACGACAAGGCCAACAAGACCTTCGCCGAGTACGTGAAGACCTACGGCAACGATCCGAAGGGCAGGGAGCGCGTGCTCGAGGCGTGGTTCCGCATCGCGCAGAACGACGAGGCGCGCCACGACAAGCCCGCCGCCGACGCGCTCTACAAAAAGATCGTGCAGCAGGGCGCAACGGTGCCGCCGGCCTCGGAGCAGGCGGAGTTCGCCGCGCACGCCGCGTTCATCCTCACCGAGGAGAAGCTGCCGGCGGTCGAGCACGCCAAGATCTCGGGCGGCGGCAAGAAGCTGGCCGCGTCGATCCAGTCGTTCAAGAACAACGTCGGCAACATGGTCGGCGAGTACAACAAGGTCATCGGCTTCCGCCGCGCGACCTGGACGCTGGCCGCGTACTTCCGCACCGGCTACCTGTACGAGATCTTCTCCAAGGCGCTCTTGAACGCGCCATGTCCGCCGGAGGTCAAGCGATTGGGCGCCGAAGCGTGCGATCTCTATCGCGATCAGATCGAACAGGCGGTGGCGGGCGTTGATGAGGAGGCGGTGAAGCGCTACGGCGTGACCTTGCAAAAGGCCGGCGAGCTTGGTGTGTCCAACGAGTGAACGCGCCTGGCCCGCACACGCGCCAATACATACAAGCCGGATGTGTTCCCGATGGTGAAAGACGAACGCATCGACATGCAGCTGGAGTCGCCGTGATGCGCGCCGTTCTGGTCGCGACGATGTTGACGTGCGCGCTGCCGGCGTTCGCCGCGCAGACGCAGCTGCCGGCGGAGACCAAGGGCGATCCGAAGCCCGACACGCTCGCCGCCGAGAACTTCCTGAAGCGGCAGCGCTACGAGGACGCCATCCGCCAGTCCAAGCTCGCGCTCGGGCGCGACGAGCGCTACGTGCCGGCGATGGTGGTGCTGGCCAAGGCCTACTACTACGAGCGCAAGTACGAGCTGGCGACGAGCATCATCGACATCGCCAAGTCGATCGATCCCAACAATGCCGAGTGTTACAACCTGCTCGGCTTCATCGCGCTCACGCGCGACGATCGCATCTCGGCGACGGCGGCGTTCCGCAAGGCCACCGAGCTCGACCCGCGCTACGGCAACGCGTGGGACAACCTCGCGGCGCAGTATCTCTACGGCAAGAATTACGACGGCGCGCTCGAGGCGGCGCAGAAGGCGACGCAGCTGCTGCCGGTGTTCTCGAAGGCGTGGAACAACCTCGGATCGGCGTATCGCGGCAAGCAGGAGTATCCGCAGGCGGAGACCGCGTACAAGCGCGCGACGCAGCTCGATCCCAATTACGCCGACGCGTACTTCAACCTCGGCATCCTGTATCTCGACGCCAAGCAGATGCCGGGCACCGATCTGATTACCAAGCTCAACACGTCGATCAACTATCTGAACAAGTACAAACAGCTCGCGAGCTATCGCCTCAAGCCCGACGATCCGGCGGACACGTACATCGCCGAGGCACGCACGGGCATCGAGCGCGAGCAGAAGCGCATTCAACGCATGCAACGCCAGCAGCAGCGCGGCGAGCCGAAGACGGCGCCGGCGCCGGCAGGAAAAACGGCGGGTGACAAATGATGCGTGCGATCTTGATTGCGGCGCTCGGCGTGTCGTCGGTGGCGTGGGCGCAGGAGCAGACGCCGTCCGCGACGGCGGCGCCCAAGGTCAAGGTCGAGCGCTCGGCGTCGGGCCAGAAGATCTTCCGCATCACCGAAGGCATCGTCGTCGAGGGCAAGATCCAAAAGCCCAATGCTTTTTACGTGCTTCAGCGGTCGAGTATGGATTACGATTGGGAGAGCCTGAAGAAGGACTTCCTACCCAAGATCTTGGAGGCGGCGTCGCATCACCCGTTCTGAGGATGACTGAATGGCTCAGCTGAAAAACCCCGAGGGCGCGCCGAAGATCCTGCGCATCGGAATCATCCAGAACGGCAAGATCGTCGAGGAGCGCCTCGTGCGCAAGCGCGAGAGCGTCACCATCGGCCAGTCGACGCGCAACACCTTCGTGGTGCCGGCGTCGAACGCGCTGCCGCGCACCTTCACCATCTTCGAGCTGACGCCGGCCGGCTACGCCATCAACTTCAGCGACATGATGGACGGGCGCGTGTCGCTCGGCGATCAGGTCGTGGCGCTGCCGGCGCTGCGCCAGGGCAAGGCGCAGAAGAAGGGCGAGCTGTGGCACCTGCTCCTGCCCGACAAGTCGCGCGGCAAGGTGGTCATCGGCGACGTGACCGTGCTGTTCCAGTTCGTGACGCCGCCGCCGGTGCAGCCGCGGCCGCAGCTGCCGCCATCGGTGCGCTCGTCGCTGATGCAGAACCTCGACTGGATGCTCGTGGCGGTCGTCGCCGCGTCGTTCATCGCGCACTTCGGGTTCGTCATCTACCTGCGCAACATCGACTGGCCGCGCAAGCCGGACATCGAAGAGATCCCCGACCGCTTCGTGCAGATGATCGTGCCGAAGAAGGTCGAAGAGCCCAAGCCCGTCGTCGCGCAGAAGGAAGACGACAAGAAGGACGACGAAGAGAAGAAGGACGCCAAGAAGGAGCACGCCGAGAGCAAGGCGAAGGCGCCGAAGCCGCCGCGCGATCCGGAGGCCGAGGCGCGCGCCGCGGCCGAGCGTCGCGCGCGCCTGGCGGCCGACGTGCAGAAGATGGGCGTGCTCAAGATCCTCGGCGCCAAGGGCGAGAACGGCTCGGTCGCCGACCTGGTCAAGGGCGGCGACGTCTCGGGCGACGCCGACAAGGTGTTCGCGCAGGTCGGCGGCGTCGGTGTCGCCGGCGCCGGCGCGGGCGGGTTGCGCTCGGCCAAGGGCGCGGGCGGCACCGGCAGCCTGCGCGGCGGCGGCTCGCTGCGCGCGTCGGGACCCGGCGAAGTCGGCACCGGCGAGCGCGGCGGCGAGCGCGCCGTCAAGGCGATCGTGAAGGACTCGGCGCCGCAAGACGTCGATGGCTCGCTCGACCCGAGCGTGATCGCCAAGGAGATCCGCAGCCGCCTGGGCGCGATCAAGGCGTGCTACGAGGCGGGCCTCAAGCGCAACCCGAACATCGGCGGCAAGGTGCAGCTGCGCTTCGAGATCTCGTCGGTCGGCAAGGTCACCTCGGCCGAGATCGAGAACGACACCATGCACGACGACGAGGTCGCCAGCTGCATCACCTCGCGCGTCAAGACCTGGCGCTTCCCGGCGCCCGCCGGCGGCAGCGTCCAGTTCTCCTATCCGTTCATCTTCCAGGCCTCGAAGTAGCCGTTATTCCGAGCGGTTACGACCGTCGTGAACGCCCGCAAAGCGGACGGCGACATATGTGTGCGTCAGGTTGACACTCCGGGGTGTCAGACTGATAATGCTCGGGGTTTTCACCGTCTCACGTATTGAGAGGGCCCGTCCATGCGCTCACAGCTCAACGTCATAGCCGCTTTCATCGCGCTCGCAGGCGCGACGGTTGCGTTTGCGGCGGTGAACGAGGACGCGTCGATCGACTTCCGCAAGAGCATCACGCTGTCGCCGCAAGAGACGCAGGCGCAGGCCAAGGACTACGTCAAGAAGATGCAAGAGACGCAGCGCCGCGTCATGCAGCTTCAGTCGAAGGCCCGCAAGGACAAAGACATGGTCAAGCTGAACTGCGTCAACGACAAGCTGACGCAGCTCAACGGCCACATGGTCGTGACCAACCAGTCGATGTCCACGCTGGCGCTCGACATCGCCAAGAGCGACGACACCGCGCGCCAGCACGAATTCACGCGCATCACGATTCTCTATCAGAAGGTCGTGACGCTCGGAACCGAAGCGGAGCAGTGCATCGGCGAGGACGTGAGCTACGTCGGCGCCACCCGCGTCGACGTCGAGATCGATCCGCGAGTTCCGCAAGGCGACCCGACCATTCCTGACCTGCCGGTGCCGGTTGTGACGCGCCCGCCGGAGGCATCACCCTTCGTTTGATTCGACTATGAGGAGCGCACGCCACCGGTTCGCAGGTATCACCGGGGCACGCGAATGACGGCATCGATGCGGCTACGGCGATACCTGGTCCTGCTCACGTGTCTTGCGCTCCTCGGCGTTGCGACGAGCGCGCGTGCGCAGTCCAGCAGCGGCCCAACCGCCGACGTTTTGCCGACGTCCAACGGGATCAAGCTCGGGGACGCGATGCTGCTGCACCTCGGGCTCGGGCTCGAGCTCGGCTGGGATTCCAACGTCTTCTACGAAGACGTCAACCCGCACAACTCGTTCTATCTCCGGCTCAACCCGAGCTTCGATCTCACGACCCGGCCGCGCGAGATGCGCCGCACCATCGAGTTCGATCTGCACGGCGGGCTCGGCTACGTCGAGTATCTGACGACGGACAGCTCGATCTCGTCGCACCGCCAGTTCAACGTCGACGGCGGGCTGCAGGCGGCCTTCTTCAACAACAGCCCCTACAGCTTCATCCTCTTCGACAACTACGTGCGCTCGACGATGCCGCCGTACGTGTCGGGCAGCCCGAACCTCGACCGCGATCAGAACGAGGTCGGCGTGCGCATCAACCTGTCGCCGGGCGGCGGGCGGCTGACGTTCCTCGTCGGATACGTGTTCGGCATCGACTATTGGGAGCCGCTGCAGCTGCAGGACTACAACCTGCAGTATCACCGCTTCGACCTGCGGGCCTCGTGGCGCTTTCTGCCGAAGACGGCCGTCTACATCGCGGCGACGGAGTTCATCAATCAGTACCCCGATCCGGGCGCGGGCATGCACCCGAACTCGTATCCGCTGCACGTCGACGCCGGTTTGCAGGGTCTCATCACCACCAAGCTGACGCTGAACGCTTGGATCGGCTACGGCAACGGATTCTATGTGTCGGGACCGAGCCCGAATACGGCGGTCGGCGGTCTGGCGGCGAGCTGGAAGCCGACCATCCTGTCGACCGGGGCGATCGGATATCAGCACGACTTCCAGAACTCGGTGCTCGGCTCCTACTACGACGAGGACACGGCCTACCTGTCGTGGACGCAGCTGGTGTGGCGCTTCACCGGCTTCCTGCGCTTTCAGTATTCGAACCTTCGCTACAACGGCGTGCAGATGATCCAGGCGACGACCGACGGCACCGACAACGTCATCATGCTCAACGTGCGCGTCGACTACCCGTTCAAGGATTGGCTGTTTGTCTCGGCCGGCTACGACCTGACGCTCAATCGCTCGAACCGGACGATCGCGCTCGGCGCCGGCGGCGTCACGCCGGGGCTGGTGCCGGTCGACTATACGAAACACGTGGTCTACCTGCGGCTGACGGCCTCATACTAAAATCCGTGAAGAGCTGGCTCCTACTACTCGCCTGTGCCCTCGTCGGATGCGGGCCCGCGACCCGCACGGTCGTCGAGCAGCCGCAGCCGGTCCTCACCGTCGATTCGTCGCTCGGCGTCGGTGACAGCTTCGAAGTGCGCGTATTCGGCGAGCCCGATCTGAGCGGCACCTACAAGGTCGGCCCCGAGGGCAACATCAACTTCCCGCTCGTCGGCGTGGTGCACATCGACGGCCTCGACGCGCAGACGGCGGCCAAGATGATCGCCGACCGGCTGCGCGACGGGATCCTGCGCGATCCGCAGGTGACGGTGCTCATCAAGGAGCAGACGTCGAAGAAGATCTACATCCTCGGCCAGGTCGGCAAGCCCGGAACGTTCACGTACACGCCGTCGATGAGCGTGGTCGAAGCGATCACCGTCGCCGGTGGCTTCACGGCGCTGGCGGCGAAGAACGATACGACGCTCACGCGCACCGAAGAGGGCAAGAAGATGGTCGTGCGAATTCCCGTCGCCGACATTGGAGAGGGCAAGGCGCCGAACGTGTATCTGCGTCCGGGAGACATCATCTCGGTGCCCGAGCGGATCTTCTGATGCCGGAGGCGCAGGCGAGCCGCTGGGAGCCGATCTTGTCGATCGGCGTCGGCCTCGTGAGCTGCGCGGCGCCGCTGGCCGTCGGTGGGGTTCATCCTCCGGTGCAGCTCGCCCTGTCGGCGGCGGCGCTGCTGTTGCTCCTGGCGCTCGGCGCGACGCGCGGCGCGCGTGGGTTGCGCATTCCGCCGTTCGCCGGCGTGGCGCTGGTCGCGGCGCTGTGGACGCTGATTCAGCTGGTGCCGCTGCCGGCGCCGTTGGTGCGCTGGCTGTCGCCGAACGCCTTTGCGCTGCGCGCCGAGGTCCAACCGGGCGCGTGGCTCCTTCCGCTGACCGTCGACGTGCCGGCGACGTGGCTGGCGCTGGCGCGGCTGGTCGCCTGCACGGCGCTGCTCGTGACCGCCGCCGGCCTGACGCGCTCGCGCGGGCAGGCGCGCCGGATCCTGGCGTTCATCGCCGGCGTGGGCGCGCTCATCGCGGTGGTGGCCTTCGTGCAGCGGGCGCTGCACATCGACAAGATCTTCGGCGTCTATCAGCCGCGCTCGACGCCGGGCTTCGGCGTGTTCGGCACCTTCGTCGACGTCAACCACGCCGCCGCGCTCTTCTCGCTGGCGGCGCTGATCGCGGCCGGCATGGCCTTCGAGCTTCGCGGCGGCGCGCGCGCGCTCGCCGCCAGCGTCGCGGTGCTGACGTCGGCGGCGCTCCTGGTGAGCACGTCGCGCAGCGGCGCGCTCGGCTTGCTCGTCGGTGGCTTCCTGCTCGCGCTCTTCCTGGCGGCGCGGCGGATCGGTGTGCTGCGCGCCATCGGCGTCGCCAGCCTCCTCATGTTGCTGGCGACGGCCACCGCGGTCTGGAGCAACGAGGCGCTGCGCGATCGCGTGTGGGGTCACGAGCAGCTCTTCGCCAATCAGAAGACGCGCGGCTGGGCCGACGGCGTGCGGCTGGCGGAGGACTACAAGTGGACCGGCGTCGGGCGTGGCGCCTTCGAGGCGCCGGTGAACGCGCGCCGACAGGACGACGAATCGGTGCGGCTCGTCTATCCCGAGAACGTCGTGGTGCAGCTGACGAGCGAGTGGGGCATTCCGGCGACGCTGCTGCTGGCGATCCTGCTGTTCGGCACCATTCGCCGCATCCTGCCGACGCTGGCGGAGGAGGCGACCCCGGCGGTGCTGGGCGCGGCGAGCGGCGTCGCCGCCGCCGTCGTGCATGACCTCGGCGACTTCAGCCTCGAGCTGCCCGGCGTCGCCTTTCCCGCGGCGGTCGCGCTCGGCGTCGTCGCCGGCTACATCGCGGCGATGGAGCGGCGCAACGGCCAGCGACGGCTGCGCCTGCAGGCGGGCGCCTGGGTGCCGTTCTGGGCGGCGGCGTCGCTCGTGCTGCTCGCGGCGCTGAAGACCTCGGCGCACACGCTCGACGCCGACTACGCCATGGCCAGCGTCGCGGCGCAGAAGAACACAATCGACGGCGACGCGCTGCGCGCCGCGATCCGTCGCCATCCCGCGGACGACTATCTCGAGCTGGTGGCGGCGCGCGCGGCGCTGCGCGACGATCCGACCACCGCGATGCACGACCTCAATCGCGCGTTGCGCTTGCATCCGACCAATTGGCAGGCGCATCGGCTGGCGGCGCGCCTGCTGCTCGCGTCGGGCCATCCGGCGCAGGCGGCGCTCGAGTATCGGCTCGCGCTGGCGTCGGGGATGGTGCTCGATCTGAACGAGCTGACGCGGCTGCTCGCCGGTCACGTCGTCGAGGCGGTGCCGCAGACGCCGGCGCGGCTGACCGAGCTGGCGCGCGCGCTCTACGCGAGTGGCCACGTCAGCGAGGCCGACGCGGCGGCGCGACGGGCGGTCGACCTCTCGGAGGAGCGCACGCCGATGCTGATGACGCGGGTCCAGCTCGCGCTCCAGGCCAACGCCACCGCCATCCTGGCGGCGGCGGCGCGCGATCTCCTGCGCGAGGCCGATTCGCCCGACGCCTACGCAAGCGCGGCGCGCGCGCTGGCCGCCGCCGGTGCGCGCAGCGACGGCTATGCCGCGATCGACTCGGGCCTGAAGGCCTTCCCGCAGAACACCGCGTTGCTGCTCGCCGGCGCGGAGCTGCGCATCGGCGGCGGCGATCTCGCCGGCGCGCGCGCGGCGCTCGGGCGCATCGGCCATTCGTCGCTGACCCTGGCCGATCGCCAGCGCGCCGAGGAGCTGCTGGCGGAAATCGAGGAGAAGGCGGGGGACCCGGAGTCGGCGGCGCTGGCGCGCGCGCGCGCCCGATTGATCGCGAAGAAGCGTCACGATATGACCTTTTCCGGGGAATAGACCAATCTCATGAATCTGCTTGTCACCGGCGGCGCCGGATTCATCGGCTCCAACTTCGTTCGCATGCGGCGTCGCAGCCACCCGTCGGAGCGGCTGGTCGTGCTCGACGCGCTCACCTATGCGGGAAACCTCGCCTCGCTCGACGGCTGCGACGGCTTCACGCTGGTCAAGGGCGACATCTGCGACGGCGCCCTCGTCGAAGCGACGCTGCGCGACCACGCCATCGAGGCGATCGTGCACTTCGCCGCGGAGAGCCACGTCGATCGCTCGATCCTGGGGCCGGGCGCGTTCGTGCGCACCAACGTCGTCGGCACCGCGACGCTGCTCGAGAAGGCGCGCGCGGCGGGCGTGAAGCGCTTTTTGCACGTGTCGACGGACGAGGTCTACGGTGACCTCGGCCCCGACGATCCGGCGTTCACCGAGACCACGCCGATCCGCCCGCGCTCGCCCTATTCGGCGTCGAAGGCGTCGTCCGACCATCTCGTGAACGCGTGGTTCGAGACCTACAAGTTTCCCACGCTGATCACGCGCTGCTCGAACAACTACGGCCCCTACCAGTTTCCCGAGAAGCTGATCCCGCTCATGATCCTGAACGCGCTCGGCGACGTGGCCCTGCCCGTCTACGGCGACGGCATGAACGTGCGCGACTGGATTCACGTCGAGGATCACTGCGCCGCGGTGGCGCGCGTGCTCGAGGCCGGGCGCGACGGCGAGGTCTACAACGTCGGTGGCCGCTCGGAGAAGCCGAACCTCGAGATCGTGCGCGCCATCCTGGCCGCGCTCGGCAAGCCCGAGTCGCTCATCCGCTACGTCGCCGATCGCCCCGGCCACGACCGCCGCTACGCCATCGACGACGGCAAGATCGAGCGCGAGCTCGGCTGGACGCGCACGCGCCGCTTCGACGAGGGGCTGGCGTCGACGATCGCGTGGTACCGCGCGAACGAGCCGTGGTGGCGCGCGATCAAGTCGGGCGAGTACATGCACTGGTACGAGCGCAATTACGGCTCGCGTGGGAGCCGCGCATGAAGACGGTGGTGCTCGGCGCCGGTGGGCTGCTTGGACGCCACGTCGTGGCCGAGCTGGGCGGCGCCGAGGTCGTGGCGCTGCCGCGCGCCGCTTGCGACATCGCCGACGCCGCCGCGGTGCGCGAGCGGACCGCGGGCGCCGAGCTCGTCATCAACTGCGCCGCGTTCACCAACGTCGACGGCGCCGAGAAGGACGAAGAGGGCGCGTGGCGCGGCAACGCGCTCGGCGCGGAGAACGTCGCGCGCGCGGCGGCTGCGCAAGGCGCGCGGCTGGTCCACGTCTCGACGGACTTCGTCTTCGACGGCGCGCAGCCGGAGCCGTACGACGAGTTCGCGCGGCCCAACCCGCAGTCGATCTACGCGCGCAGCAAGTACGCCGGCGAGGAGCTGGCCCGCGCCGCCACGCGCGAGCTGTTCGTGGTGCGCGTACAGGGGCTGTACGGCGCCGGCGGAGCCAACTTCTCGTCGAAGCTGCGCCAGCTCGTGCTCGACAAAAAGCCGCTCAAGCTCGACGGCGAGCGGCGCGTGCAGCCGACGTGGGCCCGCGCGGCGGCGCGCCAGATCGTCGCGCTGGCGCGCACCGACGCGTTCGGCACCTACCACGTCAGCTGCAAGGGCGAGACGACGTGGGCCGGGTTCGCCGCGCGGCTCGCGGCGCGCCTGGGCGTGGCGCCGGGCTGGAGCGTCGTCGGCAGCGACGCGCTCGGCGCGCCCGCCAAGCGGCCGCCGAACTGCTTGTTCCAGCATCGCATGCTCGCGCTGCATGGCCTCGATCAGCTGCCGACGTGGGAAGCGGCGCAGGACGAATACCTCGCGGAGGAAGCACGATGAAAGGCATCGTCCTGGCGGGCGGCGCGGGCACGCGGCTCTACCCGCTGACGCGCGTGATCTCGAAGCAGCTGCTTCCGATCTACGACAAGCCGATGATCTACTACCCGATCACGACGCTGATGCTGGCCGGCATCCGCGAGATCTTGATCATCTCGACACCGACGGACACGCCGCGCTTCACCGAGCTCCTCGGCGACGGATCGCAGTGGGGGATCTCGATTTCGTACGCGGTACAGCCGCGGCCGGAGGGGCTCGCGCAGGCGTTCATCATCGGCCGCGACTTCGTGGGGCCGAAAGACGGCTGCGCGCTCGTGCTCGGCGACAACATCTTCTACGGCGACGGGCTCACCGAGCAGGTGCAGCGCGCGGCGCGCCAGCGCGACGGCGCCACCGTGTTCGGCTACTGGGTCAAGGATCCGGAGCGCTACGGCGTCGTCGAGCTCGACGCCGGCGGGCGCGCGCTCGCCATCGAGGAGAAGCCGAAGCAGCCCAAATCGAACTACGCGGTCACCGGGCTCTACTTCTACGACAACGAGGTGCTCGACATCGCCGGCGCGCTCCAGCCGTCGCCGCGCGGCGAGCTCGAGATCACCGACGTCAATCGCGTGTACCTCGAGCGCGGACACCTGCGCGTCGAGGTCATGGGGCGCGGCTACGCGTGGCTCGACACCGGCACGCACGAGTCGTTGATGCAGGCTTCGACGTTCATCCAGATCATCGAGCAGCGTCAGGGCCTCAAGGTCGCCTGCCCCGAGGAGATCGCGTGGCGCATGGGCTTCATCGACAACGCCACGCTGCACGCGCTCGCCGAGCCGATGCGCAACAACGAGTATGGGCGCTATCTCCTGGCGCTCGGAGGAACGAGATCTTGAAAGTCAGCAAGACGGAGCTCGAGGGGGTCCTGGTCATCGAGCCGCGCGTCTTCAGCGACGACCGCGGCTTCTTCCTCGAGATCATGCGCAGCGAGCGCTACGCCGAGCACGGCATCGGGCCGTTCGTGCAGGACAACCTGTCGCGCTCGGTGCGCGGCACGGTGCGCGGGCTCCACTTCCAGGAGCCGAACGCGCAGGGCAAGCTGGTCCAGGTGGTGCGCGGCAGCGTCTACGACGTCGTCGTCGACGTGCGGCGCGGCTCGCCCACGTTCGGGCGCTGGCTCGGCCTCGAGCTCACCGGCGACGCGCCCAAGCAGATGTGGGTCCCGCCCGGCTTCGCGCACGGCTTCTGCGTGACGTCGGAGAGCGCCGACTTCCTCTACAAGTGCACGACCATGTATTCACCGGAGCACGAGCGCAGCATTCGCTGGGACGATCCCGCGCTCGCCATCTCGTGGCCCGTCGACAAGCCGCGCCTGTCGAAGAAGGACGCCGAGGCCCCGACGCTGGCGCAGGCGCCGGTGCTGCCGCGCTTCTGAGCCCGTCGCGCGCCCGCCGCGGCGGCTACTCGAGCGCGATGCGCATGCGCCGGGCGCGCAGGCCGGTCTCCCGGCAGACGACGTCGAGGCGCTCGCTGCGGTCGCTGGCCAGCTTGCTCGTCGAGATCACGATCTCGTCGATCTTCTCGCGCCCCGCCAGCTCGCCGAGCCGCTCGAGCGAGCCGAGCACGCGCACGCCGTGGATGAGCCGCCCCTGCTTCTGCGGATCGTCGTCGACGAAGCCGACCGGATGGAGCCCGAGCTCGCGGTTCTGCATGAGCTCGCGCAGGAGCAGCTCCCCGCCGTCGCCGGCGCCGTAGATGAGCACGCGCTTGCCGCTCGCCGCGTCCGACTGGAAGCGCGACGCCCACGAGCGCAGCAGGCGGAACGAGATGCGCGTGCCGCAGACGCCGAGCGTGAGCAGCACGCAGTCCATGATGAGGACCGAGCGCGACACGTTCTCGAGGCGGAAGATGAAGACGATGGCCAGCGTCGAGGCGATCCAGCCGCCACCGACGGCGCGCAGCTGCGTCGACAGGTCGCTCATCGACGTGTAGCGCCACAGGCCGTCGTAGAGCCCGAGGCTGAGGAAGGCGCCGAGCTGCACGACGATGACGAGCGGCAGCGAGTTCACGAACAGCACGTAGTAGGGGCGCACCAGCTCGCCGTCGAAGCGCAGGAGGAACGCCGCGTAGTAGGCGATGACGATGACGGCGACGTCGCAGAGCACCTCGAAGAGGCGCCGCTTGTAGGTGAAGTCGGCCAGCGTCGGCAGGAGCGCGCGGCCGCTGCCTTCGCCCTCGTCGGCCACCGGCTGGTAGACCTTCACGCCGCCGACGAAGACCGCGACCAGCAGGCAGCCCATGAAGAACGTGGGCACCAGGAGCGCTCCGATCATCCACGACGAGTTGCGCACGGCCACGGCGACGCAGCCGGAGAGCGCGGCGACGGTCCACAGCGTCAGCGCGGCGTTGCGCTCGCTCAGGCCGAGGGCGACGAGGCGATGCGACGTGTGGTCGCGGCCGCCCTGCGACACGGGCCGCCCGTTCATGCGGCGCGAGACGGTGACGAGCGTGGTGTCGATGATGGGGATGAGCAGCAGCAGGACCGGGATCGCCAACACGGCGACGATGTTGCGGCGGATGCCGCCCGAGTTCGACACCAGCGTGACCGCGCCGAGGAAGAAGCCGAGGAAGAGCGATCCGCAGTCGCCCATGAAGATCGACGCGGGGTTGAAGTTGAACACCAGAAAGCCGACGACGGCGCCGGCGAAGACCGCCGCCCACAGCGCGACCGAGCCGAAGCCGGCGATGTGGCAGAAGTAGACGAGGAAGAGCGCGGCGATCGCCGAGACGCCGCCCGCGAGCCCGTCGAGGTTGTCGAGCAGGTTGATGGCGTTGGTGATACCGACGAGCCAGAAGATGGTGAGCCCCTGGTCGAGCACCACCGACGGCAGCCAGTGCAGGCGCAGGCCGAACATCGTGATGGCGCTGCAGAAGAAGATCTGGCCGACGAGCTTGGCGTACGGCTTGAGGTGGAAGATGTCGTCGACGAGCCCGACGCCGAACATGCCGGCGGCGCAGGCGAGCAGGAGGTTTCCCCCCTGGATGTGCGTCGACGAGCGCTGCACCAGAACGACGGCGACGAAGGCGGCGAAGATGCCGATGCCGCCGTAGAGCGCGGTCGGCTTGCGATGCCAGCGGTCGGGCCGCGGCTTGGCGACGAGCTGAAAGCGGCGCGCGGCCGCGCGAACGACGAACGTCAGCGCCAGTGACGCGAGCACCGCGATGCCGAAGGCACGTGTGTAATCCGCGATGCTCGGCACGGCGTTACCCGATCAGGCGCTCCGCCGCTCGAACTCGATGACGTCGGTGAGGATCTGCGCCAGCGGAATGGTGGGCTGCCAGTTGATCGCCTTCTTGATCTTGCCGAGGTCGGGCACGCGGCGCGGCATGTCCTCGAAGCCCTGCTCGTACGCCTTCTCGTAGGGCACGAACACGATCTCCGACTTGGAGTTGCACATCTCGCGCACCTGCTTGGCGAGATCGCCGATGCTGATCTCGACGTTGTTCCCGATGTTGTACACGTTGCCGTAGGCGGCCTCGTGGTCCATGAGGCTGATGAACGCGCGCACGACGTCCGACACGTGCGTGAAGCAGCGCGACTGCTTGCCGTCGCCGTAGACGGTGATGGGCTGACCGCTCAGCGCCTGGCGCACGAAATTCGGAACCACCATTCCGTATTGCCCGGTCTGGCGCGGACCGACGGTGTTGAAGAGGCGCGCGACCACCGTCGGGAGCTTCTTCTCCTTCCAGTACGCGATCGCCAGGAACTCGTCGATCGCCTTGCTGCAGGCGTAGGACCAACGCCCCTTGGTCGTCGCGCCCATCACCAGCTCGCCGTCTTCGTTGAAGGGGAATTGCTCGCTCTTGCCATATACTTCGCTCGTCGACGCCACGAAGATGGGGCGCTTCTTCTTGTTGGCAAGCCCGAGCATGATCTCGGTGAGGCGGATGTTGGTCTCGATGGTGCGGACCGGCGACTCGACGATCAGCTTCACGCCGACGGCGGCGGCGAGGTGGTAGATCTTGTCGCAACCGTCGACCAGCTCGGCCATCAGATGATGGTTCGCGCAGCTGTCGATGGTGTAGTGGAAGCGATCGTGGGTCTTGAGATGGCGGATGTTGGTGATGCTGCCGGTGGACAGGTCGTCGACCACGAAGACTTCGTGACCGCGGCGCAGGAGCTCTTCCGAGAGGTGCGATCCGATGAAGCCGGCGCCGCCGGTAATGAGATAACGCATGAAAATATTTGGCCTCGCTAGGTTAGTGGACTTCTAGCATACTATCGTTCATGCGTCACCCGACGGTGCCCATGGCGCGGCCGCTGTTGGAGCCGGAGGAGGCCGCCGCCGTGGCCCGCGTGCTCGCCTCGGGTTGGGTGATGCAAGGCCCGGAAACCGAAGCATTCGAAGGGGAATTCGCCCGCTTCGTGGGGGCGCCGCGGGCGTGCGCGGTTTCGAGTGGCACCGCGGCGCTGCACCTGGCGCTGCTCGCCGTCGGCGTGCGCGCGGGCGACGAGGTGGTGACGGTCAGCCACTCGTTCATCGCCACCGCCAACAGCGTGCGTCACGCGGGCGCCACGCCGGTGTTCGTCGACATCGAGCCGGCGACCTACAACCTCGATCCGGCGCGCGTGGCCGAGGCGATCGGGCCGCGCACGCGCGCCATCCTGTGCGTGCATCAGCTCGGCATGCCGTGCGACCTGCATGCGCTCGCGGCGCTGGCGCGCGCCCGGGGGCTGCCGCTCGTCGAGGACGCCGCCTGCGCCGCGGGCAGCGAGCTCCTCGTCGACGGGCAGTGGCAGCGCATCGGCCGGCCGCACGGCGACGTCGCCTGCTTCAGCTTCCACCCGCGCAAGCTCATCACCACCGGTGACGGCGGCATGGTGACGGCGCGCGACGCCGTCGTCGACGAGCGGGTGCGCGCCTGGCGCTCGCACGGCACGCGCGACGGCGTGCATGGCTTCAACTACCGCATGACCGATCTGCAGGCCGCGATCGGGCGCGTGCAGCTCGGCCGGCTCGCCGGGCTCGTCGACGAGCGGCGCCGCCTCGTCGAGACCCTGCGCGAGCGGCTCGGCGCGCGCGTGCGCTTTGCCGTCGAGCCGCCGTGGGCGCGCAGCAACTGGCAGAGCCTGTGCGTGCGCTTCGCGTCGGAGGCGGCGGCGCGCGCGGCGGCGGCGCGGTGCGAGGCCGACGGCATCGCCGTGCGCAGCGGCCTCGTCAACGCGCACGAGGAGCCGGGGCAGTCCGACGGCGTGCGCGGGCCGCTCGTCGAGAGCGAGCGCGCCCACCGCGAGTGCCTGCTCTTGCCGTTGCCGACGGGCATGACCGACGAAGAGATGGATCGAGTGGTCGACGCCGTCGTCAGGGGCGTCGCGCTGCTACCTTGAGGGTGTCGCCGAGGCGGGTGAAACGGGCGACGCGGTTGGTCAGCTCTATGGCGGTATCGAACGCGCTCGCCGCCCAGCCTAGTCGCTCGGTGCGCTTCGGCGGGGTCGGCGGCGACGCTGCGCTCGACGGTGCCGGGGTGGGGCTGCGTCGATGGCGGCGTGGCAGGCGGTCGCGCAGCTGCACGGTAATTGCGAGAAGGTCGAAGTTGGTGGTGTCGATCTCGATGTCGACGAAACCGGCGCGCGCCAAGAGCGCCGTCACCGAGCGCGGCTCGAAGTAGCTGAGGTGCTCATCGGTGTAGGCGCGCCACTGCGTGCCCAGAACCCGGCCAGCCATGCCGCGCGCATTGGGCGTGGTCACGAACAGCCTGCCGCCAGGGCGAAGCAAACGGTGGGCAGCCTTCAGGTATGGGAGCGGATCGTCGAAGTGCTCGATCACCTCGATCATGGCCGCACCGTCGAACGAGCCGTCGGGGAAGGGGATGGTCTCGACGGTGCCTTCGTGCAGCCGTTCGCCCATGATTGGGCGCAGCGCGGCCACACAGCTCGGAGAGATCTCGGTGCCCCACACGTCCCAGCCGCGTGTCGTCGCTGTGCGCACGAACAATCCACCGCCGATCCCGATCTCGACGAGCCGGCTGGTCAGGCGCACCGGCTCGAAGCCGTCGACCATGCGTCCCAGGCGCCTGTCGAGCAGCGGAGTGGTCTGCATGTTGAGTGGATTGTGGCCCATGTAGTCATACCAGCGGGCGAGCTCCTCTTCGGTGGGAACTCGCGGTTGGAACGCCGCACCACAGGCGCAGGCCACGATCTCGAGCGGGCCGCCGCCAATTGCCTTTTTTCCGCGGGCGGTGCGCGGCGATTGCGTGGCAGGACCGCCGCACGCGGGGCAGCGCCGCGTGCCGTGCCGCACGGCTGCGATGGTCACGATGGAGACTCCACGACTAACGAACGATAGAGCCGTTCGAGATCCGCACACAAGCGGTCGGCGCTGAACTCGGCCGTGACCTCGGCGCGGATCCGGGCGGCGCGATCGCGCGAAGCTGGCGAAAGCGCGCGCTCGATGGCGCTGGCGAGGGCGCCGGGATCGCGCGGTGGTGCTAGCTCGCCGCGGGCGCCGTCGCGCAGCACGTCGGCGACACCACCGACGGAGATGGCGGCGACCGGTGTGCCGGCCGCCATGGCTTCGATGAGGGCTACGGGCGTGCCCTCGTTCAGCGACGAGAGGGCCACGACGTCGAGGTCGGGATAGATGCGCTCGAGTGATTTCGACCAACCAAGGAGGTGGGCGCGTGAGGTGAGCCCGCGCGCGGCCAGATCGGCGCGCACCGCCGCTTCCAATTCGCCGCCACCAATGAATACGAAGTGCACATCCTCGCGCCGGGCGGCCAGCAACGCGGCGGCGGCGATGAAACCCGCGTGGTCTTTCACCGGCACCATACGGCCGACAATGCCGACGAGGCGGATGTCGTTTCCGATGCCGAGCCGCTTGCGCAGCTCGCCGCGATGTCGTCCGGCGCGCGCAAATGGCGATAGATCGAAGCCGAGCGGCACCACGCTGAACCGCTCCTTCGGAGCGATGGCATATTTTTGCGCCAGCTCCTCGACGAGCGCCGGCGCGGGCGCGACCAGGCGCGTGGTGATGCGGGCGAGCGCGCGTTCGACGGCAACGAAGAAGCGGGTCTTGGTCGGGCCGAAATAGCCGTGAAAGACGTGGCCATGATAGGTGTGCACGCGCACCGGCACGCCGGCGAGCAGCGCCACCAGACGCCCGAGCGCGCCCGCCTTGGCCTTGTGCGTGTGCACGACGTCGGGCCGCTCGCGGCGCAGCACGCGCCACAGCTGCCACGCAGTCGACAGATCGCGCAGCGGCCGCAGCTCGCGCCCCAGCGACGGAATGAGCACGCGCGAGACGCCATACTCGTCGAGGAGGTAGCTCATGTCGGCTTCGCCGGGCTCGATCTCGCCGGTGACGAGGATCGTCTCGATGCCGTGCTCGTCGAGCCCGCGCGAGACCAGCGCGGCATGGATGGCCGGCCCGCCGACGTTGAGCCGGTCGATGATGCGCACCACCTTCATGCGGCGACGGCGCTCATGCGGCGACGACGGCGCGCGCCTCGGCGGCGAGGCTGCGCAGCCAGATCTCGAGCGTGAGCAGAGCCCACAGCTTCTGCCCGTGATCGCGCGCGCCACGCTGGTGCTCGTCGACGAGGCGGCTCACCACCGCGCGATCGAGCCATTGCCACAGCCGCGCGCCGTCGGCGAGATGATCGCCGAGGTAGGCGCGCAGATCCTGGCGGAACCAGGCGCCGAGCGGCACGCCGAAGCCCATCTTGCCGCGCGTACGGATCGGCGGCGGCAACAGATCGGCGAACGCGTGCTTGAGGATGCGCTTGGTGTCGGCGCCGCGCCGCAGATAGCCGGGCGGCAGCGTCGCCGCGTATTCGACGAGCGCGGTGTCGAGGAAGGGCGCGCGCGCCTCGAGCGCGTGCGCCATCGAGCAGCGGTCGCTCTTGACCATCAGGTCGTAGGGCAGATAGGTGCGGAAGTTGTGCTCGAGCAGGCGCGACAGCACCGTCGCGCCGTGCGTGTCGTTCCACATCGCGCGCTGCCAGGCGAGCGGCGCGTCGACGGCGGCGCCGAGCTCGGCCGCGACGTCGGCGCGCAGGATGCTCGCCGGCGGGAAGAAGGTGTTCCACGCCGCGATGCGATCGGCCGCCGGCAGCGCCGCCGCCGCGACGAAGCGGCGCGCCCGCGCGCTCAGCGATCGCTCCGACGGCGAATCGGGCAGCCGCGCCGCCGCCCGCGCCGCCAGGACGCGCAGCGGCGCCGGAATGCGCTCCGCCGCCTCGGCGGCGAGCAGGCGCACGTAGCCGCAGAAGAGCTCGTCGCCGCCGTCGCCGGTGAGCGCGACCGTGACGTGCTGGCGCGTGAGCTGCGAGACCACGTAGGTCGGGATCGCCGACGAATCGCCGAACGGCCCGTCGTGGTGGCGCACCAGCGTCTCGACCAGCTCGAACGACGACGGCTGCAGCGTGAACTCGGTGTGCTCGCTGCCGAAGGCGCGCGCGGCGATGCGCGCGTAGTGCGTCTCGTCGTAGCGCGGGTCGCCGGCGAAGCCGATCGAGAACGTGCGCACCCGGCCGATCGCGCGCGCCATCACGCCGACGACGATGGTGGAGTCGATGCCCCCCGAGAGGAAGGCGCCGAGCGGCACGTCCGATTCGAGCCGCCGCTCGACGGCGGCGACGGTCAGCGCGCGCACCTTGGCGCTCGCCGCGGCGAACGAGTCGCGCGTCCGCACTTCGCCGAAGCGCGGGCGCCAGTAGACATCGACGCGCGGGGCCGCGCCGCGCTCGACGACGAGACGCGAGGCCGGAGCCAGCTGCTCGACTCCGTCGTGCAGCGTCGCCGGCGCCGGCACGAAGCCGTAGGCGAGATACATCGGCAGCGACTGCACGCTCATCCCGCGCGGCAGCCCCGAGGCGTGCAGCGCCGCCACCGTCGAGGCGCAGCGGAAGACCCCGCCGCGCGTCGAGTAGAAGAGCGGCTTCTTGCCGGCGCGATCGCGCGCGACCAGCAGGCGGCGGCGGGCGCGGTCCCAGAGCGCGAAGGCGAACATGCCGTCGAGCCGCTCGACCACCGCATCGCCCCACACCTCGTAGCCGCGCACGATCGCCTCGGTGTCGCTGCGCGAGCGGAAGCGCACGCCGCGCGCCTCGAGCTCGGCGCGCAACAGGTGGTGGTTGTAGATCTCGCCGTTGAAGACGACCTGCACGTCGCCGTCGTCGGAGAGCATGGGTTGCGCGCCCAGCTCCGACAGGTCGATGATCTTCAGCCGCCGGTGCACGAGCGTGCACTCGCCGTCGACGCGGCGCCCCTCGGCGTCGGGCCCGCGGTGGGCCAGCGCGCGCGAGACGGCGTCGGCGGCGCCTTCGGGCAGCGGGCCGAGCGCGGCGAAGATCCCACACATCAGCCGCGCGCCCCCGGCCGCGCGATCAGCTGATTCTCCATCACCAGGTAGTCGACGTCGGTGGCGAGGAACGTGCGCACCGCGTCTTCGGGCGTGCACACGATCGGCTCCTGCACGTTGAACGACGTGTTGAGCAGCACCGGGATGCCGGTGCGCTCCTCGAACGCCTTGATGAGCGACCAGTAGCGCGGATTGACGTCCTTCTCGACGAGCTGCGGGCGCGCGGTGCCGTCGACGTGAACGACGGCCGGGATCTCGGCCTTGCGCTCTTCCTTCACCGGGAACACGGTGATCATGAAGGGCGCGTCGTGCTGCCGCCCGAAGTAACGCTCGGAGGCCTCGGCCAGCATCGACGGCGCGAACGGGCGGAACGGCTCGCGCAGCTTGATCTTGCGGTTGATCGTCTCCTTCATGTCGCTGCGCCGCGGATCGGCGACGAAGCTGCGATGGCCGAGCGCGCGCGGTCCCCACTCCATGCGGCCCTGGAACCAGCCGATGATGGCGCCGTCGGCGATGAGCTGCGCGACCTTGCCGGGAAGCTCGGCGTCCGCGAGCTGCACGGGCGTGAGCCCGCCCGCCTCGGCGGCGGCGCGGCAGCGGGCGTCGTCGAAGCCGGGGCCCCAGTAGGCGTGCTTCATCGACGAGCGGCGCGGCTTGCCGAGCTGGTGATGATAAACGTAGAGCGCCGAGCCGAGCGCGCCGCCGCCGTCGTGCGCCGCGGGCTGGAAGAAGAAGCGCTCGAACGGCGTGCGCGACGCGATCTTGCCGTTGGCCAGCGAGTTGAGCGCGCAGCCGCCGGCCATGCACAGGTTGCGCGTGCCGGTCTTCTTGAACAGCCACTCGAGCATGTGGAACAGCGTCTCTTCGAACGTCGCCTGCACGCTGGCGGCGATGTCGTAGTGGCGCTGCGTCGTCTCTTCGTCCTTGCCGCGCGGCTGGCCCCACAGCTTGAGCGCGCGGTCGGAGTATTGGCGGTGCTTGGCGAGGTGATGATCGAGGAAGGTGATGTCGAGCGCGAAGCCGCCGTCGGCGGTCTTCTTGACCACCTCGCGCTGCAGGTAGCCCGCCGACGTGGGCTCGCCCCAGCCGGCCATGCCCATCACTTTGTATTCGTCGCCGGCGAACATGTCGAAGCCGAGGAAGTTGGTCGCCGCCGAGTAGAACTGACCGAGCGAGTGCGGCAGCTTCACGCGCGCGAGCACCTCGAGGCGGTTGCCCTGGCCGTGGGCGAAGAGCACCGTCGCTTCTTCGCCGGCGCCGTCGACGGTGAGCACGGCGGCGTCGTCGAACGGCGAGCAGTAGTAGGCGCTGGCGGCGTGGCTGACGTGATGCTCGACGTAGTGGAAGTTGAAGTCCGACGGGCCGACCTCGCGCCGCACCTTGATCGGCATGTAGAACATCGGCAGGTAATAGCCGCGCATCTGCTTGGCGCCGCGTTGCGCGCGGGCGCGGAAGAGATCGACCCCCTTGGCCAGGACGCCGAGCGTGTGGCCGATGCGATGCTTCAGGATCCACGGCTTCCAGTAGTGCGTGACGTGGTCGACGTCGCCGATGCCGATGCCCGCCTCGGAGAGGCAATACTCGACGGAGCGATAGGGAAAGCCGATGTGATGCTTCTGCCGCGAGAAGCGCTCCTCCTCGGCGCAGGCGACGATCTCGCCGTCTTTGACGAGCGCCGCCGAGCTCTCGCCCATCGTGGTCAAGCCGAGCAGATACATGAGCCGTTCCTTTCCTGAACCTCGTTCATGACGCGCGCATCGCCTGGCGAACGACCTCGACGAAACGCGGCGCATGGCGTCGCAGCGACCAGCGATCCTCGGCGTCGGCGCGCCCGGCCGCACCGAGGCGGTTGCGCAGCGCCACGTCGTCGATGAGCTGCGTGAGCCGATCGACCCACGCGTCGTGATCGGCGGCGAGAAAGCCGGTGGTGCCGTCGTCGATGATGTCGATGGTCGCACCGACGGGCGAAGCGACCACGGGCACGCCGCACGCCATGTATTGCACCGCCTTGAACCCCGACTTGCCGACGGACCAGTCGTCCTCGACGAGCGGGTAGAGCCCGATGTCGAGCGATTGAAACTGCCCGCGCTCGCCGGCGAGCGTCCACGGCACGTGCTCGACGGGAACGCCGGGCGCGTCGAGCGTGCCGCCCGAGACGCGCACGACGAAGCGACGCCGCTCGGCCAGGGTGCGCAGCGCGGGCACGATCGCGCGCAGGTACTGCAGCGTCGAGTGCGTGCCGATCCAGCCGAGCACCGGCGGCCCGCTGCGCTGCTCGTCGGCGCGCGGCACGAAGACGTCGGTGTCGACGACGGTGGGGATGACGTCGACGTGGGCGTTGAGCTGGCGCGCGTAGTCGGCGATGTAGCGGCTGCCGGCGATCACGCGCGCGGCGGTGCGCAGGTTGAAGTTGGTCTTGCGCGGCGCCTTGAGCAGGCGCGACAAGAGCGAGCCATAGGTGGGCGACACGTAGGGCACCCAGACGGCGTCGTCGAGGTCGTAGACGATGGGGCGATCGATGACGCGCGCCAACAGCCATTCGAACAGCGGCGGACCCACGAGCGCCGCTTCGCGGTGGATGAGCACCACGCTGGCGCGCACCGAGCGCACGAGATCGGCGATGCGCCCGACCAGCGCCTGCGCCGCCGAGTGCATCTTGGCCAGCGCGGCGCCGCGACGGTAGAGCACGGTCAGCGCGCGCTCGTCGAGAAATGGGCGCAGCACCGGCTCGACGCCGGCTTCGCGCAGCGCCGGAAAGTACTGCTCGAGGCGGAACCGCGTCGACGCCGCCGACGTCGGGTTGGGCGCGAGGACCAGGAGCGTCACGCCGCCGGCCTCGCCGCCGCGGCGGCCGGTGGTGTCGCCGTCGGCTCCTGCAGTCGATCGCTGAGCAGCAGCTTCGGGTTGATGCCCGCGCGCTCGGCGCGCCGCTTGAACAGGCCGAACGAGGCGAAGATGAAGAGGATGATGAAGATCTGGCCGCGCTGCCGGAAGCCCGAGCCGATATTTCCATGCATGAGCGAGTACGCGATGGTCAGCGTGACCGCGAACAGCAACAGCGGCGAGGTCTCCGAGAAGCGGTTGCGGAGCGACCAGATGAAGCCGCGGATCAGCGACGGGAACAGGATCCACCAATAGATCGTCTCGGGCGCGGCGAGCAGCGCCCGCAGCGAGCCCATTTGCCAGGGGAATGGACCCAGCAGCAGATTGGCCATGCCGATCGGAAGGAACGCGAGCGCGCCCGCCGGCGTCGAGATGTCGACATCCGCGTCGAAGCCCGACGACGCGGTGACCGCCATGCCGTGGCGGAAATGCGAGACGTTCGCGAGCGAGAGGGTCGTCGCGCCTTCGTCGAAGCGGCCACTGATGCCGACGATCGCCAACAGGGCGGCCATGGCGGCGACAACGACGAGCTGCTTGTACAGGCCACTGACCATGCGCACGCCGCGCTCGAGGAAGAGCGAGACGACGATGGCGAAGCCGAGGAAGTAGACCATGTAGTAACGGAGCGGCTGGATCGCGACCACCGACACCGTGATGCCGACGATGGGCCAGAACGAGAAGCGTCGTTTGAGCGCCACGCACGACACCAGGGCCAGCAGGATGAGCAAGCTCATCAGCGACTCTTTGAGCGCGATCGCGTTCCACAAGATCATCGACGGGATCAGCGCCGTCAGCAGCGCCGCGCGGCGCGCCACCAGTTGGTGAAAGAACTGCCGCGCCAGGTGGTAGACGAGGAACACCGAGATGGTGCCGACGACGCAGTTGAGGCACGACGGCAGCGCCTGGAACTGTCCGAACACATAGTAGAGGCTGGCGACGACGTACTTGTATCCGTAGTTCTGCAGCATGTCGGGCATGAGCTGGACGCCCGGCCCGCCATGCCAGATGCGCGCGACCGCCATGCCGATGTACTCGTACCCATCGGCGTCCTCGTGGAAGATGCGCGTCTCGGGCAGCGTCGCGAACAGCGCCGCGGCGCCGAGCCGTAGCACCAGCGCGACCCACAGCCAGCTCGTCAGCCACACGCGCTCTTCGTTCTGCTTGTAGACACTGGCGCACAGAAAGATGGCGATCGCGCCGATGAAGAGAAACAGCAAGACGGGGAAGATGACGTCCATCAGCCGGCCAGCCGCTCGTAGAGCTGTCGGTAGCGCGCCACGCCGATCGCATCGAGACTGAACCGGGCGCTCGCCAGCGCGCGCGCCCGCGCCGTGGTCGTGCCGTCGTCGGCGGCGGCGAGGAGGGCGGCGGCGGCGCGCTCGAGCTCGGCCGGCTCCATGGCGCCGGCATCGGCGAGCAGCGACGGCTCCGCGCGCAACAGGGCGTCCTGATCGCCGACGCCGCGATTGACCGCGATGGGCAGGCCGGCGGCGAGATACTCGGCGACCTTGACCGGCGAGGACGCGATCTTCGAGAAGCGCGGCTCGGCGAACGACACCGCACCGTCGGCGGCAGCGAGCGACTCGGGCATCGCGCTCGACGCCACCGGCGCGATGTACACGTCGCCATCGGCGACGCCGCGTCGCGCCAGCGCCTGACGCAGCCGCGTCGGCTCGGCGCGCGTGTAGATCGCGAACAGCGCCGGCCGCCGGCGGCGGATGGCGGCGAACAGCTCGGCCATCTGCTCGTCGCAATACCAGGAGTTCAGGTTGCCGGCGTAGCCGAGCACGAAGCGATCGCCCGCGCCCAGCCGCGCGCGCGACGCTTGCCGCGACTCGGCGGGCAGCGCGAAGCGCGCGACGTCGACGCAGCAGGGGATGACCTCGACGGGCGTGCGCTCGCCGACCAGCCGCGCCTCGTCGCGCAGCCAGCGCCGCAGCCGATCGGTGAGCACCACGAGCGCGTCGGCGCGGCGGAACAGGCCCATCTCCACCGTCTTGAGCAGGCGATAGCGAAACGAGCCGCGCTGCCAGTGGCCGAAGTCGACGTATTCGTCAGCGACGAGGCCGCGGCAGTCGAACAGCATGCGCGCGCCGGGCACCAGCCGCGCGGTCAGATGCGCGATGCTCGCCGCGATGGTGGCGCGCGCGTGGATGAGCCGCGGCCGCCGCACCAGCGCCCGCGGCACCAGCTGCATCAGCCCCTTCATCGACTCGCGCGCCTTGGTCAGGACGTCATGCGCGCGGCGCCGCTGCAGCCACGAGTAGGCGATGCCGTGGTCGCCCAGCTGCTGGCGCACGCGCTCGATCATGCCGGCGGTCGCGTCTTCCGGCTCGAAGCTCACGAGGTCGATGTCGAACCCTGCGCGTGCCAACCCCAACAGATAGGGGACGACCTGAGATTGACCGAGCGGTTCGGTCATGCCGGTCTGCGACACGTAGAGGACACGCATGAGAGGTTCGTCGGAACGCTTGTATCTTTCGTTGGTTGCGCCAAAAAGCCCAGGCGTTCAGCGGGCTGAGTATGCGTCGGAGGCGGCCGCCTGCCAAGGGATGAACTGCCCCGCCGGCCGCCGAGCGCCGATGGACACTCCGTTGCAAGCGCGCTAGATTGCCCGCAGTTTTGGGGAGGACGTGTTCGTGAACTCATACATGCCGAAGCGAGTGTTGGTGATTGCTCCACACTGCGACGACGAGGCCTACGGGATGGGCGGTACCATCCTGAAGCTTCGTTCGGCAGGGGTGGAGGTCTTTTGCGCGGTGGTGGTTTGTGGCGATCTTCGCTTCGAGCACACCGGCACCGTGATCACGCGTGAAGAGCGCATCTCCGAGTTCGCGGCGGTCATGCGACGGCTCGGCTGCGAGGGGACCGTGCTCGGGTTCAAGCAGGAGACCCGCATGGACCAGGTGCCGATCGGCGACGTCGTGACCGCCGTCGAGAAGGTCCAGGACGAGTTCCGCGCCGACACCTGGTACATGATCGGCCCTTCGTTCCACCAGGATCATCGCGTCGTCTTCGAGGCGGCGCAGGCGGCGGCGCGCCCGACGCGCAAGAGCTATCCCGGCAAGATCTATCGGTACGAGCTGCCGACCTATAGCGGCAACGCGCGAGAGTGGAACTTCACCGCGCACATCTACGAAGACATCAGCGGTCACCTCGAGGACAAGCTGGCGGCGTGCGGACTCTACAAGTCGCAGATTCGTCCGACCGGCATGTTGTCGCTCGACGCGATCCGGCGCTTCGCCCAGACGCGCGGCTTCGAGTCCCAGTGTGAGGCGGCCGAGTGCTTCGAGGTGGTCCGGATCATTCGATAGTGCGCATCCTCCACGTCATCGAATCGATGCAGATCGGTGGTGCCGAACGGCACCTGGCCAACCTGCTCGCGCCGCTGCAGGCGCTCGGCATCGAGAACGACGTGGCGCTCTTGTGGTCGGGGCAGGCCTTCGACGACAGCGTGCGGCCCTACGCGCGCGTTCACGACTTCGGCCTGCCGCCGCGGCGCGTGTTGCCGGCGATGCCGCGGCTGGTGGCGCTGGCGCGGCAGGCCGACGTGGTGCACACGCAGCTGCCGTGGGCGGACATCGCCGGGCGGCTGGCGGCGATGGCGGCGCGGCGCACGTCGGTGACGACGCTGCAGAGCACCTGGTACGACCGCTCGAACACCGAGACATTCGATGCGCGCATTCGCCGTCGCATCGCGCTGGTCAAGCGGCTCGACGGTTGGACCGCGCGGACGACGCGTCGCTTCTTCGCGGTCTCGGAGGCGACCCGGCTGACCTACATGCGCGAGCTCGCGCTGCCCGACGAGCGCATCGAGGTCATCCCCAACTCCGTCGACCTCGGCCGCTTCGATCCGGCAGCGGCGGGGGATCGCGCGGCGGCGCGGCGCGCGCTCGGGCTCGGCGAGGACGAGTTCGCGATCCTCATGCTCGCGCGCCTGGTGCCGCCCAAGGGCCACGCCGAGGCGATCCAGGCGGTCAGCCAGATCCGCGATCGGCCGCTCCGCCTACTCATCGCCGGCACGGGGCCCGACGAGCAGAGCCTGCGCGCGCTGGTAACCCGGCTCGACGCGCCGGTGACGCTGCTCGGCGCGCGCAAGGATGCGCCGAAGCTGTTGCGCGCCGCCGATTTGTTCCTCTTCCCGTCGCAGTACGAGGGGCTCCCGCTCGCGCTCATCGAGGCCATGGCGATGGAGGTGCCCTGTCTGTGCTCGGACATTCCCGAGAACCGTGAGACGGGCGGCACCCACGTCGCGTATGTGCCGGCGGGCGACGCCAACGCCATCGCGCAGGCGATCCGCGCGCTCATGGCCGATGCACCGCGGCGGCAGGCGCTGGCGGCCGGCGGGCGCGCCAGCGTCGAGCGCTTCTCGGCGGCGAAGATCGCCGAGCGGTTGCTGCGGTCGATCGAAGAGGTGCTACGCGGAAGCAGGAACGGTCATGTGGTCGCCTCTTAGAGACTACAACTACTCCGTCCACAAGCTGCTGCAGGACGCCGCGCGCCGGCACCTCGGCGCCCTGCACGGGCGCGTCCTCGACGTCGGCTGCGGCACGGCGCCGTATCGCGAGCTCTTGCCCGGCGACGCGGTCTACGTCGGCTTCGATCGCTCGCGCAACTCGGAGGCGGTGGTGCTCGGCGCGGCCGATGCGCTGCCGTTTGCCGACGGCAGCTTCGACGGCGTCATCTGCACCGAGATGATCGAGCAGTCGCCGCGGCCGTGGCAGATGATCGCCGAGCTGGGCCGCGTCCTGCGCAGCGGCGGGCGCCTGTATCTGACCGCGCCGTTCGACTGGCACTTCTTCGACGAGCCCTACGACTACTTTCGCTTCACCACGCACGGCGTGCGCGCGCTTCTCTCCGACGGCGGTTTTCGGGTCGAGCGCATGGAGAAGGTGGGCGGCATGTTCAGCGCGTTCGCCGGCAAGCTGCTCGAGAAGGTGGTGCAGGACGGCTGGCTGCGCGCCGCGCATCGCATCGGGCTGCGCCGCGGCAGCTACTTTCTGGCGGCGATCGGCTCGTTGCCGTGGAACGCGGCGGTGACGGTGCTGGCGCCGCCGCTCGATCGCATCGGCAACCGCAACCCGTTCTCCGTCGCGGTCACGGCGGTGCGGGCGTGAGGGCGGCGCGATGCTGAAGATGTA
>DATNAQ010000172.1:0-21858 GCA_035607415.1 Polyangia bacterium
GCGCCTTCCATCGTCATGTCGACGCCGGCGCTCATGTCCGCGCCGACGGCCATGTCGCCTGTGCCGCTGCTCGTGTCGTCGTCGCAGGCCGCGATCCCCAAGCTCAGCGTCGCTGCCATGAGTCCTGACGCCAAAACCCTCCAGGTGTTCCGGTTCATCGCGACCTCCTCCATAACAAAAAAGTTAACTTCGGACATCCGACTATAAGCCCGCTCTAAAATGTCGATCAAGGTTTTTCCGTTGACTTCTGCAGGGTCATGTCCGCCGTTTTCGCCGGCGATGGATTTTTCTTTTCGACAAAGCGGCCCCGCCTACTTCTAAACAGTTCGAGCCTCCGCGCAACTTCTGGAAAGCCCGGACGATAATGAATCCGACTTGTGGATAAGTTGCCGCACGGAGGGCCCGGCGATATACTTTTGCGTCGGTTTCGATCGCGGCGTAGCTTAAATAACGCTTTTGATTCCGTAGTCTTGTGGAGGTGTTCGTGAGTCAGAACGATGCCCTGCTCGCGCCCGTGCCGCCTCAACCCGGGGCTCCGCTTGGTGACGACGCCTCGCGCGTCGATCAACGCTCGGGGCGCGCGCCGAAAGTCGCCCGCACCCGCGCGCTCGCGCCGGTCTCGCCGCGCCGTCGCGGCGCCCCAATGGTGCAGGTCGACGACGAGTCGGCGCGCAAGAAGCTCGAAGAGCGCATCTCGAACGCCATGCTGATCCATGCGCCCGAGGCGCGCCTCGCCCTCGCGGTCACCGACAACCGCTTCACCATGATCTCGGTCAAGCGCGAGAAGGGCCTCTTCCGTCTCCGCCTCCATCACATGTTCCTCGAAGCGAGCCACGACATCGTGCGCGCGCTCGGCCGCTACGTCGCGCGCAACGACCGCGACGCCTCGCAGCTCCTGTCGCAGTACATCGACATCAACCACCGCAAGATCCGCCGCGCGCGCCGACGCCGCCCGACGGTGTTCACCATCGAGACGCGCGGCGAGGTCCACGATCTGAAGGAGATCTACGACGACCTCAACCGCCGCTACTTCGCCGGCTGCATCGACGCGCGCATCACCTGGAGCCAGCGGTCGCAACCCGGCGCCAAGCGCCGGCGCCGCAACTCGATCAAGATGGGCTCCTACAGCGTCGAGGATCGGCTGATCCGCATCCACGCGTCGCTCGACCGGCCGTTCGTGCCGCGCCTGTTCGTCGAATGGATCGTCTATCACGAGATGTTGCACCAGAAGCACGACATCCCCGTCGTCGGCGGACGGCGGCAGTTCCACACGCCCGAGTTCCTCGCCGAAGAGGCGACCTACGAGCACTTCGAGCGCATGACCCGCTGGGAGCGCGAGAACCTCGACAAGATCCTCAGCTACTAATCGGTCATCGGCACGCCGCCGTCGGTGGCGGTGATGCCCGCGCAGCAGACGTCGTCGGTGAACTGGCAGTGCGGCTCGAACGCCGGCATGCCGACCGACGGCACCAGCATCGGCGGCACCGCGGTCACGCCCGATTGCCCGCACGTCGTGCCGACGGGCTGGCACATCGCGCCCGTTCCGCCGCACAGCGCGCCGCGCCCGACGCACGCCTGCGCCGTCTCGATGCACTGGGTCTGCACCGACGTGCTTCCCGACGCCACCGGCATGCAGTAGCAAGTCGAGGGATCGTTCGGATCGGTCTGCGTGCACGGCACCACGCAGCCGTCGAGCGCGCGATTGCACCCGCAATCGGCGCGGATGCACTGCGCCGGGATCTGGCAGCCGGTCACGATCAGGCCCTGATCGGGCACCGAAATCACCGAGCCGCACGCACCCGCCGCGGCGACGAGCAGGGCGGCGGCGACGGCTCCGAGGGTCCAACGCATGGGGCGCCATCTTGCCGTCGCCCCGCGCCGCAAAGCAAGCCCGATCGCGGTTCGTTTGGAGTAGACTGACGCACCATGACATTCCAGCCGCGGTTCAACGATCTCGCGACCATGCTTCACGACGTCGTCGGCAAACATGCCGACAAGCCCGTCCTCGGCACCCGCGCCGCCGACGGCTGGAAATGGACCACGTTCGCCGAGCTCGGCGGCCTGGTGGCCCAGGCCCGCACCGCGCTCGTCGCCCGCGGCGTGAAGCGCGGCGATCGCCTCGCCGTCATCAGCAACAACCGTCTCGAATGGGCGGTCGGCGCCTACGCCGCGTTCACGCTCGGCGCCGTCTGGGTCCCCATGTACGAGTCGCAGCTCGACGGTGATTGGCAGTACATCATCGGCGACTGCGGCGCTCGCATGTGCTTCGTTTCCGGCGACGTCATCGCCAAGCGCGTGCGCGCGTTCGCCGATCAGCTTCCGAATTTGCAGCATGTCATCGACTTCGACGCGCCGGGCGACGATGGGTTCGCCGCTTTCATGCGCGCCGGCGAGAAACGCGACGTTCCCGCGGTGACCCCCGACGCCAAGGACGTGGCGCTCTTCATCTACACCTCGGGCACCACCGGCAAGCCCAAGGGCGTGTGCCTCTCGCACGCCAACATCGCCGGCAACATCTCCGGATTTCAGGAAATCGTACCGATCGACGGCTCGCACCGCTCGCTGGCGTTCCTGCCCTGGGCGCACGTCTACGGCGGCTCCGTCGAGCTGCACGGCATGATCTCGATCGGCGCCTCGCTCGCCATTTGCGACAAGCGCGAAAAAATTCTCGAGTTCATCGGCGAGGTCAAGCCGTCGGTGCTGTTCGCGGTGCCGCAGATCTGGAACCGCATCTACGCCGGCGTGCAGGCCAACGTCGCCGAGAAGCCGAAGCTCATCCAGTCGATCTTCCACGCCGCGCTGCGCTCGCGCTCGAAGCAGAAGCGTGGCGAGTCGCGCTCCATCGGCGAAGTCCTGGCGCTGCCCCTCGCCAAGGCGCTCATCTTCGGCAAGGTCAAGCAGCGCTTCGGCGGACGCCTCGAGTTCGCCTGCTCGGGCGCGGCCGCGCTGTCGCCCGACGTCGCCGAGTTCGTCGACAACCTCGGCATCGACGTCTACGAAGGCTACGGCATGACCGAGACCTCGGGCATCGCCACCTGCAACCAGCCGCACGCGCGCCGCATCGGCACCGTCGGCAAGCCGCTGCCCGGCGTCGACATCAAGCTCGACCACAAGGCTCCCGGCGGCGACGCCGACAACGGCGAGATCCTCGTCTACGGCACCGGCGTCATGCTCGGTTACCACAACCATCCCGAAGAGACGGCCAAGACGATGACCGACGACGGCGGCCTGCGCACCGGCGATCTCGGCCGCTTCGACGCCGACGGCTTTCTCGTCGTCACCGGCCGCGTGAAGGAGCTCTACAAGCTGCAGAACGGCAAGTACGTCGCGCCGGCGCCGCTCGAGGAGAAGCTGACGCTGTCGCCGTTCATCGCGCAGGCGATGCTCCACGGCGCCGACAAGCCGTACAACGTCGCCATCATCGTGCCGAACATGCAGAACGCCGGCGACCTGGCACAGGATCAAAAGAAGCTGCGCGAGGTGATCGCCGCCGAGCTCGACAAGTACTCGTCGGACTGGAAGAGCTACGAGCGCGTCAAGAAGTTCATGATCGCCCCCGAGGAGTTCACGACGGCGAACGACATGCTGACGCCGACGCTGAAGGTCAAGCGCCGCAACGTCATCAAGAAGTACGGCGCCGATCTCGACAAGCTCTACTCGTAGCCCAGCGGGCGAACGAACAATGGACGACGACGAGAAGCAGAAGCTTCACCGCGAGGTCGAGCGTCAGAAGGCGCTCCTGCGCGTCGAGGAGACCTTCCCCGACGCCGACGCCTGCGACGCGTGCAAGGCGGCGCGCGCCAGGTCGGGCGATCCCACGTTCCTCTGCGACGAGCACCTGCGCCGCATCTACGGCGTCTAGCTCTCTATCTATTAATAAGGATAGACGGCGGGCGCGAAGACCACCGCCACGAACGCCACCAGCACGATCAGCGCCGCCGCCACGTCGAAGACGACCCAGCCGGCGAGCGCGTGCACCGCGGCCCGCCGCGAGCCGCGCACCACGCGCACCACCCGTTCGCGCTCGCGATAGACCGCTGAGGACGGCTGAAGCTCCTCGAGCTCTTCGTCACCGACGCCGAAGTCGTAAACGCTGGTCGTCGCGTCGATCGGCGGCGACGCGGCGGTGCGCGCCCGCAAGCGCGCGCGGCCGACGAGCCCGTGGCGCAGCCGCGCGAGCCCGGCGAGATCGAGCCCGAGCATGACCACGATCGCCAGGCCCACGGCGACCTGCTCGGCCAGGAGCAGCGGCGTCGTCGAGTCGAAGCGCAGCAGCGACATCAAGAGCGCGCCGGCCAGCCCGACCAGCCACGGACGGCGACGATCGGCGGCGTCGACGAGGGAGCCGGCGCGCGCCCGTCCCGCGATCTTGCCGAGCTCGAAGATCGGCATCACGAGGGCGACGGTCACGATCGTCGCCAGGATCGTGGCGGTTTCCTGGCCGAAGGTTTCACCCGCCATCACGAACAGCGTGAAGACGAGCAGCAAGAGCGGACCGGCTCGATGCAAGCGCGGCATACAGCTTCGATGTTCGGCGCCGCCCTGCGGTTTCGCGCTCACCAGCGCGCGTCTGCCACCGTGTGCAGCGCGCCGGCGCCGCGGTCACGAGCATCGCCGCCTGCGGTGACGCGAGCGTTCCCTAGCGCTGCTGCGGCTGCGCCTCGTTGATGGCCTCGTCGACCATCGCCTGCGCGTCCTTCGGATCGCTCCAGCGCCGCTGATAATCGACCGGCAGCGTGTCGATCGGATCGAAGTACAGGAAGAAACCTTTCTTCACGCTCGGCGCCGTATACACGCTGATGCCCGACGCGCGGTTGTAGTACTCGTACGAGTGCGCGTCGCGCTTGCCGCCGCCGCCGGGCGCGTCGACCACGAAGGTCGGCGTGTTGAACCCCGCCGTCGAGCCGCGCACATACTTCTCGATGTCGATCGCCGTCTGCACCGTCGTGCGCAGATCCTCGACGCCCTGCACGAGATCGTGCTGGTACACGTAGTACGGGTGCACGTTGACGTGCCCGAGCCGCTTGACCAGCAGCTTCATCACGTCCTTGTCGTCGTTGACCCCGCGCTGCAGCACCGACTGATTGCGCACCGTGATGCCGCGCTCGAACAGCTTGTTCATCGCGTCTTCGGTGATGCCGGTGATCTCGTTCGGATGATTGAAGTGCGTGTGCAGGACCACTTCTTTGTGCAGCTTGCGCCCGTGCTCGACGACGCGCGTGAGCGCATCGGTCCACGCCTCGTCGGTGAGGATCTTCTGCGGCATGACCGCCGGACCCTTGGTGGCGAAGCGCATGCGCTTGACCTGCGGGATGGCGAGCAGGTTCTCGCCGATCTCGGTGATCTGATCGGGGCGCAGCTGATACGAGTCACCGCCGGAGATGACGATGTCCTCGAGCTCGTTGCGCGAGCGGATGTACTCGAAGATGCGCGCCCAGCGATCGGCGTTGACCTTGAGGTGGAACTTCTCGACCTCCTCGGTATCGATGCCGACGGCGTAGCTGCGCGTGCAGAAGCGGCAATAGACCGGGCAGGTGTCGAGCGCGAGGAACAGCGCCTTGTCGTTGTAGCGATGCGTGAGCCCCTCGACGGGCATGTCGGCGCGCTCGTGCAGCGAGTCGAGCCCGAGCTTCGGATGATCCGGAAGCAGCCGCGACGAGACCGGGATGAACTGGCGACGGAGCGGGTCGGTGTACGGATTCGACCAGTCGATGAGCGACAGCAGGTACGGCGAGACGCGCACGCTCATCGGCGCCTTGGAGAAGCCGCGCGTCGCATCCTCGACGAACTCCGGCGACGCGAGCGGGCCGAGCGCCGCGATCAGCTTCGCCAGGTTGGTGATGGTGTGCTTGGCCTGCCATTTGTGGTCGAGGAACTCCGCCTCGGTCACGTTGGCGTAGGCCGGGAGCTTCTGCCAGAAGGCGCCGCGAACGACGTGCTTGTGCACGAGCGTCGCTTCGTCGACCGGCGCCTTCACGTTGGGTTTTCCGTCGCTGACAACGGCGAGATTCAGCTTTGCAGTTTCCATTTCGGGCCTGTTTCTAATGTAGCACGCGTCTCTGAATCAAGCGCTGATCGAACATGAAAAACGGAATAATCCCCGTTGACTCCGTTATTCGCGTCAAGCATGCTGGAGCGCCTGCTTTGTCTGCGGGCGTGCGGTTAGGGGGACGTGACGATGGCTACACCAACCGGGCAGCACCACGTCATCAAAGAGGCGGGAGAGTCTCTCGGTCAGCTCTTGCAGACCGTCTTCAAAGAGAGCGGCTACAAGCGCGTGCACCTCGTCGTAGCAGCACCTAAGCAGGAAGCGATCGAAGGCAAGCTCCCCGCCGTCTGTGTCTACCTCTACAACGTTCAGCTCGACGAAGAAGGGGTCGCCGGCAACCGCGGCCAGCACTTCATCGAGCAGGTCACCGGTCCGGACGGCCGCGTTCGCGACGTCGCGCGCGAAGCGCCGTTGTGGGTGCGCCTCGACTATTTGATCTCGACCTGGGCGCAGACGCCGGAGGAGGAGCAGCTCCTGCTCGGCGGCGCCATCAAGGGTCTGCTCGAGCATCCGACGCTCAGTGGACCGGACTTGAAGGGCGAGTCCTGGCGGCCGGACAGCTACATCCCGCTGCTCATGTCTCAGAAGCTGGACGAGGGAGTCCTGTCCCGCTTCTGGGCGAGCATCAATCAGCCCATGAAGCCGGCCATCCAGTGCTGGACGACCGTTCCGATCTATCCGCAGTCCGAGATCGAAGTCCGCCGCGTTCAAGACAAGGACGTGCGCTTCTTCGATCTGAACAAGCTCAACAAGGTCAAAAGGTGAGCAAAACCGAGTGTTTTGCTTGTAATGGCTTCGCTCGTCGCCGTCCGCAGGGGGGCTGACAAGCAACTATTTTTCGCGGTCGCCGATAACCATCTTGCAGGGCGTGCAATCAGGCACCGTCCCTGTGGGCGGCGAGAGTGGCGCACTCGCTGACTCTAGAAGGAGGGGCAGACATGGCTACCAGTTATCTCTCACCGGGCGTTTACGTAGAGGAAGTCGACCGCGGCTCCAAGCCGATCGAGGCTGTCGGTACCAACACCGTCGGCTTCCTGGGCGAGTCGATGATGGGTCCCGCCAACCAGGCGGTCCTCGTCGTCAACTGGTCGCAATTCGTGAAGACGTTCGGTGACTTCACGCAGTCGACGCACCTGGCGCACGCGGTCTACGGCTTCTTCAACAACGGCGGCTCGCGCTGCTTCGTCGTCAACGTCGGCGCGCCCTCGTCGCTCGAGATCGAGCAGGCGGCGGCCCCGGCGGGTCAGCCGGCGAAGGAAGGCGAGAAGAAGCCGGACCAGGCCAAGCCGGCCGAGAAGAAGCAGGGCGGCGGCGGCACCGAAGCGCTCTACATCGGCAAGGACAACGGCCCCGGCGCGCGCACGGGCCTGAAGTGCTTCGAAGAGATCGACGAAATCTCGATCGTCGCGGCCCCGGGCCAGACGTCGCCGGCGGTGCAGGATGCGCTCCTCACCCACTGCGAGACGCGCAAGGATCGCTTCGCCATTCTCGACTCGGCCGAAGTGATGCAGGGCGGCGTCGACAAGCTGCCGCGTCCGCGTGATAGCAAGTACGGTGCGTACTACTTCCCGTGGATCCAGGTCTACGATCCGGAGCGCGGCAACGTGTTCGTTCCGCCGTCGGGCCACGTGGCGGGCGTCTACGCGCGCACCGACAATGATCGCGGCGTGCACAAGGCGCCGGCCAACGAGATCGTCCGCGGCGCGCTCGGCCTTCGCTACAACATCTCGAAGGGCGAGCAGGACATCCTCAACCCGAAGGGCATCAACTGCATCCGCATGATGATGGGCGGCGGCATCCGCATCTGGGGCGCGCGCACGCTGTCGTCGGATCCGTCGTGGCGCTACATCAACGTCCGCCGCTTGTTCATCATGGTCGAGACGTCGATCGAGCGCGCCACGCAGTGGGTGGTCTTCGAGCCCAACGATCACAAGCTGTGGAAGCGCGTCACGCGCACCATCTCGAGCTTCCTCACGCTCGTGTGGCGCAACGGCGCCCTCATGGGCGAGACGCCGGAGAAGGCCTTCTTCGTCAAGTGCGACGAAGAGACCAATCCGCCCGAGGTCATCGACGTCGGTCAGCTCATCGTCGAGGTCGGTCTGGCGCCGGTGAAGCCGGCCGAATTCGTCATCTTCCGTATCGGCCAGATGCCGGCCGGCGGCGGAGTGGAAGAGTAACTGAACAGCGAGGATGGGCCCGATCGGCGGGCCCATCCTCGCTGGTTTTGTAAAGGGAGGGACACGTAAATGCCCATTACCAGTGACAAGCGTGGCTATATCGCCGGCAAATACGCCGTCGAGCTCGACAACATCAACGCCGGGTGGGTGAGCTCGGCTGAGGGCGGTCACGCGAGCGCCGACGTCGTCATGGAGAAGGTCGGCGGAGACCACATCATCAAGAAGCACATCGGCAGCCCGAAGTACGAAGACATCAGCGTCTCGTGCGGCACCGGCATGTCGAAGGGCTTCTATGACTGGATCAAGGCCAGCTTCGACCACAACTACGTGCGTAAGAACGGCGCCATCATCACGGCCGACTACAACTACAAAGAGCACACGCGCCTGAACTTCTTCAACGCGCTCATTACCGAGATCGGCTTCCCCGCGCTCGACGCCGCGTCGAAGGACCCGGCGAAGATGACGATCAAGATCACGCCCGAGCACACGCAGATGGCGACCGCGCCGGGCTCGTCGATCGCCAACAGCCAGAAGAACGACCAGGCGACGCAGAAGAAGTGGTTGCCGGCGAACTTCCGTCTCAGCATCGACGGGATGGACTGCACGCGCGTCAACAAGATCGAAGCGATCACGATCAAGCAGAAGTGCGTCGACAATCCGACGGGCGAGCTCCGTGGCTGCGAGAAGGAGCCGGCGCACGTCGAGATCCCGAACCTCGTCATCACGCTCGCCGAGTCGCACTCGAAGGAGTTCTACGACTGGCACAAGGCCTTCGTGATCGACGGCAAGAACGGTGACGGCGACGAGAAGAGCGGTCAGCTGACCTACCTGACGCCGGATCTGAAGACCGAGCTGTGCACGATCACGTTCTCGCACCTCGGCATCTTCAAGCTGACGCCGGAGAAGGTCGAAGCCGGGTCGGAGAACATCCGTCGCGTCAAGGCCGAGATGTACTGCGAGGACATGAAGTTCGAGTTCAAGTCGTCGACGTGGGCGTGAGCGCGGTGCAACCGGCGGCCGGGTAGGACGAACCGGCCGCCGTCAGCGATAGGAGACGAATGGCCTTCCAGACCGAATACCCGTTCACGTTGCCCAAGGGTTACGTCGACTCCGAGGGCAACTTGCATCGCCAGGGCGTCATGCGGCTGGCGACGGCGAAGGACGAGATCATCCCGCTGCAGGACTATCGCGTGCAGGGGAATCGCGCCTACCTCGTCATCATCCTGCTCAGCCGCGTGATCACCAAGCTCGGCGACATCAAGTACATCGATACCGACATCATCGAGAACCTGTTCTCGACGGACCTGGCCTATCTGCAGGAGTTCTACCGGCGCATCAACGAGGAAGGCGCGCCCAAGGTCCACGCCAAGTGTCCCTCGTGCCAGACGGAGTTCGACGTCGATCTCCTCGGAGGTGGCGGCGCTGCCGGCGCGGGGGGATAGCGAGCTACCCCCTGGAGCAGATTTACCAGGAGGTAGCCTATATCGCGTACCACTTCCATTGGACGCTCGACGACATCCTGGGAATGGAGCACGACGAACGACACATCTGGCTGCGTGAGATAGCGAGGATCAATCGCGAGATCAACGAAGCCAGGAAGAAGGGCTAGGAGAGTCACGAGACCATGCGAGCGGTGAGAGAGATTCGGCCACCCGGCGTATACCCCGCCGCCGACGAGCCGCGCGCCAAGCCGCTCACCGTGGCGGACACGCGGGTGGCCGGTTTCGTGGGGCTCGCCTCGCGCGGTCCGATGGACGAGCCGACGCTGCTCGGCGGCTGGAACGAGTTCCTCGACATCTACGGGCACTCCAACGACAGCTACCTGGCGCGCGCCGTCGAAGGCTTCTTCTTGAACGGCGGGACGACCTGTTACGTCGTGCGCGTCGCGCATCGCGCCCGTCCGAGCGCCGACGGCAAGGTCGAGCTCGGGCCGGAGAATCCGGCGTGCGCCGAGCGCGTGGTCAAGGACGGTTGGGACAAGCCGACCTTGCGCGTGCGCGCGATGAACGAAGGCCGGTGGGGCAACAACATCTGGGTCCGCTTTCAGCAGACGACCGCGGCGCGCACGCTGCTCACGCTCGACCTCGAGGTCGGCTCGGGCGAAGCGCGCGTCAACAGCGTCAAGGGATTCGAGCGCGGCGCGCTGGTGCGCATCTACGATCGCGAGAACTCGGACTACGTGGTGGTCACCGAGGTCGACGATCGCATGGTGCGCTGGGGCTCGGCGACGCCGATCGTGCGCCGCTATCGCGCGGCCGGCCCGACCTACCTCGAAGTGCTGGAGTTCGAGGTCTTCGCGTCGCTGAAAGATCGGCGCGAGGTGTTCCGCGGGCTGCAGATGTCGCCGCTGTCGCGCCGTCACGCGCCGCGCATCATCAATGACGAGTCGCAGCTGGTGCGGCTCGAGGATCTGCACTCGGCGGCGCCGTTGCCGCATAACCTGCCGGTCGCCGAGCCGGCGGCCAAGCTGGCCGGCGGACGCGACGGTGTCGACGTGCTGACGGCCGAAGACTTCGTCGGCTACGACCACGGGCCGGGCGAGCGCACGGGCCTGATGGCGCTCGGCGCGGTCGAGCAGGTGGCGATGCTCTCGGTGCCCGACGTAATGGTCGCGTATCAGCGCACGCCGGGCGCGCAGGCCGATCGCGACGTGCAGCGCGTGCAGGACGCGATGATCGACCTGTGCGAGAACTTGAAGGACCGCTTCGCCGTCCTCGACGCGCCGCCGACCAAGGACGTCGAGGAGGTGCGCAAGTGGCGGCGCCGGCTCAACTCGTCGTACGCGGCCATCTATTACCCGTGGATCTCGATCGACGCCGCCAGCTCGGTGCTGGCGATGTGCCCGCCGTCGGGACACGTGGCGGGTCTGATCGCGCGCTGCGATACCCAGGAAGGCGTGTACAAGGCGCCGGCCAACGAGGTGATCAAGGGCGCGGTCGGGTTGATGCTCAACATGAACGAGGATCACCTCGGCCTGCTCAACTCCGACGGGATCAACGCCGTGCGCGGCTTCCCCGGGCGCGGGATTCGCGTCTGGGGCGCGCGCACCGTCAGCGACGAGCCCGATTGGCGCTACATCAACGTGCGGCGCATGTTCATCATGCTGCGGCGCTCGCTCGAAGAGGGCACGCAGTGGTCGGTGTTCGAGCCGAACGAGCCGCGTACGTGGGAGCGCCTCGCCCAGAGCGTCGACGAGTTCCTGAAGAAGCTGTGGGCCGATGGCTATTTCGCGGGCGCGACGCCGGAGGAGTCGTACTTCGTCAAGTGCGACGCGGCGACCAACCCGACCGAGACGCGCCAGCTGGGGCAGATGATCATCGAGGTCGGCGTCGCGCCGGCGATCCCGACCGAGTACATCATCTTCAACGTCGTGCAGAAGATGTCCGAGCACACGGCGCAGGCGGAGTAAGCGATGAGCGAGAACACGAGCGGGAACAACCCGGGCAAGCGGTACGAGGCATTCGGCGCGTACTACTTCCGCGTCGACTTGTACAAGCCGGGCACAAACGACGTCATGGGGTCGTATCCGTTTCGCAGCTGCTCGGGCTTGAAGTCGGAGGCGGCGGTCGTCGAGCTCGAGGAGGGCGGGTTCAACGGCACCACGCGCAAGCTCATCGGGCGCACGAAGTTCCCCAACATCGTGCTCAAGCAGGGGTTGTGCACGCCGAACTCGGACCTGTGGAAGCTGCGGCAGAGCTATATCAACGACAACGCAGAGCAGGATCTCGGCAGCAAGAAGGGGCGGCAGACGCCGAACCGCATCAGCGGAATGATCACGCAGATGGGGCCGAACGGCGCCGAGGCCAAGTGGCTCTTCGTCAGCGGCTGGGTGTGCAAGTGGGAAGGGCCCGATCTGGACGCGTCGAAGAATGAGGTCTCGATCGAGAGCATCGAGATCGCGCACGAGGGCTTGATGATGCTGCCCGGCAAGGAGGCCAAGTAGCCGATGGCCGAGCGCGCCTCCATGCCGACGTTCGTGCCGCGCACCGTCGCCTCGTTCGAGCGGGCGGCGACGGTGGTGGCGCGTCGCGTGGCGGCTCCGGTGCGCATGCTGGCGACGCGGGCGCTGTCGTTCGCGGATCGGCTGATGGGCAGCTGGGCGGGGGCGGGTCCGACGACGGTGGTTGGGCTCGACGGTGGCGTGCGGCCGCCGATGCGGATGGCGGCGCGCTCGGGCGTGCTACCGATGCCGCGGCCGTGGTACGAGGTCGCGGCCGACGAGGATGTGATCTGGCCGCAGCAGGCGGCGACGAGAGCGCCGGATGCGACGCCCGCGGCGGATCGCGGTGGCGCGAACGCGGCGATCGCGGCGACGGTGGCGACGGAGGTTGCGAGCGCGGCGGCGGAGCGCGTGACGGCGGCGGCCGAGCGCGGCGCGGCGATCGCGAAGACGAATTTGACGGTACTGCCGGAGGCGGCGGCGCGCGAAGCCGCGCGGCCGGTGGGGACGACGAACGTGGCGGCGCCGGCGACGACGGGGACGACGCCCGCGACGACGGCGGCGCCGAGCGCGCAGACAGGCGCGGCCAGCTCGACGGCGGCGACGACGAGCGCGGCGACGACGAACGCGGGAGCCGCGAGTGGGGGCACGCAGTCGTCGGGCGCGACGACGACGGACGCGACGACCGCGGACGCGATCGCTGCTGCTGCTGCGACGCCGGGCGCTCGCGATGCGACGTCGGGCGCTCGGGAGACGCGCGAGGCGGCGGTCGCCGATGTGCGCGCGGCCGAGGCGCTCGGGCTGCATCGGCCGATGGCGCCGGCGACGCTGACGGTGGCGCCGGTGGCGCGGGCAACGACGCCGCTGGCGCGGGCGCTCGCACATGCGGCGTGGGTCGACGCGCAGCTGCGCACGGTGTCGGCGGCGGCCGCGGCGGGGACGGCGCGCGCGACGACGACTCCCTATGTGTTCGTGGCGCCGGCGGAGGCGGCCGCGACGGTGCGGTCCGCGACCGAGGCGGCGCCGGCCGAGCGTGGCGTGCGCGTCGCGCCGCTGATCGCGACGCCGGCGGGCGCGGCTACGACGACGACAACGACGATGACGGCGCCTGCGAGCGTGCCGCCGGTGGCGGCATGGTCGGCGCGGTTGCCCGATCCGCGGCTGCCGGAGACGCTGCCGACGACGGTGACGCAGCGGGTGGCGGCGTTCGTGGCCCAGCTCGTGGGCGTCGAGGCGGCTCGCGACGTGGCGCCGCTGCCGGTGGTGTCGGTGGGCGGGGCCGAAGCGCCGGTCGAGCGGACGGTGCCGTCGCTGGCGCGGGTGGCTCCGGCGGCGACGTACGTGGCGCTGCCGGCGGTGTCGTGGCGGCCGGGCGCGACGGCGGCGCGTGTGGAGCAGCTCGGCATGCACGTCGATGCGCGCGTGACCGCGGCGTGGGGCGAGCCGACCATGACGACGCTCGCTGCGACGGCACCGGCGTCGATGGCGCGGGCGTCGATGGTGCCGGCGCCGGCCGTGTCGGCGTCGACGGGGGGCGCCGCGCTGACGACGCCGGCGATGGTGCCCGAGAGGGTGCGCGCCGTGGCGGCGCGTGCGGGCGCGCCGACGCTGCAAACGGGCTCGCCGATCGCTGCGAGCGAGATGACCTACGTCGCGCCCGCGATGGCGCGGGCCACGGGGCCGGCGCGCGTGGCGGCGTTCGTGCAGCAGCTCGTCGGCGTGCAGGCCGCGCGCGCGACATCGCCGCTGCCGGTGCAGGCGCTCGTGGCGGCGGCGGCGAACGAAGCACGTACGCCGGCGGCGCAGTCGCAGGGTCTTTCGGCTGCGAGCGCGCGCGCTCCTGAGCGCGTGGCGTTGTCGGCGTCGACGACGTCGACGGCCACGGCGGCGGGCGTGGGCGAGCACGCGACGGTCGAGGTGCTGGCGGTGGGCGGCCTGGCGCGGCGGGCCGAGCAGCTCGGCGGCGTCGTGGGTGTGCGTGCGGCGGGGCTATCGATCGACTTCGTGGATCCGGCGCGGCTCTCGCGCATGACCGCCGACGTGTCGGCGCAGCCGATGGTGGCGCCGGTCGCGAACGACACGATCATGCCGGCGCCGCAGCCGCTGTTCGCGCGGCCGGCTCCGGTGGCACCGATGCTGAGCGCCGAAGAGTGGTCGCTGGTGGCGACGTTCCCGTCGGCGGCGACGGCGGTGCAGCTGGCGGCGGCGCGGCAAGCGCAGGAGTGGAGCGGCGCCGCCCCGTCGCAGATGACGACGACGCTCGCGTCTGCGGGCGGCGGCGCGAGGACGCCGACGCGGGCGACGCGCGGCGCGACGCCGTCGGTGTATGTGGCGCCGGGCGCGGGCGCGACGGCGGCGAGCCGTGCGGTGGCGCCGATCGAGACGGAGTCGCGGCTGCCGAGCGGGCGCGTGCCGCGCGGTGGCTTCATCTGGCCGAAGCTGGCGGATCCGATGCCGGCGCGGGCGGAGTGGATTACGCCGGCGGCGATCGCCGTCGCCGAGCAGGCGAGCCAGGCGGCGCCCGGAATGCCGCTGTGGGGCGCCATGACGCCGCTCGAGACGCTGGCACCGGCACTGGCGGCGAGCGCGGGCCTGACGACGACGAAGGAGACCATCGCGCGTCCGACGGCGGGGGCGCCCGGTGTTGCGGCGAGGGGCGTAGCGCCCGGCGGTGCGCTTCCCGTCGGTGTGGTTCCCGTTGGGGTGGTTCCCGTTGGCGTGCTTACCGTCGGTGGGCTTACCGTCGGATCGACCGCCGGAAGCACGACGGTGGATGCGCGGGGCGGTGCGCCGGCGAGCACGAGCAGCGACGCGCCGGCGATGACCTTGATGACCGCGGCGGCGACGCGCGAAGCGCGGGCGGCGGCGAAGCTCGGCGGCCGCGAAGAGGATGGCGGCAGCAGCGAGGGCTTTGCGCGGGCGCCGTCGGCGATGCCGTTGGCGAGCGGCGGCGAAGCGGCGCGCGGTGGTGCGACTGTGGGCGTGTCGAACGTGCGCCCGCGCGCGGCGATGCCGCTCATGACCGGCGCCCCGGCGCGCGACGGCGCGGCCAACGGCGCCACACCGTCGGGCGCGACCGGCCCGTCTGCGCGCGCGCTCGAGCTGGCGCGTCCGTTCCTGCAGATGGTGCAGGGCGGGCTCTCCGGCGGCGAGAACGCGGCGCGCGCCTCGTCGGCGCCGCGTTTCTACGATCAGCCGCAACCGGTGGTCGCGGGCGCGCCGTCGAGCGACGCGACCGCGCGTCTCGTCGAGGCGTTGCGCAGCCAGCCGGCTGGGTCGTCGAGCGACGATCGCGTCTCGCTGGCGGACCTCACGCTGATCGCGATCGCGTCGGCGACGCAGCAGGTCGCGGCCAGCAGCGTCGGCGGCGGCCCGAGCAGCAGCAGTGCGGCCGAGCCGTCCTCGTCGTCATCGCCCGGCGGTGGCGGTGGTGGCGGCGGTGGCAAATCGGCAGATCCCGAGCAGGAGATCGAAGACCTCGCCCGCGCGGCGTTCGAGGCGTTGAAACGCCTCGAAGCCGTCGAGCGCGAGAGGAGTGGCGACCATGGGTAAGTTGGAACGGGCGAGAATTCACGTCCTCAAAGGCGACGGGGCGAGCAGCAAAGACGTCGATTCGTACATCGAGGTCTGCTTCAACCCGAAGGAGTACTCGCTCGACAAGTCGGTCGAGTGGGACGCCGAGAAAGCGTTCTCCGACGCGCCGCAGCCCGAGTTCAAGGCACCGAAGCCCATGACGCTCTCGGTGACGCTGCAGTTCGACACCTACGAAGAGCGCACCAACGTCCGCGACAAGTGGGTCCGCCGCGTCGAGCAGCTGACCATGATGACCGGCGAGCTGCCCAAGGACGGCACCAAGGCTTCGAAGACCGACAAGCAGAAGTTCCGCCCGCCCACGATCCTGTTCATCTGGGGCCGCTTCACTTTCAAGGGCGTCGTCGAGTCGCTGTCGCAGAAGTACACCATGTTCCTCTCCGACGGCACGCCGGTGCGCGCCGAGTGCGCGCTCAAGATTCGCAACGTGCTCGACAAGAACGTCGATCAGGGCACGAGCCAGAGCTTTTCGGCGCAGAGCGGCGACGGCACGCCCTACGACGTCCAGGATCACGACCGGCTCGATCTGATCGCGTCCAACAAGCTCGGCGATCCGGGCCGCTGGGCCGAGATCGCAGCGATGAACCCAAAGATCGTCGATCCGGGCAACATCGCCGACGCGAACGGAAACCGGCTCAAGAAAATCATGATTCCCGAGGACTAGGCCGTGGGATCGACGCAGACAGATTGCGCTGTCCTGATCAACGGCCAGCAGCTTACCGGCAACGACGTGCACGACGTGCTCGTCGAGGCCGATCTCGATCAGCCCGACCACGCCGTCGTCACGCTCTCGAACCAGTCGACCAAGTACTCCGAGAAGATCAACGAAGGCGACGACATCGAGGTCAAGCTCGGCTTCGCCTCCTCGGGCACCGCGCAGGACAGCGTCTTCAAGGGCGAGATCGTCGGGATCGAGCCGGTCTATGCCGCGGCAGCCCCCGCGCGCGTGCACATCCGGAGCTACAACAAGCTCCACCTTTTGATGCGCGGCAAGAAGTCGGCGACCTACACCAAGGTCTCCGACAAGGACATCGTCGACAAGCTGTGCCACCTGCACAACCTCAGCGCCGACTTCGGCAGCTCACCGCCGACGACCGTCTACGACCACGTCTATCAGCACAACCTCACCGATCTCGAGTTCATCCGCATGCGTGCGGCGCGGCTCGGCTTCGAGGTGTCGGTCGACGACAAGAAGCTCTACTTCCGTAAGCGCGTCGACGCCGACTCGGGCATCAAGCTCGTCTTCGGCGTCACCAGCGACGACTCGACCAGCACGCTCGAGCGCTTCATGCCGCGTCTGTCGACGGCGCAGCAGGTCTCGGGGGTCAAGGTCTACGGCTGGGATCCGGCCAAGAAGGAACAGATCGTCGGCGAAGCCAAGCCGGAGTCGTCCAAGCTCGGCGACAAGCACGGCTCTGCAGTGGCCGACGGCAAGCACTCCAACGTCCTGCAGGTCGTTCACGAGCGGCCGGTGGCGTCGAAGGAGGAGGCGGACAACATCGCCAAGTCCATCCTCAACGACCGCATGATGGACTTCATCACCGGCGACGGCGTCTGCCGCGGCAACCCCAAGCTCAAGCCGGGGATCATCGTCACCATCAACGTCCAGGATCAGCGCTTCGACGGCAAGTACCACCTGGTCTCGGTTCGTCATCGCTACACGCACGCCGGCCAGGGCGGCGGTTACCGCACCGAGTTCAAGTTCCGCCGCGACGCGAAGTCCGGATCGTAGCGATCCCCGCGCGGAGCGCGACCGGCGTCACAGACGTGACCCGAAACCGGCCGCAAAAGTCAGCGCTTAGATGGGTTCGGGGATTGACCCCAAAACGCACTACTGACTATACTTTTCGGGCTCTAGTGTCAGGGGGGAGCGACGGTGGACGAAGAAGCGGCGATGATCTGGCAAGACGTGCTCGACCAGGTCGCCGCTGGTCGGGAGCAGAACCTTCGCTGCCCTTTTTGTTCGAAGGGTGAAGTCGCAGTCGATCGCAACGAGCAACGCCTTCGCCTCGAGTGCCGCGCTTGCCGGCGCTACATCGAGGGCCAACTCAAAGAGTCGGCTCCGCAATAACGAGGGGTGTTAGTGGCCAGAAACTTTCTCGGTAGGGGTTGGAAATACCCCGTGGAAGTGGATCGCGCCGGAGGCATCGCCATGTCGGAGCTCGACGAGAGCATCCGCCAGTCGATCTACATCATCCTCGGCACCGCGCCGGGCGAGCGCGTGATGCGCCCCAACTTCGGCTGCTCGATCCACGATCTCGTCTACGCCCCGAACAACCTCAACACCGCCAGCCTCGCCGCGCACTACTGCATCGAGGCGCTCGGCAAGTGGGAGGCGCGCATCGAGGAAGTCGAAGCGCGCGCCGACTCGTCCGCGGACGACATCAACCGTCTCGACATCCAGATCAAATACAAGGTCCGCGCGACCAACACGTCGCGCAACCTGGTCTACCCGTTCTACATCCGTCGGAGTGACGACAAATGATTCCGGCCCCCAAGCTCGATGACCGGACGTACGCAGACATCGTCGCCGAGGCAATGCGGCTCATCCCGCGCTATTGCCCCGAGTGGACCAACCACAACCCGTCGGACCCCGGCGTCACCGTCATCGAGCTGACGGCGTGGATGACCGAGCTCATCCTCTATCGGCTCAACCGCGTCCCCGAGAAGAACTACCTCGCGTTCCTCAACATGATCGGCATCCGGTTGCGCTCGCCGCAGCCGGCGCGCGCGCTGGTCAGCTTCGATCTCGTCGAGGGCGCGGAGAAGCAGGTCATCAAGGAAGGCACGCAGATCGCCACCGCGCAGGCGGCCGACGAAGACACCATCGTCTTCGAGACGCAGAAGGAGCTCGTCGTCGTCGGGGCGCCGCTCGATCGCTGCTTCTCCTATTTCAACGAGAGCTACACCGACAACTCGCCGTTCATGAAGGGCGGGAAGCTCGAGGGCTTCGAGGCGTTCGCCGGCGCCGATCGCGTCGATCGCTTCTTGTATCTCGGCGATCAGCGTCTCAAGGCGGTGTCGGACTCGTCGCTGCTCAAGCTCATCATCGGGGCGCCCGATCACGGCGGGCGCGATCTGGCGCGCCTGCTCGAGTGGGAATACTGGAACGGCCGCCGCTGGCGCGAGCTGCGCACCATGCAGGTCGAGGTCGAGCGCGGCGAAGTGGTGTTCTACGGCCCGCAGGATTTGTCGTCGACGCAGGTGCACGGCGTCGTCGACTTCTGGGTGCGCGGGCGCCTCGCCGAGGTGCCGCAGAATCCGTGGGAGACCGAGGTCGACACCTGCAAGGCGATCATCGAGACCGCCGGCGAGGGCGTGCTGCCCGACGTGGCGTTCGCCAACCTCGACGGTGGCGTGTTCCTCGCGCTCGATCTCGGCAAGAACATCTTCCCGCTCGGCCAGCAGCCGAAGATCGATCAGTGCCTCTACCTGGCGTCGCGCGAGATGCTCTCGCAGCCGGACGCCGAGGTGCGGATCGAGATCACGATGTCGGACGCGACGGTGGCGCCGGCGCCGGTGCCGTCGGATGATCTGGTGCTGTCGTGGGAGTACTTCGACGGCAAGAAGTGGCGCATCCTCGGCCGCTCGGGCCCGAAGGGCACCGTGCGCTCGCCGGAGAATCCGTGGGGCTTCATCGACGGCACCAACGCCTTCACCAAGACCGGCGTCGTGACCTTCCGCGTGCCGTCGGACATGCACGCCGGCGAGGTCAACGGCGAGGACAACTTCTGGGTGCGCGCGCGCGTCGAGCTCGGCGACTTCGGCCTGCCGGGCAGCTACATGCTCGACGGTGACAAGTGGGTGTGGCGCGACGATCGCCCGCTCAAGCCGCCGTCGTTCAAGTCGGTCGGCTTCAAGTACCGCGCGGACCTGCAGTACCTGAAGCACGTCCTTTCGTACAACGACTTCCGCTATCGCGATCACTCGGACGAGTCGAAGATCGAGTATCGCCCGTTCCAGCCCTTCAGCGCCGTCCCCGACGAGGGCGCGGCCCTCTACCTCGGCTGGAACGGCAAGCTGCCGAACGATCCGATCTCGCTCTACATGCTGCTCGCCGACGTCACGCCGGAGTCGCCGTCCAACGGAGTCGATCGCGCCGACGCGGAGTTCCTCAAGAACTATTACGCCGATCGCGATGCGGTGTGGGAAGCCGAGCAGCGCGTGGTGTGGGAGTACTTCGACGGCAACAACTGGTCACCGCTCGTCGTCATGGACGGCACCAAGAACTTCACCGTCTCGGGCTTCGTCGACTTCGTCGGGCCCGACGATCACCAGAAGACGATGAAGTTCACCGAGGACCGCTTCTGGATCCGCGCGCGCCTGGAGATGGGCGGCTACGTCAAGCCGCCGCGCATCGCGCGCATCCTCACCAACACCGTCGAGGCGGCCAACGTCGTGACGGTGCGCGACGAGATCCTCGGCTCGTCGGACGGCACGCCGATCCAGACCTTCGGCTTCTCGCACGGGCCGCTGCTCGAGGGCGAGCAGATCGAGGTCAAAGAGCAGGACAACCCTCCGTCGGAGGAAATCGCCGATCTCGGCGACGATCCGGTGCGCCAGGAAGGCGAAGGCAAGGACGCCGGCTACTGGGTGCGCTGGCGCGCCGTCGAGAGCTTCTTCGACTCGGGGCCGCGCTCACGCCGTTACGTGCGCAATCCGATCACCGGCAAGATCCAGTTCGGCGACGGCATCAAGGGCATGCTTCCGCCGTCGGGGCGCAACAACATCGTCGCGCGCCGCTACCAGATCGGCGGCGGCGTGCGCGGCAACGTCAACGCCATGACGCTGACGCAGCTGACCCGCGCCATCGCCTACATCGAGAAGTGCTACAACGCCATCCCTGCCGCCGGCGGCGCCGACGCCGAGACGGTCGACGAAGCGAAGTCACGTGCGCCGCAGCTCTTGAAGTCGCGCGACCGCGCCGTGACCGCCGAGGACTTCGAGACGCTGGCGTTGCGCTCGTCGACGGGCGTGGCGCGCGCCAAGTGCCTGCCTTCGCAGAAGCACGACGGCGAGGTGCAGGTGGTGATCGTCCCGCGCGGCGACGAGAAGAACCTCGATCTGACCAAGCGCCTGGTGGCCGCGCCGGAGCTGTTGCGCTTCGTGAAGAACTACCTCGACGAGCGGCGCCTGGTCGGCACCGTGCTCGAGGTGATCAAGCCGGGCTTCATCGAGATCTCGCTCAAGGTCACGCTGGTGCGCCGCACCGTCGGACAATCGGATCGCGTCAAGCGCGAGATCGAGGATCGCCTGCGCCGTTATCTGCATCCGCTCGTCGGCGGCCGCGACGGCAAGGGCTGGCCCTTCGGCCGCGCGGTCTACAAGACCGACCTGGCGCACCTCGTCGAGGACGTGCCCGGCGTCGAGGTGATCGACTCGATCACCATCTTCGACGAGGACAAGCGCGTCGCCGTCGAGAACGTGCGCCTCGAGCCGTCGGAGCTGATCTACCTGGTGAACGTCGCGGTGGTCGAGCGCGTGCGTGAGGAGATCGTCTAAATGCTGACGGCGCAGCGCGCACTGGTCCGCATGCCCGACGTCGTCGGGCAGCCGCTGCGCAAGGCGAAGCTGCTCGTGCACAACGCCGGGCTCGTGGTCGACACCATCACGTTCCAGGAGTCGTACGAGACGCGCGACAACGTGCTCGGGCAGAAGCCGATGCGCGGGCAGATGGTCTACGCCGGCGACAAGGTGACGCTGACCGTCTCGCGCGAGAGCTACGTCAAGTGGCTGCCGTCGATCTACCAGCGCGCCGATCTCAACGGCCGCAACTTCTACCGCGACTTCCTCTGGATCATCCAGCACCTGTTCGGCTCGATCGAGGAGATCCTCGACGTCATCCATCAGTACTTCGATCCCTACGAGGCGCCCGAGAAGTTCCTGCCGTGGCTGGGGTCGTGGTCGGCGATGGTGCTCGAGGAAGACTGGCCGATCGAGAAGAAGCGGCGCCTCATCCGCAAGGCGATCGAGCTCTATCGCATCCGCGGCACCGTCAAGGGGCTCAAGCTCTTCATCTCGCTCTTCACCGGGCACGAGCCGGACATCAAGGAGAACGAGTGGCCGTTCCGCGGCTGGCGCATCGGCGAGTCGTCGGAGAT
>DATNAQ010000179.1:0-78350 GCA_035607415.1 Polyangia bacterium
CGTCGAGCTGCGCCTCTCCGTCGCCGAGCCCAACGGCCGCGCCCGCGCGCTGTTCGCGAAATTCGGATTTGGCTTCGTCGACGGCGAGCACGGCCGCTACGACGGCGGCCAGCGCGCCCTGCACATGGCCCGTCCGGTCAAACCCTGATTTTTCCCGCCCGGAAACGACTGGGTCCACAACAGCAAGGGGGGTCGCGGAAATAACCCTTTGTGATGTTCCGCATTTTTGTGTTACGTCCCCCCCGGGCAATTTTGGGACAGGGGTGTGTAATGCGTGACCTTCGCTTCGGCTCTCTCGTTCTCGCCACGGGTTTGGCGCTCTCACTGGCATCGTGCAGCGGTGGCACCGTCGACAGCGGCGCCGGCTCGGGGACGGCGGCATTGCCCGCGCGCTTCTCGATGCGCGTCGCGCACACGGACAAGCGCTTCGACGCGCCGTCGTTCGTGTGGCTCTCGGGCGCCACGCCGCAGAACCTGAAGCTCTCGGCGAGCGCCACGCCGGTCGACGTCGCCTGGGCGTCGGTGCGCGCGGCGCAGTCGACGCTGAAGGTCTCGCCCGCGTCGCTGGCGAGCGCGCAGATCGCCGCGATCCACGACACCGGCCGCGGCGCGATCATCGCGCGCTTCAAGCAGCAGGTCGGCGGCATCCCCGTCTTCAACGCGCAGATGAACGTGGCCATGCGCCGCGACAAGACGCCGCTCGCCATCACCGGCGTGCTCGCGCCGTCGGTGAAGGTGCTGTCGGCCAAGGGCTGGGCGCTCGACGAGCGCACCGCCGTCGGCAACGCCTTCAAGGAGATCACCGGCTACACGCCGTCGGCGAACGGCTACAGCGCCGCGGGCGTCAACGGCGCCGGCGCCAACCGCTGGAGCTTCACCGTCAGCACGCCGGAGAACGTCTACTTCAACCACGCCATCACCAAGAAGGTGTACTACCCGAACAAGAACGGCGTGCTGCCGGCGTGGTACGTCGAGCTCACCGTCGGCAACGCCGAGAACTCGGGTCAGAAGTCGCGCTCGTTCGTGTTCGACGCGGCCGACGGCAGCAAGCTCTTCGACCACAACCTCGTGGTGTCGGACTCGGTGAAGTATCGCGTCTGGGCCGACGGCACGGGCCCGAAAGGCTACGCGCCGATGGACAGCCCCGAGGGCAACGGCAACACGCCGTACGGTCCGGCCGCGTACACGCCGGCCGACGTGGAGCCGCCGTTCATCTCGTCGAACCTGATCCAGCTCGGCAACGTTCCGTTCAGCCAGAGCGCCACCGACTTCTGGCTCTCGTCGTCGGCGACGCACCTCGCCGGCAACAACGCCTACGCGTATGCCGACATCGTCGCGCCGGACGGCTTCAGCGCCGGTGACATCGACACCACCCCGACGTCGCCGGGCGTCTTCGATCGCACCTGGGATCCGAGCACGCCGTCGCCGTCGAGCACCAGCAACATCCAGGCGGTCACGACCAACCTGTTCTTCACGATGAACTACATGCACGACCTCTTCTACGACTCGGGCTTCGACGAGGTGTCGGGCAACCCGCAGGCGTCGAACTACGGCCGCGGCGGCGTCGAGGGCGACGACATCCACGCCGAGGCCCAGGACTACTCGGGCCTCGACAACGCCAACGCCAACGCGCACTCCGACGGCGAGCACCCGGTCGTGCAGATGTACCTGTGGGACTTCAACCCGGGCAGCGCCTCGCACCTCAAGGTCAACTCGCCCGCATCGGTCGCCCAGGACGACTTCGACGTCGGCGTCGGCGCCGCCGCCGGTCAGAAGACCTTCAACCTCACCGGCGACCTCGTCTACTACGTCGACACCACCACTTCCACGGGCGGCAACGGCCACAACGCCTGCAACGCGCCGTCGAACGCGGCTGCGCTCAGCGGCAAGATCTGCGTCGTCGATCAGGGCGGCGGCTGCGTCAGCGGCGCCAAGGCCGACAACTGCGTCGCCGCCGGCGCCGTCGGCATGATGATGGTGCTCTCGAGCGATACGGTCGGCGGCATCCTCGGCGCGACCGACCCGTCGCTCGACAACTTCGCCGCGCTCGCCGTCGGCAACACCGTCGGTACCAGCCTCGAGACCGCGATGGGCTCGGGCACCGTCAACGTCACGATGATCCGCCCGCTGCCCAACCGCGACGGCTCGGTCGACGGCACCATCATGTCGCACGAGTGGGGCCACATCATGTCGAACCGCCTCATCGGCGACGGCAACGGCCTCTTCAACGCGCAGGGCTCGGGCATGGGCGAAGGCTGGTCCGACTTCGTCGCGCTGCAGACGTACATTCGTCTCACCGACCTCTCGGTTCCGTCGAACAACAACTGGAACGGTGTCTACCCGATGGGCGCGTACGCGCTCGGCGGCGATCCGGTCTTCCTCTACTGGGGCATCCGCCGTTACCCGTACTCGAACGACATGACGAAGGACCCGCTGACCTTCAAGCACATCCAGGAAGGCCAGGCGATGCCGACCAACCCGCCGATCAACCCGTCGCCGCTGTTCGGCTTCGACCCGGCCGGCGCCGGCAACTCCGAGGCGCACAACGTCGGCGAGATCTGGGCCTCGACGCTGTGGGACTGCTACGTCGGCATGCTGCGCGACACCGCGAACCACTCGTATGACGACGCCATCACCACGATGCGCGACTACATCGTGGCGTCGTACAAGATGACGCCGATCGGTCCGACGATGCTCGAGGCGCGCGACGCGCTCCTCCTCGCCGCGCTCAGCAACACGGCCAAGCCGAACGACTTCAACATCTTCGCGGCGGCGTTCGCCCGTCGCGGCATGGGCGTGGGCGCCGTCGGTCCCGACTCGAGCTCGACCGATCTCACCGGCGTCGTCGAGAGCAACTTCGCGGGCGCCGATCTGGAGTTCGCCGGCGCGACGATCGCGGACGACACGTCGTCGTGCGACAACGACGGCATCCTCGACAGCGGCGAGACCGGCACGGTCAAGGTGTACATGAACAACACCGGCTGGACGACGCTGACCGCGGCCACCGTGAAGCTGAGCTCGACCAACGCCAACGTCAGCTTCCCGAGCGGCGATACCGTGACCTTCGCGTCGACGGGACCGTTCGAGAGCAACGTGGCGTCGGTGAAGATCAAGATCACCGGCGTCACCGGCATCACCAACGTGCCGATCAAGATCGACCTCGACGCGCCGGCCATCGGCCCGACGGCGGGGCCGCGCTCGCAGACGCTCACCGTCAATACCAACTTCGACTATGCCAACGCCTCGTCGGAGAGCGACGACTTCGACGATCCGCACGGGCCGTGGACCTTCGGCCACGACTCGACCGCGGGCTTCGGCTCGCAAGATTGGCAGACGGCGCCGGCCGACGGCACCTTCGACGATCTGTCGTGGATCGGTCTCGAGCAGCCGGTGAAGGGCGATATGTACCTCGTCTCGCCGACGATCGCGGTCGGCGCGGCCACCGGCTCGCCGACGGCGACGATCCAGCACGCCTGGGCCTTCGAGCAGGGCCAGCTCGGCGCCACGATCTTCAACTTCGACGGTGGCACGATCGAAGTCAGCACCGACGACGGCGCGACCTGGAACCCGCTCGACGGCAAGCTCACGGCCGGCGACTTCAACGGCAGCCTCTACGACGGCACCAACGCGCAGGTCGGTCCGACCGACAACCCGCTGCAAGGTCGCAAGGGCTTCATCGGCATCAGCGCCAACTTCCCGACGCTGCAGACGACGACGATCGATCTGTCGTCGTTCGCCACCATGAACATCAAGCTGCGCTTCCGCATCGGCACCGACAGCGGCGGCTCGGTCGCCGGCTGGATCGTCAGCGGCATCGCGCTCAGCGGCGCCAACATGCCGTTCCCGTCGAAGGCGATGCAGGGCGGCATGTGCCACGCGCCGGTGGCCAACGCGGGTCCCGACCAGTCGGTCAACGAGGGCCTGCAGGTCACCCTCGATGGCTCGGGCTCGACGGACGCCGACAACGACACGCTCACCTACGCATGGACGCAGATCGGCGGCCCGACGGTGACGTTGTCGAGCGCGACGGCGGCGAAGCCGACCTTCACGGTCGCGGGCGTCACGGCCGACACGGCGTATACCTTCGCCCTCGTGGTCAAGGACGCGCACCTCGAGAGCTCGCCCGACACCGTGGTCATCACCATCAAGGACGTGCCGGGCGCCGACATGGGCGGTAGCGGCGGTGGTGGCGGCGGCGGCGGTGGTGGCACCGGCGGCACCGGCGGCGGTGGCGGCGGCGGCACCGGCGGCGTCGGCGGCGGCGGCGGTGGTGGCACCGGCGGCGTCGGCGGCGGCGGTGGTGGTGGCTCGGGCGGCACCGGCGGCACCGGTGGCGGCGGTGGTGGCTCCATGGGCTCGGACGACATGGGCACTGGCGGCGCGGGCGGTGGTGGCGGCGGCGGCACGGGCGGCACCGGCGGTGGCGGCGGCGGCAAGAAGGGCGGCTGCAGCATGGCCGACTCGTCGACGTCGGCGACCCCGACCGCGGCCTTCCCGCTGCTCGGCCTCGCGCTCCTCGGCTTCGCGCTGCGCCGTCGTTCGCACCTCTCGTAAATCCCCTCGAATCTGAGACAATCGAATCAACAGCAGCGTGGCTGGAAACGGCCACGCTGCTGCCTATTCACCGAGAGAGGTGCCCGATGGCGCTCACCGACGACCGCGGCCTCTACACGACCTACCTGAAGACCTGGGGCAAGGTGAAGAGCGGCGCCAACATCGCCGCCGAGTACGCGACGGCCGACTGGCAGGAGGCGGCGGCGATGACGCTCGCCGTCTACGACGCGCAGGTCGACTGCGGGCTACGCAACAAAGCCGAAATCCTGCAAGCGCTGCAAGACCTCTTGCAGATCGACTGACCGCACCTACCGTCGGTGGCATGACCGTACCGACGAAGAAGACGCGTCTGTTCACTCGCCGCGACGCCAACCGCGACGACTTCATCGACAAGCTGACCCAACGCTGGGTCGTGGAACGGGCGGCCGTGACCCTGTATGGCGTGGCGATCGCACGCCTGCACGTCAACGTGCTGTTGCGCGACCTCATGCCCGACCTCGAGCGCTTCAAGAACGAAGAGCAGCTTCACGCCGACATGATCGAGCAGCTCCTCGGCGAGCTCGGCCACGGCGACGTGCACGGCGAGCACGCCACGCCGGCAGTGAACCTGGCGGCGAGCGCGATGGCGGCGCTCCTCGAGTCGGTGCGCGCGCCGACGGCGACGGCGCGCAGCATCCTCGGCGCGCTGCTCATGGCCGAGCGGCTCGACGTGGGCGGCTGGGAGCTTCTGACCGAGCTGGCGAAAGAGGTCGAGCTCGACGAGGACTACCTGCGCAGCTTCCGCGCCGCGGGGCGCGAGGAGCAACAGCACGAGCACGTCCTCCACGCGCACGTGCTCAGGCTCGAGCGCGAGGTGCTGCTGCACGAGCGGCTGCCGACGATGATGCCGATTTCCTGATTTCCGGATGTTCGCGAGCGACGAGCTCGCCCGCTACTTGTCGGGGTAGTCCGCGCCCTTCTCGGAGTGATCGCGCCCGTCGTAGCGCATCAGCTTCCCCTTCCCATCCACGCGCGTCAGGATGTTCACCGGCCGCTTCCACACCCGCGCCATCGCCTCGAGCGTGTCGCGCGCGTGGTCCATCTTCAGGTCCACGCCTTCGTGCTTGTGGCGCAGCATGAGCTCGCCGCGGTTCTCGAAGTTGCCGTCCTCGACATAGATGAACGGCTGCCCGAAGTTGGTGAGCCGGAAGAGCAGCTTGTCTTTGACCTTCTTGAACTCGCGCGACTCGATCTCCCAGTTGCCCGAGCGCTCGTTGAAGCCGAACGAGAAGAACTTGTTCGAGCGGCAGAACTCCTCGGTGAAGAACTCGTCGACGAAGGTGATGTCGTTGTAGAGCTTGCGCACCTCGAAGATCTTCTTCTTGCCGAGCCCGAGGCGGCGATCCCAGCTCTTGCGCGCCGCCATGTCAGTGCACTCGTCCCACTCTTTTCCGAACTGCCCCTTGTCCCAGCGCTCTTCGATGTGCCGGTACAATTCGACGCCGAGCTTGTACGGATTGAGCTGCCCCGGCGCCGACGCGGTCACGCCCGAGGCATGGTCGGCGTAATCGATGATCTCCGAGGCCCGCAGCGCGCGCTGCGTCATGATCTTCGAGTGCCAGTAGGTGGCCCAGCCCTCGTTCATGATCTTGGTCATCGCCTGCGGCGCGAAGTAATAGGCCTCGTCGCGGATGATCTCGAGAACGTCGCGCTCCCAGCGCTCGAGCGGCGCGTGATTCGTGAGGAACAGGAGCACGTCGCGCTCGGGCCGCTCGGGGAACTTCTTCTCCTTCTCGCGATCCTTCTCCATCCGCTGCTTCTGCTTCTCCATGAAGTCGGGCGGATTGATGAACTTGTCCATGTAGCCCTTGGCGCGCAGCCGCGGGACTTCACGGGTCTCGTTCTCCTCGGCGTCCTTCTTCTCCTGCTCGTCGCGCGGGCGCGAGCGGCGCTCGACGTACACCGAGTGCGGATCGATCAAGTTGTCGAGCGAGAGGCAGACGTCGATGAACGACTCCACCTTGTCGATGCCCTGGCGCTCGATGTGGCGGCGGATGCGCATGGCGTGGTTCGCCATGCCGTCGATCATGCGGCGGTTGGTGCGCGAGAAATAAAAGTTGTTCTTGAAGAAGTCGCAATGGCCGTAGACGTGCGCCATGACCATCTTCTGATCGACCGACGAATTACCCTCGAGGAGATAGGCGTAACAGGGGTCGTTGTTGATGACCATTTCGTAGATCTTCGAAAGGCCATATTCGTACCCCTTGGCCAGCCCCTCGAAGTCCATGCCGAAGCGCCAATGCGGATATCTCGTCGGAAACCCGCCGTAGGCGGCGACTTCGTTCATGCGCTGGTAATCGAGCACCTCGAAGATGGTATCGAAATAGTCGAGACCATATTCGCGCGCATATCCTTCGATCTCGCGCTGCATATCGGCGAGATACGCGGGCAGCGAGGTGGCTTTCGGCATCATTTGGGTTCACCCATTTTCAAGCAATCATCGAGCGCCGACATGAACAGCTCTCTCGGCGCCGCGTTCACCAGCGTCAGCTTGGCGAAGATTCCATGCGAGCGGCGGAACCACTCGGTGAACGCCTTTCCGCCGTGATGCGCGGTGAGCGTCCACGGCTTGTCGGCGCGTCGCTGGTCTTCATTTCCCACCATCGCCATGAGCCCGCTGGACGAGTCGCCGAACTCGACGAGCTGCATCGGATTCGGCGAGCCATCCTCCTTCACCAGCGGCAAAGAGTCACGCCGCGCATGGCCGGCGAGATTGGCCGCGGCGGCCGCCGCGTCGAGGCGCATCGCACACGAGTCGCGCCACGTCGGCGGCAGCCTGGCCGACACGTCGGCGTAGGCCGGCGCCGCCCACACGAGCATCAATGTGAGCAGCGCCCGCGTCACTACTCCGCCTCCATCAGGCACTCGTCGAGCAGCGGCTGCATCTTCGCCGCGAACGCGAGCCCGCTGTCGTCCGAATCGTCGGCGATGACCGTCAGGTCGTAATGCCCCACGCGCCGATGCAGCGCGAACGAGCCCGCCACCGGCGTCGGCGCCTCCTCCCAGTCGAACACCGACGGCGAATCATCGTTCGGCCGATATTCGATGCGCGCCGAATACTGCGGCAACAGGCGCAGCTCGGCCCACGCCGAGTGCACGCTCCACGCCTGCAGCACGTCCGCCTGGCCGAGCTCCTCCGACACGTCGCCCAACCTCAGCTTCGCCTTCTCCATGCGCGTCACGCACGCATCGACCCACGGCGCGCGGATCGACGCCGGCGGCGCCGGCACGCGATCCTGCGTCGCGACGAAGACGTCCGCCGCCAGCGCCACGGCCAGAAGCAGCGGCGCGCGCAACCAGCGCCCGTTTGCCACCAACACCGAAGGCAGCATCACTTGCCCTTCCCGAGGAAATCGCGGATCGAATCCATGATGGACTCCTTTCCTTTGATCTCGCTGGTGGTGAGATTGCCGTCGTCGTCGAAGTGCTCCTGCAGATCCTTGATGAACTGCCCCGAGCCGTACGGGCTTTCGACCTGCCCGTAACAAAACAGGTTCACGGCCGGTAAAATATTCGATTTCAAGATTTCGATGCACGTGACCGTGTCGTCGACGGACCAGTTGTCACCGTCGGAGAAATGGAACGGATAGATGTTCCACTCGGTCGGCGGATATTCCTCGGTAATCAATTTGCTGCACAGCTTGTAAGCCGAGGAAATCATGGTTCCGCCGCTCTCGCGCGTGCGGAAGAAGGTCTCGCGGTCGACCTCCTTGGCCATCGCGTCGTGGATGATGTAGCGGCTCTCGATTCCCTGATACTGCGAGCGCAGCCACGTATCGATCCAGAAGCTCTCGATGCGCACGATCTCTTTTTGCTCGTCGCCCATCGATCCCGACACGTCCATCATGTAGATGATGACGGCGTTCGACTGCGGCAGCGGATCCGAGCGCCACGAGCGGTAGCGCTTGTCCTCGCGCACCGGCACGATCAGCGGATTCTTCGGATCGTACGTTCCCGACGCGATCTGCCGGCGCAGCGCCTGCTTGAACGTGCGGCGGAAGTGGCGCAGCGACTCCGGCCCGGTGTTGCGCACGCCGGTGTAGCGATCCTTGCGCGCGACGATGCGCTCCTTGCCCTTCGGCTCGATGCGCGGCAGCCGCAATTCCTCGCCGAGGATCTGCGCCAGCTCCTCCATCGTCACGTCGACCTCGAGCAGATGCTCGCCCGGCCGATCGCCCGCTTTGCCTTCGCCCGGCTGCGGCTGTCCCTGCCCGAGCGCGTCGCCCGGATCGCCGTCGCCCTGCCCGACGCCGCCGGTCTGCTTGTTGCCGAAGCGGAAGTGCGGAATGTCGATCTGCGGCAGCGGGATCGACACCACCTCCTTGCCCTTTTTGCCGAGCATCTCGCCCTGCGTGATGTACTTGCGCAGGTTCTGCTTGATCTTGCCGCGCACGATCTCGCGGAAGCGGCGATGATCCTGGTCGATACGCAAACTCATCGATAGGGCCCTCCGGCCGCGGGTACCGCGGGCCGTTCACCTAGAATGTGCATCACTTGATTGCCGTCGGCACGCAGCCGCTCGATGCGACGCGCGTACCACTCGGTGAAGCCGCACGCGCCGCAGAAGTGCACCGCGAACTCGCCGATCGAGCGGCCGCCGACGACGGCGACGGGCAGCGCCTCGCTGCCGTGCTCGCGAAACGGATGGACCACGCGCCGCGCGGCAACCCGGCAGCGCACGCACGCTTCGTCCTCGGCGATGCCGACCTTTTCGCTGTCGCCGAGGCCCCAGGCGAACCACTCGCAGCGCCCGCAGCGATCGCACACCAACATGGCGAACCGCCCGCGCTCGTCGAGGTTGGTGAACGGCCATACCGTCAGCTCGGTGGCGCTCGCCAGCGGCGTCGACGGCCACTCGTGCAGGCGCGCGACGAGCAGGTGCGGCTGTCCGTCGCAATCGGCGCAGCGCACGCGCTCGTCGACGACGCGGCGCACCGCGCCCGCGCGCTCGGTCAGCTCCTTCGAGCCGCTGTACCACAGCGTGTAGCCACACTCGCTGCAGATGATCGTGTCGAGCGGCGCGACGCAGTCGAGGTCGCCGAGCGGCCGCGTCTGGAAGAAGGCGTGCTCCTGCATCTCGCGCACCTTCCAGAACGCGAGGCCGCCGCACTGCTTGCACTCCGACGGCGCCTTCATCGATACGGCCCCCGATTGCGCTCGCGCTCCTCGCCGTCGAGGAGAAAGATGCCGTTCGGCTCGTCCGCCTTCAGATCCTCGAGGCCGTGCGCGTACCACTCGGTGAATCCGCAGCCCTTGCAGATGTAGGTCTCGAACGCGCCGACGCCGCTGTAGAGCTTGAAGAACTTCTGCTGCAGGACGACGTTGAGCGGCGCGATCGGCTTCTCGAACGGCGCCGCCTCGCCGCGCTCGTGCATCTCGGCGATGTGCCACACCTGCCGGCACTCGCAGTGCGGACACGTCAGATCGCGCTTGAGGCTCATCGGTACGGCCCTCGACTGTCGACGAGGCGTTCCTTGGCGTCGAAGCGCGACACCCCGCGCGCCGCGTCCTCGCGCAGGTCGCCGAGGCCCAGCGCGCGCCATTCGGTCGCGCCGCAGCGACGGCAAATGGTCGGCGACAGCGCACCGACGTCGCCCGCGCGTCCGCGCCCCCCCACGGCTCGCGACAGGTGTAGCGGGCGGAAGCCCTCGTCCGTGCCCTCCTCGGCTTGCGCGATGCGCAGCCTTTCCGGCGCGCCGCAGCGGCACGCCGTCTTGTCGACGCTGACACCGTGCCGATGCTCGCTCACCCACTGGGTCTCTCGCGCGGTGAACTCGGTGAAGCCGCAACCGGTGCACACCGCAAGCGAGTAGTGCCCATCGTTGCTCAGGCCCCCGGCCAGCACCGGCAGGACCTTGATGCTGACCCTGCCGTTTCGGCCGCGCTCCTTCAGCGTCGGGATCCGCCACGCCTCGCCGCCGCCGCACGCCGCGCAGGCGAACGGCTCGACCTTCAGCTCCGCGCCGTCGATCGCGCGCGCGTACCACTCGACGTGGCTGCATCCTTCGCACACGAGCAGCTCGAACCAGCCGCTGGCGACCGGCTCGCTGGCGTTCCACGAGAGCGCCACCTTCCACCACGCCACCGGCGCCGGCCGCTGCAACGAAACGGCCAGCGCCTTCTCGCTGCCGTCCCCCGAATACTCGGGAACGTTGCGGATGTGCCAGAACACGGCACCTCCGCAGCGCGGGCAGGCGAGCTCCTTGCGCATCTAGAACGCGACCTCGCTGAGCACGTCGCGCTCGGGATCGTAGAACCCGAGCTTCTTGCCCTCGCGTTTGGCTTTGAGCGCCAGATCGAACAGCCCGAGCGCGCGCATGAGGATCGCGCCCGCATCGCCGCCGAGCGCCGGATCCGACGCGAGCCGAGCCAGCAACGCCGCCGACGTTCCGCTGATGGTGAGCGTGACCGGCCCGGTGCGTGGATCCATGTTGTCGTCGGCTCCTTCTTATTCTTTGACGTCTCCGCGCGCGAAGATCGAAGCCACGAAGTTCAGAACGTCCGTCGCGCAGATCTCGCAGTACCCGTAGTTGCGGATCATGCGGTTCTTGACGACGTCGATCTTCTCCTGCGTGTCACGATCGACCACCGTCGAGACCAGCGAGGTCAGCTTGATCGAGTCCTTCTGGTCCTCGAACAGCTTGAGCTCGAGCGCCTTGTGCAGCCGCTCGTTCGTGCGGTAGTCGAACTGGCGCCCCTCGACGGCGAGCGCGCCGATGTAGTTCATGATCTCGCGCCGGAAGTCTTCCTTGCGCGACTCGGGGATGTCGATCTTATCCTCGATCGACCGCATCAAGCGCTCATCCGGCTCCTCGTCCATGCCGGTGTACTTGTTGCGGACCTTTTCCTTCTGCGTGTACGCCTTGATGTTGTCGATGTAGTTCGCGCACAGCTTGCCGATCGCATCCTCGTCGGCGGAGATGGCGCGCTGCACCTCGTTCTTCACGAGGTCCTCGTACTCCTGCTTCACCACCGTCATCATCTCGTGATAGCGGCGGCGGATCTCCTCGTTGTTGATGAGCGAGTGATGGCGCAACCCCGCCTCGAGCTCGTTCATCACCATGAACGGGTTGACGCAGCCTTCGCCCTTTTCGCTCACCAGCGCGTTCGAGATCTTGTCCTGGATGTAGCGCGGCGAAATGCCGTCGAGACCTTCGCGGTTGGTCTCCTTGCGCAGCTCCTTGATGTTGTCCTGCGTGAAGCCGGGCAGCGTCTTGCCGTCGTACAACTTCAATTTTTGTAGCAGCGTGAGGTTGTGCTTCTTCGGATCCTCGAGCCGCGTGAGGATGCCCCACATGGCCGCGATCTCGAGCGTGTGCGGCGCGATGTGCTTGCCGCGGATCTTGTCGCGGTTGTAGTCCTTGCGATAGATCTTCACTTCCTCGTTGAGGCGCGTGATGTAGGGGATGTCGATCTTGATGGTGCGATCGCGCAGCGCCTCCATGAACTCGTTGTTCAGGAGCTTCTTGTACTCGGCCTCGTTGGTGTGGCCGATGATCACCTCGTCGATGTCGGTCTGCGCGAACTTCTTCGGCTTGACCTTGTGCTCCTGCGACGCGCCGAGGAGGTCGTACAAGAAGGCGACGTCGAGCTTGAGCACCTCGATGAACTCGACGATGCCGCGGTTGGCGATGTTGAACTCGCCGTCGAAGTTGAAGGCGCGCGGATCGGAGTCCGAGCCGTACTCGGCGATCTTGCGATAGTTGATGTCGCCGGTGAGCTCCGTCGAGTCCTGGTTCTTCTCGTCCTTCGGCTGGAAGGTGCCGATGCCGACGCGATCCTTCTCCGACAGGATCAGTCGCTTGACGCGAATGTGTCCCATCACCTTCGACCAGTCGCCCTTGTAGTGCAGCATGAGCTCGCGGAAGATCTGCCGGCACGCCGGATTCAGATCGCCCTCGATGAAGATCTGGAACTGATCGTTGCCGAGCCCGTACTCTTTGAACGCCTTTTCGCGCCAGTCGACGGGAATCAGCCGCAACGGATCTTCGTGCATCGGCGAGGCGAAGACCTCATGCCCGCCGGTGATGTGCGTCAGCTCCTTCGGCAGGTGCCACTCGTACGTGTAGAGCGCGCCTTCGGGCGTGCGCGAATACTCTTCGAGCCCCTTCTTGAGCAGGCGCGCGATCGTCGACTTCGACGAGCCGACCGGTCCGTGCAAGAGGATGACGCGCTTCTCCGAGCCGTAGCGCTGCGCCGCCGACTTGAAGACGTTGACGAGCTTCATGAGCGGGATGTCGAGGCCGTAGACGGCGTCGCGCCCACCGTGCTGCTCGTCGCGGAAGAAGTTGTAGCGGATCAGCTTCTTCTTGTTGTCGATGTACTCTTCTTGGCCGTACGACAGAATCATGTCGTAGACGCGCTGGAACGCGGTGCGCGTGACCTTGGGATTCTCGCGCACGATCTTGAGGTAGTCCTCGAACGTGCCGTTCCAGTTCAGCTCCTCGTACTCGCGGAAGTTCTGCAGTGCCGCGATCTTCGAGGTCAGGTCCATTCTGATCTCCTGGGTGGGTGCACTCCCGATCATAGCACGCAGATCGGAACCAGGAGGATTTATGCAGGGCCGGCCGCAGGAAAAGCGCCCGACGGCATGCTAGCTGACCGATCGGGATTGCTAGAGGCCGGAGTCGGCGCTTCCTGACTTGCCGCGTTGGTACTTATTCACAGCCGCTTCGTGCTCGGCGCGCGTCTTCGAGAAGTAGTGCGTGCCGTCGTTCTTCGACACGAAGTACAGGTACGGCGTCGCGTCGGGCTTGAGCACCGCCTCGAGCGCGGCGCGCCCCGGGTTCGAGATCGGCCCCGGCGGCAGGCCCTCGTGCGTATAGGTGTTGTACGGGTTGTCCACGTCGGTGAGGTGGATCTTGCGGATGCGCCCTTCGAACTTCTTGCACGCCGCCGACCGCTTCACCGGCACCGTGCAGCCGTACACGATCGTCGGATCGGTCTCGAGCTTGTGCGGCACGAAGGTCGGCAGCTTCAGTCGATTGAGGAACACGCCCGCGATGCGCGGCCGCTCCGCCGGCTGTGCCGTCTCCTTCTCGACGAGCGACGCCATCAGCACGATCTCGCGATCACCGAAGCCATACTTCGACTTCAGCATCGTCACGCCTTCGAGATGCTGCTTCTCGAGCGCGGCCAGCACCTCCTGCCCGTGCTTGACCATCTGCGCCAGCACCTTGGCCGGCGGCGTCGCCGCGCGGAAGCGATAGGTGTCGGGATAGAGGTACCCTTCGAGCGTCGCATTGGGCACGCCGAGCGAGTGGGCGAACGCGGCGTCGCGCATCAGCTTGAGCGCCTCGTCGCCGTTGCACACGCCGGCCGCATCGAGGCGTTGGGCCACCTCGATCATGTTCTTGCCCTCGGGGATGGTGACGCTCACCTCCTCGATGGGCACGCCCTCGACCAGGCGCTGGAGCAGCTCTTTCGGCGACATCGTCGACGACAGCGTGTACTGGCCGGCGCGAATCTTTTGCGCCATGCCGCGCTCGTTCGCATAGAAGCGGAACCAGCTCGGATGATCGATGAGCCCGTTGTCGGCCAGGCGCCGGGAGATCTCGCCGAGCGTCATGCCTTTTTCGATCGTGAGCTTGGCCTCGCGCGCGCTCCCCGACGGATGTGCGTCGGGATAGCGGATCGCCTGCCACGCCAGCCCGCCGCCGACCGCGAGGAAGACGAGCACGGTCAGCGCCACCACCTTCGCTGCCTTCAGCTGGTCGGCCACGCTCACTTGGATGTACTTTCGGCTCGGGCCGTCAGCCAGCCGTTCAATATCACCTGCGCCGCCATCTGATCGATGACTTCTTTACGACGGGCGCGCGACACATTCGCCTCCAAGAGGGTCGCCTCGGCCTCGACCGTGGAGTAGCGCTCGTCCCATTCCTCGACCGCGAGCCCGGCGCCGGCGAGGGCATCGAAGAACACGCGCACCCGCTCGGCCCGCCGCCCGGCCGAGCCATCGAGCTCGTAGGGCATGCCGACCACGATCCGCTCGGCACCGAAACGACGTACAAGGTCCTGGACCTGGATCACGTCCTTCTTCGTGCCCCGGCGTTGCAGCGTCGTCACCCCATGGGCGGCGACGCCGAGCTCGTCACTGACGGCGACGCCGATGGTGCGGCTTCCGACGTCGAGCCCAAGCACGCGCACGGCTCGGCAGCCTAGCCGATCTAACCTCGCGATGCCATTGTGATCCGCAACACGGCGCGTCACAAAATACTTGCCACCACCCCTCTGCATCTATAGGATGGGTGCCCGCTACGCGTGAGTCGACGGTCCACGACTCGAGCGGAAACCTTCAGGAAGGGAGGTGAGAAGAGAATGAAGAAGTTGGTTAAGATGATCCTGGTGGCGATTCCGGCTCTTGTGGTCGCGGCGGCCGTCGGTACGACGACGATCGGTTGCGGTGACGACACTTCGACGAGCACGGGCCCCGACATGACGGTGACCGGTACGGTCCACGACATGGCCGTGGTGCACGATCTCACGATGCCTACGTCGGATTAACATCGCTGACCGTAGTAGGTAGTTCGTCTAGACGAAACAAGTTCATGAACGTGGAAATGGCGGCGAGCCCGTACAGCTCGCCGCCATTTTCTTTTTGAGGCTTCGACCATGTCCGACCAGCCCCCGACGCCGCCCAAGCCGCCCGGCACCGGCATCCAGCTCCAGCTCGACGACGCCACTGCGCAGGGCGTGTACACCAACCTCGTGATGATCAACCACGGCGAGAACGAGTTCGTGCTCGACTTCGCCTATCTGCAGCCGAGCTCGCCGGCCGCCAAGGTGCGGGCGCGCATCATCTCGTCACCGCGGCACACCAAGCGCCTCCTGGCGGCCTTGCAGAAAAATGTGGAGCGGTACGAGGAGCGCTTCGGCGTCATCGAGCTGAGCGACGATCCGATCGTCCACTAGCCACCGTAGACCTACGTAACCGCCGCCTCGAGGAAGACGAGGGTGCCGGCGGCGGCGTCGAGGCGCACGCGCGCGCCGTGGGGGACCGCGCGGTTGCGGGCGGCGTGGCCGATGGGCGCGCCGGCGAGGAGCGGGATGCCGTGGCCGGCGAGCCGCTCGGCGAGCACCGCTTCGGCGTCGGGCGGGCTGGCGTCCTTCTCGGCGCAGCCGACGAAGTCGCCGAGCACGACGCCGGCGAGGCGATCGAGCACGCCGGCGAGGCGCAGCTGCGTGAGCTGGCGATCGATGCGATACGGGCGCTCGCCGATCTCCTCGAGCAGCAGCACGGCGCCGTCGAGCACCGGCGCCCACGGCGTGCCGACGAGCCGCGTGAGCACCTCGAGGTTGCCGCCGACGAGCGGCCCTTCGACGGCGCCGCCGGGGCCGGCGTCGAGGACGCGCAGACCGGCGATCGGCGCCGGCGGGGCGCTCGACTCGCAGGCGTCGAACAGCGCCGCCGCGTCGTCGGCGGGCAGGTGGCCGAGCTGCGTGATCACGGGCGCATGCAGCGACGTCACGCCCGCGCGCCACGCCCACAGATGCAGCGCGGTCACGTCGGAGAAGCCGACGATGAGCTTGGGCGCGCGCGCGAACGCCGCCGCGTCGAGCCGCGGCAGGATGCGCATGAGGCCGTAGCCGCCACGCGCGCAGAACAGCGCCGCCACGGATGGATCGCCGAGCGCGCGCATCAGCTCTCCGGCGCGCGCGTCGTCACCGCCGGCGAGATAGCCCTCGCGCGCGAAGACCCGCTCGTCGTGGACAAGCGAATAGCGGGCGCCTAGGATCGCAGCACCCGCGGCGAACGTGTCGCGCGGCACCGGCCCCGCCGGCGCCACGACGGCGACGCGCGCACCGGCGCGCAACCGCGGCGGCCGAATCACATGCACCTCGGATCCCATCTCATCGACGTCGTCGCCCGCAACCACAATACGCTGGGATTGGCGATTCTGTGCCTTTCAGCGTGCATCGAGTACCTGTTCCCGCCGTTCCCCGGCGACACCATCACCGTCTTCGGCGCCTTCCTGGTGGCGCGGCGCGGCTGGAGCGGCGCGCTCGTCTTCGGCGCCGTCACCGTCGGCAGCGCCATCGGCTGCATGCTCGACTACGCGGTCGGACGCTGGCTCGGCGCCACCGAGGCGCGCTGGACCAGCGGGCGGCTGCGGCGCTATCGCCCGCAGATCGATGCGCTCGTCGAGCGCTTCTCGCGCCACGGCGGCCTGTACATCGCGATCAACCGCTTCATCCCGTCGCTGCGCGGGCTGTTCTTCATCGCCGCCGGGATGGCGCGCCTGCGCTGGTGGGTAGTGCTGGCGTACGGGACGCTGTCGGCGCTCCTGTGGAACGCGCTCTTGCTGCTGGTCGGCGTCACCGTCGGGGAATCGTGGGATCGGCTCGTCTCCCTCTTCGAGACCTACGGCCTGGCCTTCTGGTGCCTGGTGGCGATCGGCGTGGTCGCGTTCGTCGCCCGCCGGCTGGCGCGCCGGCGCGACGCCTAGCGCTTCTTTTTGCGCTTCTCTTTCTTCTCGCCGCCGCTGCTGCCGCTCGTCTCGGCTTCGGCTTCGACCGGCGCCGGGCGTGCCTCGGCGCCCTTCTTCACGAGCATTCCGGCGCCGACGCCCTCGTGCACGCGGGCGACGGTGACCGTCGCCTGCACGTCACCCGACAGGACCACGCTCGTCCCGACCGGCATCGGCTGCTCGACCTCGACGAACCAGCCGCCGCCTTCTTCGCGCGCCGCGGCCCCCTTGGCCAGGGGCACGCCATCCCACTCCACATCGACGTTCATTGCTTCGCTCCCGCGCGTCGGCCCGGCGCGCCAAGTCGTCTCGCTGCACTCGCCTCCACGGTGCGAAAACCGCTCGCCGCCGCTTCGTCGCTTGGCATGGACAACGACTCTACTACGGAATAGTCTGCGTCGCTCATGGGCGCCACGGCGTGGCTCAAATCGCGCGTCCAAGCCTGGGTCGACAGCAAGCTGGACCCCGGGTTTCGCGCCAAGCTGAAAGCGTTGCCGACTCGCCAAAACGAGTACGGCTACGATCCGTTCGGCTTCCATCGCGACGAAGCCAAGGTCGCCGCGCTGGTCACCAGCTTTCTGTATCGCACCTACTTCCGCGTCGAGGCGCACGGCATCGACAACATCCCGCGCGGGCGCGTGCTCCTGGTGTCGAACCACTCGGGCCAGCTGCCGTTCGACGCCGTCGGCATCGGCGGCGCGCTGCTCTTCGATCACGATCCGCCGCGCATCGTGCGCGCGATGGTCGAGCGCTACGTGCAGACGGTGCCGTTCGCCTCGTACCTGTTCGCGCGCTGGGGGCAGATCACCGGCACGCCCGAGAACTGCCGCCGCCTGCTCGAGGACGAAGAGGCGATCCTCGTGTTCCCCGAAGGCGCCAAGGGCATCTCCAAGCCGTTCACGCAGCGCTATCAGCTGCAGGAGTTCGGCAACGGCTTCATGCGCCTCGCGCTCGAGTCGGGCGCGCCGATCGTTCCCATCGCCGTCGTCGGCGCCGAGGAGCAGGCGCCGGCGGTGAACCTGAAGCCGCTCGCCAAGCTGCTCGGCGCGCCGGCGTTTCCGCTCATGCCGCTGCCGCCGTTCTTCCCGATCCTGCCGTACCCGACGAAGTACCGCATCTACTTCGGCGAGCCGCTCAAGTTCGAAGGCGATCCCGACGAGGACGACGACGTCGTCGCCGAGAAGGTGTTGGTGGTGCGCAACCACATCCAGAGCATGCTGCGCGTGGGGCTCAAGGAACGCCGCCACATCTTCTGGTGAGCGCGAGGGCGTGATGTCGACGCGACGAAAAGCAGCGGGCGCGGTCCGCGACAAGATCATCATCACCGGGATCGCCGGCCGGCTCGGCCGCCTGCTCGCGCGCCGGCTGCATCGCGACGTCGAAGGGCGCGTCATCGGCATCGACCGCCGCGACTTCCCCGGCCGCCCGCGCGACATCGAGCATCTCAAGGTCGATCTGCGCAGCAAGAAAGCGCGCGATATTTTCCGCGGCGAAGATGTAAGGGCCCTCATCCACATGGGCCTCATGCACGACCCGCGCATGACCGCCGCCGAGCACCACTCGTGGAACGTGCAGGGGACGGCGCGCCTGCTCGACGCCTGCGCCAGCTACGGCGTGCCCAAGGTGATCGTGCTGTCGTCCGCCAACGTCTACGGACCGCGGCCGGACAACGCGCAGTTCCTCTGCGAGGACGCGCCGCTCAACGCAGGCCTGCATTTTCCCGCGATTCGCGACCTCATCGAGGTCGACATGCTCGCTTCCTCGTTCTTCTGGAAGCAGCAGTCGTGCGAGACCGTGATCCTGCGCCCGGTGCACATCCTGGGTGGCGTGCGCAACGCGCCGTCGAACTATCTGCGCCTGCCGTGGGTGCCGACCCTGCTCGGCTTCGACCCCATGGTGCAGGTCATCCACGAGCTGGACGTGGTCGAGTCGATCGTGCGCGCTCTTACTTCTGGTGTGCGCGGAATATTCAACGTGGTCGGCCCGGGGGAGGTGCCGCTGTCGACCATCCTGCGCGAGCTCGAGAAGCCGACCGTGCCCATCCCGCACCCGCTCGCGCACGCGGTCCTTACTACGTTGTGGCGCGGCAAGCTGACGTCGTTCCCCGTGCCCGAGCTCGATCACATCCGTTACGTGTGCATGGTGGACGGCACCCGGGCGCGAGAACAACTCGCCTTCAAGCCGCGTTACACCCTCAAAGAGACCATTCGCGCGGTCCACGACGCCTAGCGCCGCGAGCCCCGCAACTGCCCGGAACCGCCCAACACCCGCGGTGGCCGATCCCGGCATCGCCTTCCGGCGCTTTCATGATCGCGAACGCGTAGATACACGCCGTCTGTGAAGCGATGTTCACGGATCGCCCGGCGGCCGGCGACAGCCGAGGGAAACACTCGCGTCTCGCGCTGGCACGCGGCCTGCTCATGGCCCGAGCCGAATGGAGGCGAGTCCTATGCAGCGCATTCTGATGGCGGCGCTCCCGCTCTTCCTGTTCGCAGCGAGTGGTTGCGACTTCTTCCAGCACAAGGAGAAGTTCTACACGTACTGCGACGCGACCGGCTGCTACACCTGCGATCAGAATGGGTGCACGAACTCGGTCGGCGTCCCGACCGGGTCGCAGTGCGGGTCGAGCGCCCAGTGCGCCTCGGGCTGCTACTGCGACGCCACGACGGGCACCTGCGTCGAGGGCGGCTTCTGCTCCGGCGACGCCGACTGTACCGGCGGGATGACCTGTGACACGACGCGCCACTCCTGCCAGCCCGGCGCCACCGGCGGCAACGGCACGACGTGCACCACCAACAACGACTGCATGCCCGGAGACTTCTGCCATCCGACGACGCATCAGTGCGTGCCGAGCTGGCAGTGCACGAGCGACGCGGATTGCGGCGCCGGCATGGTCTGCGATTCGCGCCACACCTGTGTGCCCGGCCCGACGACCTGCAGCACGTCGACCGACTGCGCGACGGGCTGCTACTGCAACAACGGCACGTGCACCGAGACCGGCGTCTGCAAGATGGACTCGGACTGCACGCACCTCGGGCCGAACTACACCTGCGTGAACAACACCTGCACCCCGGGCGCCGGCGGCGCGACCTGCAAGCTCGACAAGGATTGCAGCAACGGCCAGACCTGCGTGAACGGCGTCTGCCAGAACCCGACGAACCCGACCGGCTGCACCACGAACGACGAGTGCGGTCAGGGCGGCCTGTGCGTCAGCGGCCAGTGCCAGGACGCGTGCACCGACGCGACCACGTGCGGCACCGGCCAGATCTGCTCGGGTGGCCACTGCACGAACGACCCGAACGGCGGCACCTCCTGCACGCTCAACACGGATTGCGCGGCCAACAACACCTGCATCAACGGCGTCTGCCACCCGGATTGCGCGACGACGGCCGACTGCCCGGCGCACGACGTGTGCGAGGCGAACGTCTGCGTCGCCGACACGAGCCGCACGCCGCAGTGCCACACCAACGCCGACTGCGGTGGCGGCGCCGAGTGCGTGAACGCCATCTGCCGCGCGCACTGCTTCAACTCGAACGACTGCCTCATGTGCGGCGCGGGCGGCGAGACCTGCACCATGGGCTACTGCCAGTAGTTCGCGTCGAAGTGACGTAAACTCTCTCGACTCAAGGGCGGCGGAGGTGCTGGTCACCTCCGCCGTTCGCTTTTTTGCGGCTCCTGTGTAACCCGATCCGAAGTTGCGGCGTACGCGTAATCAGGTCTAAAGTCCGGCCGCCAACAGGAGGAGGAGCGCATATGACCGTCAAGGGAGCTATCGTCGCAAGCGCAGTTGCGGGTTTCTTCGCCACCGCCATGCCGGCCGTGGTTCACGCCAAGGACACCGGCAAGGTGAAGTGCTCGGGCATCAACGACTGCAAGGGCAAGGGCGCCTGCAAGTCGGCCACGAGCTCGTGCAAGGGCATGAACGATTGCAAGGGCAAGGGCTGGGTCGAGGCCTCCGACAAGGAGTGCAAGGCCAAGAAGGGCACCGTCGAGAAGTAGTCGACGCCGGGTTGACGGAGCGGCCTCGCCGGGTCACGCTCGGCGAGGCCTTTTCGTTCGAGGTGGGCAAGTTTCATGTTCCCGCTCAAAGACATCGGACACGGAGTCGGGCTGCGCACGTCGCACTACGCGACGGTGCTCGACGAGCATCCCGCGGTCGATTGGTTCGAGTGCATCAGCGAGAACTTCATGGTCGAGGGCGGCAATCCCCGGCGCGTGCTGCGCCAGGTGCGCGAGCGCTACCCGGTGGTGCTGCACGGGGTGTCGCTGTCGATCGGATCGGTCGATCCGCTCGATCCCAAGTACCTCGACCAGCTGGCCGCGCTCGCCGCCGAGACCGAGCCGGCGTGGGTGTCGGACCACCTGTGCTGGTCGAGCGTGGGCGGGCACTTCTCGCACGATCTGTTGCCGCTGCCGTACACCGAAGAGGCGCTGGCGCACGTAACGTCGCGCGTGATGCAGGTGCAGGACAAGCTGAAGCGGCAGATCCTCATCGAGAACGTCTCCAGTTACGTCACGTTTACGGAAAGTACGCTGACCGAGTGGCAGTTCCTCGCCGAGCTTTGCCAGCGGGCCGATTGTGGGTTGCTGCTCGACGTCAACAACGTGTTCGTCAGCGCCTTCAACCACGGCTTCGACGCCGACGCGTTCATCGACGGCATCCCGGTCGGGCGCGTGGGGCAGATCCACCTCGCCGGGCACAGCGACTACGGCACGCATCTCCTCGACACCCACGATCACTCGGTGTGCGACGGCGTCTGGGCGCTGTATCGGCGGGCGGTGCGGCGCTTCGGGCGCGTCCCGACGCTCGTCGAGTGGGACGATCACATTCCGCCGTTCGCCGAGGTGTTGGCCGAGTCGCGCAAGGCGGCCGCCATCGAGCGCGAGGTCCTCGATGCCCGCGCTGCGTGAGACCGAAGAGCTGTTCTGGAAGCTGATCACCGCGCCGGAGGGCGTGGCCGACGGGTTGCGTCGGATCGACATGAAGCCGGACGCGCTCGCGGGGCTCATCGCCGGCGACGCGCGCCTCGACGCCGTGCAGCGGCTCGACATCTACGCCAACATGTACTTCTGGCGGCTGCTCGACATCCTGCGCGGCGACTTCTCGAGCGTGGTGGCCGCCGTCGGTGACGATCACTTCCACAACCTCGTGACCGATTATCTGGTCGCCCGTCCGTCGGCGCATCCGTCGGTGCGCAACGTCGGCAGCAAGCTGGCCGACTTCCTGGCGACGCATGCGCTCGGCGTCGAGCGGCCGTGGCTCGTCGAGCTGGCGCGGCTCGAGCGGGCGCGCGTCGAGCTGTTCGATGGGCCGGACGGCGAGCCGGTGACGCTCGACGAGCTGCGCGCGCTTCAGCCTGAAGAGTTCGTGCGGCTTCCGCTGCCGCTGGTGCCGAGCCACCTCTTTCTCGACGTCGGACACGCCGTCGACGACGTGTGGCGCGCTGCCGAAAGCGAGCAGCCCATCGAGCCGCCCGCCGCCGGCGCGCGCACGCTCCTGGTCTGGCGCCAGGACGTGACCGTCTACCATCGTTCCGTCGACGAGCTGGAGCGGACGGCCCTGTTGCGCGCGCGCGACGGCGCCAGCTTCGGGATCGTGTGCGACCTGTGCGCCGAGTCGATGCCGGTCGAGGAGGCCGGCCCGGCCGCGTTCCAGCTGCTTGCGCGCTGGGTAGGGGACGGTATCATCGCGCGACCGTGATCGCGCTGCTCCTCGGACGCTTCCACGCGTTGACCCGCGGCCAGGCCGAGCTGGTTGCGTCACTTTCACAAGAAGTCGGCCCGGCGCACGTCGACCGCATCGTCTGCGTCGTCACCAGCGCCGACCACTCGGGCACGCGGCGCAACCCGCTCGACATCGAGACGCGCGAGGCGCTGCTCCGCCCGGCGCTGGCGGCGACGGGTAAGCCGTTCGACCTCGTCCGCGTGAACGACATTCCCGACGATGCGCGCTGGGTCGAGCACGTGCGCGCGTCGGTGCAGGCGCAGACCGGCGTCGAGCTGTCGCCGGCGGCGACGACGCTGCTCAGCGCCAACCGCGAAGTGCAGGCGCTCTTCGCCGCGGCCGGTTTCGGCACGGTCAAGACACCGGCGGGTGGGCTCACGCCGACGGAGCTGATCGAGCGCATCGCCACCGGCAAGCAGTGGCGGAGCGAGGCGGCGCCGTCGACGATCGCGGTCTACGAGGCGCGCGCCGTGCCGGAGGCGCTGGCGAAGATCTTCGCCGAGAAGCTGCGCACCGAGGATGGCGAGCTCGCCACCCATCGCGACTTCGCGTCGTACGGCGCGCAGATGGATGCGTCACTCGTACAAAAACTCGAGGACCTCCTGCCCTGGGTGAAGCCGCCGCGCATCGTCGACAAGGGCTGCGGCACCGGCAAGCTGATGGTCGAGCTGAGCCGGCGCTTCCCGGGCGCGTCGATCGTCGGCGTCGACCTGTCCCGCGAGCTGTTGCGTCGCAGTGACGAGAACACCTACGCCGGCGGCGACATCACGCTCGTGCTCGGCGACGCCGCCGATCAGCAGCTGCCCGACGGCAGCGCCGACACCGTGATCTTCTCGTCGATCATGCACGAGGTCTACAGCTACTCCGGCTACGATCGTGCGCGCATCGATCGCGCGCTCGCGTCGGCGGCGCGCGAGCTCAAGCCGGGCGGGCGCGTGCTCATCCGCGACGGCATCAGCCCCGATCCGCGCACCGTGCTACTCGATCTAATGGATGCGCCGACCGCGGCACAGTTCGAGCGCTTCGCGCGCGAGTTCAAGCACGGGCTGGGCGCGCGCTTCGAGCGCGTCGCGGCGCGTGACTGGGCCGTCGCCACGGTGCGGCTCGCCGCACACGACGCCAACGAGTTCGTTTGCAAAAAGGATTATCTGAAGAACTGGGACATCGAGATCCATGAAGAGTACGGCGTGTTTACCGTCGACGAATGGCGCGCGGCGCTGGCGCGCAACTTTTTCGGCGTCGTGACGATAAGCAGTTACGTGAACACATGGATCCAACAACATCGATATCAGGGTCACGTGCGCGTGACCGAGCTGAACGGAACCTCCTTCTGGCCTGCGACCAACGCGGTCATTATCGGAGAGCGCCAATAATGCCGGCGGGCATCATGGGCGTGGCCGTCGACCTCGCCATCTTCACCGTGCAGGAGGCGCGGCTCGAGCTCTTGCTCATCCGCATGAAGCGCGAGCCGTTCACCGGCAAGTGGGCGCTCCCCGGCGGGCGCATCCGCGGCGACGAGACGGTCGAAGAGGCGGCGGCGCGCGAGCTCCACGAGAAGGCGGGCATCCGCGACGTCTACCTCGAGCAGCTCTACACCTTCTCGGAGCCGAGCCGCGATCCGGGCGCGCGCTGCATCTCGGTGGCGCACATGGCGCTCATTCGCGGCGACGTGCCGTTGCGTACGACCGACAAATACTCGGGCATCGGCTGGTTCCCGATGTCGCGCTTGCCGCCGCTGGCGTTCGATCACGAGGCGATCGCCGAGTACGCGGCCAGGCGGCTGCGCGCCAAGCTGGAATACAGCGACGTCGCGCGCAACCTGCTCGACAAGACCTTCACGCTCGGCGAGCTGCAGCGGCTGTACGAGACGATCTTGGGCCGGCAGCTCGACGCGCGGAACTTCCAGCGGCGGGCGCAGCACATCGGCCTCGTCAAGGACACGGGCCGCGTGCGCAGCGGCCAAGCCCATCGGCCGGCTCGGTTATTCCGGTTCGCTTGACGGGACTTATTGTCAAACTTACAATAAGTATTGCGAGGTGACACATGGCCATCGACCGCTCGCGTGACGCGCTGATCGTCGTCGATCTGCAGCCCGACTTCATGCCGGGCGGTCCGCTGGCGGTCGCCGAAGGCGATCAGATCGCCGCGCCCATCGGGCGGCTGGCGGGCCGTTTCTCGACGGTGGTGGCGACGCAGGACTGGCACCCGGGCGGCCACGTCTCGTTCGCCGAGCGCGGTGGCCCCTGGCCGCCCCACTGCGTGGCCGGGAGCGCTGGGGCCGAGGTGCACGACGCGCTGCCGGACGAGTTGGTTACGTTAAAAATACGTAAAGGTACCCACGTCGACGTCGACTCCTACAGTGGCTTCCGCGATGACGAGGGGCGGGCGACCGGTCTCGCCGGCTATTTGCGCGACCGCGGCGTGGGCCGGCTCTACGTGGTCGGGCTGGCGCGCGACTTCTGCGTGCGCGCCACCGCCATCGACGGTGCGCGCGCCGGGTTCGAGGTCTTCGTCGTCGACGATCTGACCCGCGCGGTCGATCCGGCGTCGCGGACGCGCGTCGACGCCGAGCTGGCCGACGCGCACGTCGGGATCGTGAGCAGCGCGGCCTTGGACGAGCGAGCCTGACCATGAGCCTCGACACGATGACCATCGACGCCTATCAGCTGACCACACTGGTGGCGCACGCCGACGCCGGGCGGACGCAGGCGGCGATGGCGATGGCGTTCTTCTTTCGCAAGCTGCCGCGCAATCGCAACTACGTCTTGTTCTGCGGGTTGCGCCAGATCCTCGAGCACGCGGCGGGGATGCGCTTCGACGCGGGTGAGATCGAGACGCTGCTGATCGATCCGCTGCTGGGCCCGGCGTTGTCGGCGCGGCCGCAGCTGGTGGCGGCGCTGCGCGCGCTCGACGGCTTCGACGGCGAGATCGACGCGCTGCCCGAAGGCACGCCGGCATTCGCCGGGCCGGCGCTGTGCTCGGATGGACGACCGTTCACCGTCGGCGAGACGCGCATCGGCATCTATACGCCGCTCATGCAGGTGCGGACCGATCTGCTGCGCGCCAAGCTGATCGAGACGCCGTGGCTCGGGCGCATCAATTATCTGAGCATGGTGGCGTCGAAGGCGGCGCGCGTCGTCGAGGCGGCGCGCGGCAAGCCGGTGCTGGAGTTCGGCGCGCGGCGGACGCATCCGGCGGCGGCGGTCGACGCCAGCTACGCGGCGTGGATCGCCGGCTGCGCGGCGACGTCGAACGTGGCGGCGCTGCGGCGCTGGGGCGTGCCGGTGTCGGGCACGATGGACCACTTCTTCGTGCAGGCCACCGAGCAGATCGGCATGAAGTGGCCCGACAGCGAGCGCGCCGCGTTCGCCCAGTTCGCGCGCGCCTTTCCGCACGACGACATCATGCTCGTCGACACCTACGCGACCGAGGACGGGATTCGCCACGCGGTCGAAGCCACCGACGGCAGGCTCGCCGGCGTGCGGCTCGATTCGAACGTCACGCCCGAGACGGTGGCGCGCGCGCGGCAGATCCTCGACGAGCTCGGCGCGCGGCAGGCCAAGATCGTCGTCTCCGACGGGCTCGACGAATTTCGCGTGGCGCAGCTGTCGGGCGCCGACGGCTACGGCGTGGGCGAGAACATCAGCTGCTCGCCCGACGCGGCGACCGGCATCGGCGCCGTCGCCAAGCTGACGGTGAACGGCTACGGCAAGCTGACGATGAAGCTGGCGCGCGGCACCGGCAAGGCGACGCTGCCGGGCGAGCTGCAGGTGCATCGCTTCGCCGATCATGATCTGGTCGCGCTTGGCGACGAAGCGGTTCCGTCAGGAGGACGCAAACTATTGCAGCCGGTGTGGCGCGGGCGCGCGCCGGTGGCGCCGCCGACGGCGGCCGAATCGCGTGCGTATGCGCGGGCGCAGATCGAGGCACTGCCGGCGCGGCTGCGCGCGCTCGAGACGGCGGCGTCGCCGTGGCCGCTCGTCGCCTCCGACGGGCTGGTGGCCAAGGTCGAACAGCTGATGAAGGAGTCGTTCGCGTGATCAAGGAGTGGCTCGCGTGAGGCTGGTGCGCATCGCCATCTGCAACGTCAACACCACCGTCGGCGCGGTGAAGGCGAACGTCGATCGCGCGATCGAGCTCGGGCGCGCGGCGGCGGCCGACGACGCGACCGTGGTTGCGTATCCCGAACAATTAGTGAGCGGCTATCCGCCCGAAGATCTGGTGCAGTGGCGCAGCTTCGTCGCCGCGCAGTGGCAGGAGCTGGGCCGCTTCGCCGAGGCGACGGCGGATCTCGGCAGCCTGTTCGTGGTCGGCGTCACCGTCGAGCGCGGCGCCGGCGTCTACAACTGCGCGGCGCTCGTGCACCGCGGGCGCGTGCTCGGGCTCGTGCCCAAGGAGAAGCTGCCGACGTACAACGTGTTCTACGAGGGGCGGACGTTCTCGCGCGGCGTGCCGGGGCTGCGCGACGAAGTGCACGGCGTCCCCTTCGGCGATCTGATCTTCGATACCGACTTCGGCAAGATCGCGCTCGAGGTGTGCGAAGACATCTGGTCGCCCGACGGGCCGATGCGCCGTCGCTGCTACGCCGGCGCCGAGCTGGTGGTGAACATCAGCGCCTCGCCCTATCGCCTCGGCGTCGTCGACACGCGGCGCGAGATGATCTGCACGCGCGCGGGCGACAACCAGTGCGTGGTCGCCTACGCCGCGCTCGTCGGCGCCAACGACAACCTGGTGTTCGACGGCGGCGGCTACGTGGCGCAGAACGGGCGCCTCGTGCACTCGGCGCCGCGGTTCGTCGAGGGCTTCTCGGCGGTGACGGTCGATCTCGACCGCACCACGCGGTTGCGCCGCGAGATCACGACCTGGCGCACCGATCAGGAGAGCTTCGCCGCGCTGGCGCCGCAGATCCTTCATGTACGAGTGACGGAACCAACCGCGGACCGATCGCGGCTGCGCTATCCGGCGCCGGCGCACCAGAGCTTCTTCCTGCCGGCGCCGACGACGCCGCGGCAGCCGCGCGTCGAGTTTTGCGAGGATCTGCTCGACGCGCTGGCCATGGGCCTCGGCGACTACTTCACCAAGATCGGCGCGTTCAAGACGATCGGCGTGGCGCTCTCCGGCGGGCGCGACTCGCTCTTGTGCTTGATCCTCGCGCACCGATGGTGCGTGCGCGCCGGGAAGAAGCCGCGCGAGGTGCTGCGCGCGTTCTTCATGCCCACGCGCTATTCGTCGACGGAGACGAAGGCGGCGGCGGTGGCGGCGGCGCGCGACATGGACGTGCCGCTCGAGATCGTATCGGTCGATGACGCGTTCGAGGCGGAGCTGAAGTCGATCGAGAAGATGCTGCAGCCGGGCGAGACGCTGACGCCGATGGCGCGGCAGAACGTGCAGGCGCGGCTGCGCGCCGAGCGCATGTGGACCTGGACCAACTGCGCGGCAGGGCTGTTCCTGCAGACGTCGAACATGAGCGAGAAGGCGGTGGGCTACTCGACCATCGGCGGCGACGGCGAAGGCGCGCTGGCGCTGGTGGCGAACCTGCCGAAGACGGTCGTGAACTACCTCCTCGACTATCTGTACGAGCAGACGAAGTGGGAGGGGATCGCGCTGACGCTGGTGAAGCCGGCGTCGGCGGAGCTGGCCGACGACATGGAGGACGAGAAGGACCTCATGCCGTTCCCCGTGCTCGACGCCTGCTTCGCACTCTACGCCGGCGAGAAGATGTCGCCCGACGAGGTGAACGTGGCGCTGCGGGCGATGTTCCCCGAGCATCCGCCGGAGCGGCTCGATGCGTGGACGGTGAAGTTCGCGCGGCTGTTCACGGCGTCGATCTACAAGTGGGTGCAGGCGCCGCTGTCGCTGCACGTCGGCAACCTCGACCTCGATCGCGAGCGCGCGCTGCAGCTGCCGGTGGTGCAGCGCAGCGAGTGGCAGAAGCGCTAGTTATTGTCGATCTGACAATAAGTCGGCGAGCGGGTGCAGGCGGTGCGTCAGTACGGCTGGCGCACCCAGCGGTGGGCATGGAGCGCCTTGACGACATCGGGCGGCAGCGCGCCGTCGTCGCTGGCGGCGGTGTTCTCGTCGACCTGGTGCGGCGTGCGCATGCCGGGGATGACCGTCGAGACCGCCGGGTGCGAGAGGATGTAGCGGAGCGCGCCGCGCGCCAGCGACGATGCCGCGCCTTCGACGATCGGGCGCAGCGCCTCGACGCGGCGGACCGTCTCCTTCAAGAGGCCGCCGCCGAAGTATTGCGTGCGGAAGTCGCCCGCCGGGAAGGTCGTGTCCTCACGCAGCTTGCCGGTGAGCGAGCTTTCATCGAACGGCACGCGCGCCAGGATGCCGACGCCCTTTTCGAGGCAGAGCGGGAACAGCTCGTCTTCGGGCGATTGATCGAAGATGTTGTAGAAGACCTGGAGCGCGTCGACCTTGCCGGCGCGCACCACGCGAAGCGCCGACTGCGGATCGTGCGAGTTGATCGAGATGCCGACGAGCCGCACCTTGCCCGAGGCGCGCAGCTTCTCGAGCGCGGAGTGCCACTCGTCGTCGTCGGTCCAGCGATCGGCCCAGACGTGGAGCTGCAATAGATCGATGCGCTCGAGGCCGAGGTTCTTCAGGCTCTTCTCGGCGCACGAGGTGATCCAGGCGCCCGGGAAGTTGTCGGCGAGCGGCGCGTCGCGCGGCGCCGGCCAGTTGAACGCCTTGGGCGGCACCTTGGTCGCGACGTAGACCTTGCCGGCGTGCGCGCGCGCGAACTCGCCGACGAGCCGCTCGGAATGGCCGTCGCCGTAGACGAGCGCGGTGTCGACGAAGTTGACGCCGTGCTCGAAGGCGCGCTCGAGCGAGGCGCGCGAATCGGCGTCGCGCGGGCCGCCCCACATGCCGCCGCCGATGGCCCAGGCGCCGTAGCTGACCTCGGAGACCTCGGGACCGTCTTTGCAGAGCTTGCGATAGCGCATGGTTCGAGAGATAAGTCGGTCTTCCAAGGTGTGCCAATGAAAAAGATCGTGCTCGCGGTCCTACTTTGCGTCTCTTCGACAGGAAGTGCGGCGGAGGCTCCGGTCGACGCGTTCCTGCGCATGTACAACTCGCTCTACAAGGGGCTGTCGACCGTCGCGCAGGAGGCGGCGTGGGTGGCCTCGACCGATGTGTCCGAGCCGCACGAAGCGGGGCGCACCGCCGCCAATACGGCGCTGGCGGTATTCGAAGGCGATCGCGGCATCATCGAAGCAGCGCGCGGCTTCTTGTCGAATCGACGCAACCTGCCGCCGATCGTGGCGCGTGAGCTCGACAAGATCTTGCTGGCGGCAGCCGAAGGTCCGGGAACCATTCCCGAGGTGACGCGTGAGCGGGTGGCGGCCGAGTCGCACCAGTCGTCGGTGATGGACGGATTCGTCTTCCACATCGATGGCAAGCCGGTCAGCGCCAACGACATCGACGACACGCTGCAACACTCGCGCGATCTGCCGACGCGCCTCAAGGCGTGGGACGCGTCGAAGGAGATCGGCAAGCCGCTCAAGCCGGGCATCGAGAAGCTGCAGAAGCTGCGCAACCAGGTCGCGCGCGAGATGAAGCACTCGGGCTACTTCGCGCTCGAGGTCGCCGACTACGACATGACCGACGCCGAGATGATGAAGATGCTCGACGGCTTCATCGCCGATACGAAGCCGCTCTATCAGAAGCTGCACGCCTACGTGCGCATGAAGCTGGCCGAGCGCTATCACCAGCCGGTGCCGAAGCTGATCCCGGCGCATTGGATCGACAACCGCTGGGCGCAGGAGTGGGACGGCGTGGCCGAGGGCGCGGTGAACCTCGATCCGCTGTTCAAGGACAAGAAGCCGGAGTGGATCGTCAAGACGGCGGAGAAGTTCTATACGTCGATGGGCTTTCCGCCGCTGCCGAAGACCTTCTGGGAGCGCTCGGACATGTACGCGCTGCCGGCCGACTCCAAGCGGCACAAGAACGCGCACGCGAGCTGCTGGCACATCGACTACGACACCGACGTGCGCTCGCTCATGAGCGTCAAGCCGGACGCGCAGTGGTTCTTCACCGCGCACCACGAGCTCGGGCACGCCTACTACTTCCTGTCGTATTCACGCCCGGAGGTTCCGTACATTTTACGGCAAGGGGCGAACCGCGCCATGCACGAGGCGGTGGGCGAGTTGGCGTCGATCGCGGCGAAGCAGCCGTCGTACCTCGAGGCGGTGGGCGTGTTGCCCAAGGGCTTCAAGATCGATCAGCAGCAGCAGCTCGTCGACGAGGCGCTGACGTCGGCGATCCCGTTCGTGGCGTGGAGCGCGGGGACGATGGCGCACTTCGAGCACGATCTCTACGAGAAGAACCTGCCGCCGTCGGAGTGGCAGAAGCGCTGGTGGAAGTACGTCGCCGAGTTCCAGGGCGTGGCGCCGCCGTCGGCGCGACCGGCGGACGGATGCGACGCGTGCACCAAGACGCACATCAACGACAACCCGGCGGCGTACTACCAGTACGCGATCGCGGCGGCCATCAAGTACCAGCTGCACGATCACATCTGCAAAAAGATCCTGCACACCGATCCGCACTCGTGCAGCTACTACGGGCACAAAGAGGTCGGTGATTTTCTGCGCTCGATCTTGAAGCAGGGCGCGACGCGGCCGTTCAACGACATCATTCGCGAGGCGACGGGCGAGCCGTTGTCGACGAAGGCGATGCTGGAGTACTTCAAGCCGCTCGATGCCTGGCTCGATCACGCCCTCGAGGGCAAGCCGGTCGGCTGGTAGCGGCGCACGCGCGGCGGGCGGCGCTCTTCGCGCATCCAAGCGGCAAGCACGAAGGCGAGCGCGCCGGCGATGGCGAGCGCCATCGGCCAGGCGTCGAGGCGCGTGATCGACGGCAGCTCGGCGGCGGCGGCGGCGCGGACGGCGCGCGCGATCTCGATGCGATCGACGACGCCGAGCGCGAGCGGCCAGAGCGCGGCGAGGTGGAGCAGCAGCGGCGCGGTGCCGTCGGTGCGGGCGCGCGAGCCGCGATCGGCGGTGAGCCAATCGACGAGCTCGGGGACGATGGTGAGCGCGGCGACGCAGACGCCGAGGACCGCGAACCAGAAGGCGAGGCGTGCCCAGACGGCGTCGTGCGTAAGGATGCGCACGATGTCGAGGAGCGGAGTAAGGGTCAGGAGCAGCGACGGAAGGAGTGTTCCCTTACGGTGGAAGACGGATGCCTTGCGGACTGCGGATCGCGGCATGCGAGGAGAGGCAGCAAGCGCAAGGCCATCGGCGCGTGTTCGCGGACTGGTCGGCTTGCTGGGAGGGTGGCCGACGTGGTATCGAGGCGCATGTTTCAGCGCGTGACCGACAAGCTCCGCACGACCGTGCACGATGTGCTCGCGTCGGAGCGGGCCGATCGTTACCGCCCGGTCAAGCTCTTGCGCGAAGTGCTCGGCACCGCGAACGATCTGGTTGGGCGTCCCTTCTGCACGCAGGCCGAGCTCGACGAGCGGCGCGCGGGCGGCCAGTCGAACGGCGCTGCGGTGCGGCGCGAGCCGGCGCCGGTGATGCTGTATTTCGACGGCAAGGATCACCGCAGCAAGAAGAAGATCGAGGAGCTCTTGACCGGCAAGGAGATCCCGTTCAAGGTCCTCGACGTCACCGACGACGAGGCGACGCGCTCGTGGGCGACGACGGCGGCCAAGCAGATCGAGTTCCCGCTGGTGTTCATCGCCGGCGAGCCGGTGGGCGGGCTGCACGAGCTCACGCAGCTCGACGTCAACGGGCAGCTCTCGCGCCGCGTGTTCGGCGCCGACTGAGTCGCGCGTGCCGAACCTGGAGCTGGTCCGCAAGGACGACGTCTCGAGCTTCCGCAAGATCGCGATCGGCACGTGGCGCACGGCGTACGACCCGTCGGTGTACGGCACGATGGAGCTGCGCATGGACGAGGCCGCGCGCTACATCGCCGAGTTTCGCGAGAAGACGGGCAAGAAGCTGACGCTGTCGCACATGATGGCGAAGGCGGCGGCGATGGTGTTGAAGGAGTGCCCCGACGCCAACGCGATCCTGCGCTGGAACCGCGTGTATCTGCGCAAGCGCATCGGCGTGTTCTTCCAGGTCGTGATGACCGACGAGGGCGTGGGCAAGGTCGACCTGTCGGGCGCGACGCTGTACGACGTGCAGGACAAGTCGCTGGCGCAGATCTACGACGAGTTCAACGAGAAGGTCGAGAAGGTGCGGGCGCGCAAGGACCCGGCGCTGGAGAAGACGCGCTCGACGTTCCTCGGTGTGCCGTACTTTGCGCTCGGCACAGTATTGCGGCTGATATCGTTTCTTTCGTACACGTTGAATCTGGATTTGCGGAGGTTTGGAATTCCGCAGGATCCGTTCGGCAGCATCATGATCACGAACATCGGCTCGCTCGGGTTGGACACGGCGTATGTGCCGCTGGTCCCGTACTCGCGCGTGCCGATCTTGATCGCGACCGGCGCGGTGAAGGATGTTCCCGTCGTGGAAGAGGGGAAGATCGTGCCGGGGAAGGTGATGCGGGTGAACGCCACGTTCGACCATCGGTTCATCGATGGGTTCCACGCTTCGGTGATGTCGCGGGTGTTGCGGGAGTGGATCGAGCATCCCTACGAGCATTTCGACAAAATATGAAACTCATTTCTGCCAAGACAAAACGAATTGTATTTCTAGGAGGGGTGGCGGCGGCGGTGATGGGGGCCTCGTTGGTGGCGGCGGCGGCGCGCGGGGGCGAGGCGAAGGGATCGGCGGCGGCGGCCGAGGCAATGGCCGCGCGGCTGATGGGGATGGCGATGAGCGACGGGCGCGCGTATGCGCTGGCCGAGTCGCTCAGCGACGGCGTCGGGCCGCGGCAGGCGGGATCGGCGGGCGCGGCGCAGGCGGTGACGTGGGCCGTCGAGAAGATGCGGGCGCTCGGGTTCAAGAACGTGCACACCGAGCCGGTGCGGGTGCCGCGCTGGATTCGCGGCGTGGCCGAGGCGGAGCTGGTGGCGCCGACGCGGCAGGAGATCCACCTGACCGCGCTCGGGCCGAGCGTGGGGACGGGGCCCAACGGGATCACCGCCGACGTCGTGGAGGTCGCGGGCTTCGAGGAGCTCAAGGCGCTCGGCGACGGGGCGCGCGGGAAGATCGTGCTGTTCAATCCGCGGCCGATGGTTCGCGGGCGGACGTTCGAGGAGTACGGGCGCGCGGTCGCGGTGCGCAGCGGCGGCGCGGTCGCGGCGGCGAAGGCGGGGGCGCTGGCGGCGTTGGTGCGCTCGGCGGGCACCGGCGAGTATCGGCTGCCGCACACCGGGGGAATGCACTACGACGAGGCGACGCCGAAGATTCCGGCAGCCGCGGTGAGCGCGGAGGACGCGGAATTAATTAAGCGCTTGATTAATTCCGGTGGCGGCGGCGGGGCGGGGCATGCGCGCGTTCGGATGAAGCTGGTGATGACGCCGAGGTTCGACGGCGAGGTCGAGTCGGCGAATGTGATCGGGGAAGTGCCGGGGCGCGACCGCGCGGGCGAGATCGTGCTGCTCGGCGCGCATCTCGATTCGTGGGATCTGGCGACCGGTGCCATCGACGACGCGGCCGGCTGCGGCATCGTGATGGACGCGGCGCGCATCATCGCGTCGGTCGGGCGGGCGCCGCGACGGACGGTGCGCGTCGTGCTGTTCATGAACGAGGAGATGGGGCTGTCGGGGGCGCGCGCCTACGCGGCCGCGCATGCGGGCGAGCTCGGACGGCACGTGGCCGCCGTCGAGGTCGACTCGGGCGAGGGGCGGCCGTCGGGGTTCGGCGTGGTCGGCGCGGGGGGCGTGCCGCTGCTGCGACGGATCGCGGCGCCGCTCGCCACCATCGGCGCGTCGTCGGTGATGGAGGCGTCGGATCCGGGCGCGGATCTGATGCCGATGGGCGGCAAGGTGCCGCTGTTCAACATCGATCAGGATCTGACGACCTACTTCGACTGGCACCACACGGCGGCCGACACGTTCGACAAGGTCGATGCGATGGACATGGCGTTCAACACCGCCGCCATCGCGGTCGTGGCGTACGGGCTCGCCGATGCCGGCGAGACGCTGCCGGTGGTGGCGCCGGCGCGGCGCGGGGGCGGAATGGCGCCGCCGGCGTCGGCACCCGCCGCCGGGTCGGGCGCGGCGATCTCGCCGGGCGCGCCGGCGAAGTAGTATAGTCGGCGCATGCCTCGGCTGCGCTTCGACCTCGACGGTATTCCGCTCGACGACGAAGAAGGGCGCACCACTGCGATCCTTCGCTACCGCACCAAAGTGGGCCTGGTGTTGGCGCTGCCCGAGAGCGTCGACGTGACCGTGCCGTGGGGCGACCTCGCCGAAGCGGCGGTCGATCTGCAGCGCGGGCGCATCACGGTGCGCTTCGCCGACGCGGCGCGAGCGCGCTATCGCTGGCTCGGCGCCGCGCGCGTCCTGTCGGGCGCGTGGACCGATCGCACCGAGATCGAGGCGCCGCCGCGTTGACGCGCGCCCTGGCGGCGGCGCGGCTCGCTACCGTCGCGCTCGTTGTCACCGTCGCTGGGCGCGCGCAGGCCGGGCCTTGGACGCGCGATTCGGGCTCGGGCTACGTCGCGACGGGATGGGCGGGCATCGCCGCCGATCGCGTGTTCGCCGGCGACGGCACGACGCAGCCGATCCCACGCTACGAGCAAAACCTGTGGACCTTCTACGGTGAGCTCGGGGTCGTGTCGCGCTGGCTGACGGCGACGGTGGAGTCGACGCTGGTGCGCGACAACCTGCAGGCGGGCACGCACACGACGGGGCTCGGCGATTGGCGCTTCGGCGCGTGGTCGGGGCTGGTGACGCGGCCGGTGCGGCTCGCCGTGGGCGCGACCGTGACCGTGCCGATCGGCGATCCGACGCCGCGTGACGTCGAGCCTGGGCGCACGCCGCTCGGCTCGGGCGAGTTCGCGCTCGACGTGCGCGCGTCGTTCGGCTGGTCGTGGCCGGGCGGTTGGCGCTGGCCGCTGCGCCACTACGTCATCGTCGAGGCCGGCTATTGGCGGCGGCAGATCTTCGCCGACTCGTTCGTCTATCGCGCGGAGCTGGGCGTGCAGCTGCCGTGGCGTGTCGTCGATCGCGTGTGGCTCGTCGGGCGCGTGCTCGGCGTCGAGTCGTTCGCGTCGGACGCGCGGGCGACGGCGGATCCAACGGGCTTGAACGATGGCTTCACCGTGGTGGCGCCGGGGTTCGAGGCGTCGGTGCGGCTGTGGCGCGGCCTGGCGGTGAGCGCGGGCTTCGAGACGGCGGTGCGCGCGCGCGCGGTGGCGGCGGGCAAGCAGGTGCACGCGGCGGTGAGCTGGCAATGGTAGGGATCCCGCGCGAGTCCTGGATGGTGCTGGCGGCGGCGGGCGGCGGGATCGCGCTCGTGCAAACGCTGCGGCTGTGGTGGGGCGGGGCGTCGCGGCGCTGGCGGCTGGCGGCGCAGTCGGCACGGGCGACGGCGGGAGAGGCGCGGGCGGAGAAGCTGCTGATGAAGGCCGGCTATCGGCTGGTGGCGCGGCAGGCGACGGAGCGGTGGGTCGTACGCGTCGACGGCGAGGCGCACGAGGTGACGCTGCGCGCCGACTTCGTGGTGGCGCGTGGTGGGCGGCGGTATGTCGCGGAGGTGAAGACGGGCGAGGAGGCGCCCGACGTGGCGGCGCCGGCGACGCGGCGGCAGCTGCTCGAGTATCGCTGCGCGTTCGGCGTCGACGGCGTGCTGCTCGTGGACGCGGAGGCGCGCGAGGTTCACGCGATCGACTTCACGCTGCCCATGCAGCCGTCGTCGCTGCGCGCGGTGCTGGTGGCGGTGATCGCGGGTCTCATCGTCGGCGCGGCGACGGTCGCGGCGATCGCGTTGCGCTGACGATCAAAGCGGAGTCGCGCTGGCGAAGTCGTCGTGGTCGCGAAAGCGAACCAGCTCGAGCGCGTCGAACTCATCAGATCCCATCGCGCGCACACCGAGCGTTCTCAGTGCTTCGTTGATCGGATGACCTTCGCACCACTCCCCCGAACCGACGATCGCCTGGCCGTCGCGCCAGACGAGGGCGCGCTGCCCGCCCCTACCGCCGAAGTAATCGGTCTGGATCTCGGCGAAGGGTCGCTCCTTCGACAAGACGCCGAGGACCTCGTCGGCCGCGACCGCCAGTCGCTCGGCGAGCGCGTCGATCCGCTCCGCCTCGACGGGAACGATGGCCCAGCCCTGCGGCAACGCGAACGCGCGCATCTCGGCGTGCTCACCGACGAGCGTCCGTGCGTCGGCCGAGGTCATCACCAGCGCGTGAATGGCGTGGCCCACGCGACTACGCGACGGCTTGGGGAGCGAGCAGCGGCGGGGTGAACTCCATCTGCACTTCCTGGCCGACGGCGCGCATCTCGACCTTCTGGATCTCCGGCCACGAATCCTGGCACGCGGCCTCGGACATCGGCTGCGACACCAGCCGCTCGAGGTTGCGCGACAGGTGCCGCGCGCCGAGCCGCGCGTTGTACCCGGTGTCGACGAGCAGCTCCAACACCGGATCCCCATAGGCGATCCGCTTGCCGCGCCGATCCCACCGCTCCTCCTCCTCCTTCATCATCTTCCGCGCAATCCGCAGCAGATCATCGCGCAGGAAGTTGCGGAACGGCACGAGGTCGTCGATGCGGTTCACGAACTCCGACGGCAGCGTCTTCAACAAATAGTCGAGCACCCGCTTCGCGCTCGGCTCCCCCGGCGACAGCGCCCGCGCGAACCCCAGCTGCTGATTCTCATCCGCCCACAGCTCGCGCCCGAGGTTCGACGTCATCACGATCACGCACTGCGAGAAGTCGACGCGCTTGCCCTTGCCGTCGGTGAGCACGCCCTCGTCGAACAGCTGCAGGAACAAGCGCAGGCAGTTCGGATGCGCCTTCTCCACCTCGTCGAACAGGATCACGCAGTGCCCGAGCTTGGCCACCGCCCCCGTCAGGTGCCCTTCCTCGCCGTACCCGAGATAGCCCGGCGGCGATCCGATCATCTTCGAGTACTCGTGCTGCTCCATGTACTCCGACATGTCGAGCCGCACCAGCCGGTTCAGATCGCCGTACAGCGTCTGCGCCAGCGCCTTCGCCAACTCTGTCTTGCCCACGCCCGACGGCCCGAGGAACAGGAAGACGCCGTCCGGCCGCTGCGGCTTGCGATCGAGCTGCAGCTTGGTCACGCGCATGCGCCGCGCCACCGCGCTCACCGCCTCGGGCTGCCCGAGCACGCGCTCCGACAGCGCCGACTCGAGCCCGCGCAGCCGCGGCCGATCCCACACCAGCGCCGCCTCCACGTGCGTGCGCGCCGCCTCCTTGACCTGCGTCGGATCCACCGCCTTGTCGCCGCGCGCCACCGCGTGCGCGCACGCATCGTCGAGGAGGCGCACCGAGCTGCCCGGCGGCCGATAGGGAATCGTGTGATGCCCGGCCGCCGTCACCGCCTCGTCGACCGCCTCGTCGCCGACGCTGACGCCGTGATGCTCCTCGAGCCCACGCGCCTCCGCCTTCACGATCTGCCGCAGCAGATCGCCAGAAAGCTCCTCGAGGTACAAGAGCGACGTCCGCCGCGAGTACAGCGGATCCGACGCCAGCTTCGTCTCGTACTCTTTGGGGATCGTCGTGAAGATCGCGCGCAGCGTCCCCGCCGCGAGCAGCGGCCGGAAGCAGGCGGTCATGTCGTTCACCAGCGGCGTCGCGCCCGGCTGCCCCGACAGCAGGTGCAGATCGTCGACGACGAGCACCGTCTTGGGCAGCCGCGACACCTGCACCAGCGTGTCGGTCACCGCCGCCGTCCCGATCTTGCCGAGCACCACCGCCGTCAGGATCTGCGGAATGTCGAGCTGGGCGAACGTGTGATCCTTGAGCGCGACAATGCGCCCGTCGATCGCCGCGCGCGCCAGCCCGCGCACCAACCCGCTCTTGCCCGAGCCCGCGTCGCCGAGCACCACCACCGCGGGATCGGTCCGTCGCAAGAGCGCGCGCGTGATCCGCTCGACCGGAATCTCGCGCCCCAGCACCGGCGTCGGCGCCGACGCCAGCAGCGCTGCGTCCCACGGGATCAGATACGGAATCGCCGACACGCCGCTCATGGCCGCACGATTGTACTATAGTGCACTCGTGGGTCGGATGCTGGTGGCGTTGGCGCTCCTCGTCGCCTCGACGGCGCCCGCGCACGCCGGCGTGGTCCTCCTCGGCAGCGAGCACGCCCCCGAGCACAAAGAGGCGCTCGACGCCGCCCGCGCCACCGCGCCGTCGTTCTCCTTCGCCGACGAAGACTCGCCCGACGCCGCCGAGCAGCTGCGCCACGCCGACGTCATCCTCGCCGTCGGCACGCGCGCCTTCACCATGGCGCGCACCCTCGCGCCCGACACGCCGCTCGTCTACGCCATGGTGCCCGCCGCCGAGGCGCAGGCGGGCAAGGGCATCACCGGCGTCGCGCTCGAGGTGCCCGCCTACGCCGAGCTCGCGCAGTGGAAGCAGCTGCGCTACGACGGCACGCGCGTCGCGCTCGTGCAGGAAAAGGCGTCGCCCGTCACCGACGCCGCCAAGGCGGCCGCCGCGCTCGGCCTGACCTTGATCGTGCGCGCCGTCGAGCCCGCGCGCGTCGAAGCCGCCATCGACGAGCTCGCCGCCAAGGTCGACGCCGTCTGGGTCCCGGGCACGCTGCCGTCGGCCGCCGCGGCGCGCTGGAGCGCCAGGGTCGCCATCCTCGGCGGCAACGACAAGGCCACCGCCGCCGGCGCGCTCTTCTCGCTCGCGCCCGACGCGGGCGACATCGGCCGCCGCGCCGCGCGCCTCGCCCTCGGCCTCGCCGGACGCGCACCTGCCGATCGCCTGGCCGTCCCTCCGGCGGCGACGAGCCCGGGCGCGCTCACGCTCAACGCCCGCTCGGCGGCGGCGCTCGGCCTCGAGCTGCCCGATCCGATCGTGCACAAGGCGCGCAAGATCTATCGCTGAGCGCGTCGCCGGCGAAGGCACGTCGCTTGCTGCCTTGGGCAGCATGCGTCGCGGACGTCTCCTCGTCGGCACCAGCGGTTGGCTCTACCCGCACTGGCGCGACCGCTTCTATCCACCGCGCCTGCCGCTCAAGCAGCAGCTGCCCTATCTGGCGTCGCAGCTGCCGAGCGTCGAGATCAACGGCACCTTCTACAGCCTCAAGCGCCCGCCGTCGTTCGCCGCGTGGCGCGACGGGACGCCCGACGACTTCGTGTTCGCCGTCAAAGGCAGCCGCTACCTCACGCACATGCTCAAGCTGCGCGAGCCGCGCGCGCCGCTCGCCAACTTCTTCGCGCAAGGCGTGCTCCTCCTCGGCAAGAAGCTCGGGCCCATCCTCTGGCAGCTGCCGCCGATGCTCGGCTTCGACGCCGATCGCGCGCGCGCCTTCTTCGACCTCTTGCCGCGCGATCTGGCCGCCGCCGAGCGGCTCGCGCGCCGCCACGATCATCGCCTCGACGGGCGCTCGGCGCTCACCGCGCCCGACGGCCACGATCGTCCGCTGCGCCACGCCCTCGAGATCCGCCATTCCTCGTGGCTCGACGAGCCGGCGCTCACGCTCCTCGCCGAGCACGGCATCGCCCTCGTCACCGCCGACAGCGCCGATCATCATCCGCTGTCGCTCGAGCGCACCGCCGCCGCGTTCGCCTACGTGCGCCTGCACGGCTCGGCCGCGCTCTACGCCTCGCGCTACCGCGACGACGAGCTCGACGAGTGGGCCGCGCTCGCCGACCTCTGGCGCCGCCGCGGCAGCGACGTCTACGTCTACTTCGACAACGACGCGCAGGCGTACGCGCCCGAAGACGCTCGCCGCCTGCTCGAGCGAGCGGAGCCGTGCCTCGGGCGTTCACCGGTTGACGCGCGCACGTAGGGCTCCATCACTAGCCGACAACCGAGGAGGCGATCATGGGGCTCAACACGGACAAGCAAATCGAGGAGCTCAACGAGCTCATCCGCTTCGACTACGACGCCATCGGCGCCTACGACAGCGCCATCAACGACATCAAGGAGCCTCAGGTTCGCGATCCGCTCATCCGCTTCAAGGGCGATCACGAGCACCACGTGAAGAACCTTTCGGAGATCGTGATCCGCCTCGGCGGCAAGCCGGCGGCGGGCCCCGACATCAAGGGCTTCGTGCGCAAGACCATGACCAAGGTCGCCGGCCTCGGCGGCGTCGAGACGACGCTCAAGGCGATGAAGTCGAACGAAGAGGTGCTCAACAAGACCTACGCGCACCACCTGTCGCTCGACTTCCCCGAGGACATCAAGGACGTCATCCGCAACAACTACGCCGACGAGCAGCGTCACCTCTCGTGGGTGGTGGGCGCGCTGCAGACGCGGCTGTGGGAGGGCGTCGGCGCGCATCCGTAGCGCGCGCGTCCTCAGTGCGAGCGCGGCGTCCGAAAGCCGCGCTCGCCGACCAGCGGCACGAACACCACGCCGCCGCGGTCGACGAACGACAGCTGCCCATACTCGTCGCGCCGGATCACGCGCAGCGACTGGATCGCCCCGCCACCGACGGGAACCACGAGCCGCCCGCCGCGCGCCAGCTGCGCCAGCCACTCGTCGGCCACCGAGGGCGCCGCCGCCGTGACCAGGATGCAGTCGTAGGGCGCGTGGCCCGGCAGACCGAGCGAGCCGTCGCCGACGAACACGTGCACGTTGTCGAGCCCGAGCGCGCGCAGGATCCAACGCGCGCGCCGCGCCAGCACCGGCACGCGCTCGATGGTGTACACCTCGCGCGCCAGCCGCCCGAGCAAGGCAGCCTGGTAGCCCGAGCCGGTGCCGACCTCGAGCACGCGCTCGCGTCCGCGCAGCCCGAGCGCTTCGGTCATCCAGCCGACGACGAACGGCTGCGACATGGTGACGTCGAAGCCGATCGGCACCGCGTGATCTTCGTAAGCCTGCCCGCGCACCGGCGTCGGCAAAAACGCATGCCGCGGCAGCGACGCCATCGCCGCGAGCACGCGATCGTCACCGATCCCGCGTGCGCGCAGCTGAGTCGCGACCATACGCTCGGCGTCCGGGCGGGCCCGATGCGGACGCTCAGTCATGCTTTAAGGGATCTGCAGTACGCGTGCCCGGCTAGCGGGCGCAGCGAAACCCGAGATCATCGTCACGATAGTCGGGCGGAAAGGCGTTGCGGTTCGACGCCCGCGGCAGGCCGAACATCGAGCAGCAGGCGCCTCCACGCACGACGCGGCGCTCGCCCGTTTTCGGCCCGCGCGGATTTTGCGAGGGCGCGTGCGCGTAGTAGCGGGGGTCGTACCAATCGGCGACCCACTCCCAGACATTGCCCGCGAAGTCGTGCAGCTCGCCGCCGCCGTACGATCCCACGTCGACGGGGTGCCCCGGATTCTTCGGGCAGCGCCCTTCGCCCTGGTAGTTGCCGAAGTTCGCGCGCGCGCAGTCGGGCGTGTTGCCCCAGGGATAGACGCGCCCGTCGGTGCCGCGGGCCGCTCGCTCCCATTCGGCCTCGGTGGGCAGCCGCGCGTGTGCCCAGCGGCAGTAGGCGTCGGCGTCGTTCCACGAGACGCCGGTCACCGGAAGCTTCGACGTCGCGTCGTCGGCGCGGGTCGATCCTTGAACGGGGGCCGCCGGATGGCAGGCACCCGCCGCGACGCATACGACGTATTCGGCGCGCGTGACCTCGTCGGCGTCGATGGAGAACGGGGCGAGCGTGATGGTGCGGCGTGGCTGCTCGTCAGCCTCAGGGCCGCCGCCCATGACGAAAGATCCGCCGAGAATACGCACCATTCCCGACAGGAGGAAGACAATCAGCCGATCCACGGTACAATTCATAGTCGAAAGGACCACTCCCATGAAGCCGTCCATTCGTTCCACGGGCATCGCGTTTCTGTTGCTCGGTCTCGGCCTCGGCGCCTGGGGCTTCGTCGGCCTGGTGCCGAGCCCGATCCAGATCGGCGTCGGCGCCGCGATGGCGCTCGTCGGCCTCGGCCTGTTCTTCCGCGCGCGTCTGGCGCACAACGTCGGCCTTTTGATCGCGACCGGCGCCAGCGGCATCGGCGGCTGGAACCTCTATCACGCGCTCGAGGGCGCGCAGCGGCTCGCCGCCATCAAGGCCGGCGTCATGCTCGCCGTCGGGTTGTATCTGCTCCTCTCGCTCGCGCTGACGCGGGCGCACTTCGCCGCTAAGAAATAAGAAACTCCAGATCGATCGTGTGGTGCGCGGAGTCGATGCGCGTCAGCGGCGTGACCGCGGCGCCGCCGGCGAGCGCGCTCAGCTTCTTCAGATCGGCGGCGACGTCGGCGCGGCAGAACACCGCGCCGGCGCGCGTGCGCAGCGTCGCGCGCAAGGCCGCCTCGGCGCGCGGCCAGGCGCCGCTGAAGGAGATCGCGCGCACCGAGTAGCGATCGCCTTCGCTCACGTGCACGACGAGCGCGCCGTCGCCGGCGCGGATCGGATCGTCGACGCGCACGGCGAGGTAGCCGCGATCGAAGTAGAGCGCGGTCACGCGCAACGCCAGACGCTCGAGCCCGTCGGCGTCGCTGATCGCGGGGCCGAGCTGCTTCACCTCCGCTTGCAGCTCGGCCGTCGACACCGCGCGATTGCCGTCGAAGCGCACCACCACCAGCGCCGGCGGCCCCGACGTCGCCGCCGCCACCGCCAGCGCGCCCCAGATCATCCACGCCATGCCCGTTGGAGCGGGCGGCGGCGCGCGCGGGTTGCCTACTGTCGCTTGAGCAGCTGATAGCCCTGGCCGCCCGGGCCGAAGCCCGCGGCGTTGTAGAGGGTGAGCACGAGCTCGTGCGTGGCGGGCAGCTCCCAGTAGACGTCGGCGCGCACGTAGTCGCCGTTGGGATCGGCCCACGGGAAGTCGAGGAGGTCCTTCCAGGTGACGCCGTCGGCGGAGCCGTAGAGGTGCGCGCTCACCTCGCCCGGCGGATAGATGTCGCCGCCGTTCTCGCGCGCGGCGCCGACGACGTAGCCGCCTTGTGCGAGCGCGTGGATCGAGTAGGCCGGCCCGATGATGGGCGCGAGGATCGTGTACTTGCCGCTGCCGTCGAGCTTGGCGATCGACGGGCGCGTCGGCAGGTACGAGATGTCCTGGCCGAACAGCAGGCCGCCGCCGGGCAGCGGCGTGGCGTCGACGACGTCGCCGTCCTGCTGTCCGAGCATGAATTGCCACGTGGCGCCGCCGTCGCTGGAGCGATAGACGCCGCACTGCGGATCGGTGTCGCCGAAGTAGACCCACAGCGTGTGCGTCGACGGATCGGCGGCGAGGCCGTGGCCGTGGCGATGGCCCTGGAAGGTGTAGCGCGTGGTCCAGGTGGCGCCGTGGTTCGTCGACGCCCAGAGGCGGATCGGCGTGGCATCCTGCGTGAACGTCTGGTACTCGACGAAGTAGACGGTGCCGTCGAGCTCGGCCCAGCTGTGCGGCGTGAGCGCGCGATAGACGCCGAGCGGGAGCACGTCGGTCCAGGTGGCGCCGTGATCGGTCGAGCGGGCGATGGCGTTGCCCGACGATTCGCGGCTGTAGGCGAGGAGCGTGCCGTCGGAGAGCGCGGTCATGAGGTAGATGCCGCCGGCGCTGTGGCTGCCGCGCAGCGTGAAGCTGCGGCCGTCGGTGGAGGCGTAGACGCGGTTGCCGCCGTCGCTGAGCGAGGTGGCGTAGGCGGTGCCGGCGGGATCGACCGCCTGGATCGTGTAGCTCGTGTTGGTGTACGTGACGGTCAGCGCGAACGGTCCGCTCGAGCCGCCGCCACCGCCGGCGCCGCCGCCACCGCCGCCGGCGCCGCCACCGCCACCACCACCACCACCGGCGCCACCCCCACCACCGCCACCGCTGCCGCCGCCGCCGTTCGGCGCGCCGGCGCTGCCGACGAGCGAGAAGTCATCGAACCACACGCCGGCGCTCGACGAGCGCAAGCCCGCGTAGCCCGCCGCCGCGAGCGCGGTCGATGCGTCGGTGAGGGTCAGCTTCGTGACGCCGTTGACCGCCGCCACCAGCGTCACCGGCCCCGCGCCGGTCGCCTGCAACGACAGCGTCACCGGGTTGTTCAGCGGCGCCGCGCCGCCCGCCGCATCGCCGAGCGTGGTCGACGCGCCGTTCACCACGCGCCGCACCTGCACGTGCCCGTTGCCGAGCATCATCAGCTCGTAGCGGCTCGCGCCCGCCGTCGACGGGGCGCGCGAGAACACGCCCGCCTCGGGCACGCCGAACGTGGTCACGCTCGCCGTGACGCTGCAGTCGCGGCACGTCGCCGTCGTCGCGCTGGCGAGGTTGCCGCCGTCGTAGTCCGCCTGCCCGAAGGTGCCGTGCACGAACCAGGCGCCGCTCGCCACGAACCAACCGGTGCCGAGCCCGTCGTACGGCGGAATGCTGCGCGTGAAGTCGTCCGAGAAGAGCACGCCCGGCGTCCCGCCGCCGCCCGTCGCCAGATCCGGCGACGTCGCGAGATCGGGCGCCGTCGCCATGTCGCGCGGCGGAGGCGGCGTCGCGAGGTCGAGCGGCGTCGCCATGTCGCGCGGCGGAGGCGGCATCGCCAGATCGACGGGCCGCGCCATGTCCACGGCTCCGCCGCCGCCACCACCGCCACCACTACCGCCGCCGCCGCCGCCACCGCCGATCGCCCACAACGAGAGGTTGTCGAACCACACGCCCGCGCTCGACGAGCGCAAGCCGGCATACCCCGTCGCCGCGAGCGCGCTCGACGCGTCGGTGATCGTCAGCTTCGTCACGCCGTTGACCGCGGCCACCAGCGTCACCGGCCCCGTCCCCGTCGCCTGCAACGACAACGTCGCCGGGTTGTTCAGCGCCGCCGCGCCGCCCGCCACGTCGCCGAGCGTCGTCGACGTGCCGCCCACCACGCGCCGCACCTGCACGTGCCCGTTCGCCAGCATCATCAGCTCGTAGCGGCTCGCGCCCGCCGTCGACGGCGCGCGCAGGAACACGCCCGCCTCCTTGACGCCGAACGTGGTCACGTCCGCTTCGACGCGGCAGTCGCGGCACGTCGCCGCCGTCTCGCTCGCGATGTTGCCGCCGTCGTAATCGGCCTGCCCGAAGCTGTGCACGAACCACGCGCCCGACGCCACGAACCAGTTGGCGCCGAGCCCGCCGTACGGCGCAATGTTGCGATTGAAGTCGTCCGAGAAGAGCAGGCTCGGCGTCTCGCCGCCGCCCGTCGCCAGATCGGTCTCCGGCGTCGCCATGTCGACCGGCGGCCGCGTCGCCAGATCGGGCGGCGGGCTCGTCGCGCTCCAGCCGATCGTATAGAGCGTCGCCTGCCCGCCCGAATCCGCGTCGGGCGTGTCGCCGAAGAAGCACGGCACGCTCGTCACCGACGTCGGCAGCACGTCAATCGCCGCCGGATAGCCCTTGAACCCGCCCGTCGAGTCGAGCACCAGCGGCGCGCCGAGTTGCCCCGCGTGCAAGGTCCGCACGCGCACTTCGTCGTTGGTGTTGGTGGTGATGACGCGGTTGTAGAAGATGGCGACGTCGTCGCCGATGCGCGTGATCGCCGGCTGCAGCTCCCAATTGCCCACGTTCTCGACGAGCTGCGCCGCGCCGAACCGCGTGCCGTCGAACGCGCGGTACCAGAGCACCGCGTTCTTGTCCTTGTACACGAAGTGCATGCCGCCATGGCCGTCGGCGACCGCGCTCAGCGCCGCGCCGTGATAGACGCCGTCGGGAAAGGTCTGCTCGGCGTTCCACGTGCCGAGCGCCTGCGAGTCGTCGCGCGTGCGGAAGTGCGCCACGTGCGTGCCGTCGTCGTGCCCGTCGTAGATGAAGATCATCCGCGACCCGACGCTGAGGATGCGCCCGCCGCCGCGAAACGCGAGATGGGCGATGGTCGGCTGCGCCGCGAAATGCGCGCCCCCGTCGCTCGACACCGCCACGTACGCCGTCGCCGAGCCATCGCTCTCGAGATAGAACGCCTGCACCCAGTAACGTCCGAGCGAATCGAGCGCCAGCTCGGCGCGGTAGAAGCCGTTGCTGCTCGACGTCGAATCGAAGATCTTCACCGCCGGATCGGGCGACCACGTGCCGTTGCTGCGATGGCGCCACCACTGGAAGTAGACGTCGTGCGCCGTCGAGCCCACGAGCTCGGGCCCTTCGTACGAGTAGACCAGCGCGATGTCCTGCCCGACGACGACCATGTCGGCCGTGTCGCGATCGACGCTCGTGTCCTGAATCGGACCGACGTACTGAAACGAGCCGCCGTTGTCGTCGGAGCGGTACATGCCGAGCATGTGCCCGTCGGCGCCGTCCTGCTGCAGCGCAAACAGCATCGTGCCGCCGATGCGCACGAGGTGCCGCTGCGCCGGCAGCGTCAGCGCGTTGCCGACGCCGATCGGCAGCAGCGCCGCCGACCCGAGCGCGCTCACCACCGGCGCCGGCGTCGTAGATTCGCTGCACGCTGCGAGGAAGAACGTCGACGCCAGAGCGAAGCGGACGAGCGAACGGCGAAGCCTCATGCGGCCACCTCGTCTTCGAGCAGGAGCAACCCGTATGCCCGCTCACGAGCGCGCGATAGGAATATCCGCTTCCGCGGTCGGAGCGACGCGCTTCCGATCTCAAGCAAAGACGCGACGCGCTCGAGCGCTCGCCCGCCCGCCGAGCAGTGCGGTTATGCTGCGCGCATGTTCGCCAGCATCGAGACGGCACGACGCATCGAGCGCGCCGAGGCCGCCACCACGCGCGCGATGGCCGACGCGCTCATCGCCTCGGGACGCGCGCCCGGCGCGTTCGTGCACGAGGTCGGCGGTGGCGTCGCCGTCTACGTGCGCGCGGGCTCACCGATCAATAAGGTGATCGGCGCCGGGCTCGACGCCGCGATCGACGACGCCGCGCTCTCCGCCGTCGAGCAAGCGATGCGCGCGCACGACGAGCCCGTGCGCGTGGAGCTGGCGACGCTCGCCACGCCCGCCACCGGCGAGCAGCTGACGGCGCGCGGCTATCGCCTCCTCGGCTTCGAGAACGTGCTCGCCCTGCCGTTGTCCGCGATCGCCCCGACGACGAGCGCGATTCGTATCGAGCCCCTCACTGCGGCGACGACCGATCGATGGAAGGACACGCTCGTCGACGGCTTCGCACACTCCGACGACAGCGGTGTGCCCGTCGATCACTTCGGCCGCGACGCCATCGCCGCCGTCATCGACGACTTCCTCGCCGCGCGCGATTTCGATCGTTACCTCGCGTACCGCGGCGACGCGACGGCCGGCGCCGCCAGCATGCGCGTGCACGACGGCGTGGCCCTGCTCACCGGCTCGGCCACGCTGCCGTTACATCGGCGCGCCGGCGTGCAAGCCGCGCTCATCGCCGCCCGGCTCGCCGACGCTCACGCGCGCGGCGCCGAGCTCGCCGTCATCACCACCGCGCCCGGCTCGCAGTCGCAAGCCAACGTCACCCGCCGCGGCTTCGCCCTCGTCTACGCCCGCGCCATCCTCGTCCGCGACTGAGCGTCTACTTCAAGAGCGCCACGAGGGTCATCGCGAAGACGCCCACGCCGAACGCAGCGGCCCACACCGCCAGCAGCGCCAGCGAGCGGCCCACCGACGGCGCGCGACGGCTGGCCATCTCCAGCACCTGTCCCATCCAGTCCGCGGCGACCTTGGGCGTCGCCTTGGGCATGACGCTGGTGACGCCCATGAACAGCGCGCGCATCGCCCGATCGTCGAGCGCCGCCGGATCGTTGGCCAGCGCCACGCCCTCGTCGCGCAGGCGCGCAGCCGCCTTGGACATGCGCAGCTGCACCGGCAACAGCAGAAGCAGGAAGAGCGCGCCGCCGGCGAAGACCCACGCCCCGTGGCTCGCGCAGAAGATGATCGCCACCGCCAGCGTGCCACCGACGAACAGCGCCTCGCTCCAGCGCCAGCGCGAAAACAGGATCACCGAGCCGAGCCGCCCGCCGTCGAGCGGAATCACCGGCAGGAGGTTCAACAGGTTGATCCCGAGCAGATACTCGGCGACGGTCTTGAGCCCCATCGAGTGGAACGCCACGGCCCCGACGGCCGCCGACGCGCCGAACACGATGCCGGGCACCGGCCCCAGCAGCAGCACGACCGCCTCGCGCGTCTGCGAGCCGCCCCCGCGCCGCCCCGAGACGGCGGCGCCGAACAGCGGGATGAAGAACATGCGCACGTCGCGGTAGCCGAGCGCGACCATGCCGACGTAGTGGCCGAGCTCGTGAAACAGGAGCACGGCGACGAGCAGGACCAGGTTCGAGATCGAGCCGCGCTGGACCAGCTCGAGCGCGGCGAACGCGAGGAGCGAAAGCACCAGCCAGACGCTGCCCGACGGCCCGCTCGTGGGCGCGAGCAGGCGGGTGCGCGCGGCCTGGTAGGTCTCCTCGGTCGCGGGATCGAGAAACGCAGCTTCGGCGACGGCGGCGCTGCTGCTCTCGGCGGGGCTGTTGCTGTCCACGTGCGCACTATACACGCGGCAGGATCGAGATCCGCCAAGGCAGCCCCGGAGAGCTGGAGTTCTCGCTCGAACGTCACCGGACCGTTGAGGGCGCTCCGCTGCGCGTGCGAGGCTCGGTGGCAACCGGATTTCGGATCCTGTTCGCCCCCCGGACACCGAATTCCGGAGATCGCGCACAACCCCGCGGATCGCCGATCCTCGTCATTCCGGCACGCCGCGTGCTTTGCACCGCGCGCATGTCGCTCGACCTCACGACCATCGCGCCCCGCCCGCCCGAGCAGCTCGGCGACATCGAGCTCCTCTCGATCGCTCTCAACCGCAAGCCCTCGGCCGCCGCGATCCTCCTCGATCGCTTCGGCGGCATCCATGGCCTGGCGCGCGCCGCACCGACGGATCTAATAGATGCGCGCGTCCCGCTGAGCCGCTCCGCCCAGCTCTTCGCCGCGCTCGAGCTCGGCCGCCGCACGCTCGCCGAGCCGCTCCATCACGGCACCGCGCTCACCGACGCGCGCCACGCCGAGCAGTGGTTGCACGCCCGCCTTTCGCACCGCGACCAGGAGGAGCTGCACGTCATCGGCCTCGACGTGCGCCACCGCGTGCTCCTCGAGTTCGTCGCCGCCATTGGAAGCGTCTCCGAGGTCCAGGTCGATCCGCGCAACGTGTTCCGCCGCCTCGTCCGCGAGAACGCGTCCGCCACCATCGTCGTGCACAACCACCCGTCGGGCACCGCCGAGCCGAGCGACTCCGACGTCGAGCTCACCCGCCGGCTCGGCGCCGCCGGCGACCTCGTCGGGGTCAAGCTGCTCGATCACATCATCGTCGCCCGCGGCGGCGCCTTCAGCTTCGCCCGCCACGGCCGGATGTGAGCGGGACCATGCGCGCAAGAATGTTGGACACCCGATCGGCGTTGTATACGATGGGCCCGTCGGATGCGCCTCCTCGTTCCCGTCGCCGTACTCGTGTCGCTGGTCACGTTCGCCTCGCCGGCGCGCGCGCAATACGACTTCGTCGGCGTCCGCGCGATGGGCATGGGCGAGGCACAGCGCGCGACCGCGACCGGCGCCTCCGCGGTGCTCATGAACCCGGCCGGCATGTCCCTCGTCAGGCAGTACGTCATCGAGGGCATGTACGGCATCAAGATCGAGAGCGTCGGCCACCACGCCAACCTCTCGGTGGTCGACTCGATCACCTCGCGCGTCGCCGCCGGCCTGTTCTACTCGTTCATCTACGAGACGCCGAAGATCGGCTTCAACTGGGCGGGCGGCAAGATCGACTCCGAGCAGATCACCCGCACCGGCCACGCTGCCGGCCTGTCGCTGTCGGTGCCGCTTGGCGATCACTTCATCATCGGCGCGACCGCGAAGTACCTGCACATCGACACCACCGCGCCGCTGCCGATGGGCACGGTGCCCGACCACCTCACGCTCGACTCCGTCAACAGCGTCACCTTCGACATCGGCATGATCCTGCGGCTCGGCCAGACCTTCAACATCGGGCTCATCGGCTACAACCTGTGGGATCACGGCAGCCGCGAGTCGCCGCTCTCGCTCGGCATCGGCCTGGCCTACGTGCCGATTCCGGCCCTCAGCATCAACTTCGACACGGTGGTCAACTTCACCGGTTTCCAGAACTACCGGATCGACATGATGACCGGCAAGGTCACCCTCGATCAGCGCACCACGGCGCGGCTCGGCCCCGGCATCGAGTGGCTCGCCGGCAACAAGGTGCCGATCCGCGCCGGCGTCGTCTACGACTCGGGTCTCCCAGCCACCTACCTCACGTTCGGGCTCGGCTATCTCTCGACTGCGTTCGGCGTCGACCTCAGCTATCGCGCCAAGGTCCAGGGGGGAATCGAGAATTTCCTCATGCTCGGCATCCGCATCTTCATCGACTAGCGCCCGCCGCATGCGCGGGAACTCTCGGCCCCCGGGATGGTCTAAGCTTCCATGGGCGGACGACCCGCGCCGCTCGCCATGACCACGCTTCGCGAACGCATGCTGATCCGCCGCCTGCAGCAGCGGGACGAGCGCGCGTTCGCCGAGGTCATGCGGCTCTATCAGCACAAGGTCTACAACGTCGTGTACCGCATGGTCGGCTCGCGCGAGGAGGCCGAGGACGTCGCGCAGGAAGTCTTCGTGACGGTGTTCAAGCATGTCGACACCTTCCGCGGCGACGCCAAGTTCTCGACGTGGCTGTACCGCATCGCCACCAACCACACGCGCAATCGCATGAAGTACCTCGGCCGTCGCGCGCACAACCACACGAGCGAGCTCAACGACGCCGCCGAGCGCGAGCTGGCCGACTCGCAGCCGACCGCCATGCGCCCGCACATCGCGGGACCCGACGCCGTGCTCGAAGGGCTCCAGCTCGAGCGCGTGGTGCAGCAAGGCATCGCCGCCCTCGAGCCCGAGCACCGCGAGGTGCTCGTCCTGCGCGACGTCGAGAATCTGAGCTACGACGAGATCGCGGCCATCACCGGAGTCGCCGAAGGTACCGTGAAGTCACGGCTTCACCGTGCCCGCCTGGCGCTCAAGGAGCACATGGCCAAGCATCTCGGGCAGGATTAGAATGGATTACGGAGCCTTTGCATTGGACCACGCACGCGCGACCGAGCTCTTCAGCGCCTACTGGGACGAGGATCTGCCCGCGGCCGACCTCAGTGCCCTCGAGGAGCACCTGAAGTCTTGCGTGGTCTGCCGTCGCGAGTACCAGACGTTCGAGCGTACGGTCGGCGCCGTGGGTCAGCTGCACCCGATGATGGCGCCTCCCGACTTCGCCGAGAGCGTCCGCACGCGCATCCGCAAACGCTCGCGTGGCCGCTTCTTCAGCCCCCGAAAATTGGCCGAACGAATCCCCTACGAGCTCTTTTCACTCGTCATGCTGGGACTGATTCTCGCCATCTACATCGTCCTGCAGCTCTCCCATCCCACCAACCTCAAGCTGCCGTAGCAGCTCGCCCGACCGTCCCCTGCTGCTTACTTCGGCTCGTTGAAGAAGAGCGTGATCGCCAGGCAGTGGAACGCCTCGTCGCTCGACTGGGTCACGATCTTGTCGACGATTTCCACGCCTGGGTGTGCCGACAACCACAGGGTGATCTTCTCACCGAGTTGATCGCGCTCCTGCGCCATCGTCGCCGAGAAGACCTTTACGCCGTTGAACTGGCGGTTGTTGCTGCCGCTTGAGCTCGATGCCATCAGACTTCGTACTCCTACGCGCTCGTGGCGCTGCTTGACGGGTCGCCCCCCCCGGAGGCTCTAAACTCTTTGATGATCAGTTGGACCTCATCCTCGGTCAGAAGATGGTCCGTGGCTTTCGCCGCGCCGAGGATCTGCTTCACCAACGTCCCTTCCGGCTCGATGTGCCGCTTGCGCAGCCAGTAGATGACGTTGGACTCACCACTCATATGTCCGATCTCGATCTCTTGTTCCCGCCCGAACACGCCCGCCGGTACGCCGGAGTAGATTCGATCCGCCAGGAACGCGTGGCCCTTCTTCTCGGCCTTGATGATCGCTGCGGCGTGCACGCCCGTCGCCGTCCGAAACGCATCTGCCCCGACGAGCGGATAGTTGTACGGGATTTGTACCCGAGTTGCTTTCGCCGTCAAGCGGCAGAGCAACAGAAGCTTCGATAAATCGCGATCGGGTAGCTCCCCGAGCAGCTTCAGATTGACCAGTGTTTGATCCAGTGAGGCGTTTCCGACGCGCTCGCCGATGCCGAGGATGGTGCCGTGCGCGCGGTCGGCGCCGCACTCGAGCGCCACGATCGTGTTGGTGACGCCGAGCCCACGGTCGTTGTGCCCATGCCAGTCGATACCGACTTGTACGCCCATCGACGCGATGAAGTTCCGCGTCCACTGCAGGAGGTTCTTGATGCCGTCGGGCGTCGCGTGGCCGACCGTGTCGCAGATGCAGAGGCGCGTCGCGCCATGCTCGATGGCGTTGCGGAAGAGGACCGCGAGCACCTCGGGCCGCGAGCGCGTGGTGTCTTCCGTGACGTAGGTGCAGGGCAGCCCGTTCTTGACCGCGAAGTCGATCGCCTCCGCCGACTTCTTGAGCATGAAGTCGAGGTTCCAGTCCTCGGCGTAGAGGCGGATCGGCGACGAGCCGATGAAGGCCATGACCTCGATCGGCGTGCCGAGCTTCTGCGAGATCTCGACGATGGGCGCGATGTCGGCGACGACGGTGCGGGCCGCGCACGCCGGCTTGATGCGCAGCTTGCTGTCGCGGATTTCGCGCCCCAGCTCGTAGACGTCCTCCTGCGCGCGCCGGCCGGCGCCGGGCAGCCCGATGTCGATGTTCTCGACGCCGACATCGTTCATCAGGTTCAGGATCTTGAGCTTGTCCTCGATCTTCGGATCGACCACCGACGGACACTGCACGCCGTCGCGCAGCGTCTCGTCGAAGAACGAGATCTTGTGCTTGAAGAGCGAGCCGCGCCGCTCGAGCGAGTTCCAGTCGTAGATGATGTCGGCCTCTGTCACTTCCGAAGGCGACTTGCTCAATACGCCGGACTTCTCGTTCATGAGCCGCTCCTGCCTACCTGCGTCCTGCTTGCTGCCTACGCGCTCTCGACGATGACGGCGATCCCCTGGCCGCCGCCGATGCAGGCGGAGCCGACGGCGAGCTTCTTACCACGCCGGCGCAGCTCGTACACGAGGTGCGTGGTGATGCGCGCGCCCGAGGCGCCGAGCGGGTGGCCGAGCGCGATGGCGCCGCCGTCGACGTTGGTCTTCTCGCGGTCGAGGCCGAGCTCCTTCTCGACGGCGAGGTACTGCGGCGCGAACGCCTCGTTGACCTCGACGAGATCGAAGTCCGCGATCTTGTGGCCCGAGCGGTCCATCGCCCGGCGAATCGCCGGCGCCGGACCGATGCCCATGATCTTCGGATCGCAGCCCGTGTACGCCCACTGCGTCAGCTTCGCCAGCGGCTTCCAGCCGTGCTTCTGCGCCGCCTCCTTCGAGCACAGCACCAGCGCCGCGGCGCCGTCGCAGATGCCCGAGGCGTTGCCGGCGGTGACGACGCCATCCTTCTTGAACACCGGGCCCAGCTTGGCGAGCGCCTCCATGGTCGTCTGCGGACGAGGATGCTCGTCGACGGCAAACTGCACCATGCCCTTCTTGGTCTTGATCTCGAGCGGCGTGATCTCGTCCTTGAAGCGGCCGGCCTCGTTCGCCGCGGCCCACGCCTTCTGCGAGCGCAGCGCGTACTCGTCGCAATCCTGGCGCGAGAGCTTGTACTGCTCGGCCAGGTTCTCGGCGGTGATGGCCATCGGCATGCCGGTGTAGCTGTCGGTCAGCGCGTCCCACAGCGTGTCGCCGAGCTTCTGCTCCTTGCCGAAGGGCAGGCCCCAGCGCGCGCCGCGAATGACGTGCGGCGCCTGCGACATCGACTCGGTGCCGCCGACGAGCACGACCTCCGAGTCGCCGAGCAGGATCTGCTCCGCGCCGTTGATGATGGCCTGGAAGCCCGAGCCGCACAGCCGGTTGACGGTGAGCGCGGGAGCCGCGATCGGCGCGCCCGCGCGCAGCCCGACGTGGCGCGCGAGGTAGATCGAATCGGCCGACGTCTGCTGCACGTTGCCGAACACCACCTGCTCGACCTGCGCCGGATCGCAGCCCGCCTGGGCGAGCGCGGCCTTGGATGCCTCGACCGCGAGGTCGGTCGCCGTCAGATCTTTGAGGGTGCCGCCGAACGTGCCGAACGCAGTGCGCTTGGCGCCGACGATCCAAATTTCACGCGACAGGCTCCTGGCCATCTTCGACCTCTCCTTGAGAATGTAACACCGATGCGTGTTTACCGCTTTGGCGGCGTCCCGAACATGCCTTCTTCGTAGGCGACGATCTTGCCCGCGACGGCCGAGGCGGCCACGTTCAGCGGTGACGCGAGGTACAGCTGACCGGGCCCCGAGCGGCCCTGATAGTTGCGGTTGATGGCGGACACGGTGACCTGCTTGGCGTTGGCCGAGACGCCCGGGCCGCAGCCGATGCACGCGCCGCAACCGGGCGAGATGACCTTCACGCCGGTGTCCTGAAAGACCTTGAGGTAGCCCTTCTTGCGCGCGAAGTCCTCGACGGCGCGCGAGCCGAACTGGATGTAGAAGTCGACGCCGTCGGCGACGCGGCGGCCGGCAGCGGCCGCTTCCTGCATGACGCGCGCGTACATCTCGATGTCGTCTTCTTTGCCCGCGGTGCACGAGCCGCCGTAGGCGATGTTGATCGGCACCGCGCCGAGGTCGGCGACGTAGGCGCCGTTGGTCGGATCCGAGGGGATGCCCTTCTGCGGATCACCGGGCGTGGCGACCATCGGGCGCATCGACGACAGATCGATCGTGTGCACGCCGCCGGCGTACCCGGCCCCGCGATCGGGCGCGACCACGCGCGCGCGTAGTGCCGCCACCTGGGCACCGGGACGCCGCGCCGCGATCCACGCGAGCGTAGCGTCGTCGGCCTCGACGATGCCGGCCTTGGCCGAGCACTCGGTCGCCATGTTGGCGAGCGTGGCGCGCTCGTCGGGCGACAGCGACGCCAGGCCGGGGCCGCCGAACTCCATCACGCGGTCGAGCGTGAGCTGCTGGCGCGCGTGGTTGGCGAGGATGTAGAGCATCACGTCCTTCGCCGTCACGCCCGCCGGCAGCGCGCCGACGAGCTCGAAGCGGATCGACTCGGGCACGACCACGAACGTGAAGCCGGCGTGGATGAGCGCCGCGTACTCGGTGGCGCCGACGCCGTAGGCGAGCGCGCCGACCGAGCCGCCCATGCAGGTGTGCGAGTCGGTGGCCTGGATGAAGTCGCCCGGCTCGATGATCTTTTCGCGCGCGATGGTGTGGCAGATGCCGGGCGAGATCCCGTCGACGGCGGAGAAGTCCTGCACGCCGGTCTTCTTCTGGAAGGCGCGCTGCATGTCGCGCAGCACCTGGATCTTCGGCGAAAAAGGCGCCATCCGCGGCACGCCGTCGGCGTAGATGAGGTGGTCCTCGAAGACCGCGAACTTCGCCGGCTTGGCGACGGTGTAGCCCTCACCGTGCTCCTCGGCGAGGAAGGCGTGCACCTGCGCGGTGGTGAACTCGTGCGAGTAGCCGCCGTCGACGCGCACGCAGACGGCGTCGCCGGGCGCCACGAAGACGTCGCTGCGTCCGCCTACTTCGTCAGCTGCGACGTGGCGCGCCAGGATCTTCTCGGCCATGGTCATCGGCCGCTTGCCGCGATCCAGGGGCGGCAGCTTCACTTCCCCTCGCGCGAAGGCCTTGGTGAAGTTGAAGAGGCCGCCGTGCTCGATGATCTGCTTGGTGAGCGGATCCCAGCCGCGCGTGAACTCCGCGAGCGGGATCTTCTCGCCCGCCTGCAGGCGCGTGACGATCGAGTGATCGCCCATCAGCACGCCCTGGTTGATGTTGTTGCGCGCGTGGATCGGCGCGAACGACGCGGCGATGGCGATGCGGATGCCCGACCACTTCTCGCACTGCGTGGCCGTCTCACGTGAGCTGCCGACGCCCTTGCGCTGCCCCGAGACGATGACCTCGAAGTTGCCGTCGGCGAGCGCGCCTTCGGGGAAGAGGCGCGCGCCGTCCACCATCAGGCCGGCGTAGGCGTTGCGCGCGATGTCGGCCGGGCGCCAGTCGAAGCAGGTCCACGCCGGCGTCATGGCGTCGGTGTTGATGTCGTCGAGGAGATCTTCGACGCGCAGATCCTTCATCTGAAGGTTCAGCTCGCCGCGCAGCTGACGACGGATCAGCTCCGGATCCTTGGTCAGGAACAGCACCCGCTTGCCGGGGCTGAGGGCGATTGTCTCCTCGGGCTTCATGCCGACTCCCGCGGTATATATAGCGATGGTGGCTACGCCTAGTCCAGTCGTCGTGCTCGATTTCGATGGCACCGTGACGCAGAAGGACATTGGCGACGAGATCTGCGATCGCTTCGCTCCGCCGGCGTGGCGCGACATCGACGCCGCCTGGGTGCGCGACGAGATCTCGCTGCCTGACGCGCAGCGCAAGATGTGGGCGCTGGCGCGTGCCGAGCTGCCCGACGCGCTCGCGTATGCGCGCGAGATCGGGCACCTGAGGCCGGGCCTCGATGCGCTCCTCGCCGCGGCGCGGCGCGCGGGGGCCGCGGTGTGGCTGGCGTCGGGCGGGTTCGACTTCTACATCGAGGCGCTGCTCGGGCCGCGGCTCGGGGCGTTCGAGCGGCGGTACTTCAACGCCACGCGGTTCATCGACGGGCGCATCGAGGTCGACTTCCCGCATGCCGAGCTGGCGTGCGGGCGCTGCGCGGTGTGCAAAGGCAAGGTCTGCGACGCGGCGCGCGCCACCGGCCGGCCCATCGTCTTCATCGGCGACGGGGCGAGCGATCGCTGCGCCATCGGGCGGGCGGACCGCATCTACGCCGTGCGCGGCTCGCTGCTCGAGCGGGCGTGCGGCGAGCGCGGAACCGAATGCCTGGCGTTCGAGGATCTGGCGGAGATCGCCGCTACATTGACGCCGACGCGCACATGATGAAGCCGGGCGCGTGGCAGGCGCCCATGAGGCACTGCAGGTCGGGCGCGCATTCGTGGTCGGACTGGCAGACGGCGTTGATGCCGCCCACGTAGTAGCAGTAGTTGCCGCTGGCGCAGAACAGGCCGTCGTCGCAGTCGGCGTCGGCGCCGCAATGGGCGAGCGGTCCGGCCTTCGCGCCCGGCACGGCGGCGCAGACGCCGCCCGTGCAGGCGTCGCTGGCGGCGCAGCCCGAGGCGATGGCGTTGGGATCGTCGACGCAAGCGGCGCCGGTGTCGAGCCAGGGCGCGCACAGGCCGCTCTCGCAGGTCATGCCGGCCTTGCAGGCGTCGGCCTTGGCGCAGGCGCCGCCGGCGTCCACGAGCGGCTCGCAGGTGCCGGTCTCGTTGCAATAGAGGCCGTCCTGGCAGGGCGGCAGGTTGGTGCCGCAGACGTCGTCGCGTTTGGTGCGCGGCAGCGGCGCGCATTTTTCGTCGACGCAGACGAAGTCGAAGAGGCAGTTCTCGTCGACGAGGCAGGGCTTGCCCACGCCGACCTTGTGCACGCAGGTGCCGGTGTCGGAGCAGAAGTGCACCGACGGATCGCAGGTGACGTCGGGTGTGCCGCCGCTCTTCACGCACGGCGAGCCGGGCGAGGCGTAGGCGGTGCACGTGCCGCCGCAGTCGGGATTCACGCACACGCCGCCGATGCACTCGTCGTCGCCCCAGCAGCTGTCGCCGTTGGCGACGGTGCCGGAGAGGACGCCGTGGCACTGGGTGAACAGATCTTCGCCCGCCTGCGCCGGCTCGCACGGCGCGTGCTCGACGGCTTTGAGGCAGGCGGCGGCGTTGTCGGGGTGAAAGTGCATGCGCCCGGCGGCGATCGACGAGGGCGCGTCGACCTCGCCGTTCATGACCAGCGTCAGCGGCGCGGGCGTGCCGCAGAGCGTGTTCGACTCGGTGCCGGCGACCTCGCCGCAACGGAGCTGCCGCTCGCACCAGCGCGTGTTCAGCTGGTCGCGGAAGTCGTTGAAGCTGCCGATCCCGCAGCCGCCGGCGATCGCGGCGGCGAAGATCGACATGAGGAGGAGCAGGCTACGCATCGCATCACACGCAAATCGACAGCCCGAGCGCCTCGCGCGCCGCGAGGTATTCGTCGCTCAGCGCAAAATCGATGAGATCATTCTCCGCCCCCGGGGCCGCAGATGCCATGACGATCCGCACCGCCGTCGACAAATCGTTACAGAGCACCAGGCCCACGCGGTCCGCGGTGCGCGCCATGCCGCGCGTGTAGCGGCCGAGGTTGAGCGTGGCCTGCGCGCCGGCCATGATGCGCTCGCACGCGGGGGCGAGCTCGCGCACCAGGTGCGGGGCCGTCGTCGCCAGCGCGACGCGGACGGCGCGCACCTCGCCCTCGGCGTCGTCGACGCGCAGCGACGATTGCACCAGCGTCATCGCCGCCAGCACCGTCTGCTTGAGCTGGCGCGCGGGCAACGCGCCGGCGACGGCGCGCCCGGGCGAGAGATAGGTCAGCGCGCGGCCGAGGCGGAAGGCGAGGGCGGTGTAGTCGGCCTGCGCCAGCGACTGCGGGCCGGCGAGCAGCACCGGCGGACGCGCGGCGCCGACGTGCGACTCCTCGTCGAAGTCGCTGCGGCGATAGACGGGCGGCGCGGTCACCTCGAGCTGCGACGCGACGTAGCCGAGCACGCGCGCGTACGGCGACGGCAGCATGGCGGCGTCGATCTGATCGTCGGGCCCGACGCCGAGCACGTCCCAGCCGACCGGCGGCTGCCAGACCGCGAACATGCGCGCGAACAGCTCCGACAGATCGCGATCGTCGTCGGGGTGGCGCACCATCTCGACGAGCGACAGGCCGCCGCGCACCGGCTGGATCGCGCGCGCGAGGAACGGCGGGCGGAAGCGGCGCGCGAACTCGGCGGCCATCTCGTCGGCGACGCCGCGCACGCCGAGCGCCGCGGCGACGACGAAGGCGGCATCCCAGCGCTCGCCGTCGAGGTGCAGCTTGAAGAGCGCGCGCCCCGGCTCCGCGTCCTCGGGCTGCAGGCGCCACGAGTCGCGCAGCGCGTGCGCCGCCTCGCGCCAGGTCTGCGGGCTCTCGGCGTAGAGCCGCGCCAGGGCCTCGCGCGGGCGCGGATCGTCGGGCGCGAGCTTGGCCGAGATCTCGTAGGCGACCTTGGCCGACTCCTTGTCGTCGAGCCGCGTGCGGTAGAGCTCGGCCAGGCGCCACCACAGGCGCAGCGCGCGCTCGGGATCGCGCGCGTCGCCGAGGCGGTGGATGAGCTTTCGGTACTGGCGCTCGAGCCGCTTGTGCTCGCCGCGGCGCAGGCAAGCGGCCTCGAGCGTGGTGAGCGCCTCGGCGCGCGCCGGATCGGCCTCGAGCGCGCGCGTCAGGTGATCGATCGCGCGCGCGTCCTCGCCGGCGACGGCGGAGATGCGGCCGGCATATTCGTGCGCGCTCGTGTGGTCGGGATCGATCTCGAGCGCCGCCTTCAGGTGACGCCAGGCGGCGGACGCGGCGGCGGCGTTGGCCCCTTCGTTGTGGAAGATGGCCCAGCCGAGGAGCGCGTGATAGTCGGCCTGATCGGGCGCCGCGGTGACGGCGCGCTCGAGCAGATCGGTCGCCGCGTCGGCGTCGCCGGCGGCCAGCTTCTCGACGGCGTTTTGCGCGAGCAGGTCGGCGTCGAGCGCCCCCTTCGACGGGCGCTTGTGCCGCTCGAGCTCGGCGTCGTAGGCCTGGCGCGACTCCTTCGCCGAGAGCGTCTCGAAGGCGGCGCGCAACATGGCGTGGATCTCCTCGATGCGCGCGTAGTCGCGGCCGAGATCGACGTCGGCGAAGCGCTCGAGGCGGAACTTGTCGTCGAGCGCGCGGTGCGCGGCTTCGATGGCGGCCGGCGTGGCGTCGCGGCGCACGCCGAGCGCCTGGTAGTGATCCTTGCCCTGCATGCCGAGGTACTGGTGCAGCACCTCCTGGCGCAGCGCTTCGACCGCCTCGTCGGTGGGCGGCTTGGCGCGCGGCGCCGGCGGCGCGGGATGCCCGGCGCTCGCGGGCATCTGCATCACGCCCGAGGTTTCGTCCTCGTCGTCGAACGGCGAGTGCACCTGGTCGAGATCGTCGTCGGGGATCGCCGGCACCGGGCCGGTGTCGTCGCCGAACAGCTTGTCGTAGAGGGTCTGCTCCCCTTGCGGCGGCGGATCGTGGATCGCCGACGCCACCGGCAGCCGCGAAAGCGCGATCGGATCGCTCTTCTCGGTGGGCGCTTTCTTGTCGACGGTGGCGGACTCGATCTCGGCCATGCCGCAGGCGAAGAGCGCGTCGAGCTGCACCAGCATCGGCGTCGGATCGGCGCCGACGAGCAGCTCCTCGATGAGCGGCCGCCGCTGCAGCGCGGAGAGGCCCTTGTCGCCGAACACGCGCACGAACGTCTCGCGATGGCGCTCGGCGCGCAGCGTGAGCGCGATGCGGCCGCGCACCTGCGCCAGCTCCATCGCGATCTCGTCGACGTGCGCGGTCTTGTGCAGCCCGAAGAAGACCATGCGCGGCGTCTCCGCCGGCGTTTGCAGCGGCGCCGGCGGCGGTGGGCCCGGCGTGAGCATCCAGTCGCCGTCGCGCCAACGCAGGAGGTTCGTGATTTTCGCGCGCATCTGCGCGCCGAGCTGCTTCATCAGGTCCGCGTCGGTGATGAAGCCGAGCGCGACGAGCGCGTTGCCCAGGCGCTCCTGCGACTCCTGCGCGCGCTTGAGCGCCTGCTGATGGCGCCCCTCGTCGAGCACGCCGCGCGCGACCAGGAAGTGGCCGAGCGTCTCGGTGCGCAGGTTCGACGACGCCGTCACCGGCGTGCCGTGCACGAGCGCGATCTCTTTTTTGACCTTGCCGCGCTGCAGCGTGAGCGTGCCGGTGGTCTTCTTCTCCCACAGGTCGAGCAGCAATCGCGGCGGACGCTGCTCGGCGAGCGAGCCGACGGTCGGGAGCGCGCCGGTGGTCTTGTTGCGCGCGCCCGTCGAGGTGGCGTCGGGGCGCGCCGATTTACCGCCGGCGACGGCGTTGGCGTCGAGCAGCTTCCTGACCGCGCCGAGGATGTCCTTGATCTGGAACGGCTTGGCGAAGAACTGCGCGCCCGTCTCCGCCTGCAGCTTCGCGATCGTCGTCGAGTCCTTGTAGATCGCGCTGGTGATGATGAGCGGCACCTCGGCGCCGTGCTTGTGCTTGCGCAGCTCGCGCGTGAAGGCGAAGCCGTCCATGCGCGGCATGAGCAGATCGCTGATGACGAGGTCGTAGGGCCCCTTTTCGAGCGCGGCGAGCCCCTCTTGTCCGTCGCTGACGGCGACCACTTCGGCGTGGCGCGCGGCCAGCGACGGCTCGTGCGTCAGCAGCTGCTCGAGGATCTTGCGGATGTGCTTGTCGTCTTCGACGACCAGGATGCGTAGTGCCACGGGGACTTCGATTTTATCACGAAAGCTCCCCCGCGAAATGACACGCCGCGCGGTGTCCCGGCTCCTTCTCATCGATTGTTGCGGGGCCGTCTTTGACGGCCAACCCTGGCGCCGATGTACGACAGATCTCCGGGCGGTCCTTCTTGGCGTACAGCGGGCAGCGCGGATGGAACGTGCAGCCGGGCGGCGGCGCCGACGGGGACGGCACGTCGCCTTCGAGGATGAGCCGCGTGCGCTTCTTGTCGGGATCGATCTCGGGCACCGCCGACAGGAGCGCCACGGTGTACGGATGCAGCGGACGCGCGTACAGCGCCGCCGCCGGGGCCTCCTCGACGACGCGGCCGAGGTACATGACGGCGACGCGATCGCACAGGTGCTCGACGATCTTCAGGTCGTGCGAGATGAACAGATAGGTCAGCTCGTGCTCGCGCTGCAGCTCGACGAGCAGGTTCACGATCTGCGCCTGGATCGACACGTCGAGCGCCGAGAGCGGCTCGTCGGCGACGATGAAGCGCGGCTCGACGGCGAGCGCGCGCGCGATGCCCACGCGCTGGCGCTGCCCGCCCGAAAACTCGTGCGGATAGCGCGCGGCGACCTCGGGACGCAGCCCGACCACGTCGAGCAGCTCGGCGACACGCCGCTTGCGCGCATCGGCGTCGCCGAGGCCATGGACGACGAGCGGCTCGTCGAGGATGGCGCCGACGGTCATGCGCGGATTGAGCGACGCGTAGGGATCCTGAAAGATGATCTGCGCGCGCTTGCGGAACGCGCGCAGCGGGCCGGACGCGAGCGCGGTCACGTCGGTGCCGTCGATGACCACGCGGCCCGAGGTCGGCTCGTGCAGGCGCAAGATGGCGCGGCCGAGCGTCGACTTGCCGCAGCCCGATTCGCCGACGAGGCCGAGCGTCTGGCCGGCGCCGATCTCGAGCGACACGCCGTCGACGGCCTTGATGACGCCCTTGCCGCCGCCGAACAGGCCCGGGCGCGCCGCGAAGTGCTTGGTCAGATTCTCGACGGAGACGAGCGCGCCGCTCATTGGTGCACCCCGAAGGTGCACCAAGAGCAAACGTTCGATCCGCGGGCCCTACGGGCCTCGCTCACGTTCGCTCGCCGACGCTCGCTCACAAGCCCACCGGAAAGAAGCAGCGCACCAGCCGGCCCGGCTCGATCACGTCGAGCGACGGCAGCGTGTCGCGGCACTTCGGCTGCACGCGATCGCAGCGATCGGCGAAGCGGCAGCCGCGCGGCAGCTGATCGAGCCGCGGCACCATGCCCGGGATCGCCTGCAACTCGCGTCCGCTGCCCTTCGCCTTGCGGCTCTGCAGGAGGCCGTAGGTGTACGGGTGGCGCGGCCGCGCGAACAGCTCGCGCGCCGGCGCGTGCTCGACGATCTGACCGGCGTACATGACGATGACGTCGTCGCAGGTCTCGGCGACGACGCCGAGGTCGTGCGTGATGAGGAGCAGCGCCATGCCGAGCTCGCGCCTGAGGCGCGCCAGGAGCTCGAGGATCTGCGCCTGGATGGTCACGTCGAGCGCGGTGGTCGGCTCGTCGGCGATGACGAGCGGCGGGCGGCAGGCGAGCGCCATCGCGATCATCACGCGCTGCCGCATGCCGCCCGACATCTGGTGCGGATAGTCGTGCACGCGGCGCGCGGGATCGGCGATGCCGACGAGCCGGAAGAGCTCGGCCGCCTCGGCGAGCGCCGCCTTGTTCGACGCGCCCTTGTGGATCACGAGCGGCTCGGCGACCTGCGCGCCGGTGGTCATCACCGGGTTGAGCGAGGTCATCGGCTCCTGGAAGATCATCGAGATCTCGCCGCCGCGCACCTTCTGCATGTCGCGCTCGGGCAGGCCGAGCAGATCGCGCCCGCGAAACAGCACCTTGCCGCCGACGACGCGCCCGGGCGGATCGCGCACCAGGCGCAGGATCGACAGCGCGGTGACCGACTTGCCGCTGCCCGATTCGCCGACGACACCGAGCGTACCGCCGGCGCGCATCGCGAAGCTCACGCCGTCGACGGCGCGGAATTCGCCGCCGTCGGTGGCGAAGCGCGTCACCAGCTCGCGAACGTCCAGCAGTGGATCGCCCGCGGGCTCGGCCATCAGTACTCGTCGCCGCCGCAGCCGCCGCCGGGGCGGTTCGACCGCTTGCACGGGTCGATCACGGCCTCTTTGGCCTCGCGTCCGTCGCCGCGGATCATCGTGCCCGAGAGCTGCCGCGCCACCTGGCCCTCGCCCGGTGCCGGCGCGGCGCCGCGGTTGGCGCAGCGCTCGCCGCAGCGCTGCCGGACCTCGCCCACGCGCTCGAGCGACTCGAACGTCTCGCCACACTCGCACGCGTATTCGTAGATCGGCATGCCCCTATTGTGCGCGCGCCCGGCCCGTCGGTCAAAGCGAAGCCAGGAGCTCCGCCGCGGCCGTGTCGTCGGGCACCAGCGTCATGTAGCGGCGCAGGTGTTGGCGCGCGGCATCGCCGTCGCCGTCGCGGGCGCAGGCGACGGCGAGGTTGTAATGGGCATCGGCGAACTCGGGACAGGCGCCGGCGACGCGAAACCACTCCATGCGCGCCGCCTCGGCCTCGCCGACATCGTCGTAGAGATTGCCGAGGTTGTAGCGCGCCTCGGGCTGCTCGGGATCGAGCGCCAGCGCCTTCTCGTAGGCGGCGCGCGCCTCGCCGCGCTCGCCGCGGCGATAGTGCAGGTTGCCGATGTTGGTGTGCGCCGCGGCCAGCGCCGGATCGCCGTCGAGCGCCTTGTGGTAGGCGATGAGCGCGTGGTCGTCTTCGCCGCGCGCCTCGCAGGCGCCACCTTCGAGGAACCAGGCCCAGGCCGACTCCGTCTTGGTCGTCGGCAACAGCGGCGCCGGCTCGACCTGCAGATCGTCGACGGCGAAGTCGAGCATGAGCTGGCCCGAGAGCGGCTCGAAGCTGGCGCCGTTGTCACTGACGATGACGCGCTCGCCGTCCGAGCGGATGCGCACGCCGGCAAGGCTCCGATTGTCGTCATGGGCGGCGCCGAGCTGCGCGCGCAGCGCCTCGAGGTTCTTGCGCGCGCGCTGCAGCGACAGGCCGCCGTCGAGCAGCTCCTTGGCCGCCTTGACGCCGACCAGATCCTGAAAGCTGTAGACGGCGCGTCCGGCCGCGCGCTCCGACGGGCCGACGACGCCGGTCTGCGCCCAATAACGGACGCGCGATTCCGAAATTCCCACGATGTCGGCGACGTCGCGCGACGTGTACGTCGGCTTCATCGGGCGCTACTCCTCGACGTCCACGTCGAGATGCACGAGCGTGCCCTGCGCGCGCACGCGCACTTCGCCCGAGCGCACGCGGATCGGCCCGCCGGCGAGCCGCTCGGCCTCGCGCGCGGCGATCCGCTGCACGCGCCGCGAGACGCGCGCATCGCCGCGGATGAGCTCGGCCACGCGCGCCGCGGCGCGGGCGTCGCAGATCTCGCGCACCAGCTCGCCGAGCGCCGCCACGTCGACGGTGATCATGGTCGAGCCGAAGTAGCGCGCCTTCGCCGTCGGCGCCGACGAGCGCTTGCCTTCGGACAGGATGTTTGCGCGCTCGACGAGGATCTCGATGGCCGCTACCGACAGCTTCTCGCGCACCTCGCGCTCGAACAACGTGACGCGCGCGGCGCGCGCCATCGGTTTCCTCGACGGGAGCGCGGCGGCTTTCTCGACGGGCTGCGGCTTCATGGAGCCGCGATCGTAACAGGGTCGCGGATGTGATCGCAATTTAGCGACGGCTGCGACAACAACGTGCGCGCGCGCGCGAGCGCCGGCTCCGCGGACGCGCCATCGCCGCGCGCGGCGGCGAGGCGGCACGCGCGATCGGCGCCGAGATAGGCTTGCCACGCCGCATAGCGCAGCGTCTGCGGCTCGGCGTCGGCAGCGACGGGAATCGTGGTCGAGCGCGGCACCAGCGCGTCGGGCAGATCGAGGTCGTATTCGATCACGTCCGGCTCACGTGAGACGTCGCCGACGCGCCGCTCGATCTCTTCGCGATAGCCGGGATAGGCGAGAAAGTGGCGATGCACGACGTCGGCGTCGGGCCGGCGCGCCTCGGCGACCGCGAGGTACCAGAGCGCGAAGATGGTCTGGAAGTCGCTCGTGACCACGCGCGCGCGCGGCGGCACGCCGTCGAGGAAACGGCCGAGCGCGACGCCGGTGTCCCAGAACTTCGAGCGCGACCAGCGCGCGCGTCCCGCCAAGCCGCCGGCAACAACGGCGACGACGAGCACCGCCGCGATGGCGCGCATCGTGCGCGGCCGCTGCGCTTGCGCGGCGATCGCCGCCGGCACGGCGCAGGCGAGCGCGGCGAGCAGGGCCACCGCCGCTTCGAGGTAACCGTAGGCATCGGGGTTCGCCGGATCGAAGCCGACGAGCGCCGGCGTGGCCGCGTCGCACAGCGCCGCCGCGAGCAGCACGAGCGCGAGCCGCGCGCGCCCGAGGCGCACGAGCACGTAGGCGCCGCCGAGCGCGAGGAAGGCGCCGACGAGCCACAGCTCCGCCGCCAGCGCCGCCGCCACGCTGCCCACGTCGCCGACGGTGCCGCGCGCCACCGCCTTCTGGAACGCGCGCGCGCTCACGGTCCAATAGATGCGCGACAGCGTCGTCGGCGCGCCCCAATCGACGAGCGGATGGCGCGCCGCGCGCAGCGGCAGGTAGGTCCACACCGCGATCACCACGACCGCCGCGATCGCGATCGCGCGCAGGCTCGTGCGCCAACCCGCGCGCGGCGCCACCACGATCGCCGCCGGCACCGCGAACGTCAGCGCCAACAGATGATGATTCGACAGCGCCAGTCCCGCCGCCAGCGCCGCCGTGTAGAGCCGCCGCGGATCGCCGGTCTCGTCCCAGCGCGCGACCTCGTACGCCGCGGTCACGACGAGCAGCGCCGACAGCGCGTAGACCTCGGGCCGCACCGCCTGGAACGCGGCCGCGTACGAGAGCCCGAAGGTCAGCCCCGCCGCTGCGCCGACCAGCCCGTCGATGCGCGCGTCCGACTGCGCCGGCAGCCGCGCGCGCCGCGCCACCAGCGCCCCCAGGCGCGTCGTCTGCGCCGCCGCCGCCGCCCCCGCCAGCGCCGAGGCGAGCCCCACGCGCAGCGCCACGCTACCAAATGGTAGGAGCGCGCATGCGCGCCCCAGAAGCGACGGCAGCGGATGTCCCGGCGGATGCGCGACGCCGAGCCCGAACGCCGCCGCCGCCAGCTCCGAGGAGTCGAGCCAGTAGGCATCGGGTGCGAGGCCCGCGACGTACGCGGCGAAGGTGACGAGGAAGACGAGGAGAGCGAGCGTGCGTCGAGCTTATTCGATCTCGTTGGTCGTGTACATCGCGGTGCCGCCCTGCACACCCTCGAGGGTGCCGACCATGTCGCGCTCGAACGTCGAGTAGACGCCGTTGCCGTTCTGATCGCCGTTGGCCACCATCGACGCCGCCGCGCCGGTGCCCGAGCCGCCGGGGTTGGTGTTGGTGAACGTGTACGCGAAGTTCTGGCCGTCGCTGACCGAGAACTCGAGCGCGGACCAGCCGCCCTGCTTCCAGTCGCTCGGCGAGCTGAGGTAGCGCTTGCCGTTGAGCTGCAGGTTGGTGAGCGTGGCGAGGTCGGGCACCGACGGCGCGCTGTCAGGGAAGCGCTTGTTGGCGATGTTGCCCGCCTTGTCCGCGTGCTCGCCGACGTAGTAGGCGACGGCGCCGTCGTACATCTTGCGCAGGTTCATGGTCGCTTCGACGGTCTTGGAGCGGCGGATGTACTTCACGAAGGCGGGGATCGCGACCGCCGCCAGGATGCCGATGATGGCAACGACGATCATGAGCTCGATGAGGGTGAACCCTCGGACTCTGCGCATCAAATCATTGTAATCCAAGTTACGGTGACTGCGCAATAATTTTCCAGGGCCCTAACTCCTTGGAAGAGCAGGGCTACGGGATGATGACGTTGCGGCCGCCCGCGGTCTCCGTGACCATCGCGCGCATCTTGCCGCCGTCGTCGAGCAGCACGAGCGAGTGGATGCCCTTGCCCGCCTCGATGTCCATCACCGCCGACGCCGCCTTCTTGCGATCCTCGCGCGACATCGACTCCCACTTCGGATCGCTGAGGGTCGCCGTCAGCGACGGGCCGACCGCCTTGCCGTTCGACAGCTGCAGCGTGCCGGCGACGTCGCCGAGCGGGAACGCCGCCGAGGTGTCGCGCATGCCGAACCACACGCCGACGACGATGGCCGCGAGCGCCACGGCGCCGAGCGCCGCCGCCGCCGCCTTGCTCTGCTTCTTCGGCGGCGCCTTGACCGACTTGGCGGCGGCGGTCTTGCGCGGCTCGGCGCGCGACTCGTTCGCCTCGGCGGCGCGCGCCAGGTTCTGCGCCTGCCTGGCGTTGGCCTCGCTCGCTGCCAGCGTGCGCATCTCCTCGATCGCCGCCGCGAAGTCGGCCCGCTGAATCCCGAGGCCCTCGCGCAGCCGCACCTGCTCGCCGCGCGGAATCGCCGACAGCGCCTGTGGCACGCGCACCAGCACGCCGAGCTCCTGCTCGTAGGCCTTGAACACCAGCAGCGGCGGCGCGACATCCTCCGGCGTCAGCCCCGGCTGCGCGATCAGGATCTTCCACACGGGATCGAGGCGGAATTCGCCCTCGCGCCACATCTCGCTCGACGCCGAGTCGAGCACGCCGCGCGTCGTCTTTGCGTCGACGACCGCGACCACCCGGCTCTTACCGAGACACATCATGAGCGCGTCGATGAGCACGCGCCGTTTCGCCGCCACTGCCTCCGCAGACTCCATCGTCGCCGCGAGTTTCGAACGCCGCTTTTTTCTTGTCAATGAAGCTGGTAACGTTTCCGCCGTGCTGCCGGCTGATCTGAGTATGTTCCCGGTGTTGGTTGTCGACGACGAGCCGGACAATCTCGACGCGTTCCGTTTCAACTTCAAACGGGTCTTCCAGATCCATACGGCCAACTCCGGAGACGAGGCGCTCGCGCTCCTCAAAGATCACGACGTGGCGGTGATCGTCACCGACCAGCGCATGCCCAAGATGACCGGCCTCGAGTTCCTCAAGGCCGCGCGCGCAGTGCGCCCCGATGCCGTCGGCATCATCCTCACCGCCTTCACCGACGTCGACGTGCTCATCGAGTCGATCAACCTCGGGCACGTCTACCGCTACATCACCAAGCCGTGGGACGCCAAGGAAGTGAAGGGCGTGCTCACCCAGGCGATCGAGCGCTTCTGGCTGCGCCGCGACAACGCCCGCCTGCAGTCGCAGCTCGAGCAGTACGCCGGCTACCTCACGCAAGAGATGCACGGCGAGTTCGACTTCGGCCAGATCATCGGCGACGCGCCGGCGCTGCGCGAGGTGCTGGCCAAGGTCGAGCAGGTGGCGCCCACGCACTCGACGGTTCTCCTCCGCGGCGAGACCGGCACCGGCAAGGAGCTGGTGGCGCACGCCATCCACATCAACTCGCCGCGCGAAGCCAAGCCGTTCGTGCGCGTCAACTGCGCGGCGCTGGCGGCGGGTGTGCTCGAGTCGGAGCTGTTCGGGCACGAGAAGGGCGCCTTCACCGGCGCCGTCGCGCGGCGGCCCGGGCGCTTCGAGCTCGCCGACGGCGGCACCCTGTTTCTCGACGAGTGCGGCGACATTCCGATGGACGTGCAGGTCAAGTTGTTGCGCGTCTTGCAGGAGCGCGAGTTCGAGCGCGTCGGCGGGCAGGACACGATCCGCGTCGACGTGCGCGTCGTGTCGGCGACGCACCGCAACCTCGAGCAGCTCATCGCCGACGGCAAGTTCCGCGAAGATCTGTACTACCGCCTCAACGTCTTTCCCGTCACGCTGCCGCCGTTGCGCGAGCGGCTCGAAGATCTGCCGCGGCTCGTCGAGCACTTCGTCAGCAAGTTCAACCGCGTCACCGGCAAGAGCGTGCGCGGGTTCGATCACGGCGCGCTCGCCGCGCTCGGCCAGTACCTGTGGCCGGGCAACGTGCGCGAGCTGGAGAACGTGGTCGAGCGCGCGATCATCGTCGCGCGCGGGCCGGACGTGACGGCCGCCGATCTCGACTTCGGACGGCGCGCCGGTGTGAGCACGCCGATGCCGACGCCGGCCGCGGGCACGCCGCTGTCGGCCTTGCAGGGCTCGTCGGCGGCCCAGCCGCTGCAAGCGCGCCTGCACGAGCAGGAGAAGAACGAGATCATCGCGGCGATCGATCGCAACCAGGGCAACATCGCCGGCGCCGCGCGCGCGCTCGGCATCAACCGCTCGACGCTGTACTACCGCCTGCGCAAGCACGGCCTCGAGCACCTGTTGCCGACCAAGCCGCAGGGCGAGGGCGTCTAACCATGCGCGTCCTCGTGGTCATGGACCCGATCGAGCGCATCAACCCCGAGGGCGACACCACGCTCGTGCTCGTCGAGGAGATGCACCGTCGCGGCCACACCGTCGAGATCTGCGGCGCCGAGGACCTGGAGCTCGAGCGCGGCGAAGCGGCGGCCGTGGTCTCGTCGGTGAGCGAGGTCGATCGCGCCGCGTTTCCCTGCATCAAGCTCGAAGGCGGGCAGTGGCGGCCGCTCGGCGACTACGACGCGCTCTTCATGCGCAAGGATCCGCCGTTCGATCAGGCCTACTACTTCTACACGCTGATCCTCGAGCAGGCGCGCGGCAAGACGCTGCTCGTCAACGATCCGCGCGGCCTGCGCGAAGCCAACGAGAAGCTCTACATCTTCAATTTCCCGTCGCTGATTCCGCCGACGCGCGTGACGCGCTCGCACGTGCGGCTGCGTGATTTCCTCGAGTCGCAGGGCGGGCAGATGATCGTCAAGCCGCTCGATCAGTGCGGCGGCGGCGGCGTCTTCCACGTGCGCACCGACGATCGCAACACCAACTCGATCCTCGAGACGGTCAGCGACAACCAGACCCAGCTGGTGATGGCGCAGGCCTATCTGCCGAAGGTGCGCGAGGGCGACAAGCGCATCCTCATCCTCGACGGCGAGCCCATCGGCTGCGTCCTGCGCGTGCCGCGCGACGACGAGACGCGCTCCAACCTGCACGTCGGCGGGCGCGCCACGCACACCGAGCTCACCGCGCGCGACAAGGAGATCGTCGCGGCCATCGCGCCCAAGCTGCGCGCCGACGGCCTCTACTTCGTCGGCATCGACGTCATCGGCGGCATGCTCACCGAGGTGAACGTCACCTCTCCGACGGGCATTCAGGAGATCGACCGGCTCGACGGCGTCCACCTCGAGTCGCGCGTGATCGATTGGCTGGAGACACGCGTCAAAGCCTGAGCCGGTGGCTGCCACTGTTGTGGCTGCTGCTCGCCTTCGCCGTCACCGCCGGCACGTTCCGGCGCCCCGACGATTTCGCGTCGTCGTACGACTGGCGCCTGTTCGAGACCTGGCTCGAGGCCGGACGGCGCTCGGTGCTCTGGTATCACCAGTTCCCGCTGTGGAACCCGTGGACTTGCGGCGGCCAGGTCTATCTCGCCAATCCACAGTCGCTCGTCGCCACGCCGACCTTCCCCCTCGTGCTCTTGTTCGGCACCGCGCTCGGCGCCAAGCTCACGCTCGTCGTCTACTACTTCTGCGCCTTCGACGGCATGTACCGCCTCGCGCGCAGCTTCGACATCAGCGTCGTGTCGTCGATGCTGGCGGCGATCCTGTTCGGCACCGGCGGCTGGCTCGCGCTGCACTTCGCCGAGGGCCACTGCACCTTCTTCGGCGCCGCGCTCTTCCCCTACGCGATGTACTTCTATCGCCGCGCGTGCGACGACGGCGAGGGAGCGGAGCGACCGAGCGATTTGATCGGCGTGTCCGCGTCGCCCGTGGGGCGGCGCCTCCCAGCGCAAATGCGCTGGGAGTGGGCCATTCCGCTCGGCTTCATCGCCGCGTGGATCGTCGGCGACGGCGGCACCTCGACGCCGCCGATGTGCGCGGTCATCCTGACGACGCTGGCGCTCATCGACTGCGTGCAGCGCCGCTCGGCGCGTCCGTTCCTGCCGCTCGCGCTCGCCGCCGGCATCGCCTTCGCCGTCGGCGCCATCCGCGTCCTGCCCGCGCTCGAGTTCGCCGTCGACCATCCGCGCCACCTGTTCGAGACCGACGCCAACTTCCCGTGGCAGATGGTGCGCAACGCCTACTGGTGGAAGGGCATCGAGCCGGTGCCCGGCAAGCGCTACTGGTTCCACGAGTACGGCTGGCGCTTGCCGTATCTGACGGTGCCGCTGTGGATCTGGGCCATCGGCGTGCGCAAGGCGCGCGTGGTCTGGATCTTCGTCGCCGTCGGCGCCGCCATCGTCGCCGGCAGCGCGTGGCCGTACGGGCCGTGGTGGCTCCTGCACCACCTGCCGATCTTCCGCGATCTGCGCGTGCCGTCGCGCTACCAGATCATGCTCGCGATCGGCGTGCCGCTGTTGTGCGCGATGGCGCTCGACGATCTGCGCGCGCGCGCGTGGTGGCACAAGGAGCGCTGGAAGACCGTCTTCACCGTCGCGGTGCTGGCCATCTGCGCCGTCGACGGGCTGTGGTTCGATTGGGTGCGCTACTCGAAGACCTTCGACATGCACTGGTCGCTCGCGCAGGAGGGCACGTCGTTCTACCAGGTGGTCGGCGAGTGGCGCAGCATGATGTCCAACGTCTTCGAGAACCACGGCGCCATCGGCTGCGACGAGGAGGCGCCGCTGCAGCGCGCGCTCAAGCTCGACGAAGGGCCGGGGCCGCAGGCGCGCATCGAAGATCCCGCGCCGGGCAGCGTCGACGCCATCCGCTGGACGCCGAACCGCGTCGAGGTCGACGTCGATCTGCGCGCGTCGGCCGTCGTCAGCGTCAACGAGAACTGGAACGAGCACTGGAAGGTCGAGCTCGTCGGCGATTCGCGGCGCGCCGAGCGCGGCGAGATCATCCGCGTCGGGCCCAGGCTCGCGCGCGATCGCGACGGCGGACGGCTCGGCGCGCGGGTGCCGGCCGGCCACTACACCGTCGCGTTCATCTATCGGCCGGCCTCGTTCGTGTACGGTATCCTATTGACTGCATTGTCGATTCCGCTCGCGCTCGCGGCCTGGATCCTGGCCCGGCGCGGGCGCCGTCGCGCCGCACCGCGTCGTTGAGCTGCGGCAACGTGTCGCATTGCCAGCGACGGACCGAACCGTCTATTGTCGACGAGGGAGGCCTCTCGGGATGCAGCGGCAGTGCGAGTGTGAAACGCCTACGGTCCTGATCGTCGATGACGATCGGCGGCTGCGCGAGACCATCTCCGAGCTGCTGGCCGAGGATGGCTACCGCGTTCTGACCGCGCCGCACGGCGCCGGCGCGCTCGACCGCATGCGCGACGAGCACGTCTGCATGGTGCTGCTCGATCTGATGATGCCGACCAAGTCGGGCTGGCAGGTGCTCGCCGAGCTGATCGGCGATCCGCAGCTGCCGCGCGTGCCGGTGGGCGTGATCTCGGCGCTGGTGACCGAGACGCCGCACGGCACCGTCGGTGTGCTGCAAAAGCCGTTCGACCTCGATCGGCTGCTCTCGCTCGTGCACGCCCACGCCGGCGTGCCCGCGCAGCATCACTGAGCGGCGGCGGCGATCTCGGCGAGCAGCGACGCGGTCGCGCCCGGCATCGTCAGCATGCAGAAGTGGCCCGTCGGCAGCTCGCGAACCAGCCAGCCGCGCGCGCGCAGCGTGGCGGCCTGCTTGGCGAGCGAATCGTGCTGCTGTTTGTCGGTGCAGTGGATGAACGTCGCCGGCGGCAGCGCATCGGCATGCTCGAGCGTGAGCGGCTCGGAGAAGCAGGCGAGCGGCTGCGGCGTGCGGCGCGCGAGCAGGCGGCGGATCTCGCTCTCGTCGGCGCCGTCGGGATCGATGCGCCCGAGGTAGGTCTTCGTCATCGGCGGAACACGCCAGCCGTCGCCGGCCAGGACGTGGCGCTGCCAGGCCTCGCGCACCTCGGGCGGCATCACGTCGAGCATGGCGGTGCCGCTCTGTGGGACGACCGCTTCGAGATAGATGAGCCGCCGCACCCGGCCCGGCAGCCGATCGGCGACGGCGGGGATGATCATGCCCGCGTAGCTGAAGCCGACGAGGATGACGTCGTGCAGCTCCTCGTAGTCGAGCACGCCGACGATGTCGTCGATGTGCGTGCCGAGGCCGACGTCGCGGCGCGCGAGGTGGGCGCGCTCGCCGAGCCCCGTCAGCGTCGGGGTGAAGACTTCGTGGCCCGCACGCGCGAGCAGCGACCGTACCCGCCGCCATAACCACCCGCCCGTTCCGGCCCCGTGCACGAGCACAAAGGTCGCCATGACGACCGTACGAGCCGGTTGGCCGATCGGATCGGCTATATTTCGCGGATGCGGCTCGCCGGGGGAATCGTCGCGCTCGTGCTGTGGGCCGCGACCGCGTACGCGGTCCAGCCCGGGCTCGACAGGTGCTTCACCATCTCCGTCGACGGAAACAGCCGCGCCACCACCGCGCTGTTCGCGCGCCGGCACTTGCAGGGCGGCGGTCCGACCTGGGCGGCGATCATGGACGTGGCGCTGAAGAGCCTGCCGAAGCTGGCCGGCGTGGCCTACGATCTCGACGACGAGGGCGACGGCGTCCTGGTTTGCACCGCCGGCGACTCGACGCTGTCCGTCGCGCGCGCCGAGTACAACCGCCTCAACAAAGACGCCAAGGCGCTGGCCAAGATGATCGACCGCGTTCCGAAGGAACGGCTCGAGTAGCTCAGCGCTCGATGGGCTGGCCGCGCTTGGTCCACTCGCGCCAGCCGCCGGCGAGCGAGAAGACGCGCCCGTAGCCCATGCGCTGCAGGTTGTCGGCCGCCATCGCCGAGCGGAAGCCGCCGCCGCAGTAGATGATCAGCTCCTCGTTCTTGTCGGGGACCTTGTTGACGATGTCGCGCTCGATGACGCCGCGGCCCATGTGCTCGGCGCCGCGCGCGTGGCCGGCGCGCCACTCGTCGTCCTCGCGGCAGTCGATGAGGCGGAACTTGTCGCCGCGCTGCTGCCTCGCGACGACGTCGTCGATGGTGCACTCGGTGATGCGGCTCTTGGCGTCGTCGACGAGCGCCAGGTACTCTTTCGAATGGTCCATGTAGGGGTTATATTCCCGAGATGGGTACGCTGACACTCGATTTCATCGAACGACTCCCGAAGACCGACCTGCACTGCCACCTCGACGGCAGCATCCGCGTCACGACGATCCTCGATCTCGCGCAGAAGCAGAAGGTGAAGCTGCCGGCCGAAGATCCCGACAAGCTCTTCAAGCTCATCTACGCCGGCGAGCGCTGCCGCTCGCTCGACGATTACCTGAAGGCGTTCGACATCACGCTCTCGGTGCTGCAGACGGAGGACGCGCTCTATCGCGCCGCCTACGAGCTCGCCGAGGACTGCGCGCGCGAGAACGTCCGTTATCTCGAGGTGCGCTACTCGCCGATGCTGCACACGCAGCGTGGGCTCAAGCTGGCGCCGATCGTCGAGGCGGTGATCCAGGGGCTGCGCGCCGGCGAGCGTGACTTCGGCGTGCGCTCGGGCGTCATCTTGTGCGGCATCCGATCGATCGATCCGGCGATGTCGCTGCGCATGGCCGAGCTCTGCGTCGCCTTCAAGAACCGCGGCGTGGTCGCCTTCGATCTCGCCGGCGCCGAGTACAACTACCCGGCCAAGGATCACAAGCAGGCGTTCCAGCTCATCCTCGACAACAACGTCAACTGCACCGCGCACGCGGGCGAGGCGTACGGGCCGGAGTCGATCGCGCAGGCGATCCACTACTGCGGCGCGCACCGCATCGGCCACGGCACGCGGCTGCGCGAGAACGGGGATCTGCTCAACTACTGCAACGATCACCGCATCCCGCTCGAGATCTGCCTGTCGTCGAACATCCAGACGCGCGCGGCGCCGGACCTGGCGTCGCACCCGCTGCCGTTCTTCTATACGTACGGGCTGCGCGTCACCATCAACACCGACAATCGGCTGATGACCGATACGACGGTGTCGAAGGAGCTCCTCTTGACCCATCAGCAGTACGGCTTCGGGCTCGACGACATCAAGGAGCTGATCATCAGCGGCTTCAAGTCGGCGTTCCTGCCGTATCGCGAGAAGTCGGACCTGCTCAAGAAGGTCACGGCCGAGCTCGCGCAGATCCGCGAGCCGGCCGATTCGGCGGACAAGAAGGTCGCGCCGCAGCCGGTCACCGCGGCCGCAAAGCCGCTCAGCTAGCCCCTTTCGACCCCGCGACAAAATACCGCGGGCTCTAGATTCGATTTTTTCTGCACGTTCGATTACAATCAGCGCGTCGTGTCGCCCCATACTCCCTTAGCGCAAGTGATCGAGCAGCAGCTGCCCACGGTTTGGAACTTCTGTTCGCGCATGACCCTTTCCGAGAACGATGCGCGCGAAGCGGCGTTCGAGACCTTCGAGCGTGCCGCGGCGAGCCCGCATCCGCCCTCGGATCCCAAGGACCTGGAGCTGTGGCTGCTCAAGATCGCGGCGCACGTGATCGAGAAGCGCGTGCCGCCGACACCGGAAGTCGACTTCGATCTGCTCGACGAGACGCTGCGCTCGGAGGCGACGCGCACGCACGAGGTCTCGTCGCTGACCACGCCGGAGCGCGAGTTCCTGCTCTGGGAGCTCAAGCAGGGCTGCATGACTGCGGTCATCAACTGCCTGTCGCCGGGCGAGCGCGTGGCCTTCGTGATGTCGTCGGTGATGTCGAAGTCCGACGAGGAAGCGGCCAAGGCGCTCGGCATCAAGGTCTCGGCCTTCAAGGTGCGCCTGTCGCGCGCGCGCAAGAAGATCGGCGACTACCTGGCGCCGCGCTGCGAGCACATCGATCCGCGCAATCCCTGCCACTGCCCGTCGCGCATCGGGATCGCGCTCTCCAAGGGGTTCATCGCGCCGCCGCAGACGTCGGTGGTGCACCTGCGCACGCCGCAGCGACCGTTCGACCAGGAGATCAAGTCGCGCGATGCGACCAAGATCTTCCAAACGCTGCCGCCGCCGGAGGTGCCGGCGGATCTGGTCGAGAAGCTGCGACAAGCGGTATCGTCCGGCGCGTGGAGCCAGCGAGCCGCCGCGACGCGCAAGTAGCTCGCGCGCTCGCTTTTCTGTTGCTCGCCGCGGCGTCGACGCCGGCGCGGGCGCAGCTGGCGCGCGACTCGGTCGCGCCGGTGCACGAGATCTACGCCTCGTGCGCGGGCGACGGCATGCCGCCGCCGCCGCGGGAGCATCTGCACCTGAAGGTGCCGTACAGCGTGCAGCTCTCGGCGCTGGTGCAGGCGTGGGGCGCGGCCTGGACCGGGCGCGACGTGCGCCAGACCGATCTCGACGCCGTCGACGGTGACGGGCTGTACCTCGGCGTGGCGCGCATCGGCGCCTGCGGCATGTTGGGCACGAAGCTCGGGCCGCTCATGTGGAACGTCGTCTACGAGCCCTATTCGCTCGACGAGGCGGCGCATCCCGACGCGTACGCGTGGGGACGCTTCGCGGCGGCCGAGATCGGCTTTGCGCCGTGGCGCTGGCTCATGATCTCGCTCGGCATCCGCAAGATCGCGTTCGGCTACGGCCACGACGAGCCGATCGAGCTGCGCACGCTGCCGGTCACGCCCTACGTGACGCAGTCGGTGGCGCCCGATCGGCGCGCCGGCATCACGCTCGACGACGACTTCGGCGCGGCGCACGTGGTGCTCGGCGTGTACGAAGGCGCGCGCGATCTGAAGGTCACCGCCGACGGCGGCATGCTGATCGCGGCGCGCCTGGTGGCCGAGCCGATCGGGCCTGTCGGCAACACGGTGTCGACGCGCGGCGATCCGGCGGAGTGGCGCTCGCGGCCGCGCTTCGCCGTGAACGCGTCGATCCTCTATCAATACGCCCAGGGCGAGAGCAACTTCTCGCTCGCTGCCGACGGCGCGCTGCACTGGGGGCCGGTGGGGGTCGTCGGCGAGTACGTGTACGCGTCGGGGACGTCGGTGGAGGCGCCGGTGCGCCATCTGCCGTTTCCGTCGCTGACGCGGCAGGGCTTGTGGGGGCAGGTGGCGGTGATGCTGTGGCGGCCGTGGATCGAGGTGAGCGCGCGCTACGACTGGCTCGACAATCCGGCGCAGGCGGGGCAGCAGTTCCACGCCGTCACCGCCGGGCTCGACCTGTACGGGCGCAAGCTCCTCAAGCTGCAGGCGCTCTACACGCACAAGTTCCACTACGGCGCGATGTCCGCGGGCGCGCCGCCGATCGACGACGACGTGTTTCTCCTCGTCGGCCAATTGGCGCTCGAGCGCGCGTACTGAAGATCGCCGCCGGTTTCGCGTATCATCGTCCCGATG
>DATNAQ010000029.1:0-10623 GCA_035607415.1 Polyangia bacterium
GCATCGAAGGCGTCGGCGGCGACGATCGCGTTGCCCTGCGCCAGGAGCGAGCGCGCCTCGTCGCCGGTCTTGGCCTCGGGCGGCCACGGCAGCGCGCGCGTCTCGGGGAAGCGATCGTGCAGCGCCTTTGGGATCTCGCCGCCGACCACGCCGTCGGCGCCGGCCCATTCGATCGCTCCCGCGTCGCCGACCACCAGCGCGCGCACGCCCGCCTTGTGCGCGACGTCGATGATCGGCTTCCAGTCGCCACCGACGATGATGACGCCGTCGGCGCCGGCCTTGGCCGCGGCCTCCGCTTCGTCTTCGTTGCGCACGCGCACCAGCGCCATCTTGTCGCGCCACGGCGCGCCGATCAGCACCGAGCGGCGCAACACCGTGCCCGCGGTGCGCAGCTCGAACGTGTGCCCGCCGGGAAACAGCCCGCGCAGCTCGCAGCGGATCTGCGTGCGCACGCGATCGCACGCGTCCTGGCGCAGCCGCCCGTCGATCCACAGCTCGGCGCCGCGCGCGCGATCGTCGACGACGAGCGACCACGACGCCTGCGTCGCCACCGACGACACGTAGCGCAGCCGCGACTCCGAAGAGGCGCAGCCCGCCATCAGCAGCATCGACACCGGCAGCGAAAATAGCAGCGCCCGCACTCAGCGAGCAGTAACGCCGATTCCACCGCCCGACGCAACCGCCTCGTCGATTAATGCGAGCATTCCCCTCGGCACAGCCTCGGGGAAGCATCTCGGCTCGCTACGCTCGCCTCGTCGATCGCCTGCGCCATCTTGTGCCGCGCCGCGTACAGGCGCGCCGCATCGTGCTCCCAGCGATAGGTCTTGCCGGCGATCGTCGCCGCCAGCGCCTCGGCCGCGCGCGCCCCCGCGACCTTCTCGTACAGCCGCAGATACTCGTAGTCCTCGAGCCCTTCGCGAATCAGCTGCAGGCGCACGCTCTCGACGGGCACGTCGCGCGTGCCGCCGATCGCGCGCGGCGTGCCGGGGTAAAAGAGGGTGCCGTCGCCGTTGCCGCCGAAGAGCAGCTGGTCCTGCCACGGATCCTTGCCCTGCGCGTACGCCTCGACGGTGTCGTAGTAGAGCTCGCCGCCCATCTTGTAGCGATAGGTCAGCCACTCGAAGATGCGGTGGCTCATCGCCGGCGCGTCGATGGCGTAGCTCGGCCAGCCGCGGAAGTACTCGCCGCCGATGATGTTGCAGCCGTGGCTCATACACGCCTGGTACCACCAGACGCGCGCGCCCTTGGCCAGCGCCGCGTCGTAGGCGCTGCGCGGCGGCGAATTCGAGTTGCCCGCCTTGTCGTCGACGTAGTTGACCGGCGGGCACCAGATGTCGACGGCGCCGGCGAGCTTGGGATCGAGCACGTGGGTCACCAGCCGCGGCACCGACGGCACCGCGGCGTGCACCTCGTCGGCGCGCCGGCGCAGCTCGTCCATCTGCTTGTCGGTCGGCTCGTCGAAGGTGTAGTCGAACACGCGATCGAGCCAGCCGCGCGCGCGCAGGTGCTCGGCGAGCTTCTTGGCGTAGTCGGCGCGCTCGGGGCCGTGCAGCTTTTGCGGCATGCGGAAGTCGAAGGCGCTCCAGCGCGCGCCGTCGGCCGGTCCGCCGCGATCGGCGGTGCCGTCGAGGAACGGCCCGACCTCGGCGTCGTAGGCCGCGAAATCGACGCGCACGCCGCCGCCGCCCGTCGACGTCCACGCCGGCGGATCGAACGTGCCGCCGTGCGCGCTGATGCGATGGCGGAGCAGGGCCACCTCGTAGTCGTGCACCAGGCGCGCGCTCGCTTCGGGCGACAAGCCGGGGTGCATCTTCGGCAGCGCGTTGGCCGCGAAGCCGAACGTCACCGGCAGCGACGACGTCTTGGGCAGCGCGAACTTGTGCACCACGAGCTCGACGGGGATGGTGGTCGCCGCGCGCCCCGTCGCGGTCACGCGCACGCTGCCGCGATAGACGCCCGGCGTCGCTGTCGTCGGCACGAACAGCTCGACCCACACCGCGCGTGCCTCGCCCGCGGGCACGGCGAAGGGGAACGCGCGCCGCCGCTCGCCGGCGAAGGCGTCGACGTCGGGCACGAGCGCATCGGGCCACCGCCCGGGATGCCCCTCGATCGACGACGGCGTCTTCACGTCGAGATACTCGACGCGATAGAGACGCGGCGCCGCCAGCTTCCCCGGGCCGCTCAGCACCGTCGCCTCCGCGCGCACGCCGGCGAGCGCCGCGCCCGCCGCGTGCACGACGATCTGGAACGGCTCCCACTCGCCGCGCGCCGCTTCGAGCTTCGCCTCCGGCTCGCCCGCCGGCACCGACGTCGGAAAGAGCTGCACCATGGGCCCGACCGCGCGCGCCACCACCGGCGTGCCCGTCTCTCCAGCCCGCGACGTATTCGCGGACGCCAACCCGGCGACGATCGCAACAGCGCAGAATCCGACGCGCATCCTCGCTTGCTCCGGTGCGCGTCCGTGCGCACAACCTCCGATAGGGGGGTTCTATGCAAGAGCTGCGCGGCGACCAGTTCCCGTGGGCCGCGATCTCGCGCACCGGCGATCGCGCCGTGGTGCCGCGCATCGCCAGCGCCATGACCGATCGCTTCCTGGTGCGCGTCTTCGCCATGCACCTCGGCCGCCGCGGCCGCTTCCTCGAGGTCGGCGCCGCCGGCTCGCCCTGGCTCGGACACGTCGCGCGCACGCTCGGCGCCGAGGCCTGGGGCCTCGATCCCTCGCCGCTCGGCCTGGCACGCGCCGCGCGCGCCGCCGCCGACGTGCGCGATCGCCTCACGCTCGTCGCCGGCGAGCTCCACGATCGCGCGCTTCTGCCCGCGGGCACGTTCCACGTCGTCTACTCGGGCGGCTGGGTCGAGCGGCTGCCGTCGTCGCGTCCGACGCTCGAGCGCTTCAGCGAGCTGGTCGCGCCCGACGGCGTGGTGGTCACGGTCGTGCCCAACCTGCGCGGCGTCAACGGCGCCCTGCAGGCGCTCGCCGATCGCGACACCTTCGCGCGCCACGTCGTGCACACGCCCGAGACGCTCGACGCCGTGCATGCCGACGCCGGCCTGGTCCCCGTCGAGCGCACGCGCTACCTCGATCTCGTCGACCTCGGCTGCGTCGACTGGACGCGCCTCGCCGGGCGCCTGCCGCGCCAGCTTCGGCGCGCCGTCTCCTACGGCCTGTCGCTGTCGCGGCGCGCCGGCATCGCCGTCGCCGCCCGCACCGACGCCGACGGCGGCCGCCTGCTCGCGCCCATGATCGGCGGCGTCTACCGCCGTCGCGGATGCTAGATTGTCCGCATGAACGTCGAGCTCGTGCCCGCCGGACGCGACGACGAAGCGCGCCTCGCCGCGCTCTGGCAGCTCTACGTCTACGACCTCAGCGCCCTGTTCGGCTTCGACGTCGACGCCGACGCGCGCTTCGCGCATCGACCGCTCGATGCCTACTTCGGCGAGCCGCGCCGCCACGCCTTTTTGATCCGCGCCGACGAGCAGCTCGCCGGCTTCGCCCTCGTCGACGGCAAGAGCCGCCTCACCGGCGATCCGACGGTGTGGGACATGGCCGAATTCTTCGTCCTGCAGCGGTACCGACGGCGCGGCGTCGGCGAGCGCGCCGCGGTGTCGCTCTTCGGTCGCTTCGCCGGCACCTGGGAGGTGCGGCAGCGGCGCGTGAACGAGCCTGCCACCGCCTTCTGGCGCCGCATCATCGGACGCTACAGCGGCGGCCGCTTCGAGGATCTCGTGCTCGACGACGAGCGCCACCGCGGCCCGGCCCAGCGGTTCATCAGCGGTCGCTAGTCGTCGTACGAGCGGCGCCGCGTCGCCTTGGTGCGCGACGCGTGCGCCTTGCCCGCCAGCCGCCGCTCGACGGAGCCGCGCGACGGCTTGGTCTTCGTCCGCTTCTTCGGCACGAAGTTGAGCGCGCGCAGCCGCGCCTCGAGCCGGTCGAACGCGGCGCGCCGGTTGGCCTCGAGGCTGCGCCGCTCGGTGGCGCTGACGATGAGCCCGCTCGGCGCGTGATGCAGCCGCACGCCGTTCTGCGTCTTGTTGCGATGCTGACCGCCCGGCCCGCCGGCGGTGAACACTTCGACGCGCGTGTCCGCGACGAGGCTGCGCTCGTCGACGCGGTAGGGCGGTGGGCGCTCCGGCGGTGGCATCGCCGTCGAGCTTACAGTAAAGTGGGCGACGGGCAACGAATGGCCAAAGTCGATCTGCGGAAGCTCAAGGACCAGGCCGTCAAAGCGGTCGAAAAGAAGCAGTACGCCAAGGCCGCCGAGCTCTACCTCGAGATCGCCAGGGCCGAGCCGGCCGATCCCGACTGGCACCAGCGCGCCGGCGAGGCCTTCCGCAAGGTCCCCGACGCCGCACACGCGGTGCGCGAGCTCGAGCTCGCCTCCGAGGGCTACGCCAAGGGCGGCTTTCTGTTGAAGGCGATCGCGGTGTGCAAGGTCGTGTTGTCGATCGACGCCAAGCACACGGCCACGCAGGCGATGCTCGCCGAGCTCTACGCCAAGCGCGAAGGCCGCCCGGCGACGAGCCCGATCGCCGCGCTGCCGACGAGGCCCGCGCCCGCCGCCGCGCCGCCGACGCCGAGACCGACACCCATGCCGCCCGTCGCGATGCCACCGACGGCGAGGCCGACACCAATGCCGCCCGCCGCCGCGCCGCCGAAGCCGGCACCGCCCCTCGGGGTCGCCGAGGCCGACGGCCCGCCCGCGGTCGACGTGCCGCTCGACGCGCTGCCGCTCGCGCGCATCTTCAAGGCCGAGCGCTCCTCCCAGTTCTCCGTCGCCGATCTGGCCGCCGCCGCCGAAGCCGCGCTCGAGCCCGCCGCCTACGAGATCGAGCTCTCCGAGGCCGACGCGCTCGACGAAGAGCCCGCCATCGCCATCGCCGTCGGCGACGACGGGACCGATTTCTCCGACGTCATGTCCGCCGACGCGCCGCCGCCTCCGCCCGCGCCGCCCGCCGCGCTGCCCAAGATCCCGCTGCTCTCGTCGCTGCACGCCGACGACCTGCGCTACGTCATCGAGCGCGTCACCGTCCGCGACTGCGAGCCCGGCGACGTCGTCATGCGCCAGGGCGCCGAGGGCGGCTCGCTCTTCGTCGTCGTCCACGGCCGCGTCCAGATCGTCCTCGAGAACCCCACGCGCGAGCTCGCCTCGCTCGGCGAAGGCGCCTTCTTCGGCGAGCTGGCGCTGCTCACCAACTTCCCGCGCTCGGCGACCGTCCTCGCCGCCGAGCCGACGCAGCTCCTCGAGATCTCGCGCGAGCTCGTCTCCGAGATCGTGCGCCGCTCGCCCGAGGTGCTCAAGACGCTCCTGCGCTTCTTCCGCGATCGCCTGCTCGATCGCCTGCTCGGCTCGTCCGCGCTCTTCTCGTCGTTCTCGCCCGAAGAGGCGCGCGCGCTCGCCGATCGCTTCCTCTTCCTCGAGCTCGAGCCCGGCATGCGCGCCATCGTCGAGGGCGAGCGCGCGCCCGGGATGTTTCTCCTGCTCTGCGGCGACGCGCGCGTCAAACGCGGCGCCGCCGAGGTCGCGCGCCTGCAGCCTGGCGACGTCTTCGGCGAGATGTCGCTGCTCCTGCGCAAGCCGGCCTCGGCGACCATCGAGACGCGCACCAAGTGCTGGGCGCTCGAGCTGCCGCGCGATCGCTTCCAGGAGGTCATGCTCACGTACCCGCAGATGCTCGAGTACGTCAGCAACATCGCCGAGGCGCGCCAGCAGCAGAACCTCGCCGGCGCCGAATCGCGCGTCGACTTCCTGTAGCCGCTAGCGCATCCGATCCGACGCCAGCCGAAGCAGCAGTGGCCGCAGCGCCGCCGGCAGCGTCGTCTCGGTCAGCGCCGCGCCGATCGTGGCCGCGGCCGTGCGCCGCTGCAGCGTTGCCCACGCCGCCGCCACCTCGGGCGGCGTCGAGTCGGGCGCCACGCCGTTGGCCAGCGTCAGGCGCACATCCCAGCGCGCCAGCAGCTCGCGCATGAGCGGCAGCCCGCGCCACAGCTCCGCGATCCCGCGCAGCGACGGCGCCCGTCCCGCGCGCGCCGACAAGCACGCCAGCCACGCGCCCGCCGCCAGCTGCCGCTCGATCGCCTGCATCAGGCGCGGATACGGCGGCGCCCCCGGCAGCGTCAGAAGGTTCATGCGCAACGACGGCAGCGCCAGCCGATAGAGCGGCAGCACCGCCTCGCCGAGCCGCGCCACCTCCGCCGCGTCGATGTCGAAGAACGCGCGCCACGCCGCCCACGCCGCCGCCTCCGGCTCCCAGGACCCCGCCGCGTCACGCGCCGCCGCTTCGTGCGCGAGCCAATCGTCGGGCGCCCCCGGCGCCGCCTTGCCCTCCATCGGCATCGCCGCCGGTCCCGCCGCTTCCAGGTCGCGCGCGATCTCGTCCCAGCGAATCACCGTCCGCGGATTCGTCCGCGCATCCACGAGCGGGCAATGCGACAGCTGCACGTCGACGATCAGCACGCCGTCGATGCGCACCAGCCGATTGACCGGAAACAGCCGGCACGTCGACGGCTTCGCCGCGTGCCCGTGCTCCGTCTCGATCGAGCAGCGCCCGTCGTCGGCGAGCGCCCAGCAGCCGTCCTCGAGATCGAGCACGTGCACCGCGCCGCGCATCGGCTGCATGAAGGGCGCGAGCCGGGGCGCGCGCGCCAACAGCGGCACCAGCTCCCCGCTGCCGAGCGCGAAGCCCAGCCCCTTGCAGCAGCGCGCGCCGCACGCGACGCAGTCATATCCAACCGCGCCGTCTCCAAACGCGAAATGCAGCACGCCACCATTATAATGGGCGACAGGAGCCGCCGCTGTGATCATCGACGCACACGTGCATCTGTTTCCGCCGCGCGTCTTCGACGCCATCTGGCGCTGGTTCGATCGCCATGCCTGGAACATTCGATACCGGCTGTACGCCGAAGAGGTCCTCGCCCATCTGCGCGCGCACGGCATCGCGCGCGTCGTCGGCCTGACCTACTCGCACAAGCCGGACATGGCGCGCAGCCTCAACGCCTTCATGGCCGAGCTCGCGCGCGCCCATCCCGAGCTCGTCGCCCTCGGCACCGTGCTGCCCGGCGAGCCCGACGCGCCCGCCATCGTCGACGAGGCGCTCCGGCTCGGCCTGCGCGGCTTCAAGATCCACTGCCACGTCCAGCAAATGGGTCCCGACGACCCGCGCCTCGATCCGGTCTATGCGCGCGCCGCGGACGCCGGCGTGCCGGTGGTCATCCACTCAGGCCGTCAGCCGCTGCACGCCGCCTACGGCGTCGACATCGAAGCGATCTGCTCGGCCGACGCCACCCGCCGCGCGCTCGAGCGCCATCCCACGCTCACCATGGTCGTCCCCCACCTCGGCGACGACGAAGAGGGCGCCTATTTCGCGCTCCTCGACGAGTTCCCCAACCTCCACCTCGACACCACCATGATCGTCGGCGGCTACTTCGAGCGCCGCATCGATCCGGCGCTGCTCGAGGCGCACGCCGACCGGATCCTCTACGGCACCGACTTTCCCAACATCCCCTACGAGTGGGATCGCGAGCTGCGCTGGATCGAAGCCAACCTCTCGTCGCGCGCGCGCGGAAAAATCCTCGGCGGCAACGCGGCGCGCGTGTTCCGCATCGACTGATCAAACGACAGCGACGTTTGTCGTCGGAAATTGCGACACTGGAAAGCCAAGCGCTGGAGATCGCGACGACGCCGCGCGCTCTCCAACACCTTGTCCACGCGTTATCCACACCGCCTGTCCTCTTTCACAGCAAATCACAGCGCTGCCCACAACCTTGTCCACAAACTCAAGTGCCGAAGAACATTCAACGTACGTTTTTTTCGCGCTTTCGAAATCGTGGCACGACCCTCGCAAAGTGACTGAATCCGAAAACGGTTGGCGGCTCGGTTGAGACGCCGGGAGGTAAAGCGGAGGCCTCGTCGGACACCGCAAGGTGGACGGCAGGCAAGAAACCTCGAGCAGGTCGGCGCTCTCGCGAGAGAGTGTCGGGCTCGTCGACGAGAATCGCTGAAGGCCAGCGTAGCGGGATCTTGATCAGCGCGCGTGAAGGTCGAGCGAGAACGGGCGCGAAGGCGTCCGAACGGCGGCGAGAAGGAGAACCTGGAGGAGGCGAAGCTCAAGAGGGGATCGGGTCGGCAGAGCGGCTAAACACCGAGCTGTCGGCAACGGATTCGCAAGCGGAACAAAGCCCTGAGGGCGGGACGACGATTCGTGGCGGCGGTGGCAACATCGTCAGCGGGTCGGCGGACAACCGGCGAGAGGGCATGAGAAGCGACGACGACGAGTCGGCGCGGCTGCTTGCGAGGGAAAACCCCTGTAGAGCGAACCCTGGACGTGGCTGTGGGGTGAAATAAACCCACGAGCCGGGTGGCGGCGGAAGCCGTCGAGGGCGTGAGAAACGCCGCGGACGGAAAGGCACCGAGGGCTGGGAGACTCGGGGCACGGACGACGCCCGGTGATGTCGCGATGAGGGACCGCGAACCCCATGGAAGGCGCTGGCGGTGGAGACACCGACGGCGGACACGAGACGGAGGACTCTGAAGGGGAGCGAAGCTCACGAGGGGATGAAACCGTACGCGCAAGCGAGCGGTGGACGGCGAGCGGTGGACACCGCCAGTCCCGTCGGAAACGACGAGGACAAAGCGGGTCCGGGGAACCCAATGAACCCCGGCAGCCGAGCGCACACAAAACCCTGGAGAGCAGCGAACTCCATGAGAGGCAGCACGGTCGTCGGCGACGGCGGCTGTGCATCCGGTTCGAGTCTCAGACCTTCGTAGGGGAGCCCGCATTCCCGGCGTTTCAGTCGAGTCGCCAACCGTTTTCCATTTCCCAAATCCCGCCTGCGCTACTTCTGCTTCGGCTGCTGATACAACCCGAGCACGTTGCCTCCCGGATCGGCAAAGCGCGCGGTCAGCTCCGGCGCGTCGACGCCGATGGGCTGCACGATCTCGCCGCCGGCGGCTTTGACCGCCGCGACCGTCGCCTCGAGGTCGTCGACCATGATGTACACGAGCAGGCCCGGCTCGCCCGACCACGGCTTGCGCCCCTTGACCCACGAGCCCGAGACCTCGACGCCGTCGTCGAAGGCGAGGGCGCCGTCGCCGCGCATGCGCGTCTTCCAGCCGAACAGCGTCTGGTAGAACGCCGCCGAGCGATCGATGTCGGTCGCGGGCAGCTCGAGGTAGCAGATCTTGCCGTTCGCAGAGACCATGTGCGGCTCCTTGGCTGGTGCGCGGATTATCGCTCCGCCGGCAGGCAAGCGAGCGACATTCCGTGGCGAAATCCGTCGTCGTGTGTTAAATCACCGTCTCCCCTTGGAGGCATGAACGTATGTGCGGCATCGTCGGCGTCTACGGCCATCCCGAGGCCGCGAACATCACCTACCTCGGGCTGCACGCGCTCCAGCATCGCGGGCAGGAAGCGGCCGGCATCGTCACCTCCGACGGTGACCGTTTCCACCAGTGGAAGGATATCGGCCTTGTCGCCGACGTCTTCTCGCGCGGCGAGCTCGAACAGCTGCCGGGGCACCTGGCCATCGGTCACGTCCGCTACTCGACCGCCGGCGGCGCCGGCGTGCGCAACGCCCAGCCGTTCGCCGTCGAGTACGCCCATGGCTCCATCGGCGTCGTCCACAACGGCAATCTCGTGAACGCGGCCGACCTGCGCCGCAGGCTCGAGCTCGACGGCAGCATCTTCCAGTCGACGAGCGACTCCGAGGTCATCATCCACCTGCTCGCGCGCGGCCGCGAGCCCGACATCGAGACCCGCATCGTCAACGCCCTGCGCCAGGTCGACGGCGCGTGGTCGTGCGTCTTCCTGTCGGAATCCAAGATCATCGCCGTGCGCGACCCGCGCGGCTTCCGGCCGCTGCTCCTCGGCCGCTTGAAGGACGCTTTCGTGTTCGCATCGGAGAGCTGCGCCTTCGACCTCATCGAGGCCGAGTTCATCCGCGAGGTCGAGCCGGGCGAGATGATCGTGGTCGACGCCAAGGGGCTGCGCGCGGTCAAGCCGTGGACCGAGGAGTCCAAGAAGTTCTGCGTCTTCGAGCACGTCTACTTCGCGCGGCCCGACTCGCTCATCGACGGGCGCTCGGTCTACCGCGTGCGCGAGGCGCTCGGCCGCATGCTGGCCAAGGAGCACCCGGTCGAGGCCGACGTGGTCATCCCGGTGCCCGACTCGGGGACGGCGGCGGCGATCGGCTACGCCCGCGAGAGCGGCATTCCGTACGACCAGGGGCTCATCCGCTCGCATTACGTCGGGCGCACCTTCATCGAGCCGCAGCAGTCTATCCGCCACTTCGGCGTCAAGCTCAAGCTCAACGCCGTGCGCGAGGTGATGCAGGGCAAGCGCGTGGTGGTCGTCGACGACTCGATCGTCCGCGGCACCACGTCGCGCAAGATCGTCAAGATGCTGCGCAACGCCGGGGCGCGCGAGGTGCACATGCGCATCAGCTCGCCGCCGACGACGCATCCCTGCTACTACGGCATCGACACGCCGACGCGCTCGGAGCTGATCGCGTCGTCGCACACGCCCGAGGAGATCGCGCGCTACATCACGTGCGACACGCTCGGCTACCTGTCGCGCGACGGCATGATGAACGCGGTGGCGTCGGCGGGGCCGCCGCTGACCGGCAAG
>DATNAQ010000047.1:0-20583 GCA_035607415.1 Polyangia bacterium
TCGAGCGCTACTCGGTCATCGACGGTGACGCCAACGGGTCGCTGCTCACGTGCACGACGGCGCGGCTGTACAAGATGAAATACAACGGCGCGACGCCGACCGGCCTGACCCCTGCCGCCACCGCCGCCAACAAGACGCCGCTCGGCGGCTCGATTCGCCAAATCTATGCGTCGCCCTTCACGCACACCGACTGCCTCACCGGCGGGCAGACCTGCCGCCTCTACGGCGTCGCGCTGTCGGGCGGCAAGTACGTCGTCGTCACCGACGTCGGCGGCACCATCACGCAGGCCATCTCGCCCGGCCAGATCGGCGGCACCACCGCCGGCGTCAACACCATGCGCTCGACGACGTCGATCGCGTTCCCGTCGTCGGCGGCGCACTTCCTGGCCGGCAAGCACGACGGGCAGGTGTACATCGCCGGCTCGACCGCGCCGAAGCTCGACGACGGCATCACCGTCGTGCCCGACGCCATCGGGCGCCTCTTCCTCACCACCGACGGCGGCGCGACCTACACGCCGTTCCACGGCAACGGCACCTCGGATCTTCCGAACGTGCCGGTGCAGGTGATCGTGTTCGACCCGAGCGACACCACCGACAACACGATCTTCGTCGGCAACGATCTCGGCGTCTACCAGACGACCGACATGGGCAAGACGTGGCACCGCTACGGCGTCGGCTTCCCGCTCGTGCGCGTCACCGAGATCCGCATCGCCAAGAACTCGGGCCTGATGCGCGTCGGCACCTACGGCCGCGGGCTCTGGGAGATCTATCCCAACGCCAACGCGCCGACCGGCGTGCGCGGCGACGGCGACTGGGATCGCAACCTGGCCATCGACTTCCTCGATCTCGGCGCCATGGCCGCGCGCCTCGGCGACACACCGGCGACGGCGACGCAGCCCTACTACGACTGGCACCTCGACGTCGTCGGGACCGCCGCCAACAGCATCGCCGAGGACGACCTGACCGCGCTCGTCGGCAAATTCGGGAGCCATCCATGAAGTCCGCCATTCGATCGATCCTCGTCGTCGCCGCCGCCACGCTCGCCGTCGGCGGATGCAAGAACAACAACGGCGCCAAGAACGACGGCGGCGGTGGCACCGGCGGCTCGGGCGGCGGCAGCGCCAGCGGCCTGGTCATGACCATGACCAACCTGCCGGGAACGATGATGCCGTCGACGGCGGCGAGCGTGCACCTCGCCATCACCAACCCCGACGGCTCGGCGGCCACGAGCTACACCGGCAGCGTCGCCTTCACGTCGACGGACCCGGCCGGCGTCCTCCCGCCGACCTACACGTTCACCGCGGCCGACGCCGGCGGGCACGACTTCATGGTCGCGCTCAACACCGCGGGCATGCAGACGATCACCGCGACCGACACCACCGACAGCGGGCTCAACGCGCACGAGGACACCATGGTCGTCGCCGGCCCGGCCTACTACTACGTTCCGCCGGCGAGCGGGAAGATCCAGCTCCTGCCCGACCTGACGCAGTCGACGCCGACGCTCGCGGTCTTGAACCTGACGGCGATGGTCGACCTCACCGGCTACTACGTCGGGTTCGACGTCGTCACCGACGTCAGCAAGCTCGCGCCCGACGCCAGCCTGATCACGGCGGGCACCGTGCTCAACCCGGGCACGGCCCCAGCGGCGATCGCGGCCTCGTTCCCGACGGCCGGCCCGCTCGCGGGCGCGCTCGCCACCGGCATCAGCCAGAAGGCGACCGGCAACGGCGCCGTCGCCACCGACGCGACCATCCCGGCGGGCAGCGTGTTCTACACCATCAAGCTGCCGCTCAAGGCGGGCGCCACCGGCGGCACGATCATGGACGGCACCGTCGCCAAGAACGTCATCCGCGCCGGGCTGCGCAACAAGGTCGGCACCGAGGTCGTCGGTGTCGCGGACTTCGGCATCGGCAAGCTCGTCTGGGCGCCGTAGCGCTCACCTCAGCATCCACAATTCGTCGCGCTTGACGGGCTTGCCGCCCCACTGCAGCTCGCAGCCGAGCTGACGCTGGAGGCGCATCGCGCCGGCGCGGGTGACGCGCGTGCGGCGCAGGTCGAGGTGGCGCACGTGCAGGCGCGCGAGCGCGGGGAGCGCGTGGTCATCGATCTGCGTCGCGTCGAGGACGAGATCTTCGAGGCGGCCGAGGCCGGCGAGCGCGCCCACGCCTTCGTCGCCGACGACGGTGAGATCGAGCGCCAGCGTCGACAAGGAGCGCATGCGCGCGAGCGCGGCCACGCCCGCATCGTCGACCTTCGTGCCGGAGAGGTGCAGCTCGACCAGCGGCAGCTCCGCCAGCGCAGCGACGCCCTCGCCGCCGACGTTGGTGCGCCCGAGGTCGAGCACGCGCAACGCCGCCAGCGGCGCCAGCGATCGCAGGCCGGCGCCGCTCAGCTTCGTTGCCGACAGATCGAGCTGACGCAGCCGCGCCAGCGCGCCCACCGGCTCGAGCCCGGCGTCGTCGATGGGCAGCCCGGCGACGGCGAGCACCTCGAGCGACGCGATCGCCGCCAGCGGCGCGAGCGTCGTCGAGCGCACCGACGAAAACGACAGCCCGAGCTCGACGAGCGGCAAGCCCGCCAGCGCCGGCAGCGACGCGTCGCTCGTGCGCGTCGACTCGAGGTGCAGGATGCGCAGCTGCCGCGCGTCACCGAGCCGCCCGACGGTGGCGTCGCCCACCTGCGTCTCGGTGAGGTTGAGCTCGACGAGCGGCTGGCGCACGATGAAGTCGGCGCCGGCGTCGGTGACCGCGGTGGCCTGCAGATCGAGCACGTGCAGCCCGGCGAGCGGTGCCAGCGCGGCGAGCCCCGCGTCGCTGACGGCGTCATGGTACAGGTAGAGCCGCTCGAGCCCGGTCAGGCGCGCCAGCGCGCGCAGCCCCTTGTCGGTCACGCGCGTCCGGCCGAGCCCGAGCGCGGTCAGGTGCGACAGCGACGCGAGCGCGTCGGCGCCGGCGTCGCCGACGTCGGTCTTGTTGAGCCCGAGCACCTCGAGGTTGGCGTGCTCGGCGATGGCCGCGGTGCCACGATCGCCGATCGCGTCGTCGCTGAGCTCGAGCGCGGTGAGCGCGGTCAGGCCGGCGAGGCGCGGCAGCCCTGCGTCGGTGACCTTGGTCTGCCCGAGGTCGAGCACGGTCAGGTGCGGCAGCTTGGCGAGCGCCGCCAGCGACGCGTCGCGCGTGTGCGTGGCGAAGAGCACGAGCTCGCGCAGGTTGACCGCGAGCGCCAGCCGCGCCAGCCCTTTGTCGCCGATGGGGGTGCGGCCGAGGTGCAGGACTTCGAGGCCGGGCAGGATCGGCGACAGATCCTCGAGGCTCTTGTCGCCCGCGCCGGTGCCGCTCAGGAACAGCGCGCGCAGGTGCGTCATCTGCGCCAGCTCGCCGGGGCCGAAGTCGTCGAGCGCGGTGTCCGATAGATCGATCATCTCGAGCCCGGTGAGGCCGCCGAGCGCCTCGAGCCCGCGGTTGCCGAGCCGCGTGCGCGCGAGTGACAGCTCGCGCAGGTGCGTGCAGTGGGCCAGCGCCTCGGCCGCCTGGTCGCCGATGGCGGTGCCCGACAGATCGAGCGTGGTGAGCGCGCGCAGCTTGCCGATGCCGGCCGCCGTGGCGTCGCCCACGGAGGTGTCGGCGAGGTAGAGCTCGGCGAGCGAGCCGAGACGCGCCAGCGCCGTCGCCTGCGCGTCGTCGACGTCGCTGCCGTCGAGATCGAGCCGCACCAGCGCCGGCAGCGCGCCCAGGCGCGCCCAGGCCGCGTCGTCGAGCGCACGCACGCGCCGGAGCAGCAGGCCGGGCACGCGCCAGGCCGCCAGCTCGTCGAGGAGCGGGCCGAGCCGCGCCGCCGTCAGCTCGTCGACCGGCTCGACCAGCACGTGCGCGTCCGGCGGCGACGGCAGCGGCGTCGTCGATCCCACCGCGACGCGTCCGAGCGGCACCAGCTCGCCCGAGAGCTTGCGATCGTAGACGCGCAGCGCCACGCGATGGCGCAACGGCGGCGGCGGCGTCGGCGCGACCGCGATCGGCGGCGGCTTCGGCACCTGCAGCGTCGGCCGCGGCGCAGCATGACAAGCAGTCAACAGCGCGGCCACCGGGAGCACGACGAGCGAGCGCGCAACGACGAGCCGGCGAGTCACGCGCGCATTATGCCATCACGCGGTCACGCCATCTCGCGCGCCATCACCAGCGACTCGCCCTCGCAAATCAGCGCGCCGCGCGCGTCGCAGCAGACCACGCGCAGGTTCACGAGCTGCTTCTCCGGGCGCAGGCGCACGATCTCCACCGTCGCCGTCAGCGGCTCGCCGGCGCGCGCGCGCCGACAAAAGCGCAACGACTGCTTCATCCAGTTGGTGCCGCGCCCCGGCAGACGCGTGCCGAGCAGCGTCGAGAACAGCCCACCGACGAGCGCGCAGGGCACGAAGTCGTCGCCGACCTCGCGCGCCGCGAACGTGCGCGTCAGCGTCGCGCGCTGCCCGATGGCCAGCTCACCCATCGACGGCCACCACGCTGCGCGCCCGACACCCGAGCGCGCCGTCCGCGACACGCCGCACTTCCGCCTCCACCTCGACGCGCCCATCGGCGATGGCGACGATGCGCGCCGCGACCACGATTTCGTCGCCGGCGAAGACCGGCCCCGGGAAGACGAGCTCGGCCTCCTTCTCGACGGCACCCGGCACCAGCTCGCCGCACACCAGCTCGCCGACGAAGCCATAGAGCATCATCCCGTGCGCCAACGTGCGGCCGAAGCGCGTGCGCGCCGCGAACGCCGCGTCGACGTGGATCGGATTGTCGTCGCCCGACAGCGCCGCGAAGCGATCGAAGTCCGCTTGCGTCACCCGCCGGCGCAGCGCTACATCGGCGTTTCGAACAGGATCCATTTGACGCTCACCACCGCCTGCGGTTTGAACACGTCCTTCTGATCGCCCTTGAAGTACACGTACGACGTCGTCTCGCCCGGCGCGATCGCCGACGGATCGAGCGCCACCTCCACCACCGACATGCCGTTGCCGTGCGCGTGATACGTGACCGTGCCGTTGCCCGCCCACGGATGGCCTCCGTACACGTCCTTCGACGCGTCGGGATCGTTCTCGTGCGTCACCGGCAGCGTCGAATCGGCCACCGGCGCCTTCTGCCCTTCGTACAGGTTCGCGAACTCGGTGTAGATCGGCCCCGACTGAAACAGCGTCCAGTCGTTGCCGACGACGCCCGCCGCCAGCGCGCCCGTCGCCGTGTACCAGGGCCCGTTGGTCTTGTCGCGATGCATCGGATCCGACGCGCACTCCGGCGGATCGACATACGTCGACGTGAAGAACGAGTTCTGCAAGAGGCCCGAGTGCGCCAGCGTGTACGAGCCGCCGCAGCCGCACGTGCAGGTCGGATTCGACGGCAGCGCCTCGCCCGCCGGCGCCCCCGACGGCGTGAACACGTAGAACTTCGCGCCGGCGCGAATCGGCGCGTGATCGATGCGCACCTTGGGCCGCACCCACTTGCCCGAGTGAAAGAACAAGTAGTCCCACGCGCGCGCCCAATCGCCGTCCATGAGCACGAGGTTCTTCGCCGGCGCCCCCGGCTGCTCGTAGATGATCATGAGCGCCCACGCCGCCGCGCCCGAGCACGAGTTGTAGGTAGTGTTCCCCGCCGGATTGCCGCCGTTCGACGTCGAGTCGTTGCCGCTCGGATCGAGCCGCTCCGGCGGATTGACCGTCACGCTCACCGAGCCCGTCGCGCTCGCGAACAGCCCGGTCACGTCGAGACGGTTGGCCCACACCGACTCCTTCACGTTGGTCCAGGTGCCGAAGTGCGGCTGATACACCACCGGCGAGATCTGCGTCGCCGCGCCCACCGTCGACGGATTGGGCGCCGCGCGCGCGCCCGCGTCGTAGGGCCCGTACTTGGTGCTCCCGATCGAGAACGTGATGCCGTTGCCGGTGACGTCGCTCGCCGTGTCGAGCGCGCCGCCGACGTCCGCGGTGTAATCGCCGGTGGCGCCGTTGTCGCCGGGCTTCATGAAGATCGCGCCGCCGTACCACAGGAGCGCGTAGCGCACGGTCGCGCCCGCCGGGATCATCACCGTGCCCATCGATGACACCGGCGTCGTGCGCGGAAAGCTCGACCCGCCCGACGCGTCCGAGGCGATGAGCTGCCCGCCCGCGAGGGCCACGCCGTAGCTGCCCTGCAGATCGAGCACCTTCGCTAGCGAATGGACGCTCTCCGACGCGTTGTCGTACGGCGCGCCGCGCGGCGTCACGGTTCCCGGCGCGCCGAGGTCGGCGCCGTCGCCGCCGCTGCCGCCGGTACCGCCGCTGCCACCACCGCCGCTGCCGGCCCAGCCGCCCCAGCCGCCGCTGCCGTTGCCGCCGGTTCCGTCGCCGATGGCCGGCCCGGCGCAGCGCAGCGACAGCGCGGCCAGCGTGAGCATCGCTCCTGCGAGCACGATTCGCATGCGCGCCGCGGAAGCACGCCGCGTGCCGTCCGCGTCCTCTGTTGCTGGGCCGCGCAACTCCGCGGACGCTCGCCGTCGCGCCGCCCCGTCGCCGCGCCTTGCCGTCTCGGCAACGTTACAGCTGCCGTGCGCGCGATACAGTGTGCTATAGCGGAGCGATGAACCGCCTCGCCCTCGTCGCTGCGCTGAGCTGCGCCGCGTGCAGCAGCTCTTCACCGGATCCCTGCACCGGCTGGTCGCAGTGGTCGCAAACGGCCTCGCACGCGGGCGAGGTCTGCGTCACCGGCCAGACCCCGGCGCGCGTCGTCACCTCGACCCAGGTCGATCCCTTCGCCGGCCTCGAGACCCTGATCGACGGCGCGCTCCTGGTGCACTACTCGGTGCCGCTCATCATCGGCGACGACGTCTATCTGACGCGCAAGCGCGGCGACTACTCGGCGCCGTGCACGCCGCCCGATGACGGCAGCGAAGAGGCCTGCCACTCCTGGGACTCGCAGATCTGGACCGAAGAGTACTGGCACTGGAAGGGCGACAAGCTCGAGTTCGTGTGGAGCGTGGGCAGCGATTGGACGCCGGTGCCGTCGGAGGTCGCGGGCGACGAGCCGCTCTTCCAGCCCGTCGTCGTCGGCGACAACCTCTACCTGCCCGGCAAGTTCGGCAGCGCGCTGCGCGTCGATCGCCACACCGGCATCGTCGAGGCCAAGCTGGCGACGTCGGCCCCGTTCGGCCCGACTCCCTACGTGACCGGCCCGCTCGTCGCCGACAGCAACGGCTACGTCTATTACAACGTGGTCTCGTTCCTCGATCCGCAGCCGGCCAACAGCGACGCCAAGGGCTGGCTCGTGCGCATCGCGCCGAACGACCAGGCGGTCGTGAAGAGCTACGACCAGCTGGTGCCCAACGCGCCCACCGGCATGAATTGCCACACCACCTTCGCCGCGCTCGACCCGGTGCCGGATCGCCCGTGGCCGCCGGCGCCCAACGCCGACGGCACGCCCGTCCTGCCGCCGCTCGTCAACTGCGGCTCGCAGCGCCCCGGCATCAACATCGCGCCGGCCATCGGCCCCGACGGCACCATCTTCACGGCGAGCCGCGCGCAGTTCAGCTCGCGCGACTCGTTCGTCGTCGCCGTCAACCCCGACCTGTCGCCGAAGTGGGCGACGAGCCTGCGCGGCATCTTGAACGACGGCTGCGGCGTCACCATCGCCGACGACGGCGACGCGATGAACAACCCGTTCGACTGCCGCCCCGGCGCGCCCATGGGCGTCGACCGCGACACCGGCGAGATGCCGGCCGGCCGCATCATCGATCAGTCCTCGTCGTCGCCGGTGGCGCTGCCCGACGGCGGCGTCGTGTTCGGCGCCTACACGCTCTACAACGGCGATCGCGGCCACACGCTCAAGCTCGACGCCACCGGCAAGCCCGCCGGCAACTACGACTTCGGCTGGGATTACACGCCCGCCGTCTGGCAGCACGACGGCACCTACTCGATCGTGGTCAAAGACAACCACTACAACTTCGACCCGGTGCAGATGGTCGATCTCGGCCCCTACTACATCACGCAGCTCGACGCGAACATGAACGTCGAGTGGCGCTTCCAGAACACCAACACCAAGAGCTGCAGCTACGACTCCAACCACAACCTGCATTGCGTCGAGGACCACCCCAACGGCTTCGAGTGGTGCATCAACGCGCCGGCCATCGACGCCGCCGGCACCATCTACGCCGGCGGCGAGGACGGCGTGCTCTACGCCATCGGCCAGGGCGGCGTCGACAAGGGGCACCTGTTCCTGTCGATGGCGCTCGGCTCGGCCTACACGCCGGTCAGCGTCGATCGCAAGGGCCGCCTCTATCAGCAGAACGACGGCATCTTGAGCGTCGTCGGCCAATAGGCATACGATCGGGGCGTGACCGGTCGTCTCGCCGCGCTCGTGCTCTGCGTTTCGGCGACGGGCTGCAGGCCCGGGCCGACCACGCTCGCGCTCGACATCTCCGCCGCGCCCGGCGTGACGGTGCAGTCGCTGACGCTGCACCTCGCGCTCGGCAGCGACGACGCCGGCGTCGCCGAGGCGCTGCCGCCGTCGGGCGCGATGCCGGCCCTGCCCGGCCGCGCGGTGGTGCGCCTGCCCGACGTGGCCATGCAGATCGCCGTCGAGCTCGACGGTGAAGACGTCGACGGCAACCCGCTGTCGGCCGCGACCACCGTCGAGATCGTGCCGCACCAGGAGGTGACCGCGTCGCTCACGCTCGGCGCCGCCGCCGACGTCGATCTCGGCGGCGACATGGCCGCGCCGTTCGACGCCGGCCAACCGTGCTCGCTCGGCGCGCGCTGCAACTACGCGCACCGGCGCCCGCTCACCATCCACAACGGCGCCGCCGCCGCGCTCCCCACCGGCTACACCGTGCGCGTCCCGCTCGACATTACCGATTTCCCGTCGGGCAGCGTGCTGGCGAGCCTGAACGACGTGCGCGTCTTCGGCGATCCGCCCGCCGGCGAGTACGACCGCGTGGTCGATCTGACGCCGCCCGGCCAGACGCGCGCGCTGTGGATCGCGCTCGCGCGCCCCATCGCCGCCGGCGCCTCCGACACCAGCTACTCGATCTACTACGGCGATCCCGCCGCCGGCGCACCGCCCGCCGACGCGACCAGGGTCTTCCCGTTCTACGACGGCTTCGACAACGGCGCGCAGCTGTCCCCCTTCTGGCAGTCGAACGGCGGCCCCGTCGTCGGCAGCGGCACGCTCACGCTGCACAAGAACACAGCAGACGCCGTCACCACCGTCGCCGCCAGCGACACCGTGCCGCTCCTGAGCGCGCTCGAGTGGCGCGCGCGCCAGACCGATCCCACGTCGACCGGCCAGAGCACCACCGACGGCACCTTCTGGTCGTGGATCGGCTACCAGCACACCGGCGACTTCTCGCCGTCGGATCCGTGGATCGTGTGGATCGTGCGCGGACCGACCGATCTGCACGCCGAGCGCAAGATCACGGGCAGCGCCAGCTGCGCGGGCGCCGATCAGTGCAACGGCCCGACGATCGCGCCCGACGCCGTCAACCACGTCTATCGCATCGAGCGCGACGCCGCGACCACGCGCTTCTACTACGACGGCGGGCTCAGCTACACCATCGCCGATCCCAACACCGTCGACTACGCGGTCATGATCCGCAACTACGCCGTCACCAGCGATCTCGTCGTCGACTGGATCCGCGGCCGCGCGCTCGCCTCGCCCGAGCCCGCGGTCACCGTCGGCGCCGAGGCTACACCGTAAGTTCCGCCAGGAAGATTCACAGGGAGATCAAGAGATCAGGAGCTCAGGACTCAGAATCAGATCAGAACCAAACAATTGTTGGTCCTGATTCCTGATCTCTTGAGCTCTTGATCTCCCTGTGAGCTTTTGACCGGGGATTACCGTCGCTACTTCGCCCAGCGCGCGCAGGTGTCGGCGGCGTCGTCGGCGAGAAAGCCGCCCGCGCGCGCCGCCCAGTAGGCCGCGAGATAGTCGACGCCCGGGTAGACCTCGTTCGGATTGCCGCCGTCCTGCAGCCGCCACGGCCCGCGCTGCCACAGAAAATCGTCGATCACGCGATCGCCCACGTCGACCGCGCTCGTCGCGGTGTCGGCCATCGGCTCCGACGTACACGACGCGTCGTGCGGCAGGTACTTGGCGTCCGCCGAGTGATCGACGGCCACGTGCACGCGCGGCCCCGGCGGAAACCCGGCCAGCTGCGCGTTCGCCGCCGCGATCGTCGCCGCCGCCGGCGTCCCCGTGCGCGTCGCGCCCCACAGGAACGCGAAGTACGGATTCTTCTGGTAGCTGAGCGCCGCCCACATCTTGCCGTCGAGGATCGCGTCGCGGATGCGCGCGCCGCGCGTCGCGTCCTTCTCCAGGTGCGCCCAGACGTACGCCATGATGTAGGCGATGTGGTTCGCGTAATAACCGTCGCCGCAGCTGGCCGCGAAGCTCCACTGCGCCGCCACGTCGAGCCACGCATCGGCGTGCGCGTTGTAATAGTCGAGCAGCGTCTGGTGCGTGGCGGCGTCGACGCCGTCGGTCATCTCGAGCGCCATCGAGAAGAAGGCGCCGAGCATCATCGCCGAGCCCGGCCGCGGAATCGGCGGCGAGGCGCCGGTGAGCTGCGACAGGACCGGCCCGAAGTCGGTCACGAACTCGCGCGCGCCGTAGAGCTCGTTGCTGCCGCCGAGCGTGATGGTCACGCGCCCATTGGTCATCTCTGCCGGCGCCAGGATCACGTTGGTGAGCGACAGCGTCTTTGGGATCGGGATGCCCGAGATGGTCACCGTCGCCGGCACCATGCGATCCTTCATGAGCTCCGCCGCGATGGTGACCACGTCGCCACGGATGGCCGCGCGCACGCTCTCGTCGCGCGTGGCGGACCAGGCGGCGTCGAGCCCGAGCATGACGCCGGTGTACGCGTCGCGGCTGGTGTGGCCGAGCCAATCCCACGCGCCGCCGCCATAGGCGCTGTTGCAGTGCCAGTCGGCGTTGTTACTGCAACGGTTCATCGTCTCGAGCGGCGTCGTGTCGCCGGTCGGCACCGCCAGCCGCGCGAGGTAGCCCGGCTCGCCGGCGACGTTCAAGAGCCGATGGAGCGTCGCCGCGTGGCGCGAAAGCTCGTCGGCGGCGTCGGGCGCGCCGGTCGCACGCAGCCGCCACGCCTCGGCGGCGAGCGCGGTGCCCGTCCACAGCGCGGAGTCGCCCGTGCCGGCGTAGAAGGCGATAGTCGCGCGCGTGGCGTCCGAATACTCGGCGTTGCACACGGCGCCCTGCACCAGCTGGTTCGCGCGCAACAGCCGATCGTAGTCGCGCGCGCGATCGTGCATGCGCCCCGCCGGGTCGGGCGCGACGAACGCGCCCTGCCCCACGTCCCACAGCTGGCACGTGCCCGCCGCGGAGGTGTCGCCGAGCGCGCATTCGTCGCTGCACGCGCTCGCCGAGCAGGCGCCGTTCGCACAGCCGCCCGCGCAGCTTTCGTCGACCCACGCGCCGCCCACGCACGAGGTGCGCACGTTCCAGCTCTTGCAATAGGCGTCGCCGTCGCTGCACACGGGCGCGCCCGCCTGATCGGCCGCCGTTGCGAGGTCGCCCGCGCCGTTGCCGCCGGTGCCGCCGTCGTCGCCACCGACGCCGAGATCGACGGTGCCGCCGCCATTCTTCTGCTCCGCCGACGCGCAGCCGGCGAGCGCCATCATCGCGACGAGCCACCCAGTTCCAAGCCGCATCGACGGCACGCTAGCCGTTTCCCTCTCGACGCGACCACTAACATGGTTAGAAATAGTGGATTATGCCGCGCTTATTCGTCATAGCCGTGCTCGTCGCCCTCGTCGCGCCGCTCGCCCAGGCCGACGAGAGCACCCATTCGGGCAACCCACCGCCCGCCGACGCGCCGCCGTCGACGAGCGCGCCGCCGTCGACGAGCGCGCCACCGTCGACGACGCCGCCGACGACGCCGACGGTGGCCGCGGGCGCGCCCGAGCCGACGACGCCCCCGCCGTCGCTGCAGCCGAAGCTGGTGCCGCCCGAGCACCGCACCGGCAACCCCAAGCACGACATCATCCCGCCCGGCCACACCGTCCCCGACGAGCCCTTCACCCACGACGAGTCGCCCTACTCGCTGCGCCTCGATCTCGACATCGCCACGCTCGCCCTCGGCGTCACCCTGTGGGGCGGCACGAGCTTCATCGGCAACACGGCGCCGCCGCCGTACTGCGGCGGCACCAACACGCCGGCCTGCAATCCGGCCGCGCTCAATGCCTTCGACCGCCTCGCCATCGGCCACACCAACCAGAACGCGCGCACCGCCGCCAACGTCATCGAGTTCATCCCGATCGTCTACCTCGGCCTCGACATGTTCGACGTCGGCCTCAAGAACTGGAAGACCTACCTCACCGATCTATGGGTCGTGGCCGAAGCCCTGGCGTGGAACGGCGCCATCCAGGACATCGTGCGCCGCGCGGTGCGCCGCCCGCGGCCGTTCCTCTACACGGCCGGCGCGTATCCGTCGGAGCGCGACGGCGCCGAGGCGAGCTTCTCGTTCTACTCGGGCCACACCTCGTTCGCCTTCGCGCTGGCGGTCTCGTGCAGCTACACCTTCACGCTGCGCCATCCACACTCGAAGTGGAAATGGGTCATCTGGCCGGCGCTCCTGGCGGTGGCGTCGATCGAGCCGGTGCTGCGCGTCTACTCGGGCGATCACTTCCCGACCGACGTCATCGTCGGCGCCGTCGCCGGCTCGGCGATCGGCCTGCTGTTCCCCGCGCTGCATCGCCGGCTGCGCTCCGGCCCCAAGGTAGTCACAGGTATGCGGCTGGTGCCCGTTGTGAGTCAGGGCCAAACGGTCGTCGCGCTCGTCGGCCGCTTCTAAGTCTTCCGTTTTTTCTTTTTATACCATTAACTTACATATCATTACGACAATCAAAATACGCGATTCTCCCACCACGATTCTAAATGATTTCGATTCGTGCAATCCCGTACAATGTTCGTGGGGGAGAAGGGGATCGTCTGGATTGAGTGAGCCTCCTCGCAAGCTTCGCGTCGCGCGAGAGCCTTCGCTATCGCCCTTGCAGCCGCGCCGCGACAGCTGGAGCCAACGCCTCATCCGCTGGCATGCCGCGCCCCCCAAAGAGGGCGAGAGCGTGCGCTGGGAGTGCGTCGACGGCGGCTTCATCGCCATCTCGCTCGGCGAGGGCGAGGAGATCGGCCAGGCCGTGATCCACGCCGGCGACGGACGGCGCGCCGTCGTCGAGACCTACGAAGAAGCGCTCGGGGTGGCCGAGACATGGCGGAGCTGAACCGCGCCGGCGGCGATCACCGCATCCGCGTCACCACGCCGACGCGCGTGCGCACGGCCGCGGGCGACCGCGACGTCACCGTGGTCGCGCTCTCGGCGCGCTCGGCGCTCGTGCTCGCGCCCGAGCCGCTCGGCGAGATCGGCCGCACCATCGACCTGCTGCTCCCCGGCATCGGCGGCGCCGAGCTCGAGATCACCGCCGGCATCGCGCGCACCGATCGGGTGCACGAAGGCGCCGCCGTGGTCGTGCAGTTCATGATCGCCGAGCCGTCGCTGCGGCGCGCGCTCAGCGATCTGCTGGCGCTGCTCCTCGCCGGCGACGGCGGCGGAACGCGCAAGCATCCCCGCGTCATCTACGACGTGCGCGTGCGCATCGGCAGCGAGGCCGAGCACATCGGCCGCCTGGAGGAGATCTCGCTCTCGGGCGCGTCGGTGCGCGCGCCCATGAAGCTCCTCCATGACGAGCCCCTCATCATGCGCGTGCCGCTGGTGCGCTCGGGCTCGTTCCTGCGCCTGGTGGGGCGCGTCGTCAGCCAACGCAAGGCGCTCGACGGCGGCCTGCACACCGGGGTCTCGTTCGACGCCCTCGACGAGCGCATGCGCATCGAGCTCGGCACCCTGCTCGCCGATCTGATGTGCCGCTGATTTTTTCCTGAAACCAGCCGCCGGGCCGCGTCACCCCCGGTCGTGCTGAGCCAAATCGGACAAGATCTGCGCTTCGCGGCGCGTCTTCTCATCAAGTCCAAGGGCTTCACGCTGGTCGCGGTGCTGGCGCTCGCGCTCGGCATCGGCGGCACGACGGTGATGTACAGCGCCGTCGACGGCGTGCTCTTGCGCCCGCTGCCCTATCCGGAGTCGCAGCGCATGGTGCGGCTCTGGGAGAAATGGGGCAACGGCGGCACCGGCTCGGTGTCGCTGCCCAACCTCGAGGACTGGCACGCGCAGTCGCACACCATCGAGCTCCTCTCGGGGATGATCAGCACCGATCAGACCCTGGTGCGCGACGGCGTCGGCGAGCGCGTCGGCGCCATGCTGGTGACGCCCGATTTCTTCCCGCTCCTCGGGGCGCGGCCCGCGCTCGGGCGTTTGTTCTCGGCCGACGCCTATGCGCGCAACGACGAGGTCGTGATCAGCCACGAGCTGTGGACGCGCCACTTCGGCGGCGCGAACAACGCGCTCGGCAAGAGCCTGCAGCTCTCCGACAAGACCTACGTCGTGGTCGGCGTCCTGCCGGCGGGCTTTCGCCTGCCCGCCTTCGCCGGCGGCGTCTATCTGCCGCTCGTGCACGAAAAGTGGAACCACGATCGTGACAGCCACTCGCTGAGCGTCATCGGGCGGCTGGCGCCGGGAGCGACGCTCACGCAGGCGCGCGCCGAGATGGAGACGATCGGCCGCGCGCTCGAGCGCGCGTATCCCAACGCCAACAAGGATCGCAACGTGCTCGTGCGCTCGTGGCAGGAGTCGCTGACGGCGCAGCTGCGGCCGGCGATCTGGCTCCTCTTCGGCGCGGTGCTGCTGGTGCTGATCATCGCCTGCGCCAACGTCGCCAACATGCTCTTGGCGCGCGCGGCGGCGCGGCGGGGCGAGCTGGCCTTGCGCGTGGCGCTCGGAGCTAGCCGCGCGCGCGTGGTGCAGCAGCTCTTGACCGAGTGCTTCCTGCTCGCGCTCCTGGGCGGCATCGCCGGCCTGGCGGTGGCGCTGTGGGGCATCGACGCCACGCACAGCGTGCTGCGCGCCGGCGGCGGCGTGCTCGCACCGGCGCTCGACGCGCGCGCGCTCGTGTTCGCCGCCGCGGTCGCGCTCGGCAGCACCTTCGCGTTCGGCCTGGTGCCGGCGCTGCGCGCCACGCGCACCGATCTGGCCTCGGCGGTCAAGGAAGGCGGCCGCAGCGTCGCCGGCGCGCGCTCGCGGCTGCGCGCCACGCTCGTGATCCTGCAGGTGGCGCTGTCGTTCGCGCTGCTCGTCGGCGCGGCGCTGCTCGGGCGCAGCTTTCTGCGCGTGGCCAATGTCGAGCCCGGCTTCGATCCGCACGGCGTCGTGACGCTGCAGATGTCGCTGCCCGACTCGAAGGAGCCGCTGGCCTTCTTCGAGCGCGTGCTCGAGCGCGTGCGTGCGCTGCCCGAGGTCACGCACGCCGGCATCACCGACTACCTGCCGCTGTCGCAGAACAACACCAACGGCGACTTCGACATCGAGGGGCGGACTCTCGACGATCCCAACCGCTACACCGAGTACATGGTGGTCTCGCCCGACTACTTCGACACGCTCGGGATGCACCTCGTGCGCGGGCGCGGCATCCTGCCGAGCGACATGGCCACGGCGGCCAAGGTGTGCGTCATCAACCAGACCATGGCCAGGCGGTGGTTCGGCTCGGAGGACGTGCTCGGCAAGCACATGCGCATCGGCTGGACCGACGACAAGAGCTGGATGACCATCGTCGGCGTGCTCGCCGACAGCCATCGCTGGGGGCTCGACGGCAATCCCACGCCCGAGACCTATGTGCCGTTCGCGCAGCTGCCGTGGCGCCGCATGGCGCTGGCGGTGCGCGGCCACGGCTCGACGGGCGATCTGGCGGCGCTGGTGCGGCGCGAGGTCGCCGCCGTCGACGCCACCGAGGCGACCTATGACGTGACGACGATGGCCGAGGCGGTCGACGAGTCGCTGCGCCCGCGCAAGGTGCTGCTCGACTTCACCGGCGTGTTCGGAGCGATCGCGCTCGGGCTGGCGGCGCTCGGGCTCTACGGCGTGCTCGCGGTGCAGGTCGTGCAGCGCACGCGCGAGCTCGGCATCCGCATGGCGCTCGGCGCGCGGCCCGCCGACGTGCGCCGCCTGGTGGTGCGGCAGGCGGTGGCGCTCTCGGTCACCGGCGCCGGGCTAGGGGCGATCGCGGCGCTCTTGTTGTCGTCGCTGCTGTCGAAGATGCTCTACGGCGTGGTGGCGACCGATCCGCCGACCTACGTCGCGGTCGCGGTCACGCTGATCCTCATCTCCGTCGGCGCCGCCTGGCTGCCGGCGCGCCGCGCCACCGCCATCGATCCGATGGTCGCCCTGCGCGCGTAGCGTTGCCCGGTTGGAAACGGCCGTCCCGCGCGCGTGCCCTCGCCGCGTGCTACTGATCGTGGATGCGCATTAAACCTTTGCTTACCAGCCTCGCTTGCGCGGCCGCGCTCCTCGCCGCGCGCCCCGCCGCCGCCCACATCAGCCTCGAGCAGGGCGGCACGCACCTGTCGCGCTACGGCGACTCGTACCTGAAGGAAGGACCGTGCGGAAAGGCCGGCGGCACGCGCGGCACCAACATCTACACCTACGCCCCGGGCGCGACCATCACCATCAGCCTCGTCGAGACCATCCCGCATCCGAGCTACTTCCGCTGGGCGTTCCAACAGAGCGGCGACGATGAGTTCAAAGAGCCGGCGTCGATCAAGCCGATCGATCCCAATCGCCCCTGCCCCATCGACTCCGGCGATCACTGCGGCGCCTCCGACTACTACAACACGCCGAACGTGCTGCCCGGCATGGACGACTTGAATCCGCACCTGGCCAACGGCGTGCAGAAGTACACGTGGCAGCTCACGCTGCCCAACGTCGAGTGCGACAACTGCACCCTGCAGGTCATCCAGGTCATGGAAGACAACCTGGCGCACGGCGACTACGACCCGACGCCCGGCGTGGGCATCGAGGACATCTACCATCAGTGCATCGACCTCGTGCTCAAGAACGGCGCGCCCTCGAGCAACGTCGACGGCGGCACCGGCGGCACGGGCGGCACCGGCGGCATCGGTGGCGGCGGCAGCGCGGGTGCCGGCGGAGGCGGTGGCGGCGGTGGCAGCGGCGTCATGGGATCGAAGAGCGGCTGCGCCTTCGCCGGCCGCTTCGCCAGCGGCGGCACGCCCGCGCCGTTCGCGCTCCTACTCGTCGCCGGCTTCGCCGTCGCGACGCGCCGTCGACGCGCGCGCTGATTCGTGGTTCCATGCGCGCATGCCCCGCGCGCACGCCAACGGCATCGAGCTCGAGTACGAATCGATCGGCGATCCGCACGCGCCGCCGCTCGTGATGATCATGGGCCTCGCGTCGCAGATGATCGTGTGGCCCGACGAGCTGTGCGAGCTCCTCGCCGCACGCGGCTTCCGCGTCATCCGCTTCGACAACCGCGACGTCGGCCTGTCGACGCGGCCCGCCGGCTTCTACACGCTCGACGACATGGCCGACGACACCGCGGGCCTCCTCGACGCGCTCGATCTGCCGGCGGCGCACATCGTCGGCATCTCGATGGGCGGCTTCATCGCGCAGCTCGTCGCCATCCGCCATCCCGCGCGCATCGAGAGCCTGTGCATCATGATGTCGTCGACGGGCGCGCGCGACGTCGGCCAGCCGGCGCCCGACATCCTGCCGATGCTGATGCAGCCGGTGCCGGCGGAGCGCGAAGCCCACCTCGCGCATCGCGTCCCGATCGCGCGCCGGCTGTCGTCGCCGGGCTATCCGTTCGACGAGGCGCGCATCCGCCGCGTCTACGGGCGCAGCTTCGATCGCGCCTTCTTCCCGCTCGGCGGGCAGCGCCAGCTCGCCGCCGTCATGGCGTCGAGCGATCGCACGGCGCGGCTCGCGGCGGTGCGCGCGCCGACGCTGGTCATCCACGGCGACGCCGACCCGATCGTCAACGTGTCGGGCGGCGAGGCGATCGCGCGCGCCATCCCCGGCGCCAAGCTGCGCGTCTTCCCCGGCCTCGGCCACGACCTGCCGGCGATGCTGTGGGACACCTTCGCCGACGCCATCGCCGCGAACGCCCGCAAGACGCCCTAGTCTCGCATCGCCGCGGACGCGGACGTGCCGAGAAGAGCCCGGCGGCGAGGCCGACGGCGGCGCGAAGTCAGCGCCGCGGCGCCGCGTCGCCGGCGTCGATGGCGTCGGGCTCGGCGTGCAGGTGCAGCCCGTCGCGCTCGATGATGCGCGCGCACGAGTTCCAGCGCAGGATCGCGTCGTCGTTGCCCGGCTCCGCGCGCTTCTCGGCCGTCTCGTAGTGGCGCATGGCATCGTCGAGCCACGCCCGCGCCTGATGCCCCGGATCGCCCGCCTTCAACAGCGCCAGCGCCCAGCGCTCACGCACGATCCCGGCGTAGTAGACCTTGTGGTACTCGCCGTCGATCGCCGCCAGCACCGCTTCGGCCTCGCGCACCGCCGACGTCGATCCGGCGTGAAACTGATCGGTGAGCGCCAGCAGCAACGTCGTGAGCGCCGTCTGATTCTTCGGCTCCACCGCGAGCACGTCGCGACAGATGCTCTCGGCCTCGACCGGCTCGTTGAGCAGGCGGTAGCGCTCCGCCTTCGCCAACGCCGCCGGCAGCGCCGCCTGCGAGATGCGCTTGAGCTCCATCGCCTGCCCTCCTCGTCGAGGTTATCGACCGCCGCCGAAGACCCGGAACATGCGCTTCAGCGGATCATAGAACCGATCGACCACGCGCTCCTTCATCGGAATGATCGCGTTGTCGGTGATGTGAATCTCCTCGGGGCACACCTTGGTGCAGCACTTGGTGATGTTGCACAGCCCGATGCCGCCCTCTTTGCGCAGGTAGTCGAGCCGATCATCGGTGTCGAGCGGCTGCATCTCGAGCGCCGACGTGTAGACGAAGAAGCGCGGCCCCATGAACTCCGCGTGCATGTGGTGGTTGCGCAAGACGTGGCAGACGTCCTGGCACAAGAAGCACTCGATGCACTTACGGAACTCCTGCACGCGCTCGACGTCTTCCTGCTGCATGCGCCAGGTGCCGTCGGGCGCGTCGGGCTTGCGCGTCTTGAGCTTCGGGATCGCTTTTTTGACCGCGTAGTTCCACGACACGTCGGTCACGAGATCCTTGATGAGCGGGAACGCCCTCATCGGCTCGACGGTGACCGGCTGATCGAGCGGCACCGTATCGAGCCGCGTCATGCACATGAGCTTGGGCATACCGTTGATCTCGGCCGAGCACGACCCGCACTTGCCCGCCTTGCAGTTCCAGCGCGCCGCCAGATCGCCGGCCGACTCCGCCTGGATCTGATGGATCGCATCGAGCACGACCATGCCTTCGGTGACTTCGGTCTTGTAGTCGACGAATTCGCCTTTTTCGCGCGTGCCGCGCCAGACCCGGAACGTAGCGTTCGCCATCTCTACTTGGCCTCACTTTCGATGATCGCCTTGAGCTCGGCCGGCATCTCCTTGATCGGCGCCGTCGAAATCTGCATGGACCCGTCGCCGCCCTTCTTGAGGACGATGTTCTTCTTCGACCACTCGTCGCTCTTCTTCTCGAAGTCGGCGCGGAAGTGACCGCCGCGCGACTCCTTGCGCAGCATCGCCGAGCGCGCCACCGCCTCCGACACGGTCAGGAGGTTGTGCAGATCGAGCGCCGTCGACCAACCGGGGTTGTACTCGCGGTTGCCCTTGACGGCGACGGTGTCGGCCTTCTGCCGGAGCTTGCCGATCTCGTCGACGGCGCGCGCCATCTCCTCCTCGACGCGCACGATGCCGACGAGGTTCTGCATCGTGTCCTGCAGCTGGTGCTGGATCTGATAGGGCCCGTCGGCGCTGCCCTCGCGCTCGAACGGCGCCAGTGCCCGCTTGGCCGCGGCGTCGAGCTGCGCTTCGTCGATCTTGCCGGCCGTGCCGTGCTCGCGTGCGAACTTGGCCGCGTACTCGCCGGCGCGCTTGCCGAAGACGAGCAGATCCGACAGCGAGTTGCCGCCGAGGCGGTTGGCGCCGTTGATGCCCGCGGCGCACTCGCCCGCGGCGAACAGGCCCGACACCGTCGACATCTGCGTGTCGGCGTCGACGCGGATGCCGCCCATCACGTAGTGCGTCGTGGGGCCGACTTCCATCGGCTCCTTGGTGATGTCGACGTTCGCCAGCTTGATGAACTGGTGATACATCGACGGCAGCTTCTTCTTGATGTGCTCTTCGCCGCCTTTGACGCGCGGCTTGATCCAGGCGATGTCGAGGAAGACGCCACCGTGCGGCGAGCCGCGCCCCGCCTTGATCTCGCGCACGATGCAGCGCGCGACGTGGTCACGCGTGAGGAGCTCGGGCGGACGGCGCGCCGTCTTGTCGCCCTGCGTGTAGCGCCAGCCCTCTTCCTCGTTGTCCGCGGTCTGCGGCTTGTAGTTGTCGGGGACGTCGTCGAACATGAAGCGGCGCCCCTCTTTGTTCTTGAGGATGCCGCCCTCGCCGCGCACGCCTTCGGTGACGAGGATGCCCTGCACGCTCGGCGGCCAGATCATCCCGGTCGGATGGAACTGGATGAACTCCATGTCCATCAGCTCCGCGCCGGCGTCGTAGGCGAGCGCGTGGCCGTCGCCGGTGCCTTCCCAACTGTT
>DATNAQ010000065.1:0-20147 GCA_035607415.1 Polyangia bacterium
CTTCTGGCTCTTCCTGCGCATCCTCAACGAGCGCCCGCTGCAGCACGGCGCCGTCCTCCAATACTTCTTCGGCGGCACCGTCCTCTTCTGGCTCTTCGTCATGTTCCTCGCCGCCGTCATCACCATGCGCCTCGTCGCCGAAGAGCGCCGCTCCGGCACCCTCGAGCCGCTCCTCACCGCCCCCGTCGCCGAGCCCAGCATCATCCTCGGCAAATACGTCGGCTGCCTCGCCTTCTACGTCGCCCTCTGGATCCCGACGCTCCTCTACATCCTCATGCTGCGCGCCTACAGCCCGCCCGGCGTCGCCCCCGACCCGGGCCCGGTCGCCGCCGGCTACCTCGGCACCTTCGTCGTCTCGTCGAGCGCGCTCGCCCTCGGCCTCTTCTTCTCGACGGTCACGCGCAACCAGATCCTCGCCGCCGTCCTCAGCTTCGTCACCCTCGCCATGCTGCTGCTCGTCGGCCCGCTCGGCCGCCTCGCCGCCTGGCCGCCCGCCGCCGCCGTCTTCCGCTACGTCGATCTCTTCGCCTGCATGGAAGACTTCGGCCGCGGCATCGTCGACAGCCGCCGCCTCGTCTACCACCTCTCGATCGTCGCCGTCGCGCTCTTCGCCGCCACGCGCGCCCTCGCCGCCGGCCGCGCCAGCTCGCTCCGCCGCCGCGCGCTCGTCGAGGTCGCGCTCGCCGTCCTCATCGCCGTCGGGCTCAACGTCCTCGCCGCGCGCCACTACGACCGCACCGACTGGACCCGCGGCCGCACCTTCGCGCTCTCCGAAAAATCGACCGCGCTCTTCCGCAACCTTGGGCGCGACGTCGACGTCATCGTCTTCATGATCCCGTCGGGGCAGGGCGCCAACGATCTCTACGGCGACGTCCACGAGCTCCTCGAGCGCGCCCGCCGCCTCTCGCCGCACCTCCACGTCGAATACGTCGACATCGATCGCGAGCCCGAGCGCCTCAAGACCGTCGGCAAGAAGTACGGCGTCTCGGGCGACGATCTCGTCGACGGCGTCATCGTCGTCGCCTCCGGCGATCAATCGAAGTTCATCACGCGCACCGAGCTCGCCGACTACGACTACGCCGCCACCATCGATTCGCCGGGCACGCCGCCGCCGATGAAGGCGTGGAAGGGCGAGCAGGCGCTCGCCTCGGCCGTCCTCGCCGTCACCGACGAGCGCGCCCCCAACGTCTGCTTCATCACCGGCCACGGCGAGCCCGCCATCGACGGCTACGATCCCGACGCCTACGGCGATCTCGCCGAGGAGCTGCGCCGCGATCACCAGGCCCCGCGCCCCATCACGCTCGATCGCGGCGTCCCCGCCGACTGCGACGTCACCGTCCTCGCCGGCCCCGAGCGCCCGCTGCCGTCGCCCGACGCGCTCGAGCTCGATCGCTACCTCGAGCGCGGCGGCCGCCTGCTCGTCCTCCTCGGCCCGCACTTCGACGCCAAGGTCACCCGCTTCGTCGACGTCGGCGTCGAGGACATGCTCGATCGCTGGGGCGCCTCGCCGCGCAACGACATCGTCGTCGACGAGCCGCGGCTGCGCGGCTCCGCCGTCGCCTTCGCCGTCACGCAGGGCTACGCCGACCATCCGATCACCGCGCGCCTCATGGGCCACCAGACCCTCTGGTCGACGGTGCGCGAGATCCGCGCCACCCCCAAGACCGGCGTCGACGCGCGCGAGATCGTGCACACCAGCGACGCCGGCTGGGGCGAGACCAACCTCGGCGTCTTCCGCGCCGAAGCCGACCTGCGCTACGACCCGGGCCAGGACGTCAAAGGCCCCGTCTCCATCGCCGTCGCCGCCGAGCGCACCGAAGGCACCGGCAAGGGCGCGCGCCTCGTCGTCTTCGGCTCGTCGGAGATCGCCTCGAACCGCGTGCTCCTCGCCGCCTACAACCGCGACCTCATCCTCTCCGCCATCGCCTGGCTCGAGCACCGCCCCGAGCGCATCGCCATCGGCGCGCGCTCGATCGAGCACCTGCGCCTGACGCTCGACGACGCGCAGCTCTCGCGCGTGCTCGCCCTGTGCGTCGGCGCGCTGCCGCTCGTCGTGCTCCTCCTCGGCGCCGGCGTCTTCTGGATCCGCCGCTCGTGAGGCACGCCTCGTGAAACGTCGCGGCAGCCTCGTGTTCCTCGGCGCCCTCGCCGCCGTCGTCGCCGCGCTGGTCTGGTGGGACGCGCGCCGCCCCTCGACCGACGAGGCCGCCCGTGCGCGCGCCCGGATCGTCCCCAACTTCGACCGCGCCCGCGCCACCGAGCTCGAGATCGAGCGCCACGGGTCCGAGCCGCACACCACGAAGCTCCGTCACGAAGCCTCGGGCTGGTGGCTCGTCGATCCGCGCCGCCGCGCCGACGACACCGCCGTCGAGTCGCTGCTCGCGGTCCTCGAGTTCGGCGAGGTCGAGCGGCGCATCGAGCACGTCGACGCCAAGCTGCGCGAGACGCTCGGCCTCGGCGTCCCACGCTTCATCGTCCGCGTCGCGGGCCACACGCTGCGCATCGGCAACGACGATCCCTCGCGCGGCGTCTACGTCGAGCGCGACGACGAGCCCGGCGTCCTCGTCGCCGAGCGCCGCCTCATCGAGACCGCCGGCATCGATCCGCGCCTCTGGATGTCGATGCGCCTGTCCCTCTCCGATCCGGGCGACGCCCACCAGATCGCCACCGACGCCTTCACCCTCGAGCGCGCCGGCGGCTGGCGCGTCACCAAGCCCGTGGTCGTCCGCGCCGCCGACGCCAAGGTCGATGCGCTCGTGCAATCGCTCGACCGCACCCGCGCCACCAACACCGGCTACGCGGCCCTGAGCGACGCCGCCAAGACCACCCTCGCGCTCGACGGTGCCGCGCAGGCGGAGCTCGGCGGCAAGTGCAACGGCGACGAGCCTTCCGGCCTCTTCGCCGAGCGCGCCGACGGCGCCGGGCTCTGTTTCCGCGCCAGCGACTTCGATCTGTTGCGCGCGCCGCCCGCGACCTTCTACCAGCGCCGGCTGTTCCCATTCCGCCTCGACGACATCGTCGCCGTCGACGTCGGCCCGCTGCAGCTGCGCCGCGAGTCGGCCGCCTGGCGCATCACCGCGCCGCTCGGCGCCGTCCGCCCCGTCGACGACGCCAAGGTGCGCGCCTTCCTCGAGCCGCTCCTCGCCGCCGAGGCGCGCAGCTTCTCCGCTGCGCCGGTGGGGGAGGGCGCCGCCCGCGACGCCGCCCCCGGCACGCCCGCCGCGAGCAAGACCGCCGCCGCCACGCGCGTCCGCGTCGCCACCCGCGACGACGAAATCGTCGCCACCGTCGACGGCGCCCGCGCGCGCCGCACCGGCGAGACCGTCACGCTCGAGCTCGCCGCGCCGCTCGCTCTCGCCACTTCGTTCTAGCCGCAACGCCCCCGCTGCGTACATCGCCGCCCGGAGGTGGCGCATGGACCCGAGCGGCAACGGCACCAAGCAGATCCACAACGAGATGATCGCCCACTTCGGCTTCGTCCCCGACTTCTACGCGACCCTCCCCGCCGTCACGCTCGCCTCCGAGTGGGGCATCCACCGCGACTTCGAGCTCGCCGAGACCGCCATCCCCAACAAGTACAAGGAGCTCATCGGCCTCGCCGTCGCCGCGCACATCAAGTGCCGCTACTGCATCTACTATCACGCGCAGTCGGCGCGCGCGTACGGCGCCACCGACGAGGAGCTCAAGGAAGCCTGCTTCATGGGCGGCATGACCGTGCAGTACTCCAACGCCCTCACCGGCATGCGCTACGACCTCGAGAAGTTCCAGCGCGAGGTCGACCGCGCCGTCGACTTCATGACGTCGCAAGCCATCACGCACCAACCGACGGTCTGAAAAATCCGGAATTCCGGAGATGGCGCGCGCGCGTCAGGCCGACGCGCGGATCTTCTGCGGCACGAACGTCCGGCCCTCGAGCTCGTCCTTGAGCGCGATCACCGCCTCGCGTGACATCTCGATCAGCCGATCCTGATCGTCCTTCGTCATCCCCTTGGTCGAGATGACATCCCCCACGAGCATGCGCATCGGCGTGTGCTCGTCGGAGAACTTCCACGTGTGCTTGGGCAGCGCGTTCGCCGTGCCGGCGATCCCGAGCGGCAGGATGTCGACGCCCGCCTCGAGCGCGAGCTTGAACGCGCCCGCCTTGAACCCCTGCACGTCGCCGTCCTTGCTGCGCGTCCCCTCGGGGAAGAACAGCACGCTCACGCCGTGGTCGAGATACCAGCGCGCGCGCGCCATGCACTTCAAGATCGACGACTTGTCCCCGCGCCGCAGCGGGATGTACCCCGCGTGGTACATGAACCAGCCCATGCACGGCACGTAGAAGTTCGCCGCCTTCGAGATCCACTTGAAGTGAAGATTCATGCAGAACGCCATCATGATGTCGCCCATCCCCTGATGGTTCGCCACCACGACGAGCGGACGATCCTCGGGAATCCGCTCCTGCCCGACCACCTCGAACGACCAGCGATTGTTGAGGCGTGTGATGATCCGCCCCCACATGGTCGCGTACCAGTGACCGATCTTGCGCGTCGGATCGAACCACATGGTCGTCAGGAACAGCGGCGCCCCGACGACGTACATGAGCGACGTCAGTGTGGCGATGCCGACCCAGATGTAGATGGAACGAAGTGCCTGCAACATTTGCTGCGGTCCTGCGGTTAGTGCTTCTTCTTCATCGCGGCCTGGCGCTTGGCCTCGAGCGCCTGCTCCTGCTGCTCGCCCTTGAGCGCCTTCTCCTCGAGGGCCTTGGCCGGCGACATGAAGGGCACGCCCTTGTCGTCGGTCATGCTGTCGAACACCAGGAGGCCGTCCGAGGAGCCGAAGCCGGTGGGCGAGTTGATCTGGAAGGTGCCGGCCACTTCATACTGCTTGCCCACCGTCAGCGCCGGCGGCTTCTGCTTCGGCGCCAGGTAGTCGACCACCATCATCGCCTTCTCCTTCTTCGTGTCGGGCTTGTCGCCCATGAAGAAGTGCGGCTGGTCGCAGAGCTTGCACGTCTGGCCCTTGGGGCACTTCGGGCACTGGTAGACCTCGAGCAGGTACGCCGAGAGCTTGACGTCCTTGTTCAAGAGGCAATCCGCCGGCGGCTCCTTGGCGCCCGCGGCGGCCGCGACCTGGCAGACCTTCCGCTTGTTCTTGCGCAGGCCATAGATCGTGTAGTCGCCGTTGGGGAGCTTCTCGGGAACGTCCGACACGCCCAGGTTCGGCGGCGGCGGCGGCAGGTCGACCTTGATCGGCGGCAGTGCCGTCGCTTCCGGCTCGGCCATGGACGCGCCCGACGAATTCGAGCAACCACCGCCAAGAATGATGAAGGAAAGGAGGCTGCCAACCAGCGCGATCCGCGACATAGGTGCCCCTCGCATGGATGTCATGTCGACGGAGTTCGTAACACGGCAAGCGCCTTTTTGCCAAGTAATTTGCGCACGATGTACGATGCGGCGAATGCGTCCATGGCTCGCCCTCGCGCTCGCGCTCGCGGTCTTTCCGACCGCCGGCTGCAAGCGCTCGCGTGCGCCCGCGCACAGCGACGGGGGCGCGGCCGGGCAGAGCGGGGCGGTGACCGTTCGGCCCAACGAGCCCGAGCTCGTGCAATGTCCGCCCACCGGCTGTCCGCTCGATTTCGACGAGGCCGGTCCGCCGCGGGACGGCGGCGAGCTGGTCGTGCACGTCGAGGCCGAGCCGGCCATCCTGTGCGACCTCGTCGAGCACGACGCCTGGAGCCGCTGGATCGTGGAGAACGAGGTCGTCGAGACCCTGCTGTTCCAGGATCCGTGGACCGGCGCCATCACGCCGCGCCTGGCCGCCTCGTTCGAGTCGACCGCCGACGCGCTGACCCTGCATCTGCGTCCGTCGCTGAAGTGGCACGACGGCGCGCCGTTCTCCTCGGCCGACGTCGCCTTCACCATCGGCCGCGCGCGCGATCCGGCGGTCGGCGCCGATGCGCGCAGCGACTTCGATCCGGTCTCGGCCGTCGAAACGCCCGACGCCAACACCGTGATCCTGCGCCTCACCCGGCCGGCGCCGTTCTTGAAGCAGGCGCTGGCTCACCTCTCGATCCTCCCCGAGCACCTCTATAAGGGAAAAGATCTGCGCCGCGCCGACGCCTCGCGCGCGCCGATCGGCACCGGCCCCTTCAAGTTCGTCTCGTGGAAGCAGAACGACGAGCTGGTGCTGGCGCGCAACCCCGACTATTGGGGCGAAAAAGCGCACGTCGATCGCATCCGCTTCCGCTTCATCCGCGACAAGGAGGTCGCCTACCAGCTCTATCGTCGCGGCGAGATCGACGTGCTCTGGCAGGTCCCGGCCACCCACTTCGACGAGGTCCGCAACGACCCCGCGCTCACCGGCCATCGCCTCCTGGTCTGGACGCCGCGCGCCTACTTCTTCGTCGTCTGGAACAGCGAGCGCGGCCACCTCGCCGATCCGCGCGTGCGGCGCGCGCTGACGATGCTGATCGATCGGCAGCGGTTCGACCAGGTCGCCTTCGGCGGCCACGCGCGCGCGATCACCGGCCCCTACGCGCCGGGCACGCCGTCGTACGACGCGAGCATCAAGCCGTGGCCGTTCGATCCCGCCGCCGCGCGCAAGCTGCTCGACGAGGCCGGCGTCAAGACCATGAAGCTGACGTTCCTCTATTACGGCGCGTCGCGCTCGGCCGAGCAGCTCGGCACGCTCATGAAGGAGGACTTCGCCAAGGCCGGCGTCACGATCGATCTCGCGTCGGTCGACTTCGCGGTGCAGCTCGATCGGCTGCGCCATCACGCCTTCGACGCCTCGGCGCTGCAGTGGACGCTCTCCGTCGAGCAGGACAACTACCAGCTCTTCCATTCGTCGCAGGCCGCCGGCGGCGAGAACTTCGGCAGCTGGAAGTCGCCCGCCGCCGACGCGCTGCTCGATCAGATCCGCCAGACCGCCGACGACAACGCGCGCCACGCGCTCGATCGCAAGCTGCACGCGCTCGTACACGACGAGCAGCCCTACACGTTCATCTCGATGCGCGAGGTCGAGACGCTGCTGCAGCCGCGCGTGCACGGGCTCTTGCCGTCGCAGGACGGCTTCACCTTCGCGCGGGCGTGGCTGTCGCGTTAAGCGATGCCGAAAGCAGCGCATGTAAGTGCTTTGGCTTTTGCGCGTAGCGCGTTTGCGCGGCGGCTCGCCGTCGTGCCGCTCGTGCTCCTCGGCGTCACGCTCGTGACCTTCGCGCTGGTGCACGCCCTGCCCGGCGACGCGGCGCTCGTGCAGGCGGGCACCGCGCGCGGCGCCTCGCCCGAGTCGCTGGCGGCGATGCGCGCCGAGTACGGGCTCGACCGATCGTGGCCGGCCCAATACGCCGCGTGGCTCGGGCGCTCGGCGCGGCTCGACTTCGGCGACTCGCTCGTCGACGGCCGGCCGGTGCGCGCCAAGATCGCCGAGGCGCTGCCGACGTCGCTGGCGCTGGCGCTGCTCGCCGCCGCGCTCGCGTTCGGCGTCGCGGTCCCGCTCGGCGCCGCGCTCGGTTGGCTCGATCGCAAGGCGTGGGCGCGCGCCACCTCGGCCGCGCTCTACGGGATCTACGCGCTGCCCGTTGCCGCGGTGGCGCTGCTGGTCCTGCGCGCCGGGGCGCCGTGGGGCGCGCGCACGCTCGTCGGCATGCTGCCGGCCGCCGGCGCGCTCGCCCTCGCCGAGACGGTCAAGCTCGCCCGCTACCAGCGCGGCGCGCTCCTCGACGCGCTCGCCGCCGACTACGTCACCACCGCGCGCGCCAAAGGGCTCGGCCCCGCCGGCGTCGCCGTGCACGCCCTGCGCAACGCGCTCCTGCCCACGGTCACGCTCCTCGGCAGCGAGCTCCCCGCGCTGCTCTCGGCCGCGGTCGTCGTCGAGCAGGTCTTCGGCCTGCACGGCATCGGCATGATGGCCTTCGACGCGGTCATGACCCGCGACGTGCCGCTCCTGCTCGGCATCACCACGGTCGGCGCGCTCGTCACGCTCGCCGCCGTGCTCGCCGCCGATCTCGCCTACGGGCTCGTCGACCCGCGCCTGCGAGGCCGCGCCGCATGAGCGCGGCGGTGACCCGATGAGCGCGTGGCGCCGGTTCTCGTCGACGCCGGGGGCGCGGCTCGGCCTCGCCATCCTCGCCGTCTTCGTGCTCGCCGCCGCGCTCGCCGACCTCATGCCCTACGGCCCCGAGGAGCAGCACCCGGGCGGCGTCACGACCGTCCTGGCCCCGCCGTCGATCGCACATTGGCTCGGCACCGACGATCGCGGTCGCGACGTCGCCTCGCGCCTGGTGCACGGCGCCCGCGTCGCGCTCCTGGTCGGTCCGCTCGCGGTCGCGCTCTACGTCGCCGTCGGGCTCCTCATCGGCGCCGCCGCCGCGCTCGGCCGCCGCGCCGACTTCGTGATCGGCCGCCTCATCGAGATCGGCCTCTTGTTTCCGGCGCTGCTGCTCTTGCTCGCCATCCAGGGCGTCACCTCGCGCACGTCGCTCGCCGAGGTGGCGTTCGCCATCGCCGTCACGCAATGGCCCTACGTGGCGCGCCTGACTCGCGCCGAAGCCCTGCGTGTGGCCGCCGCGCCACACGTCGAAGCCGCGCGCGCCGTCGGCGCCGGCCGCCTGCGCCTCCTCGGCGTGCACATCCTGCCGCTCGCCGCCACGCCGGCGATCACCGCCGCGGCCTTCGGCATCGGCTACGCCGTGCTCTTCGAGACGGCCCTGACGTTTCTCGGGTTCGGAGTGCCGCCACCGACGGCGAGCTGGGGCGAATTACTGGCGCAGGCGCAGGCTTCCGGATTGCGGCCGTGGCTGCTCTGGCCGCCGACCTTCGCCATCGCCGCCGTCGTCCTCGCCTGCAACCTCGTCGGCGACGGCGTGCGGGCTGCGCTCAGCGCGCCGCTGCAGGCCGCGGGAGCTTGATCATCCCCGAGTCGTCGCGATCGCGACCCGGCAGCTGCAGCTCGGCGAGCGCCTCGTTGAGCGTACGGCGCACGCGCTCGTAGGTATCGCTGTCATTGCCGGCCGGACGAACCGGCCGCAGAGCGGTCTCTTGCTGAACATCACCAAGCAGCGTGCGAGGGCGCATGCCGCGGCCGTAAAGCAACCGCCATGCCTCCCGCCCGCGCGCGCGATTTCGCGCCTTTGCTCGCGCCCCAACCGGCAACTGGCAATGGAAGGAGCCGGCGCGCGGCGCTTCCACGCATCAGTGCCAGCGTCGACGCACGATCAGCATGACCAGCGCGCCGAGCAGCACCGCGATCGCCGCCAGCGATCGTGTCATCGGACCACCGATGGCGCAGCCGCCCGACTTGTAGTCGTCGAGGTTGATCGGCTTGCAGCTGCCGGGATCGCTCGGCGGCGGATAGGCGTCGGCGATGCCGGCGACGTCGTCCGCTTCCGGCGAGCGCTTGCTGATCTCGTTGGGCGCGGCGAAGTTGTACATCGTCGCCAGCTTGATCTTGGTCTGCTCGGCGAGCGGCAGCGTGCCGAGCGTCGTGCAGTCGGGCGGCGGATTGCCGGTGTCGTCGATCTCCTGCGACGGCGTCGCCGCGTCCTTGCACGTGTGATCGAGCCCCTGCAGATGGCCGAGCTCGTGCGTGAGCGTGTTCTCGAGGTCGGCGAGCGACGTGCCGTCGCGCGGCATCGTCGTCGTCGGCAGGACGGCGAAGGTGAAGTTGAGGTCGTTGAGCTCGATGTCGGCGTCGAGGATGGTGCCCGCGTGCGCGCTGCCGTCCTGCACGAAGAACACCGTCGTGATGCCCGCGGCCGCCGACGAGTAGCAGACGTCGTTCTGCTGCGCGTCGTTGGGATGGCACCAGCGATCGGTGCGGAACTTGATCGTGTTGATCCCGTCGAGGTGCGCCTCGAGCGGCTGCGGATCCTGATAGACGAGCTTCAAGTACGCCTGATCGCCGACGGCGTTCTGCCAGTTCGCCAGCGACTTCATGATGACGGGGAAGAGCGCGTCGTTGGTCATGTCGGGCGTGCCCGCCGAGTCGGGCGTGACATACGCGCAGCTGCCCGGCCACGCGACCGCGACGCCTTTTTCGGTTCGCGAGCGCACGAACGCCGACGACGTCGACGCCAGGCACAGGACGACGGTGGCAACCAAGACCGCGCGCGTCACTGCGCGCCCTTGACGTAGCTGCGCACTTCGCGCTCGAAGTCGTCGAGCCGCCGCGGTCCGGCGACGAGCTTCTGATTGGCCGCGCTGTTCGTGAAGGCCACGTCGCCGAGCGCCGCCTGCACGCGCTTGGTGCCGTCGGCGTCGACGCTGACGTGGAGCTTGCCCTGCGTCATGCCCACCGTCCACGAGGCGTTGCCGCGCGTCTCGGTGAAGACGACGACCTCCTCACCGACGTTGAAGCTGGCCGCGCCGTAGACGCGCATGCCGAGCCCGTCGAGGCTGCCGCCTTCGCGCCGCACCACGATGCGTTCGCCCGGCTTCACCGATCCTTTATAGGCGCGGGTCACGCGCACCGTCACGTCGGTGTAGATGGCCTGATGATCGGAGCTCCAGCGCGCCTGTTGCGATTCGACGACGCCGAGCACGATGCGCTCGGCGCGCGCGGTCAACGCCTTGGTATCGAGTGGAACGAGCACCGTCGCTCGCGCCGCGACTGCGACGCAAATGACGGCGGCCACAGCGAGCGGCTTCATGCTAACAGAGTATCATGCAGCGCTGGTATCGGCGCGTCTTCGTCGAGACGTGGGAGCGGATCAACCAACGGGCGGCCGACGAGCGCGCGCGTTTTCCTGGCTTCGACACGCGCGTCGTCATCGTGCTCGTGCTCGCGGCGTTCGTGCTCGTGTTCCAGGAGTATTACGGGGATCGGCCGAACTTCGACGCGTACCTCGGCGACTACTTCCAATCGTCGCGCTACTACGCGCTCGGCGGCTTCGCCTGGTGGGCGGGCGCGAAGGTGGTCGGCTATTTCGTGATTCCGGCGATCGCCGTCTGGGGCCTCTTGCGCGGACGGCTGCGCGACTACGGGTTGAGCACGAGGGGGATGTCGCGCCACGTGTGGATCTACGTCGCGCTCTTCGGCGCGATCCTGCCGGTCGTGATCATCGCCTCGTACACCAAGCCGTTCCTGCACACCTATCCGTTCTACAAGGCGGCGGCGCGCAGCTGGACCGATCTGGTGGCGTGGGAGCTCATGTACGCGGCGTCGTTCGTGGCGCTCGAGTTCTTCTTCCGCGGCTTCCTCCTGTTCGCGCTCGAGCGGCAGATGGGCGCCTACGCCATCTTCGTGATGATCGTGCCGTACTGCATGATCCACTTCCACAAGCCGGTGGCCGAGGTGTGCGGCGCGATCTTCGCCGGCATCGTCCTCGGGACGCTGTCGATGGCGACGCGATCGATCTGGTGCGGCGTGCTCATCCACATCTCCGTCGCCTGGACGATGGACTTCCTCGCGCTCATGCACACCACCGGCTTCCCCGGCTCGGGCCGCTTCATGGGCGAGTACGTTCCCTAGCGAGCGCGCGATCGCTCAGCGCGCCAGGATCGTGATCATCGCGCCGAGCGACGCGCCGGCGACGGCGCCGACGAGACCCGCCGACACCGACGGCAGGATCGCCGTCGAGCGCCGCCGCACGAGCGCCATCGCCGCGCCGCCGGCGACGAGCGCGAGCAGCGCGGCGAGCACGAACCACAACGGCTGCGCGCACCACGGGCAGTGCGGCGGCGAGGGCGCGTGGATGTTGCAATGCGCGGTCAGCGCCAGCGCGCTGCAGCCGCAGTGAAAGACGAGATGACAAAACGGGTGAGCACCGGCGACCGACGACGCGGAGACGATCGCCGGTGCCCACCACCGGGAACGCGCGTATCGAGGGGGGGACACGCGCGTATGATATCGGAGGGCGGTTAGGTCGAGGCCTTCTTGCCGGCCGCGCTCTTGATCTTGTCGCCGCGGACGAGCTTCTCGACCTTCTTGGCCAGGTCGTCGACCTTGGCCGAGAGCTTCTTGAGGTCGTCGCGCGAGGCGAAGTCGAGCGCGCCGCGCACGCGGCCGACCACTTCGGACCAGGCGCCGCGAAGCTGCGCCGGGACCTCGTCGATCTGGCCCTTGACCTCGCCGAACGAGGCCTTGGCCTTCTTCTCGAGCAGCGCGACCTGCTTGGCTGCCTTCTTTTCGAACCCTTCGATCTGCTTGCGGGCGTTCGTGAACGTCCCCTTGAGCTGCTGACTCACCGTCGCCATGTACATCCTCCACTAGTAACGCGACGCGTTACGTGCCTATCTTGCGCATTGCGTCAGGGTTGTCAAGGGAAACGGAATTCCTCAGTGTAAACAATACGTTTCAGGACAAAGTATTACATTGAATTACATTTCGATGACAATTCGCGGTCTATAGATCTGGGCCATGACCGCATGGCTGACCCTGGATAACGTCCTCATCACGATGTACCTCGTCGTGCTGCTGACGCTGGCGATGTACGGCTTCCATCGCTCGATGCTGATGTACCTCTACTATCGCAGCCGCGGCAGCGATCCGTCGCCGGCCGCGCGCTTCGACCCGACGAACCTGCCGGTCGTCACGGTGCAGCTGCCGCTGTTCAACGAGATGTACGTGGCGTCGCGCCTGCTCGATGCGATCGCGCAGCTCGAGTACCCGCGCGAGAAGCTCGAGATCCAGGTGCTCGACGACTCGACCGACGAGACGCAGTCGATCTGCCGCGCCAAGGTCGACGAGCTGATCGCCACCGGCCTCGACATCGTCTACATCCACCGCACCGACCGCACGGGCTTCAAGGCGGGCGCGCTGGAGAACGGGCTCAAGACGGCGCGCGGCGAGTTCGTGATGGTGTTCGACGCCGACTTCCTGCCGCCGGCCGAGATCATCGAGCGCACGGTGCACTTCTTCACCAACGACAAGGTCGGCATGGTGCAGGTGCGTTGGGATCACGTGAACCGCGACTACTCGCGCCTCACCGAGCTGCAGGCCATGATGCTCGACGGGCACTTCGTCATCGAGCACACCGCGCGTCACCGCTCGGGGCGCTTCTTCAACTTCAACGGCACCGCGGGCATCTGGCGCCGCTCGGCGATCGCCGACGCCGGCGGCTGGTCGCACGACACGCTCACCGAGGACATGGACCTCTCGTACCGCGCGCAGCTGCGCGGCTGGGAGTTCATCTATCTGAAGGACGTGGTGTCGCCGGCCGAGCTGCCCGTCGAGATGAACGCGTTCAAGTCGCAGCAGTTCCGTTGGGCGAAGGGATCGATCCAGGTGGCGAAGAAGCTGTTGCCGTCGATCTGGAGGTCCAAGGACGTGCCGTTCAGCGTCAAGCTGGAGGCGTTCTTCCACCTCACGAACAACTTCGCCTATCCGCTCCTCTTGCTGCTGTCGATCCTGCTCTTGCCGAACCTGCTCGTGCGCACGCGCCACGGGCTGCGCGAGGTGCTGCTCATCGACCTGCCGCTGTTCTTCGGCACCACGCTGTCGATCGCGTCGTTCTACATCACGTCGCAGCGCGAGATTCAGCGCAACTGGAAGCCGACGCTGCGCCGGCTGCCGCTCATGATGTCGCTCGGCATCGGCCTGTGCATCAACCAGACGCGCGCGGTGGTCGAGGCGCTGTTCGGCGGCGAGTCGGGCGAGTTCGTGCGCACGCCCAAGCTCGGCGTGGTGCGCCGCTTCGAGGGCTGGACGGCGAAGCGGTACCGCGCGTCGAAGACGCTCATCCCGTTCGTCGAGGTGCTGTTCGCGCTCTACTTCGCGGGGGCGACGGTGGTGGCGGTGAACGCCGGCCACTACGTCTCGCTTCCGTTCATGCTCCTGTTCACGCTCGGCTTCGGCTACGTCGGCGTGCTCTCCCTGCACCAGTCGCGCTAAGCTGCTTCCGTGCGTGCTACAAGCGCCGCCGCGCTGACGGCGCTCTCCATCATCCTCGTCGTTCTCTGCTGGCACGGCTTCCTGCCCGGGCTCGGCGCCGTCGCGCCCATGACGCTCGCCTTCATCGCCGCCTGCGTCGCCATCATCGGCGCGACCGACGAGGACACCACGCTCGCCCGCCGGCGCTTCGCCGTCGGCGTTGCCGTCGTCGCGACGCTCGTGCTCGTCGTCGCCTGTGTCCTCCTCCTGCACCGGCTCAACGAACCGCTCTGACCCGCTCGGCCTCGATCGCGACAGGACCGCGTCCGTAACAATCGGGCCCAAAGGTTCCGGCCGCCGCCCCAGCGAGCTACGGTGATTGCGGCGGGTGACCGCACATTCGTTTTTTCGCCTGCGCGCAGGCGCAGCGCCGGCCAAACAGCGCCCTACGGGCCAAGCGGAGCCGAGCACAGCCGAAAAAACGAATGTGCGGGCAGGACCCGCCGCCAACCGCACCCAAGCGAGCCCATAGACAAACGGCGCAACCGAAGTCGCGCCGTTTGAAGACTGCCGCCTACCGCCCTGGCCGATGGAAGAGAAGTTTGAACCCCTACATTTAGTAGGTGGGCTCGACAGATAACCGATATGGGCTTCCCGACGGAGCGGGTATGCACGCCTCGGTCAGCGGCCGATCCCGGGTTCATGATCGTAGGGAAAAAACAATCTCCTCCTGTCGCGCCGGGCAGAGGGCGCTGATTCATTATAACCGCGGACTCGCGTCGCGCCACCGCATCGACACGCGGTCGAAGCGCACGCGCGCCATGATGTCAAGCCGAGCACCGGATTGCCGCGCGCGTCGGCGTGCACACGCAATGGTCATGACGCGCACGCCGACCATGAAGGCGCTCGTGATCGATCGCGCGAACGCGCCGTTTCGTCTCGCCGAGGTGCCGCGGCCCGCGCCCGACGTCGGCCAACTCCTGATTCGCATCCACGCCTCGGGCGTCAACCCGCTCGACACCAAGATCCGCGCCGGGCTCGCCGCGCACGCGCGCCAGCCGCTGCCCGCCATCCTCGGCGTCGACCTCGCCGGCGTGGTGGAGGAGGTGGGGCCGCGCGCCGACACCTTCCGTCGCGGCGATGAAGTCTGGGGCCTGACCGGCGGCGTCGGCGGCCTGCCCGGCTCGCTCGCCGAGCTCGCCGCGGTCGACGCCGCGGTGGTCGCGCGCAAGCCGGCGCGGCTGTCGATGCGCGAGGCGGCGGCGCTGCCACTGGTCGCCATCACCGCGTGGGAAGGGCTCGTGGACCGCGCGAACGTGCGCGCCGGACAGAAGGTGCTGATTCACGGCGGCGCCGGTGGCGTCGGGCACGTGGCGATCCAGATCGCGCGCGCCCGCGGCGCCGAGGTGTTCGCGACGGTGCGCGCCCGCGACGCCGACTACGTGCGCTCGCTCGGCGCCACGCCCATCGACTACGAGCAGACGAGCGTCGACGACTACGTCGTCGAGCACACCGCCGGGCGCGGCTTCGCCATCGTCTTCGACACCGTCGGCAGCACCACGCTCGAGGCGTCGTTCGCCGCCGTCGCGCGCTACGGTCACGTCGTGAGCAGCCTCGGCTGGGGCACCCATCCGCTGTCGCCGCTCTCGGTCAAGGGCGCCAGCTTCTCCGGCGTCTTCTCGCTCATCCCACTGCTCACCGGCGACGGGCGCGCCCATCACGGCGCCATCCTCGGCGAGATCGCCCAGCTCGCCCACGACGGCAAGCTCATCCCGCGCCTCGATCCGCGCAGCTTCGCGCTCGACAACAAAGTCGCCGACGCCTACGAAGCCATCACCACCCATCGCGCCCGCGGCAAGCTAGTCGTCTCGATCGTCCAATCCGGGCCCCGGCCTCCCGTTGCCGACCCGCCGGTTACCGGGCGCCCAACGAGCTAGTTCCTCGCGGCGGGTGACAGCCATTCGCTTTTTTCGCCTGCGCGCAGGCGAAGCGCCGCCCCGATCGGACCCATCCGATCGAGCGAAGCCGAGCACAGCCGAAAAAAATGAATGGCTGTCAGGACCCGCCGCCCGCAGGGACCTAGGGAGTCTTCTCGGTGTCCCGCCAGTCGTTCTTGCCACCTTGCGTGGCAATCGACTGCGCGCCGCGGCTCATGAGGTCGGTCTTGCCGAGCACCGCCTCGAACCGCTTCTCCGTCGGGTGCGCGTGCACGCCGGTATCCATGCGGATGGCGTCGCACGGGCAGGCCTCGACGCACAGGCCGCACACCACGCAGCGCAGCTCGTCGATCTCGAAGATCGCCGGGCGCTTCTCGTTGGCGTTGCCCGTCTCCTCCGCGACGATGGTGATGCAGTGCGCCGGGCACGCCGTCGGACAGCACATGCAGGCCACGCAGCGCACCGAGCCGTCGTCGCGCAGCATCAGGCGATGCAGCCCGCGATACCGGTGCGGGTAGGGCGCCTTCTCCTCGGGATACTGGATCGTCGCGATGTCTTTGCCGGTGGCGATGTTGGTGAAGAAGTGGCGCATCGTCACGCCGAGGCCCTTGGCGAGCGCGGGTAGCCACGTCGCCTTCGACAACGTCTCCGGCCGCGCCGACACGATCACGCCCGCCTTCGACGTCCGCTTCTTGAATGCGCCTTCCATCAGCGACCCCACGCTTCGAGAGCGAGCACGACGCCGGCGGTCACGAGGATGTTCGCCAGCGACACAGGCAACAGGCGCTTCCAGCCGAGGTTCATCAGCTGATCGGGGCGGAAGCGCGGCATCGTCCAGCGCACGAGCAGCTGGAACCAGCAGAACAGGATCACCTTCAGGCCCCACGCCGTCGTCTGCAGCAAGAGCACGATGCCGTGCCACACCGGCAGGAAGTGCGTGCCGAGGTGGAAGCCGTCGGTGTAGAGGAACGGCACCTGCCAGCCGCCGAGGAACACGGTGGCCATGATCGCCGAGAGGAACACGACCTCGATGAACTCGGCGAGGAAGAAGATGCCGAAGCGCATGCCCGAGTACTCGACGAAGTAGCCGATGACCTCGTTCTCGCCTTCGGGCAGATCGAACGGCGTGCGCTTGGTCTCGGCCATCGCCGCCGTGAAGAACAGGATGGCGCCGAGCGGCTGCTTGACGATGCCCCAATCGATCGGGTTCGGGCCCTGCGCGATGACCATCGCCTGCGGCTCGAGCGTGCCGTAGACGAGGAACGCGCCGAGGATGGCGAGGCCCATCGTCACTTCGTACGACATCATCTGCGACGAGGCGCGCAGGCCGCCGAGCAGCGACCACTTGTTGTACGAGGCCCAGCCGGCGAGCGTGGTGCCGTAGACGGCGAGCGAGGCGATCGCGAAGTAGAAGATGAGGCCGACGTCGAAGCCGGGCGCCGTCTGCAGCACGACCTTGTCGGTGCAGGCGGCGACCTGCGAATCGGTCACGACGTGCGCCATCTGGCTCCAGCACGCCGTCGCGCCGAAGGGAACGATCGCGAAGGTGACGAACACCGGCACGATCGCCATGAGCGGCGCGAGCGTGAACAGGAAGCGGTTCGCCTTGGCCGGGACGAAGTCTTCCTTGAAGATCATCTTGAGCGCGTCGGCGACGAAGTGCGGGATGCCCCAGCCGCGCCAGCCGAGCACGGCCGCGCGATTGGGGCCGATGCGGTCCTGCATCATCGCCGACTGCTTGCGCTCCATCCACGTCAACAGCGACGCGATCGGCATGACCACGACGAGGATGAGCAGCGCCAGCTTGATGAGCGCCTGGAACCACGGATCCATCGCCCAGGCGCCCCAGCTGTGCGAGCCGACGAACGGCAGCACCCAGCCGATGACGCCGACGAGCGCCACCGCCATGCCGGCGAAGGCCGCCGCCGGAATTGCAAAAAGGAGAATGATTCCCATTCGCGATTAGCCCCTCGAAGCCGCGAAACGAAGTTGGATCGGCAGCGCTTCGCGCCCGAAGCTCGCGCTCGCGAACTCGGGCACCGCGCCTTTCATCTCGGCGAACAGCGCCTTGGCGGTCAACGCGCCGGCACCGACGCTGACATCGACGCCGAGGCGCTTGGCGATGAGCGCGACGAGCTCGTAGTGCGGGCGCGCCTCGCCCGGCGGCTCGACGGCGGCGCGGACGCGCTGCACGAGCCCCTTGGCGTTGGTGAACGTGCCGTGCACCTCGGCCCACGACGCGGCGGGCAGGAGCACCGAGACCTTGTCGCTCAGGAAGTTGTCGTGCGGCGACTGGTAGACGACGTCGAGCTTGGCGAGCGCGGCGAGCGCCTCGTCGTCGAGCGCGACGTGATCGCCGAGGATCCAGAGGCCGCGCACCGAGCCGCCGGCGATGTCGGCGTTGAGCTGCTGCGTGCCCTTGGCCTTGCCGGCGCCGAACAGCGCGTTGGCGATGACGCGCGCGCCGGCGGTGTTGGGATTGACGTCGGCCGAGCGCAAGACGTCGTCGGCGCGCTCGGGCTTGGGCGGACGGCCCGCGAGGTACACGTGCGTGATGCCGAGCGCCTTGGCCACCTTGGCCAGGAAGTAGTTGTCCTCGTTGGTCGCCTGCGCGTTGAGCACCACGCCGAGGAGCTCGCGCGGCACGCCGGCGAGGCGCTCGGCGGCGAACGCCAGCGCCTTGTCCATCGACGAGGTTTCGCCGCCGATGCGCGGCGCCGCGACGCGCGCGGTGTCGATCTCTTTGTAGGTGAAGCGGCCCTCGTCGCACATCCAGAACTTGTTGACCGCTTCATTCTCGCGCGGGACGAGGCGATAGATCTTGCCGCGCGCGTGGTGCACTTCGTCGTTGCAGCCGGTCGCGCAGCCCGCGCACACCGACGGCGTGGTGTAGAGCTCCCACGCGCGCATGGCGAAGCGGAAGTCCTTCGACGTCAGCGCGCCGACGGGGCAGACGTCGACGGTGTTGAGCGAGTAGGGATTGTCGAGCCGCTTGCCCGGCGCCACGGTGAGCTGCTCGCGATCGCCGCGATAGGCCATCTCGAGCTGATGCTCCTTGGCGACTTCGTCGCAGACGCGGATGCAGCGCGTGCAGAGGATGCAGCGCTCGGCGTCGAGCACGATCTCGGGGCCGAGGTCGACGACCTTCGGCTTGTGCACCTTGCCGGTGTCGACGCGCGACGGCGAGCCGTCCCACTCCTGATACATCTTCTGCAGCGTGCACTCGCCGGCCTTGTCGCAGATCGGACAGTCGACCGGGTGGTTCACCAGCGTGAACTCGAGCATCTGCGCGCGCGCGGTGACCACCTTCTCGCTCTCGGTGAGCACGTCCATGCCTTCGGCGACGGGCGTGTAGCACGACGGCGCGAGCTTGGGCTGGCCCTTGACCTCGACGAGGCACTGGCGGCACACCGCCGGCGACGACAGGCCGGGGTGATAGCAGAAGTAGGAGATGCTGGTGCCGAGCGTGCGCGCGGCCTCGAGGACGTTGGTCCCCTTGGGGACCTGCACCGTACGTCCGTCGATCTTCAGCGTGACGAGCTCGGGGTTCGCGGGAGTCTCAGCCATTAGCGATCACACTCGCCGCCGATCATGTTCATCATGTCGAAGGTCGGCACGATGTCGGCGATGGGTCGGTTGACGATCATTTCGCGCAGCGCGTTGGTGATGATGAAGCAGGGCGGACGCACGCGGCACTTGTAGGGGCGGCCGGTGCCGTCGGAGACGATGTACCAGCCGAGCTCGCCGTTGCCGCCCTCGGTGTACGAGTAGACCTCGCCCGGCGGGATCTTCACGCCGTCGACGATGATCTTGAAGTGCGAGATCATGCCTTCGATCGAGTTGTACACGGCCTGCTTGGGCGGCAGGATGATGCGCGGATCGTCGAGGCAGACCGGCCCTTCGGGGATTTGCGCGAACGCCTGCTCGAGGATGCGGATCGACTGGCGCGCCTCGTCCATGCGCACGATGTAACGATCGAAGTTGTCGCCCTTCGACCCGACGGGGACGTCGAAGTCGAAGCGATCGTAGACGAGGTACGGGTGCGCCTTGCGCACGTCGTAGTCGATGCCCGTCGAGCGCAGGCACGGGCCGGTCCAGCCGTAGCTGAGCGCCTTCTCCTGCGTGATGACGCCGGTGCCGTCCATGCGATCGCGGAAGATGCGGTTCTCGTACAACGCCTGGCGGAGGTCCGCGAGGATCTGCTCGAGCTTCGGGTAGAGCGCGCGGATCTTGGCTGGGATGTCCTCGTGGATGTCGTAGGCGACGCCGCCCACGCGCACGTAGCTGTGGGTCATGCGCGCGCCGGAGATCTCCTCGAGGATCTCCCAGATCCACTCGCGGCCCTTGATGGCCCAGAAGTAGATCGTCATCGCGCCCAGCTCCATCGCACCGGCGGCCATGCAGGTCATGTGATCG
>DATNAQ010000071.1:0-13735 GCA_035607415.1 Polyangia bacterium
ACGCGTCCGTCGACGAGACAATCCGCGGGCACGCGACGTAAAGGCGCTGCGCAACGCCGCGTGCGCGCCGTAGTATGCTGCGCGCGTGAAGCTCACCGACAAGGTCATCGTCGTCACCGGCGGCGCGCACGGCATCGGCGCCGCCATGTTGCGCCGCTTCGCGAAGGAGCAGCCGCGCGCGCTCGTCGTCGCCGATCGCGACCTGCCCGGCGCGGAGGCATTGGCGCGCGAGCTCGGCGCGAGCAGCGCGGGCAACGCGGGCACGAAAGCGAGCGCGGTCGCCTGCGACGTGTCGCGCGAAGCCGACATCGTGGCGCTCGTCGAGCGCGCCACGAAGGAGCACGGCGCCATCGATCTCTTCGTCTCCAACGCCGGCATCGCCATCGGCGGCGGCGTCGACGCTCCCGACGACGAATGGCGCCGCATCTTCGACATCAACCTCATGGCCCACGTGTGGGCGGCGCGCGCGCTCCTGCCGGCGATGGCCGCGCGCGGCTCGGGCTACCTCGTCGCCACCGCGTCGGCGGCGGGCCTGCTCTCGATGGTGGGCTCGGCGCCCTACTCGGTCACCAAGCACGCCGCCGTCGCGCTCGCCGAGTGGATCGCCATCACCTACGGAGATCGCGGCATCAAGGTCTCGTGTTTGTGTCCACTTTACGTAAACACCGACATGCTCAAGGGCGCGCTCAACGACGCCGCCGGCGCCAGCATCAAGGCGTCGGGCGAGGTCATCGAGCCGACGGCGGTCGCCGACGCCGTCGTCGCCGGCATCGAGGCCGAGAAGTTCCTCATCCTGCCGCATCCCGAGGTGCTTACGTATTTTCAACGCAAAGCCGGCGACTACGATCGCTGGCTGGCCGGCATGCGCAAGCTGCACGCCGTCAAGTAGCCGGCACCGCCAGATCGCCGGCACCGCCAGATCGCCGGCGCCGTCGCGCGGTCAGAGCCGATCGGGGATCGCGATGGCGGCGTTGGCGCGCCGCACCTGCTCGCGCAGCCAGCGCAGCCCCTCTTCGGGCGTGGCGACGACGGTGTGCGGCTGCGGCATCGGCTGGATCCACAAGATCGCCTTGAGCATGCCGCGGATCACCGGCGACGGAATCACCAGCGCCGCGCCGAGGCTGAGCCGGCGCAGCTCGTCCTTGCGCGTCTTGATCCACTCCGCCTGCCGGCGCATCACCGGCGTCTCCCACAGCTTCGCTTCCTCGGCGAGCACGAGCGAGACCATCGGCTGCTGGCGCGCGATCATCGCCTCTTGCCGCTGAAGGTAGCGCTCGAGCTCTTCCATCGTCGTGCGCCCGCGAAAGCGGAAGACCACCAGCGGCCACGCGCGCTCGTCGATGTCGACCATGGCGATCGAGTGTAACGGATCTAGAAGCGAACTCGCAGCCGCGCGCCGTTTGCCGTCGGCGCGATGCTCACGGTCACGCGATCGGCGCGGTGCTCGTCGTGGCCGACGAGGCCGACCACCATCATCGTCGAGCCGGCGAGCTGCATCGCGAAGTCGACGGCGAGCACGACGTACGCGACCTGCTGGATGGTGTGGTTGGCGTCGTCGATGCGCGGCTGCGCCTGTGCGTCGACCATCGCGTTGCCCGTCCGCGCGGGCGGCACCATCGCCCAGCTGTCGCCCATCTGCACGAGCGGCCCGGCGACGGGGATGAGCGAGGTGGCCGCCGGATTGTGGTCGAGGCCGTAGCTCAGGCCGATATCGAGCGCCCACCCGGCCACGAGCAGCGCCAGCCCGCCGCCGAACAGGGACCAACGACGTTCGCGCGCATTGGCAACGGAAGTTGACAGGAGGAGAACGAAGACGGCGACCACACACGCCAGGCGCTTCACGGCTCGATCAAGAGCAGCGCCCGTGCCAGCGCGCGCGAGCGTGATTCCGCGAGCTTCGCGCGCGTCTCGTGGGGGCCCCGCTCCCACTGTATAGTCCGCGCATGACGCTACGACTGGCAGGGAAAGCGGCGCTCGTCACGGGCGGCAGCCGCGGCATCGGCGCCGCCATCGCCGAAGGGCTCGCGCGCGAAGGGGCGCGGGTGGTGATCGTGTCGCGCAAGACCGAGGAGCTCGAGGCGACCGCGGCGCGCATCAACGCCGCCGTCGGCGAATCGCGCGTCATCGCGCGCTCGGCGCACACCGGGCGGCCCGACGTGATCGCCGAGCTGTTCACGTGGATCGATCGCGAGATCGGCACGCTCGACATCGCGGTCAACAACGCCGCGACCAACCCGTACTTCGGGCCGCTCCTCAACGTCGAGTGGGCGGCGTGGGACAAGACGTTCGAGCTCAACCTGAAGGGCTACTTCGAGGTGGCACGACAGACGGCGAAGCGCCTCCTCGCGGCCAACAGCAAGGGATCGATCGTCAACGTCGCCAGCGTCGTCGGCATGCGCGGCTTTCCCATGCAGGGCGTCTACGCGATGTCGAAGGCGGCGGTGATCTCGATGACGCAGACGCTCGCCGTCGAGCTCGGACGCGCCGGCATCCGCGTCAACGCGATCGCGCCCGGGCTGGTGGAGACGCGCTTCGCCGCCACGCTCATCAGCAATCCGGAGGTCGCGAAGTACATGAACGAGCGCTCGGCGCTCGGCCGGCACGCGCAGCCCGACGAGATCGCGCCGCTGGCGGTGTTCCTCGCCAGCGACGAGTCGTCCTTCGTGACCGGCCAGACCTACGTCATCGACGGCGGCTTCCTGTCGGCCTGACGCAAAGCCTTCTTGTTCGCCTGACACGAACCCTTCTTGTTCGCCTGACACAAAGCACGTGGCCAACCAGCCACGGATCCCGATAAGCACGCGAATTTCCGCGCGGCATCGCGCTTGCTCCAGCGGCGCCCATGCGCAAACTCCACGTCCTCGCTCTCGTCGCTGTCGCCGGATGCCAGCCGGGATCGGCGGCCCAGCTCCACCCCGACAAGAACCAGCCGGCGGTGGTTCCGTCAAAAGCACAGGAAGCTCTGGCGCCGTCGCGCGTAGATCAATTGATCGCCCGCGTGCGCGCGCTCTCCGGCAACACGTCGGTCGAGCCCAACGCCGCGCTGCCCGACGCCAAGAACGAGGGCGCGCCCAAGCTCGTCGCGCCCGCCGACGACGGCAAGACGACCATCGAGTTCCCGCTCGCGCACACCAGCGTGCTCGCCGACGTCACCGGCAACATCGCGCGCGTCGAGGTCACGCAGCTCTACCAGAACCCGTCGGCGCAGCGGCTCGAGGCGGTCTACCAGTTCCCGCTGCCGGAGAACGCCGCCGTCACCGACATGATGTTCCGCATCGGCAAGCGCGTGGTCGTGAGCGAGGTCAAGAAGCGCCAGGAGGCGCGCGCGACCTACGAGAAGGCCAAGGCCGAGGGCCACACCGCCGCGCTCACCGAGCAGGAGCGGCCCAACCTGTTCACGCAGTCCGTGGCCAACATCCCGCCCGGCGAGTCGGTCGAGGTCGTCATCCGCTACGTGCACGAAGTGAAGTTCGACGACGGCCGCTACCAGTTCCACTTCCCGACGACGATCGGCCCGCGCTACAACCCGACGCACGGCATGACCGACGCCGCGCGCGTGTCGCCGCCGGTGGTCGCGCCCGGCGTGCGCTCGGCGCATGACATCGACATCGTGGTCACGCTCGGGCCGTCCGATGCGTTCACCGACGTGGCCGCCAAGAGCCATCGCATCATGACCGCCGCCGATCCCGAGCTCGGCAAGCGCATCGTCACGCTCGGCGACGGCGACCACGTGCCCAACAAAGACTTCATCCTCTCTTGGCGCCCCGCCGGCAAGGAGCCCGAGGCGCGCGTCCTGACCGCGCGCGATCACGGCGACGACTACCTCATGATGTTCGTGCAGCCGCCGGCCGACGTCGCGCCGGAGATGGTGCGACCGAAGGAGATGGTCTTCCTCATCGACCGCTCGGGCTCGATGTGGGGCGAGCCGCTCGACACGGCCAAGGCGGTGATCGTGAAGGCGCTCGAGAAGATGGGCCCCGAGGACACGTTTCAGCTCATCGCCTTCGACTCGACGACGGAGTCGATGTCGCCGACCTCGCTGCCCAACACGCGCGACAACATCGCGGCCGCCGAGCGCTGGATCGCCAACCTGCGCGGCGGCGGCGGCACCGAGATGCTCGCCGGCATCCGCGCCGCGCTCGATCAGTCGTACGATCCGAAGCGCCTGCGCATGGTCGTTTTCTGCACCGACGGCTTCATCGGCAACGAGAAGGAGATCATCGACTACATCTCGACCATGCGCGGCAGCTCGCGCGTGTTCGGCTTCGGCATCGGCTCGTCGGTGAACCGCTACCTCATCGAGGGCGTGGGGCGCGCCGGCCGCGGCGCCGCCGAGATCGTGCGCCAGGGCGAGCCGCCGGCCGAGGCGGTGGCGCAGCTGTACAAGCGGCTCGATCGCCCGGTGCTCACCGACGTGGCGCTGCGCTTCTCCGGCGTCGACGTGACGGCGATGGAGCCGGAGCGCCTGCCCGATCTCTTCGCCGGCCAGCCGCTCGTCGTCGTCGGCAAATACCGCGGCCACGGCCCCGCCACCGTCGAGGTCACGGGACGCCTGGGTAACAAGCCGTATGCGCGCACCATCCCGATCGCGCTCGCGTCGCAGCCGGGCGACGCCGTGCTCGGCACCTTGTGGGCGCGCCGCCGCATCGAAACGCTCACCGACGCCACCGAGAACGGCGCCGCCGTCGATCAGCAGGCGCAGATCATCGACCTGGCCCTCAAGTTCAAGCTGATCACGGCCTACACCTCGTTTGTCGCCGTCGAGAAGCAGCTCAAGGTCGACACCAACATTCCGCTGGCCCAGATGCTGGTGCCGAACGAGCTGCCCGAGGGCGTCTCCTACAAGGGCATCTTCGCCGAGGAGGTCGCGCAGGCCAACGCCGACGTCACGCCCGCGCGCGTGAAGCCGGGCGATCCCGAGATCCGCGTGCAGGCGCCGGCGCGCGCGCGCGTGCACGTCACGCTGCCGTGGGCGAAGCGGCCGGTGCGCGCGGTGTGGGACGCGCCGTCGGGCGAGCACGTCGCGCGCTTCCTCGTGCCGGCCGGTTGGCCCGACGGCTCCTGGACGGCCACGGTCACCATCGATCACGCGGCCGGCGGGCGCCCCATGATCAGAGAAGTCCGCACCGTCGAGCTGCACGTCGACACGCGCGCGGCGGCGGTGGCAGTGGTCTCGGCGCCGTCGACGGTGCACCCGGGCGACGCGCTGGAGCTGGCGTTCAAGCCGGCCATCCCCGTCGACGAGATCGTCGCGGCGCTGCGCACCGACAGCCCGGGCGGCGCCGGCGATGCGCTGAAGAGCGCGATGGACGTCAAGGAGATCCTGGTGCGCGCGCCGTGGGGCGAAGTGGCGCGCGCGAAGATGGACGGCCCGCTCGGTTTGTACCGCGCGACGCTGCACGTGCCGCGGCTGCAGGCGCGCGGCGACGCCGAGCTGGAGGTCGTCGCGTGCGACACCGCGGGCAACGTCAGCCGCCGCCCGCTCGTGGTCTCGGTCGCATCGTCGTCGGCGGCGAGCTGGGCCGGCGGCATGATCCTGTTGATCGCCGCGTTCGGCCAGCTGTTCGCCCGCCGCCGCCGCTCGCGCGTGACCGACGAGGTGCAGGCGTGAGCCGTCGTCGCTGGCGCATCGCCTTCGCGGCGGCGACGATGGCGCTGGCGGCCACGGCGCTTCCGTTCGGCCGCCTGCGCCACCTCGCGCTGCCGCTCCTGCACGATCCGAGCGTGCACGCCGACGAGGGCACGCGGCTCGCCATCGGCGATCCCGTCGCCGGCGAAGCGCTCGAGCGCACGCAGCTCCCCGGCCGCATCAGCGCCATCCTGCCGCGCGCCGACGGCGTCGTCTTCGTCGGCACCTTCGACAGCGGGCTGTATCGCTTCGATCCCGCGCACGATCGCTCCCCGCGCGAGGTCGCCGCGCTCGACGGGCGCGAGCGCTTCGTCGACGCGCTCGTCGAGTGGAAGGGGCGCATCGTCGCCGGCACCCATCGCGGCGCGGTCGTGCTCGCGCCCGACGGCAGGCGTGCCGGCGTGCTCGCCGCCGGCCAGGCGGTCTCCTCACTCGCGGTCGTCGGTGACGAGCTCTTGATCGGCACCGCGCACGGCTTGTGGCGCGGCGGCGACGACGCGCCCGCCGGCGAACGCGGCCCCGACGGCGAGGTCCTGCGCATCACCGCGCTCGCGGTCACGCCGGCGAACGACGGCGCCGGCGATCGCGTCTGGATCGGCACGCCCGACGGCGTCTACGAGGCGCGTGCTCCCTTGCGCGCACAAGTCGCGATGTGGCACCCGCTCGTGTTCGGCTCGCCCGGCGCCACCAGCAACGTCGTCACCGCGCTCTCCGCCGTCGACGGCGGCGTGGTCGCAGGCACCGACGACGGCGGCCTCGTCTTCCTCGACGACCGCGGCGTCGACGCCCGTCCCTTCGCCGATCGCCGCGCCAACGACATCAACCCCGGCGCCCTCGTCTTCGCCCGGGGCCGCATCTTCGCCGGCTCCGAGGGCGCCGGCCTGATCGCGCTCGACGCCGCGCGCACGCACGCACGCAAGGTCGGCTGGCCGGCGCGCGTCTCCGCCGTCGCCAGCACGCGCACCGATCTCTGGTTCGGCAGCGAAGAAGGCGCGCTCTACGTCACGCCCAACGTCACGCCGTGGCCGTCGCCATCGCCGCGTCCAGGATCTTCTGGATGAGCGCGTCGTAATCGGTGCCCGCCATCGCCGCCGACTGCGCGAAGTCGTCCTCGCGCGCCAGCGACGGATTCGGATTGGCCTCGATGACGATCACCTCGCCCGCCGGCGTCAGTCGCACGTCGATGCGCCCCAACCCTCGAATCTTCAGCACCCGATACACCGTCCGCGCCGCCTGCTCGAGCTGCGTCGCCACCTTCGCGTCCAGCTCCGCCGCCGGTCCGTTCTTGATGCCCCACTTCTTGCGATAGGCGTCGTCCCACTTGGCCTTCTGCGTGGCGAACTTCGGCGCGTCGTCGGGCAGCTTCTCGAAGAACAGCTCGCGCGGCGGCAGCACCGTCAACCGCTTATTGCCCATCACGCTCACGTACAGCTCGCGCCCCTCGATGTACTCCTCGATCAGCACGTCGCCCTCGAAGCGCTCGTGGAGGAACTTCACCCGCTCGAGCGCCTCGCCCTCGTCCCGCGCGAACGACGCCTGCGCGATCCCGTCGGACGACTCCTCGCCCACCGGCTTGACGAACGCGGGATAGACGAACTTCTTGAGCCGCTTGAGCGGCCGATGCGCCGGCGACAGCACGAAGCGCGCCACGCGCACGCGATGATACGAGAGCAGCTTCTTGGCCAGCGCCTTGTCCTTGCACAGGAGGAGCGCGTCGGGCCCCGCGCCGGTGTAGCGCACCTTCAGAAGCTCGAGCAGCGCCGGAATGTTCGGCTCGTTCGACCGCTGCGCGTGAAACGACTCGGTCAGGTTGAACACCACGTCGGGGCCGAACGCCTTCAGCTTCTCGATGATCGCCACGACGTTGTCGAACACCGCCAGCGTGTCGCTCTCGTGTCCGAGCCGCTGCAGGCACTCGAGCACGTCGGCCTCGGTCGGCTTGCCCTCTTCCTTGCGCAGCGTCGTCGGCGAGAACTCTTCGCCCGCCCTGGGCGCGCGATGCAGGTCGAACAGGATGAGGATCTTCATGTCGAAGTTACACGAACCTCTTGAAGCGACCCGTGTGCAAGTGATTCGTCACCAGCGCGGCGACGTACGCCGACACCTCCATCATCGCACGCGCCTGATTTTTCGGCGCCATCAATTCGAGCCGCTCGCAGCGCAGCATCAGCTTGCGCACCAGGTGATCGACCGTGTACTTGTGCTCGCCCGTCCAGCGCACGATCGACGGCACCATCGTCTTGCGCGCGCGCCGCAGAAAGTGCGCCGCCGAATCCTCGCTCGTCTCGCCGCCGAAGATGGCGCGCAGATCCCGGTCGTACACGTCGGCGTAGTCCTCCGCGTACTTCTTGCGCCGCTCGGCGTAGTAGCGCCCGAGCGTCTTGCGCATGCGCGCCGCGTCGGCGATCCGCCGCGTCGGTACGCGCGCCGACGGCCGCCGCACCCCGGCCGCCTCCTTCATCAGCTCGTCGACGTATTCGAGCTTATCGAGCGCCTTCCAGCCGCGATACTTCGCGCGCCACTCGCGCTCGGGCACGCCCAGCCACACCGCGAACGTCTCGGCGAAGTCCTCGTCGGGGTGCGCCTGCGCGTACCAGTTCGGCAGATGGCGCACGAAGCTCTTCGAGTACGGCCGCGGCCGATAGATGTCGGGCGTGGCGAAGTTGTCGGTGTTGCCGAAGAGCAGCTTCCAGCGCCGCCGCCGTGAGAAGCGATAGGCGTGATCGACCGCGTGCCCGCACTCGTGCCGGAGCAGCTGCATGCAGTGCTCGGGCGTCCCGCCCTCGACCTCGAGCACCTGGCGCAGCTCGAGCGCCTTCAGCCGTGGATGCGCCAGCCAGAAGGGAACGGCGATGATCGGCTGCTCCGACGGCGTGAACCACTCGTCGCCGAGGTAGCACGGCGGCGCCAGCTTGATTCCGCGCGCGCGCAGCTCCTCGTGCAGCTGGGCGATGCGCGGCTCCAGCTCCGAGCCTTCGATGCGCACGCCGAGATCGCAGACGCGCATCGCCAGGAGCTCCTCGTCGCGCGCGTTGGCCCACGGCGGGTCGACCACCCCCGAGGGCGACGGCGACGGCGCCTCCGACGGCGCATCCATGCCGCTAGCTTAGCATCAGATGTGCCGCTCGACGGCGTTGAGCAGCGTCGGCACGTCGAGCGGCTTGACCAGAAAGTCGTCGACGTGCAGCTGCGCCGCGTGGCGCCGCACGTCGGTCGCCGCCGACAGGATGACCACCGGGATTCGCGCCAGCCGCTCGTCGGCGAGCTGCGCGGTGCGGAAGGCCCAGCCGTCCATCACCGGCATCATGAGATCGAGCAGGATCAGGCGCGGCGCCTCGACGCTCTCGCGCAGGATGCGCAGGGCGTCGCGCCCGTCGACGGCGATGACCACCTTGAACCCCTCTTCGCGCAGGATCTCGCCGACGCTGGCGCGGATGTCCTCGTCGTCCTCGACGAGCAGCACGGTGCCGCCCGCCACCTCCGTGTCGTTGGTGCGCGACTGCATGCGCCGGCGCACCTCGTCGAGCAGCTGCTCGTACGAGCACGGCTTGGCCAGGAACGCGTCGCAGCCGGCGGCGCGCGCACGATCGAAGTCCTGCGACGACACGTGCCCGGTGATCATCACGATCGGGATCGGCGCCGTGCGCGGATCGCGCTTGAGCCGCTCGGTCGCCTCGCAGCCGTCGATGCCGCGCAGCTCGTAATCCATGATGATGAGATCGGGCGCGAGCGCGGCCGCCTGGCGGTAGGCGTCGTCGCCGTTGTCGGCACCGACGACAGCATAGCCGGCCTTCGCCAACACCTCCGAGTACAGCTCGTACGTTTCGGACGAGTCCTCGACGAGGAGCACGAGGAATTGGCGACGGGGCGGGACCGCTGCGGCCATCGCAGTGATCATAAGCCGCAAATCGTCTGACAGGTTAGCGAAATGATTTCACAAACCGTGTCTTCTCCCGTGAGCGCGCACACATCTTTACGGTCGCGTGCTTATGCCTCCAGTGGGTACCCGGAGTGCGCCTTTCGAGCATCGCCGCGCGCGTGTTTCCCGTCGCCGGCGTGGTCTTCACGCTGTGCGTCGGCGGCTGCGCACCGCTTTCGCCCGAGCTCACCCTCCACGGCCCGGTGCCCACCCCCGACGACGCCGATGCGTTCGACGTCGCGCTGTTCCAAACGGTCGGCGCCCACCTCGCGCGCGGCCACCGCTGGAAGCTCGAGGACGACGGCACGGTCTTCGACGCCATCGTCGACGACATCGGCCGCGCCCGCACCAGCGTCGACATCGTCAGCTACATCTGGCATTCGGGCCAGCCGTCGGATCGCCTGGTGGCCGCGCTCGAGCGGCGCGCGCACGGCGTCGCCTGCCGCCTGCTCGTCGATCCGCTCGGCAGCCCCGACTTCGATCGCAACGTCGCGCCGCGCCTGCACGCGCTCGGCTGCGAGACGCGCATCTTCCGCCCGCTGCCGTCGCATCCCGACTTCGAGCGCAACCATCGCAAGATCGTCGTCGTCGACGGGCGCGTCGGCATCGTCGGTGGGTTCGGCATCCGGCAAGAGTGGGCGCGCGGCGCGGGCTCGCCCGATCCCGAGTGGCGCGACATCAACGTGCGCGTCGAAGGACCGGCCGTCGCCGAGATGCAGCGCGCCTTCGCGCAGAACTGGGTCGAGGCCGGCGGCGACCTGTTGCCGCCGAGCGACTTTCCGCACCTGCCGCCCGACGGCGACGCGCGCGTGGCCTTCGTGTCGTCGACCTTCGGCACCGTCACCAACGCCGACCGGCTGACGCTCGTGGCCATCGCGTCGGCGAAGAAGCGGCTGTGGATGTGGAACGCCTACTTCGTGCCCGACGCGCGGCTCTCGGCGCTGCTCATCGATCGCGCGCGCCACGGCGTCGACGTGCGCATCCTCATGCCCGGCGACAAGAACGACGTCGCCGCCGCCAAGCTCGGGCAGCGCCACAGCTACGGCCCGCTCGCCGACGCCGGCATCAAGCTCTACGAGTTCCAGCCGACGATGATGCACGCCAAGGCCATGCTCGTCGACGACACGCTGGCGGTGATCGGATCGATCAACCTCGATGCGCTGTCGCTGACGCGGCTCGAGGAGGACGCGGTGGTCGTCGTCGATCGCGCGCTCGTCGAGACGCTCGAGCGTGACTGGGCCGCCGACCTCGCCAAGAGCCGCGCGGTGCGCTGATCATTCGAGACGCCAGCGCGCCGGCCCGTCGAGGATCCAGCGCGGCGACCCCGGCCGCGGCTCGAACACCGCGCGCATCGGCGGCTCGCGATACCCGTGATCGGCGCCTCCAGCGGCTCGTCGCCGGCGTCGAGCCGCCCGACCACCTTCACGCGCAGCCCCTCGCGGACCTGCTCGATCGGCGTCACCGCCAGCCGGCGCGTCCGCTAGCTGATCCAAGCATCCACTGCTTCTTCGATCAGTCCCACGGCTCTCGCATGACGCTTCTCTGCCGCGATCTATTGCGTATGATGCGCGCATGCATCGTCCCAGCGTGGTCCTGTGCGCGCTCCTGTCGTTGTCGTTCTTCGGCGCCTGCAGCGACGGCAACGCCGGCTTCAAGGTGCGCCCGAGCGTCGAGCAGCTGCAGGTCACCCACGCCACGCCCGGCGACGAGCTCGCCGTCATCGCCCCCAACGGCAGCGTCGTCGCCAGCGCCGTCGCCGACGCGCAGGGCAGCATCATGTTCCGCAACATCCCGCCCGGCGACGGCTACGTCGTGCGCACCACCAGCACCACCGCGCGCCAGCAGTGGTCGCGCCGCTTGAAGGTGGTGTCGGCCGCGAACAGCCAGCCGCCGCAATCGTTCTACGAGTCGCAGTCGATCGGCCCCGGCTTCACCTACATCGCCACGCGCGACGGCACCACGCTGTCGGCCTACGTGACGCTCCCCGGCCCCATCGACAAAGGGCCCTACCCGACGGTGGTGAGCTACTCCGGCTATTCGCCGTCGAAGCCGGGCATGCCGATCGGCAACTACGCGTACCTGTGCGACTCCATCCCCGCCTTGTGCGACGCGCCCAACGACAACGGCGGGCTCCTCGCCGCCATCTTCGGCTTCGCCACCGTCAACGTGAACGTGCGCGGCACCGGCTGCTCGGGCGGCGCCTACGACTTCTTCGAGGAGCTGCAGCTGCTCGACGGCTACGACGTCATCGAAGCCGTCGCCGCGCAGCCATGGGTCGCCGGCCACAAGGTCGGCATGGTCGGCATCTCGTATCCCGGCATCACGCAACTGTTCGTGGCGTCGACGCGTCCGCCGTCGCTGGCGGCGATCACGCCGCTGTCGGTGATCGGCAGCGCCAACACGACGATGCTGCCGGGCGGCATGCTCAACGACGGCTTCGCGCTCGCCTGGGTCTCGAACGTGATCCAAGAGGCGGCGCCGTACGGCCAGGGCTGGGAGCAGTCACGCGTCGACGCCGGCGACGAGCTGTGCCGCGAAAACCAGCTCCTCCACGGGCAGCTCGTCGACAACGTGGCGCAGGCGCGCCAGACGATGTTCTACGACCCGGCGCTGCACGATCGCTACAACCTGGCGACGTTCGTCGATCGCATCGACGTGCCGGTGTTCCTCGCCGGCGGCTGGCAGGACGAGCAGACCGGCCCCTACTTCTTCCCGCTCCTCGACAAGTTCACCTCGTCGCCGGCGACGCGCTTCAGCATCTACAACGGCGTGCATCCCGACGGCTTTGCGCCCGACGTGCTCGCCGAGTGGTACGCGTTCCTCAAGCTGTTCGTGGCGCACCAGATCCCGACGATCGATTCGACCGTCTACGGGCTGTCGCCGCTCATCATGCAGCAGGTGTTCGGATCGCTCCTCCGCGTCGAGGAGACGCCGTGGGCGAAATATTCGGACGTCGATCAGGCGATCGCCGATTGGAAGGCGAAGCCGCCGGTGCGCGCCATCTTCGAGCGCGGCGCCGGCAAGCCCGACGAGCCCGGCGCGCCGGTCGGCACCTTCGAGGAGGAGTGGCCGAGCTGGCCGCCGCCGTCGGTGACGCCGGAGCGGCTCTACTTCCACGCCGCGGGCACGCTCGATCCGTCGCCGCCCACGGAACCGGTGGCGCAGTCGTCGTTCGATCTCGATCCCGCCGCCGGCGAGCGCAACAACCTCGCGCCCGGCGGCAACGTCTGGGACAAGCTGCCCGCCTACGACTGGCGCGCGCCCGACGCCGGCCACGCCGTGGTCTTCGAGACGCCGCCGCTCCTCGTCGACGAAGTCATGGCCGGCACGGCGAGCGCCGATCTGTGGCTCGAGTCGAACGTCGACGACGCCGACCTCGAGGTCAACCTGACCGAGGTGCGCCCCGACGGCAAAGAGATGTACGTGCAGTCGGGCTGGCTGCGCGCCTCGTACGGCAAGCCGGGTCCCGACGCCACGGCGCTGTGGCCGGCCAACACGTTCATGAAGCAGGACTGGGCGCCGCTCGTGCCCGGCGCGTGGACGCAGATTCGCGTCGGCTTCGCCGGCTTCCATCACGTGTTTCGCGCCGGATCGCGCGTGCGCGTGCTCGTCAACACGCCGGGAGGCAGCCGCGCCGAGTGGCGCTTCGCGCTCAAGTCGTTCCCCGGGACGGCGACGCACACCATCGGTCACGACGCGCAGCACCCGTCGAGCGTCGTGCTACCGCTGGTGCCGAACCTGGCCGCACCGTCGCCGCTGCCGCCCTGCCCGTCGCTGCGCGGCCAACCCTGCCGCGACTACGTGCCCTACCAGAACCGCGCGGCCAACTAACGGTATCTCCCCAAAAAGCATTCACAGGGAGATCAAGAGATCAGGAGAACAAAACTCTTTCAGAGGTCCGAATATCCAGCGGATCATCTGTAGAAGCTTGTTCTCGTGATCTCCTGATCTCGTGATCTCCCTGTGAATGAAAGACCTGGAGGATCTGGAGTTGTGGCGTGGGTTACCGCGGCTTCTGGTATTCGGCGCGGTAGTCGGCGACCCATCCGGTGACGCGATCGATGAGCTCGCCCGGGATCGCCTTGTCACGCAGCGCCTCGCGCGCGCTGCGCGCCAGCTCGAGGAACTCGCTCGTCAGCGCCGGCGTCACCGGCGTGATCTTCAGCCCCTGCTTCTGGAACAGCCCG
>DATNAQ010000083.1:0-35848 GCA_035607415.1 Polyangia bacterium
CGCGCTGGCCGACGTGCAGGGGCTCGGCTACGAAGAGATCGCCGGCGCGCTCGGGGTGCCGGTCGGAACCGTGAAGTCGCGCCTCAAGCGCGGCCGCGATGCGCTGAAGGACGCGCTCCATCGTCAGCGCGGCCAGGAGGAACCATGAACTGCGCCGACGTTCGCGAGCGGTTGACGGACGTGGCCGGCGGCGAGCTCGAAGGAGCGCGCGCCGACGAAGCGCGCGCGCACGCGGCGTCGTGCCCGAGCTGCGGGCGTGCGCTCGCCGAGCTCGAGGCGACCATCGGCCTCTTGCGCCGCGCCGGCCAGGAGCCGCTGCCCGAGGGATTCTCGCTGTCGCTACATCAGGCCCTCGTCGCTGCCGGGCCGCCGCGCCTCGGCCTCCTCGATCGCGTGCGCGCCACCATCGCGCTGCGCCCGGTGACCTTCGCCGCTTCGGCGGCGGCGCTGGCGGCGATGCTCGCCACCGGCGGCACGATGCTCGCGCTCCATCACGCACACGCGCCGTCGCCGACGAAGATCGCGGCCTACCAGGTGCCGGCGTCGAAGCTGGCGCTCGTGAAGATCGACTTCGTGGCCGAGAAGGCGATCGACGACGTCGCCTTCGAGATCACGCTGCCCGACGGGCTGCGCTTCGTCTCCGGCGGACAGGAGCTGGCGGAGCGCACCTTCCGCTTCCAGGGCAAGCTCGAGGCCGGCTCCAATCCGATCCCGATCGCGGTGCGCGGCCCGCACGCGGGCCGCTACAAGGTGATCGCGCACGCCATCGGCACCGAGCTCGACGTGACGCAAGAGGTGGTGTTGGAGGTGACGTCATGACCACGCGACTGCTCCTCGCCCTGTCGCTGGTGGCCGCGGCGAGCGGCGCCGCCTGGGCCGACGATTCGCGCGTGCGCACGTCGGCGACGGTGGAGGTCATCGACGACAAGGCGCAGATCGACGACGTGATCTCGCGGCTGCGCGCGCAGCAGGCGCTCGACAAGCAGCGGCATCCGTCGACGCTGCAGCAGGCGGGCAACCTCAAGATCGAGCGCGTCGCGCCGCCGACGACGGCGACCGACACCTCGCATCGCCCGGTCGGCCCCGAGCCCAAGGAGCAGCGTCCCGGCTCGCGCCGCAACTCGAACGAGCACGGCAATCTCGACCACACGGAGCGGCCCAAGCTCAAGGTTCATCGTCGCTGAATAAGCCCGAGCACGGGTCGTCTGTTACGATGCCCCGTTGCCGCTCGCCCCGCTCATAATGACGCTGGCGCTCACGCTCGCAGATCCGGAGGCGGCCTTCCGCGCGGCGACCGACCTGGCGACGCTCGCCCAAGCGTCCCCCGCCGACGACCTCGCGGCGGCGCGGCGCGCGCTCGACGCGCACGACTGGGATCGCGCGGCGGCGCTGGCGGCGCTGGCGTCGGCGCGCGTGCCGACGTCGGCCGAAGCGGCGCTGCTCGTCGGGCTGGCGCACTTTCGCGCCCACGATCCCGCGGCGGCGATCGCGCCCTTCACCCGCGCCGTCGAGAACGCGCCCCATTCGGCGGCGGCGCGCTTCAACCTCGCCGGCGCGCTCTACGAGAGCGGCCACTTCGCCGACGCCGAGACCCGCTACGCCGAGGCCGCCGAGCGCGATGCCAAGGTCGCCCCGCTCGCGCTTCTGAACGCCGGGCACGCCGCGCTCGACGGCGGCCGGCCCGAGCGCGCCGTCGAGCACCTGCGCGCCGCCGAAACGGCCGCGTCCGCCGCCAATCAGGGGCCTGTCGCCGACGAGGCGCGCTCGCTGATCGCGTCGCTCACGCACCGCTCCGAGCACGCCGCCGCGCCGGAGCTGCAGCGCCTCACGCACCTCGGCACCGAGGCGCTGCGCGCGCACCGCTATGGCGAGGCCGTCGATCACTATCGTCGCGCCCTCGACCTGGCCGCCGCCGAAGGCGCCTCGCCCGCCGATCGCGCCGAGCTGCAGTACGGCCTCGGCCACGCGCTGTGGCGATCCAACGATCTCGTCGCCGCCGCGCGCGCGCTGTCGAGCGCCGTCGAGCTCGCCCCGTCGGAGGCGGAGTTCCACTACATGCTCGGCCTCGTGCACTTCGACGCCGGCGCCGATCGCGACGCCAAGCAGGCGCTCTCGCGCGCCGTCGCGCTCGGCCTGCCGCCCGCCGAGGCGCGCCGCGCCGCCGACATCCTGCGCACGCTCGCCGAGACGCCGCGCGGCGAGACCAGCCGCTTCTACGTCGAGCTGCGCGTCGCCGGCGGCCTCGACACCAACGTCCCGCAGTCGGGCGTGGTGCAGACCGCGCAGCAAGCGGCCACCGGCGAGAGCGTGGTCGCGCCGTTTCTCGAGGGCGACTTCGACTTCTTCTGGCGCCCCGCCGGCACCGCGCGCAGCGGCTTCACCGTCGAGTATCGCTTCGGCCAGCTCGCCTATCTCTCGGAGGAGCTCGATTTCTACTCGCTGCAAGAGCACGACCTCACCATCTCCGGCGCCTGGACGCCGACGGCGCGCCTGACGCTCGAGCTCGGCGGCGGCGGCTACCTGCTCTTCAACGGCGTCGAGACCTTCACGCCCTTCCAGGCCGGCGGGTCGATCGGCCCGCGCATCACCGTGCGCGAGCCGCACGGCTTCGAGACGCGCCTGCGCGCGCAGCACATCTTCAAGCAGTCGCTCGACACCAACTACAACTATCTGACCGGCAATCGCGACGAAGCCGGCGCCGCCGAGCTGTGGCGCGATCCGCGCGATCGCCTCTCCATCGGCTACGCGTTCGCCCGCGAAGGCGCGGGCGTGCAAGAGGTGCCGCTCAATCAGCTCGAGTTCCCCGACGCCGCGCCCGGCTCCTACGACCCGAACGAGGTCTACTTCATCCCCTACTCCTATTTCAGCCACGAGGTCGCCCTCGGCGCGGCGCGCGATCTGCCGCATCAGTTCTACGGCTCGACCGCGCTGCGCTACGAGTATCGCGACTACGACGAGCCGTCGCACGTCGCCGCGCCCAACGGCACGCCGTTCTACTACCGCCATCGCCGCGACAACCGCTTCGAGCTCGACGTCGGCGTGCGCCATCCGATCGCCTACGGCTTCGACGTCGAGCTCGCCTACTCGTTCGCGGTCAACGTCTCGACCATCGACAACACGCGGCCGTCGACGCCGCTCGACTACGACGACAAGAACTACACCAAGCACGTGATCCAGCTCGATTTCGGCTTCGAGTATTGAGGCGCACCCGGCGATTTAACATTCGCCGCGCCGCCGGGTCCTAACCGGGAGGGGACAGGATGCGAGCATTGTGGGCAGTGGTGTCGTCGGTGGTGTTGCTGGGCGGCTGCGCGCACGATCCGCCGGCGCGCGCCGGCATGGAGCAGTGGAGCGCGAACCATCCGCAGGCGTCGCAGGAGCTCGGCACCTGGGTGCAGACGCATCCCGAGGCGGCGGCGCGCTTCTTCGAGTGGGACGGGCACCATCCCGAGCGCGCGCACGAGCTCGTCACCTGGTCGATCTACCATCCGGCGCAGCCGATCGAGGGCTTCGTGGCCACGCATCCGGGCTGGCAGTACTTCGATCAGATCGCGCTGCACCATCGGCCGGCCGCCGACGCGTTCATGGCGTGGTGCCGCCGCCATGCGCAGGCGGCCGAGGCGCTCATGAACCACCCGGGCGGGCTCAACTGGGCCGGGCACCATCTCTACGCATCGTCGTGGCACATGGACAACCCGGGGCAATGAGCGCGCGAACGAAGCGGCGGGTTTTTCGCGACCGGGAGGCGAATGCAGCGAGCCGACTTGTCGCGCCGCCCCACAGTGAGCGCGCGGTGCAACAATGAGCGCGCGCGCGGCGATCGTCATCGCGCTCCTGGCAGCGGCGCCGGCGTGGGCCTCGCCGCGACGAACCGCTGCGAGCGCGCGCGCGCTGACCGCCGCCGACGTCGATCGCCAGCTCGCCGCCGCCTGGCGTAAAGCGCACCTTTCGCCGGGGCCCGTCACCGACGACGCGACCTTCCTCCGTCGCGTCACGATCGATCTCACCGGCACCATCCCGACCGCCGACGCGGTGCGCGCCTTTGTCGCCGACAAGCGCAAGGACAAGCGCGCCCGCGCCGTCGACGAGCTGCTCGAGTCGCCGGCCTACGCGCGCCACTGGGCGACCTACTGGGATCGCGCGCTCATGGGGCGCCTGCCGAAGATGGTGCCGGTGCTCGATCATCCCGGCTTCGATCGCTGGCTCGAAGATCAGTTCGCCGACAATCGGCCGTGGAACGAGCTGGTGCGCGATCTGGTCGGCAAGAGCGGCGTCAACACCGACGAGCCGGCGGTCAACTGGATCCTGCGCTACGCGCAGCAGCCGACCGATCTCACCGGCAAGCTCTCGCGCCTGTTCCTCGGCGTGCAGATCCAGTGCGCGCAGTGCCACGACCATCCGTCGGAAAAGTGGAAGCAGGACGACTTCCGCTCGCTCGCTGCCTGCTTCGCGCGCACCGGGCCGGTGCTGCTCGATCAGAAGCAGAAAGGCCAAAAAGGAGCGGTGCGCAAGGTCGAGCTCGTCGATCAGCCGGGGCCGACCTTCGGGGGACCGAAGACGCCGGACCTCAGGCTCATCGCGCTCTCGCCGCCGCGCGCGCTCGACGGCACCGACTTCTCGAACGCCGACAACCGGCGCGCCGCGTTCACCGCGTGGCTGACGCGGCCGGAGAACCCGTGGTTCGCGCGCGCCATCGTCAACCGCTACTGGGCGCACCTCGTGGGCCGCGGCTTCGTCGAGCCGATCGACGACTTCCGCCACTCGAACCCGACGGTGATGCCGGAGCTGCTCGACGCGCTCGCTACAGATTTTGTAGCGCACGGCTACGACCTCGAGCATCTGATTCGGCTCATCTGCGCGACGCGCGCCTATCAGCTCGCGGTGGTCGCAGGCCACCCCGGCGACGGCGACGAGCAGCTCTTCGTACACCACCGCATGCGCCCGCTCACGGGCGAGGAGCTGTACAACGCGCTCTCGTCGGCGACGAACCTGGAGAACGCGCTCATGAAGGCGGGGCTGCCCAACGTCGATCAGATCAAGCAGCAGATCCAGGGCGCCTTCGACTTCTTGTTCTCGACCGACGAGGAGGCGGCGCCGCCGGCCGACTTCGCGGGATCGATCCAGCAGGCGCTCCTGTTCTTGAACGGGCGGCTCATCAATCGCGCCTCGGCGGCGGTGCCCGGCATGACGCTCTCGGGCATCCTCGACTTCCCCGCCGACGACGCGCTCAAGATCGAGGCGCTCTATCTGCGCACGTTGTCGCGCAAGCCGACGCCGGCGGAGACGGCGCGCTGGATCGCCTACGTCGATGCGCCGCGCGAGGTGGTCGCGGAGAACAAGGGCCAGGCGCGGCAGCTCATGCGCCTCGGGCGCCACGAGAAGCGCAGCCCGCAGAAGAACCCGATCGGCGCCATCGACCGGGCCGCGCGCAAGCTCGATCCGTCGGAGCCGACGGCCAAGCAGCAAGCGTACGAGGACGTCTTCTGGGCGCTCCTCAATTCGAGCGAGTTCATCTTTCAGCATTAGAGGGGAGCCATGAAGCGGCGCGACTTCATCGTCGGGATGTCGGGGTTCGCGGGGCTCGCCGCCGCGGCCACGATCGCACGCGCGCGTCGTGCGCACGCCGCTGCCGACCCGGCGCCGCCGCCCCGCGCCAGGGCGTGTATCCTCTTGTGGCTCAACGGCGGACCGAGCCACATCGACACCTGGGATCCGAAGCCGGGCACCGTCGCCGGCGGCACGTTCAAGGCCATCCCCACGCGCATCGACGGCGTGCAACTTTCGGAGCACCTGCCGCGCGTCGCCGACGTCGCGCAGCACCTCGCGATCCTGCGCGGCATGACCTCGAAGGAAGGCAACCACGATCGCGCGCAGCACCTCGTGCACACCGGCTACGCGCCGAATCCGACGGTGGCCTATCCGTCGCTCGGCGCCTGGGTCGCGCACGAGGTCGGCGATCCGGCGAGCGATCTGCCGCTGTTCGTCAGCATCAGCGGCCCGAGCATCTCCGCCGGCTTCCTCGGCGTGCAGTACAACCCGTTCATCGTCCAGAACATCAAGCAGCCGACGCAGAACACCGACTACGCGCCCGGGGTGAACATGGTCCGCTTCCTCAAGCGCAAGCAGGCGCTCGAGTCGCTCGAGGACGACTTCGCCGCGCGCACGGGCGATCCCAAGATCAAAGCGCGCGGCGCCGTCTACGCGCGCGCCATCCGCATGATGTACGCGCCGCGCCTCAAAGCCTTCGATCTCGCCGACGAGCCCGACAGCGCGATGCGCGCCTACGGCGACAGCGACTTCGGGCGCGGCTGCCTGATGGCGCGCCGGCTCGTCGAGGGCGGCGTGCGCTTCGTCGAGGTCGTGCTCGACGGCTGGGACACGCACAAGGACAACTTCGGCCGCACCCAGAAGCTCATGGGCGCGCTCGACCCGGCGCTCGCCGGCCTCGTCGCCGATCTCGCCGAGCGCAAGCTCCTCGATTCGACGCTGGTCATGTGCATGGGCGAGTTCGGCCGCACGCCCAGGATCAACGGCGACGACGGCCGCGATCACCACCCGGCGGCGTGGAGCGCCGTCCTCGCTGGCGGCGGCATCCGCGGCGGCACCGTCGTCGGCGCCACCAGCGAGGACGGCGACAAAGTGGTCACGCGACCAGTCAGCGTGCCCGACCTCATGGCCACCGCCGCCACCCAGCTCGGCGTCGATCCGCAGAAGTCGTTCGCCACCCCGCTCGGCCGCCCCATCACCATCACCGACAACGGCAAGCCAATCCGCGAAATCCTCGGCTAGCTCCTGTAAGATCGTCGGCGGCGCATGAACGAGCTCGCCGAAGGCACGGTCATCGACGGGAAGTACCGCGTGCGCCGCCCGCTCGCCGAGGGCGGCATGGGGCGCGTCTTCGTCGCCGACCACGTGTTCCTCGGCAAAGAGGTCGCGATCAAGGTGCTGCACGCCGAGCTCAGCGCCGAGCCCGACGCCGTCGAGCGCTTCACCGTCGAGGCGCGGGCGGCCAGCCTCATCGAGCACGAGAACGTCGTGCGCGTCTCGGACTTCGGCCGCTCGCCCGACGGGCGGCTCTACCTCGTCATGGAGCTCTTGACGGGGCACACGCTCGGCGACGAGCTGCAGCACGGCCCGCTGCCGCCGGCGCGCGCGCGCTTCATCGCCTGCGCCATCTTGCGCGGCCTCGAGGCGGCGCACGCGCGCGGCGTCGTGCATCGCGATCTGAAGCCCGACAACGTGTTCCTCACGCCGCGGCCCGACGCGCCCGACGCGGTCAAGCTGCTCGACTTCGGCATCGCGCGCATGCGCCAGGAGGGCGCCGACGCCGTCGAGCAGCGGCTGACCAAGGAGGGCGCGATCATGGGCACGCCCGCGTACATGGCCCCCGAGCAGCTGCGCTCGGAGCGCGACGTCGACGCCCGCGCCGATCTCTACGCCGTCGGCGTCCTCCTCTACGAAATGCTCTCGGGCCGCCCGCCCTACGAGGGCCGCACCTTCGGCGTGATCGCGCACCAGGTCCTCAGCGCCAAACCAAAGCCGCTCGACTCGCCGCTCGCCGACACCATCATGCGCGCCTTCGCCTTCGATCGCGCCCACCGCTTCCAAACCGCCGCCGACCTGCGCCGCGCCCTCGAGTCCGCCCCGCTCGACGACATCCCCTCCGCCTACCTCTCGCCGCGCCTCTCGCAGCTCGCCGACCTACCCCACTCGCCGACCATCCCCACCCCGAAGCCCGATCCACGCTCCGGCCCGCGCACGCAAGAGCCGCGCATCCTGCCCGCCTCCGACGACGCCCCCCTCGAGCTCGATCGCCCCCCGCCCACCGAGCCCCCTCCCCCTCCGCCACCGCGCCGCGCCGTTCCGATCGTCGTCGCCGTCGTCGCGATCATCGTCGTCCTCGGCGCCTTCGCCGCCGCGCGCACCTTCCTCGCGCGCGCCACGCCATCGCCCGCGCCCTCCGAAGTCACCATCCGCATCGTCGACCTCCCGAAGAGCGCCAACGTCCGCGTCTTCCTCGACGGCGCCCCCACCGCCTCGACCTTCACGATGCACGGCGACCGCGACCAACACCGCATCCGCCTCCAGGCCCTCGGCTACACCGACAAGGGCCTCTTCTTCGTCCCCGATTCGGATCAGTCGCTCGACGGCCGCATGTCCCGCGCTCACTGATTGTCAGGCCGCGACGGTAAACACGCGGCGATAGTGAGCGGGTGGTCGCGGAGAGCGTATGCGCGCGGCGAGTTCCGCAGCCGGCCAGCACGGCGCGAGAATCGAGCACTTGTGTTCCGGCCGGCGAGGACTGTTTGAGCCGCGCGCGTACGCTCTCGGCGACCGCCCGCGATCGGTTAGCTACCTACTTGCCGATATAACCAACGTGCACGAGGTATTCCGCGATCAGCATCGCGCCCTTCGCAGCCCCCATCCGCGTGTTGTGCGACACCAGCATGTACTTCACGCCGCCGAGCACCGGCTCCTCGCGCACCCGCCCCACCGTCGTCGTCATGCCGTCTTCGTTGTCGCGATCCAACCGCGGCTGCGGCCGATACGGATCCTCCGACACCGTGATCAAATGCTGCGGCGTCGACGGCAGCCCGAGCGCCACGAAGTCGCTCCCGAACTCGCGCATCGCCGCCTTCACCTCGTCGACGCCCGCCTTCTTCTTGAGCCCCACGAACACCGACTCGGTGTGCCCCTCGATCACGTTGACGCGCGTGCAGGTGCACGACACCGCGATCTTCGCATCCGCGATCCCGTCGCCCGAAAAGCTGCCGAGAATCTTCTTGGTCTCCTTCTCGACCTTCTCTTCTTCCTTCGCAATGTACGGGACGACATTGTCGATGATGTCGAGCGCCAACACGCCGGGCGAGCGCCCCGCGCCCGACACCGACTGCATCGACGTCATCACCACCTTGTCGATCCCGAACGCCGTCTCGAGCGGCTTCAAAGTGATCGCCAGGCCCACCGTCGTGCAATTCGGCCCCGGCGTCACGAAGCCCTTCCAGCCGCGCCGCTTCCGCTGCACCTCGATCAACTTCGCGTGGTCGAGGTTCACCGCCGGCAGGAACACCGGCACGTCCGGCTCGTAGCGGAACGCCGACGCCGTCGAGACCACCGGCACCTTCTCGGCGAAGCGCGGCTCGAGCACCTTGGCCGCGTCGCTCTCCACCGCCGTGAACACGAGGTCGACGCCGTCGGCCGTCATGTGCGCCGCGTCCTCGACGTTCATCTTCGCGAAATTTTCGACAAGCGGCTTGCCGGCGAACCACGACACCTTGCCGCCGGCGTCACGAATCGCGTCGCCGTATTTCTTCCCGGCCGACCGCTCGGACGCGCCGAGCTTGACGACCTCGAACAGAGGGTGATTTGGTAGCGCGGCGAGGAACTGCTGTCCCGCAACGCCAGTGGCACCGAGCACCGCAACGCGAATCCGTGACATCGAAGAGCGCCTCCTTGCGAAACGGACAATAGCTGAAACGGGCGTTCGCGCCAAACCATGCTACGCCAATAGAGCTTTGCGTAGACGCGGCTCCCAACACCCCCACGCCAGCCGACTCGCTCTCGGGCTTCGCCGATGGTTCGGCCTCTCGGATTTTCGTCCGGGACAGGAGGAGGTCGTGTGCGCCGTGCTCGACGGTGAGAGCGTGCTCGCCGTGATGCCGACCGGCGCCGGCAAGTCGCTCTGCTATCAGCTGCCCGCGCTCGTAGCCGGCGGCCTCACGGTGATTGTTTCGCCGCTCATCTCGCTCATGCACGACCAACTCGAGAAGCTCAAGGAGCTCGGCATCCACGCCGTGCGCCTCGACTCCACGATGTCGGCCTCGGCGGCGCGCGCGGTGATGGACGAGGTCGCCGATCACGACAAGCCCACGCTTCTCTATCTGACGCCCGAGCGCATCGTCGATCGCACCTTCCGCGCCGAGCTCAAGCGCATCCGTCCCGACGGCGCCACGCTCTTCGTCGTCGACGAGGCGCACTGCATCTCGCAGTGGGGCCACGACTTCCGCCCGGCCTACCTCGGCCTCGGCGAAGCCGCGCGCGACGTCGGCGCACGCTCGCTGCTCGCGCTCACCGCGACGGCGCCGCCGCAGGTGCGCGACGACATCCTCGATCGACTGTCGATGCAAAAGGGGCGCGTCGTCTCCGTCGGCACCGTGCGCCCCAACCTGCACTTCAGCGTCATCCGCGGCCGCTCCGAGCACGACAAGCAGCAGAAGCTCGCCGAGCTGGTCGCGCGTCTGCCGGGGCCTGGCATCATCTATGTCGCCACGGTCAAGGCCGCCGACGAGCTCGGCCAGTTCTTGCGCGACAAGGGCCTCGAGGCCGGCGTCTATCACGGCCGCCTGCCCGCCGCCGAGCGCGCGCGCGTGCAGGACGCGTTCATGGGCGGCAAGCCCGGCGGGCCGCAGCTGATGGTGGCGACGAACGCGTTCGGCCTCGGCGTCGACAAGGCGAATTTACGCCTGGTCGTTCACTATCACTTCCCCGGCTCGCTCGAGGCCTACTACCAGGAGGCGGGCCGCGCCGGCCGCGACGGCAAGCCCGCGCACTGCGTCCTGCTCTATTGTCCGCAAGACAAGCGCATCCAGTCCTTCTTCCTCGGCGGCCGCTACCCCGACGGCGAAGACGTGCGCCGCCTCATCCGCGCGCTCGCCGCCGGCCGCAAGAAGCCCGACGACATCTCGGGCTCCGCGTCGATCGGTCTGCGCAAGACCCAGGTGCTGCTCACGCACCTGTGCGACGCCGGCCTCCTCGCCGAGACCAACGACGGCTTCGTGCTCACCGGCGCCATGCCCGCCGCCGAGGAGATCGAGACCATCGTGCGCTCCTACGTGGTGCGCCGCGCCGAAGATCGCCGCCGCCTCGAGGCCGTGGTGCGCTACTGCGAGTCGACCATGTGCCGCGCCCGCATCCTCGCCAGCTACTTCGGCGACGACGCGCCGCCGTCGTGCGGCCGCTGCGATCGCTGCCGCCGCGCCAAGAGCGCGCGCCCGCTCGTGCGCCACCCCGAGTTCGGCGAGGGCGAGGTCGTGGCGCGTCGCGGCGCCGTGCTCACCGTCTTCTTCCCGCAGTTCGGCGACAAGACCTTGCGCGAAGACTTCGTCGAGCCAGTCGCGCGCGGGGCCCAGATCGAGTAGCGTGTCCGCCATGGAGACGCTGTCGCAAGCGCTCGCGTGGCTCAAAACACAACAAGCGGCGATGGAGCGCGATCTCGCCGAGCTCGTCGAGATCTCGTCGCACACGCCCGATCTCGACGGCGTCACGAAGTCGGCCGAGCGGTGGGCGGCGCAAACGCGCGCGCTGTGCGGCGACGAGCTCCTCGGCGGCGCGGTCGCCTCGACGAGCGGCAAGTACGGCTCGCACGTCGTCCTGCGCACGGCCGCGGCGACCGATCGCGACGGCGCCGTGCTCCTCGTCGGCCACCACGACACGGTGTTTCCCAAGGCCACCTTCGCCGGCTTCCGCGAAGACGGCGCGCTCCTGCGCGGCCCCGGCGTGCTCGACATGAAGGGCGGCCTCGTCGTCATCGGCTACGCGCTCGCGGCGCTCAAGGCCGCCGGCCTGCTCTCGCGCGTGCCCATCCGCGCCATCTCCGTCGCCGACGAAGAGATCGGCTCGCCCGAAGGACGCGGCATCGTGCTCGACGGCGCCAAGGGCGCCTCGTGCGCGCTCGTCTTCGAATCGGGCCGCGTCAACGATCAGATCGTGACCCGCCGCAAAGGAATCGGCTCGGTTACCGTCGTCGCGCAGGGCAAGGCCGCGCACGCCGGCAACAACCACGCCGACGGCATCAACGCCATCTGGGCGCTCAGCCGCTTCGTCGACGGCGCGCAGGGCCTGACCAACGCCGAGCGCGGCGTCACGCTCAACGTCGGCAAGATCTCGGGCGGCATCGGCAAGAACACCGTGCCCGATCACGCCGAGGCGCTCGTCGACTTCCGCTTCCTCACCGCGCCCGACGGCGAAGCCACGCTCGCCGCGGTGCGCGCCATCGCCGACAAGGCCGCCGGCTCCGTCGCCGGCGCGAAGATCGAGGTGCGCGGCGGCATCAGCCGCGTCCCGCTCGAGCGCACCGACGCGTCGGGCGCGCTGTTGGCCGAATACGCCGCCTGCGCACGCGCCTCCGGGCTCGGCGCCGACGAAGCGCCGCTCATCGGCGGCGGCTCCGACGCCAACACCGTCGCCGCCGCCGGCGTCCCCGCCATCGACGGGCTCGGCCCGCGCGGCAAGGGCTTCCACACCGTCGACGAATTCATCGAGCGCGCGACGCTCCTGCCAAAAACCGAAGCGCTCGTCCGCTTTCTCGTCGCTCGCGCGCGCTAGGTGGTTCCCCGTACGGGGTTGACGGTATTGCGGCTCGGTCGAGGCGCGCAGCGACGGCCCCGGCAAGGGCAGCGAGTTCGTCGTCCGCCTGCCGGCGATGCCGGTCGAGCTGCTCGAGGGCGATCGCGTCGCCGCCTCGGCCCTGCGGCGCGCGGTCTCGACGGGCCGCCGCATCCTGCTCGTCGACGACAACACCGACGCCGCCGAGCTCATGGCCGAGCTCCTCCGCGGCGTCGGTCACGAAGTCGCGGTGGCGCACGACGGCCCCGCTGCCCTGCTCGAGGCGCCGCGCTTCAACCCCGACGTCGCCGTGCTCGACATCGGCCTGCCGGTGATGGACGGCTACGAGCTGGCGCGCCGCCTCATCGCGATGCTGCGCGATCCGCCGTTCATGATCGCGCTCACCGGCTACGGCCAGGAGAACGACCGCGCCCGCGCGCGCGACGCCGGCTTTGACGAGCACATGGTCAAGCCGGCCGATCCCGAGCGCCTGCTCGAGCTCGTCGAGCTCAGCGACGCGCCCACGATCAAGGCGCGCGGCTGATTTACGGATCGAGCGCCGGAAACGGCTTCTTGCCGTCGCTGATCTTGTAGAGCTCGACGTTCTTGCCGCGCTTCACCATGCGATAGCCCTGGCGCGGAAAGTCGGCGACCTCGTGGTCGCGATGCTCGCCGCCGCACAGGTAGACGAGCTCCTCGGCGAACGGGTTGCGCAGGTGGTGCGCGATCGCCGTCGCCCCGTCGGCGGCGAAGCCCAGGAAGTCACCCGGCCCGACCTCGTGCTCGACACCGTCGATCTCCGCGATCGCGCGCCCCGAGAGGATGTAGATCCACTCCTCCTCGTAATAGTGCGCGTGATACGTGAACGACTCTTTGCCCGGCGCGATGCGATAGAGGTTCACACCGGTGCGCACGAGGCCCGTCGCCACTCCGAGCCGCGTGCCGCGCACCTCCGACTTCGGATTCCACGGATGCGCGCCCGACTCCGCGCCCGCGGCGATGTCGGCGGCGCGCAGGAGCGCCGGCTTCACAGGCTCGCGCCGTCGAAGTGTTGGATGTCGAGCTTGTCGAGGTCGACGCCGTCGAGGCAGCGCACGTTGAGTGCCGCGATCGGCGTGCCGTCGGGCCGCTTGCCGCGCGCGAACGAGCTCACGCCGCAATTGCCGCAGAACAGGTGATCGATGACGTTGCGATTGAAGTGGTAATTCTTCAGATCGCCCTCGCCCGAGATCAGCTTGAACTGCGTCGCCGGCACGAACGCGAGCAGCGCGCCCTTGCGCCGGCACATCGAGCAGTTGCACGAGACGACCTTGTCGATCGTCAGGTCCTGCACTTCGTACTTCACGTTGCCGCAGTGACAGCTACCCATGTAGTTCGCCATGAGCGAACTATAGATCTCAGGCCGCGGAAGTCGAGCGCGTCGCCGCCTTGGCGCGCGCGCCCAGCGCCGCCTTGGTGTACTTCGACGGCATCTCGTGCCCGACGACGGCGGCGAGCTTCGACGCGCACGCCACCAGCGCGTCGAGATCGATCCCGGTCTCGATGCCCATGCCGTGCAGCATGTAGACGACGTCCTCCGTCGCCAGGTTGCCGCTCGCGCCCGGCGCATAGGGACAGCCGCCGAGGCCACCGACGGCGGAGTCGACCGTCGAGACGCCCATGCCGACGGCGACGAGCACGTTGGCCAGCGCCGTGCCGCGCGTGTCGTGGAAGTGCACCGCGATCTCCTCGATCGGCGCCACGCGCAGCACATCCTCGAGCACGCTCTTGACCTGCAGCGGCGTCGCCACGCCGATCGTGTCGCCGAGCGAGATCTGATACACCCCGCGCCGGCGCAGCTCCTCGACGAGCGCCACGACTTTCGCCGGATCGACCGCCCCCTCGTAGGGGCAGCCGTACACCGTCGACACGTACGCGCGCACGCGCACGCCCGCTTGCTTGGCCGGACCGATCACGTCCTCGAACGCGGTGAGCGTGTCGGCGACCGTCTTGTTCACGTTCTTCTTGTTGTGCGTCTCCGACGCCGACAAAAAGACCGCGACCTCCTTCATCCCCGCGTCGAGCGCCTTGTCGAGCCCGGTCTTGTTCGGCACCAGGCACGAATAGACCGTCCCCTCCTTGCGTTTGATGCCGCGCGCGACGTCGGCCGCGTCGGCCAGCTGCGGGATCCACTTGGGATTGACGAAGCTCGTGATCTCGATGCGCGACAACCCGGTCGCGGTCAACGCGTCGATCATGGCGATCTTGTCGCCGGTCGCGATCGGCCGCGCCTCGTTCTGCAAGCCGTCGCGTGGGCCGACCTCGTAGATCGTCACGCTCTTGGGGAAGCGATCGAGCATCTCTTTCTCGATCTAAGTCTAAACGAAGAGTGATGCCAGCAGCTTGTCGGTAACGTCGACGAGCGTGTCGACGACTGAATCGGCCTCGTCCTGCGGCTGCCCGGCGAAGTTGCCGGCGCGCACCCCGATCACCTTCATCCCGGCCGCCCGCGCGGCGCGAATTCCCGCCGTCGAGTCCTCGATCACCAGGCAGTCGCCGGGCGCCACCTCGAGCCGCGTCGCCGCGAGTAAATAGCCGTCAGGAAACGGTTTTCCACGCGCCGTGTCCTCCGCTCCGAGAAACCACGGGAAGCAGCGGGAGACCCCGAGCGCGCGCAGCACCGCGTCGACCTCGGCGCGGCTCGACCCCGACACCACGGCGCTCACATAGCGCGAGGTCAGTCGCCGCACCGTGTCGATGGCGCCGGGCAGCACATCGAGCCCCTCGTTCTCGACGATGCGCACCCGCTCCTCGCCGGCGGCGTGCATCAGCTCCTCGTAGCCGAGCTTGATGCCGCCGTTGCCGACGAGGTGGTGATAGATCTCGTGCCATCCGTGGCCGATGACGAACTCGCGCTCCTCGTCGGAGAGCGGCCGTCCCGCGCGCTCGAGCACGCGCGCAACCGCCTCCGCGTTCTGCCGCTCGGTGTCGGCGAGCGTGCCGTCGAGATCGAAGAGGACGGCGCGCAGCATTACTTGGCGCAGTCGCCGGTGCGCTGCCCGCTCATGTGCTGGATCATCTTGATCGTGCCGCCGCCGCGCGGATTGGCCATCTCGACGGTCGTCGTGCCGGTGTACGAGTCGCCCGAGTAGGTGATCTCGCCGGCGCCCGTCTGCGTGCCGCCGTGCTTGTGGCAGGTGATCTTGTACGTCAGCGTGTTGCCGGAGACCTTGATGTCGGCCGGATCGCAATCCTCCGACTGCTGCTTGATCGCCTGCTTCGGATCATCGGACTGCGCCGGCGTCACGCACTTGTCGAACGAGCGCGGCGGCATCTGCCCCATGCCCGGCATCTCCATCGAGACGGTGATGTGCCAGTTGCCCGGCTTCTGCGGACCCTTGGCGAAGGCGACGGCGGCGGAACCGAGCAGCGCGGCGGCGATCACGATCTTCTTCATACTTCCTCTCCTATGCTGGTTTCCCGACGGTGGTCGGGGCGGCGGCGAACATCGCGCGCACGATGTCGTTGATGCGATGTTGCGTGTTGATGAGGAGCGTCAAGCGCGGCAGCGCCGGCGAGCGCTCCTGCAGCGTCTTGTGCATGAGGCGCAGCTGGCTCACCCACTCGGCGTGCTGCGGCACCTTGGTCAGCTGCGGCTGCGTCAGGTTGATCTCGACGTAGATCGCGATCTGCAGATAGACGAGCTGCGCGAACAGATCCATCGCCGAGTGCGTGTCGGTGAGCTCGGCCGCGTGCACCGCGCTCATCGCGATCACCTGGTGCAGCGCGTCCTGCGCCGCCTCGAGGCGGCCGGCGCGATACATGAGCGAGAGCGCGACGCGCGCGTTCGACAGCATCGAGGTGAGCGCGAGCTGCATCGCCGAGTCGACGCCGGCGCCGGCGCGTCCGGCGCGCAGGACGTAGCGCAGATCGATCTCGTTCGGCTTCGGCGCCTGCGGATCGACGGCGTCGGTGAGCGCCTTGACGTCCTTGTCGAGCAGGATGCGCCCGAGCTCGACCTCGCGCGCGATCGACGGCAGAAGCGGCGTCACGTCGATCTCGCAGCCCTCGAGCACGCGGCGATGGCCGCGCACCGCGAGGTTGTTCTTGTAGGAGATGAAGTCGCTGAGCTCGTCGGTGTAGCGCGCCACCACGTAGACCGTCTGCGGCAGCTTGAGCCCGTCGGTGTGGACCTGCTTGATGACCGTGTCCCAGAGGATGAGCTCGTTGCCGCTGCCGTCGATGGCGCAGCCCGGCTGCACCTCGATCGACAGATCGCCGCGTCCCGAGACGACGAGCTCGCCGGCGTAGCCGATGACCACGCCGGGGCCGTGGCAGCGCATGTTGTGCCAGCGGTGCTTGTCGAGACGATAGGTCTCGTTGTCGATCCAGTCCGTGTAGTAGGTGACGAGCCCCTTGAAGAAGTTGAGGCGCTTGAATCCGGGCGGGCCGCCCCCCGCGGGCTCGGACATGTAGGCATCGTATCACGTGCTAAGCTGCCGTCGCGCCGCCCGGGTGGCGAAATCGGTAAACGCAGGGGACTTAAAATCCCCAGGTCCGAAAGGGCCGTGCGGGTTCGAGTCCCGCCCCGGGCACTTCCCGCGACGACGGCAACCGGCGCGCGCGCGCCTACATCGACGACCGCCATTTTTCCGACGGGCGCCATGCTTCCGACGCGCCCGATCGTCAATCGAATGACGGCAGCCGCCGAATGGTCGCGCAGCATGCGCTGCTCTTCGCTGGCAAGCCGCGTGCAATGAGCAGGCGCATGCTCGCCACCAAGACCGCCGCCCCCAAGCGCCACGACTTCGACGATCTGCTCGACGCCGCGCCCGACGCCGCCAACGACGTCGATCGCCGCCCGCTGCGCGCCCTGTCGCGCTGGGCGATGCGCGCCACGCTCACGGTCGACGGTGAAGACGGCCTCTACGCCGGCCTCGGCTACGACGTGAGCACCGGCGGCATCTTCGTCGCCACGCACGATCTGCCGCCGATCGGCACGCGCGTCGATCTCGCGCTCACGCTGCCCGACGGGCAGGAGCTCGAGCTCGGCGGTGTGGTGCGTTGGGTCCGCGACGCCGAGCTCGCCTCCGACGGCTTGCCCGCCGGCGCCGGCATCGAGTGCAAGGGCGTGCCCGTCGCCGTGCAGACGTCGCTGACCGCCTTCGCGACGGTCCGCGAGCCGACCTTGTGGCTCGCCGAGCTGGCCTGAGCGAACGCGGGCTACGCCCAGATCAGGCAGTTCACGAACGCGATGTCGAAGAACATGCGCGACACCGTGCACGCCCACAGGCCGAGCAGCACCGCCCGCCACGCCGCTTGACGCGGCGACAGCGCGTACGCGCGCTGCATTCCGAAGAACAGATAGAGCACGAGCGCCGGCGCCGACGCCATGTGCTGCGCCCAGATGTTCATCAACAGCGGCACCGCCAACGGTGCGTGCGCTTTGCAGGCGAGGATGAGCGGCCGCAACACACAGCCGATGTACAGGAGCACGCAGCACAGATGGATGCAGTAGAAGTGCGCGGCGAAGACGAGGTGCTGCACGTAACGCCAGCGCCGCGCGCGCAGCACGGCCCACAGCCCCGCCGCCATCAGCGGCACCAGGCACAGCACCGTCACCGAATTCTCCGCCGAGCCGACGGCGTCGATGCGCCTCAGCATCTCGGCGGCGGGGATGTGCGCCAGCTGCGCGCGCAACGCCACCACGCGCAGCCACAGCCCGTCGAGCATGGCGTAGCGCGCGGCGGTCGCGACGCTGAAGCCCTTCATGCCGGTGTGCGGGACGATCAGCCACGCGGCGACGTTGGCGAGCACGAAGATGCGGAACGGATCGAGGTGCTGCGCGCGCCGCCCCTCGAAGTGATCGAGCGCGAGCTGCCCCGGGCGGACGAAGAGCTTGCGCACCGTCGAGAGCAGCCGCCCGTCGTAGTTGGTGACGTGGCCGAGCGCCGCGCGCAAAAACGCGCGCATCGAGTAGTCGGCCGGCGTCGGCGTGCGCTGGCCGCAGCCGGCGCAGAACCCGGCGACGAGCGAGCTGCCGCAGTTGACGCAGATGGGCTGCGGCGCCGGCTCGGGCTCGGACGTTCGCTGGGCGGCGACGCGCATGGCCGTGCGCCCTCATCGTATCACGCATGCCCATCCGGTATGGGCCTGACCTAGAAGGTGACGGTCTGCATGACGTCGGGCATCGCCGTCATCGGATTCTGGTCGGCGAGCGTGCCGGTCCACGTGCCGTGCGGCGACGAGTACAGGAGGTCGCCGCTGCCGTTGATCGCCGTCGACGGGCCGAGCGACGTGATGCTCAACGTCGCCGAGCCGATCGTCGTCCCCTGCCCGCCGCCCGCCTCCCAGAGGGGCGGGTTCTGCGAGCCCTGCTGCGTGACCTGATCGCTGGCGCCCGTCGCCGCGCTCTGATCGAACGTGCCCGTCGCCGGCATCCCGGCGAGCACGAAGCTGAATCCGGTCCAGGTGTACGGCGTGCCCGGGATCAGGTTGCCGGCCGTCGCCACCGTCGTGACGTCCGCCGAGGCCGCGTAGGTGATGGTGACCGCGCACGGCGAGTAGGTGCCGCTGAAGGCGCCCGAGAACGTCGTCGAGCAGAAGCCATTGCCGCCGCCCCCGCCGCCGCCGCCAGCGCCGCCACCGCCGGTGCCGCCGGTACCGCCGGTGCCGCCGCCGCCGCAGTAGTCGGCGACCTGCATGGCGCATTGCTGAGACGCCCCCTGATTGCTGCTCGCCGCGTGGCAGCTCATGCCGCCGAAGTTGTAGGTGACGCTACCGTCGACGTTGGCGCAGGCCTGATAGGTCTTGCTGTTCGAGCTGCAGTTGGCGGTCGAGCAGGTGATGGCCGGCGATCCGCCGCAACCCCACCCCGCGACCGCGCACATTCCGGTGACGACGACGAACGCGACGACCAGCTTCACGATGTCCCTCCTGGTACCTGTCAGACACGGCTGGCCCGCGGCCGTCGCAAACAATCCGTGTGGCCGGATACGTGTGATCCCCGACACTTGTTGGACCACGTGGGCGCGTGGTTTCCTCCGGCCATGCCGCCCGCCGCCGCCGCACCGCCGCCGACCGACGACGCCGACGTCAACGCGCTGCTCGACGCGGCGCACGTGCCGCTGGCGGTCTCCGGTGCGGCCGCCGCGCTCGCCGCCGGCGGCGTCGTGGTGGGTCTCCTCGGCGCGCAGAACCTCACGCTGGTCACCTGGGTCGGCGTCTACGCGACGGTGCCGTGGCTGCTCCTGGCGCTCGGCGCGGCGTCGATCTTCGTCGCCGCCAAGCTGATGCACGCGCGCAGCTGGACGCTGGTGCCGGCGCTCGCGCTCTCGGTGCTGCTCGCGCTCGGCGCCGTCGGCTTCTTCGTGCTCTCGTCGCTGTCGGGGGTGTTCTCGCCGCTCGTGGTCATCGCCATCGCCGGCGGCGTGGTGGCCATCGTCTTCTCGGCGCTGGCGATCGGTCCGTTCCGTCGCGTCGCCGCCACCCGCCGCCGGCTCAAGCAGGCCGGCTACGATCTCGACCTCTAGAGCGTCTGCAGATAAGCGACCAGATCGGCGATCTGCGCCGGCGTGTACGACGACGTCGCGCCGTGCAGGTTGGTGGTGCCGCCGCAGCCGGTGAAGCGATCGGTCAGCGTCGCCGCGCAGCCATCATGCAGGAACGGCGCGCGCCAGCCGACGCCGAGCAGGCGCGGCACCTGGAACATGCCGCCGGTGCCGACGTCGACGGTGTTGTTGTTGGTCAGCTGCGGGCCGGCGTGGCAGGTCACGCACGCGCCCTTCTGCGTGTCGTTGAACAGCGCCTGGCCGCGCGTCACCGCCGCGGGATCGGCCGGCGGCGACTGCGGCAGCGTCGGGATCGCGTCGATCCAGTTGAACAGCGCCGTCTGCTGATCGTCGGCCAGCGCCGGTCCCGCCATGCGGCCCATGTAGACCTCGGCGACGAGCGCGCCGAACGTCTGCAGATCGCCGCCCCAGTGGAACGGCTCGGTGCCGCCGACGTGGCCGCGCAGCGACTGCGTGCGGCGCTGGCCGAGGTTGTCGAAGGTCCAGACGCGCCCGTCCTCGCCGCCTTCCGGATGGCACGACGCGCACGCGATGCTCGCGCCCGAGTTCGAATGGAAGACCGCCCACGCCGTGTCGGCGCGCGACGCCGACGAGAGCGTGACGGTCTGCAGCACGGCCATGCCCTGAGCGGGCACCATCTGCAGCGTCGCGGGCTCGCGCGTCTGCACCCAGAGCCGATCCTGCGCGTCGTAGGCGAGCGCGATCGGCTCGCCCTGGATCGCGAGGAAGCTGGCGTTCTGGTCGCAGCCGCCGCCTCCGCCGATGCCGGCGTCGGGCGGGCTGCCCATGTCGGGCGCGCCACCCGGCACCACGACGTCCGCCGCCGACATGAGCACGACCTGCGGCAGCGACTGGGTATGTCCATTGCCGGCGGAGAGCACGGCGATCTGCCCCGCGTGCTGCGAGTAGCTGAAGTCGGCGGGCAGGACCGCGTTGATGCCAACCGATGTCGCCGCCAGCGACGAGCCGTCGACGATCGAGACCGCGCTCTGCACGATGCCGCCGCAGCCGGGGCCCATGCCGCCGCCGCCGCCGTAGCCGCCCGGCGTGGTCATGACCGGCCCGACGAGGCCCTCCTGGTGCACGACGCCGACGTGACCGTCGGGCAGCGACATCATGCGCCACGCCACCGACGGCGAGAACTCGCCGTTGAAGTCGAACGAGTTGGGCAGGACGACGCGCGTCGAGACCGCGCCCGATGCGTTGTCGACGAGGATGATGTTCGCCGTGCGGAACGTCGAGACCCACAGCTGCGCGCCGACGACGGCGACGTCGCGCAGATCGCGCTCGAGCATGAGCGTGCGCACCGCGTCGCCGCCGGCCGCGGGCAGCGACACCAGCTCGCCGCCGGCGCAGGCCACGTGGACGCGATCGTTGGCCGCGTCGTAGGCGATGCCGCGCGGCGCGGGGCAGACCGCCTTGCGCTCGGTCACCGTCGCCGTCGCGGGATCGATGAGCGCCACCGCTCCGCCGCGACGAAGCACGAGATGGATCTTGCCGGCGGCGTCGGCGACGGCACGGCCCGGCTCGTCGCCGGCTTGCAGCGGAATGGTCGCCGTCAGCGTGCCGCTGTTGGCGTCGACGAGGTAGGCCTGATCGCGATCGGGATCGGCCGCGAACGCGGTCGTGCCGTTGGCGATCATGAGCAGCGTCCCGCCCGAGAGCGGCGGCGGCGGCGTGGCCGCGGTCACCGTCGGGCCGAACGACGGCGGCGGCCCGGTCATGACGGGGAAGAAGCTCATGTCGAAGTTGGGTCCGCCGCCCGGCCCGCCGCCGGGCCCACCGCCGGGCCCACCTGTCTGCGCGCCATCCACCGACGAGCATCCGACGGCAACAATCGACAACAACGCGGTCCCGACGACGACGAGCTTCATGGTTTGCCTCCCCGCGCCGCGCGTGCACTGCATACGGCGTGCACGCATCGACGGTCAAAGAGTATTGGGGGTTGCCCGCTCGATCCTTCACTGCTGCGTTCGTTTTTCGGACATTTCTGTCGCAATTCGAACGCGCGCGCGTAGGCGCCGTCATCCGGCATCAGCCGGCGGGTTGCACTTTCGTACCTACCCCCAGCGCATGTGTGCGCCAGCGACGGGCTTTCGCGCAGTTAGGCCGAGATTCTTCGGCGTCGTCCTTGCTTCCACGTTATGGACCATGCGCGCCCTCGCTATCGTCGCCTTGCTCTCGGGCTGCGTCGCCGCGCCCGACGTCGGTCAAATCAGCGAAGCCGTCGGCGAGGTCGACAGCGGCTATCCATCGCCGTGGGAGCGCGCGCTGTTCATGGCCGCGAACCGCGCGCGCAGCGATCCCTCGACGGTGAAGGGCTCGATGTCGACGGTCTACCCCGCGACCGCGCCGCTCGTGTTCCACAAAGACCTCGGCCGCTCGTCGCGCTTTCACGCCACGAACCTCGAGACCGGCAAGGCGCCGCTCATGCACCCGTCGCCGTGCACGCTGAAGACGGACGTGGGCACCTCCGGCTGCGATGGCAACCCGTCGTGCGCATGCACCACCGGGGCAACCTGCAACAACTGCAACTCGTGCCCCGACGGGACCGACCCGTTCGTGCGCATCAAGTACTTCTACACGCCGGGCGGAAGCGGCGAGGTCGCGGCGGCAGGCTACCAGGATCCGTGGGGCGTCATGGACGGCTGGGTCGACGAGGCCGCCGGCGCGGACGGACACCGCATGATCGTCGACGGCTCGGGCTACGGGCTCGTCGGCTTCGGCCACTCGTCGGGGACGTCGGGCGCGTGCTGGCCGACCTTCGACGTCGGTGACTTCGCCTCGGCCAAGCCGGCGCCGGCCAAGATCGCGAGCGCGGCGCCCAAGCCGTACGCGGGCAACGCCGGGACGTTCCGCGTGTACGCGACGTGGACCGATCCGGCGGCCGGCGCGCCGAAGGATCTGGCCGCGAGCGTCGACGGCAAGTGCACGACGATGCAGAAAGAGCTCGGCGATCCCACGCTCAACGCGACCTACTACGCCGACGTGACGCTGGCGGCGGGCTGCCATCCGGTGTTCATCGTCGGGCACGACGCGGGCGGGATGCGCTGGGCCTATCCGACGACGACGGCGTTCACCATCGCCGTCGGCGGCGGCACGTGCAACGTGGAGATGGCGCAGCCGGCGAGCGACTGCGACGCGGGCAATCCCAACGGCGGTCCCGACGGTGGCGCGGGCGGCAGCGGCGGCAGCGGCGGCGCGGGGGGCACCGGCGGCGCGGGCGGTGGTGACGGCACCGGCGGCTCGGGCGGCGTAGGTGGCGGCGACGGCTCGGGCGGTGGCGGCACCGGCGGCTCGGGCGGCGGCGCGGCCGACAATCCCGGCACCGGCGGCGGCACGCACGGCGCGTTCGGCTGCGCGATGGCACTGACGTCGACGCCGCGCGGGCGCGGCCTGCTGTTCGCGTTGTGCTACGTCGCCGTGCTCGGCGGCGTGGTCATTCGGCGAAGGTCGCGGCGAGGTCGGTGAGCGGCGGCTTGACGTAGACGCGGCGGCGCCAGCTGCGTCCGTCGGCGGCGCGGACTTCTACCTTGCAGCGCTCGTAGCCGGCGACGTCGGCGGAGACCGGCGCGCGGCCCATGTCGTCGCCGTCGACGAGGACCTCGGCGTCGGGCGCGTTGCTGGTGACGTGCAAGGTGGCGCGCGGGCGCTCGAGGCGCGTGTTGGCGCGGCCGGGCGCATCGACGTCGAGACGCGCGGTCTGATAGCGCGGCCGCGACAGCTCGACGACGTGCGGGCCGCGCGCGACGTGCGCGACGAGCGGCGTGTGGCCGACCTTGTGCCCGTCGACGATGACGGTGGCGGCGGGCTCGGCGGCGATGCTGAGCGGCGCGTCGCCGTCGAATGCGGCGGTCGGGCGCGCCGGCGCCGCGGCCGGCGCTGGCGTCGTCGTCGACGGCACGACGATCGGTGCCGGCTCGGGAAACGACGGTGGCGGCGCCACCGCGAGCGTCGGGGATGAAGACGCGCGCCTCGCCCAGACGCGATCGATCTCCGCCGTCGCGTGGATGAGCGCCGCGATGCCGACGCCGCCGGTCACGAGGCCGAACACGAACGGCAGCCACGGCGGCAACCGCCGCCGACGCCGTCGCGGCGCCGCCATGCGCACGGCGTGAAACGCGACCGCCGCCGGCCCGCGGCGCAGCGCCAGCGAGCCCGAGCGCTCGAGCGACCAGTCGACGAAATAGGCGAGCGCCGCCTCCGGCACGTCGCCGAAGGGGTTGGCCGGCAGCACCGTCCCCGGCGCCGACGGCGGCCGCGGCGCGCCCATGGCCTCGACCACGCGCGCCGAGGCCTCGTCGAGCGCCACGAAGCGCAAGAGCATCCCGCGCGGCATCCCCGGCGCCGACTCGGCGCGCGACTCGATCACCGTGCCGGTGCCGTGCAGCGCGATGCGCCCGTCGGCGAGATCGACGCGGAACTGCACCAGGCTGCCCGGCGGCCCGACGGCGTCGGTGGCGATGAAGATGCGATCGCCGTCGAGGAAGCGGCCGTAGCGGTCGACGAACTCGTCGACGGTGCCGCACTCGACGCCGATGCGCACGCGCATCTGCGGGATGAGCGGCGTGTAGTCCTCGTCGCCGTCGGCCCGGCCGACTTCGACCCCCATGGGCGCGGGAAGCTAACAAAGGTGCGTCACTCCGACCAGACGTGATCGCGCTACCTCGCTCTTGCGGGTCCCGGCGCGCTGCTTACATGACTTCGGTTGGACATTCTCGTAGTCGAGGACGAGCACGATGTGCGCGTCGTATTGCGCGAGATCCTCGAGGCCGCTGGCTGGCGCGTCACCACGGCGGCCAACGGGCGGGACGCGCTCGCCCATCTGCGCGGCGGCCTGGTGCCTTCCTTGATCCTCGTCGATCTGTGGATGCCGATGATGGACGGGGCGCAGCTGATCGCGGCGCTGCGCGCCGATCCGGCGCTGGCGTCGATCCCGATCGCGGTGCAGACGGCGCACGAAGAGGCGGCGCTGCCGTCGGGGCTGGCGTTCGTGCTCGTCAAGCCGGTCGACGCGGCGCGCCTGCTCGCCGCGGTGGCGCCCTACTTCGCGCGCTAGGCGCGCGGTCAAAATTTTGCGGGCGCGCGCGGCGCGTTCGACCATGGGGCGATGCTGCGCGTCGGGCTCGTCCTCGTCCTCGTGGTCGCCGTCGGCGGCGCGCGCGTCGCCGCGGCCGACGAAGAAGAGCCGCCGCCCGTCGCCGCCGCCGTCGGCACCGCGGCAGCCATGGCGATCGTGCCGCTGCTCGCCGGCAGCGTGCTCTACGCCTCGGGCAATGACGACGGGCTGCGCCGCACCGGCACCTTCGTCGCCATGAGCGGCCTCGTGATCGCGCCGGCGGTGGCGCATCTGTGGGTGCGCGAGTACAAGCGCGCGGCCATCTTCGCCGCGCTGCCCCTGGTGGCGCTGCTCGCCAACGTCGTCGTCTTGTCGATCGATCCCAAGACGACGACCTACGGCTCGGCCGGCTCGCGCACCGTCTACGGCGTGGCGCTCACCGCGGGCACGCTCGGCGCCGTCGTCGGGCTCGCCGATACCTTCGGCGCGCGCGATCGCTGGCGCCGCCGCCATCCCGTGCTCGGAGCCCTCTTTTGATGCGCAAGCTCCTTTTGTGCGCGCTGCTGCTCTCGGGCTGCGCAATCGTGCCGCAAAATCGGCGCGCGCACCTGGCTGATCCGACCATGGCGATCGAGGACGACGCGCTCGACGCCTACCGCAAGCAGAAGCTCTACGGCGTGCGCGAAGGCGCCGCCGGCGGCGACGGCGCGGCCGCGGGCGGCGGTTGCGGCTGCCAGTGACGCGGCCCTCCGCGCTCGTCGCTGCGCTCTTCGTCGTGCTCGCCGTCGCGGGCGGGCCTGCGCGCGCCGACGAGCCGCTCGCCACCGACGCCATCTTCGGAGCGCCGCGCCCCTACTCGATCGAGTCGGTGCGCTCGCGCTTCACCCATTTTTCGCAGAACGGCCGCGGCTTCCAGTCGCAGGCCGACGGACCGCCCGGCTCCGAGGAGCTCACCGTCGAGCAGCCGCAGCTCGAGATCGTCGCCCACCAGGGCGCGAGCATCACCCACCGGCTGTGGGTGCCGCTCGACGTCATCACCGCGGCGTCGCCCGACGCGCTCGACGCGGTGTCGACGGCCTCGCGCACCAACGAGGCCGGCACCATCGACATCGCCTCGACGTGGCAAGCCACGCGCGCCACCGCCGCGACGTTGCACGGCGGGTTCCATCTCGAGGAGCCCTATCGCGGCTGGGATCTCGGCGCCGCGTTCGCGCACAGCTTCGCCGACGACAACGCGGTCGTGAGCGCCAGCATCAACGTCTTCTACGACTGGCTCGACACGTTCGACCTCATCGGCACGCGGCTCATCCGCGCCGGCCGCTCGACGACCAACGCCAACCTCGGCATCACGCAGCTGCTCTCGTCGACGACGGTGGCGCACCTCGACTACGGCGTGACGCTGCAGTCGGGCGAGCTCGGCAACACCTGGAACGCGGTGCCGCTGTCGACGGGCACGCTCGCACAAGAGAAGCTGCCGACGTTCCGCCAGCGCCACGCCTTCGTCGGGCGGCTGGCGCAGTGGCTGCCCTGGCGCGGCGCCCTGCACCTCTACTATCGCTTCTACGTCGACGACTGGGGCATGCTCGCGCACTCGGCGGAGGCGCAGCTCTATCAGCGCATCGGCAACCTCGTGTGGGTGCGCGCGAGCTATCGCGTGCATCAGCAGAGCGGCGTGTCGTTCTTCGCGACCTCGGCGTCACCGACGGCGGCGTTGCGCAGCGCCGACAGCGACCTGGCGCCGTTCGTGGCGCAGACCTTCGGCGGCGCGGTCGGCGTCGACCTGCCGATGATCCCGCGCTTGCGCCTCGTCAGCGTCGACGTCGGCTACGAGCGCTACGTGCGCACCAACGATCTGCACGTCGACATCATCACCATCGGGGTGGGCTTTCGGCTGTGATAGGCTGACATCGTGCGCGCGCTGCCGCTCTGCCTGCTCCTCGCCGCCTGTGCTCCCGCGCACACGAAGACGCCTCCGCCTGCGACCGTGGGCGCGCTGGCGCCGTGCGAGCTGCGCACGCTCGACGGACGGCCGGCGCGCCTCGACGAGGTGACGCACGGGCGCCCGGCGCTGGTGAGCCTGTGGGCCACCTGGTGCGAGGCGTGCGCGCGCGAGTTCGACGCCCTCACCCGCGTGCACGAAGCGACGCGCAACGCCGGTGCCGCGGTGATCGGCGTGGCCGTCGGCGAGCCGCATGCGCAGGTGGCGGCGTTCGTGCAACGGCGCGCCCTGCCCTACGCGCAGTTGGTCGACGAGCGCTTCCAGCTCGCCGACGCGCTCGGGCAGAACCGCGTGCCGGCGACGGTGGTGCTCGATCGGCAGGGCCGCATCGTCTATCGCGGCGGGGTGTTCGACGAGGCGGCGCTGGCCGCCTTCCGCCGTGCGCTCGCCGACGGCGGCGGGAAAAACGCGGGCGCGACCAACGCGGCGGCGCGCTGATGCATCCAAGGGACATGAAGCTCGCCGTCGCGCTCGGGCTCGCTGTCCTCGGCGCTCCGCTGTCCGCGCACGCGCAATCGCAGACGCTCGGCTGCGTCGCCGGCCCGACCGATCTCAACCGCTGCACCATCACGGGCGCGCCTGCCGCGGCGCTCGCCGCCGTCGCTGCGCCGGTGCTGGTGGCCGGCGCCGCGGTCTCGATCGCGCACGAGCTGTCGCACCGCACCGAGGAGCGCGCCACCGACGCCAACGTCGCCACGCCGCCGGCGGCCAGGAACGGCAAGCGGCCGGCGCCGAACCTGGCGCTGGTGCCCGAGCCGCCCGATCCCTATCGCGCCAAGGCCGGCGCCAAAGAGACGCGCAAGAAACCGAACGCGGCCTTCCAGTTCAACGAGACCGCCACCAACGTGGCCACCGTCATCACCGGCGCGGCCGTCGCCGGCGCCATCATCGCCACGATCGTGCAGGACTCTCGCGGCGCCGCGCACAAGTAGCGCGCGCGCTCAGTGGCACATGTGGTCGGCGCCGCAGCTCTTGCCGGTCTGGCAGCTGCCGCAGTCGATCGCCGCCGAGCAGCCGTCGCTGATGAGGCCGCAGTCCTTGTTGACCATGCAGACCTTCGGCGTGCACGCGCCGCCCGAGTTGCACACGTTGGCCATGTGGTTGGCGCCGTTGCCGCCGCCGCAGGTCTGGCCCGACGGGCAGTTGCCGCCGCAGGTCTCGGCGCCGCCGCAGCCGTCGGGCTGGGTGCCGCAGTTCTTGGGGCCGCAGCTCACCGACGTCGGGCAGCCGCACAGGTGCGGCGTGCCGCCGCCGCCGCAGCTCGTTCCCGTCGCGCAGTTGTCGCCGCAGTCGATGGTGCCGCCGCAACTGTCGGAGATGACGCCGCACGCCTGCGCGTCGCAGCCGGTCTTCGTGCACAGCGCGAAGTCGACGGCGGCGCCGCCGAGATCGCGCCCGCTCGAATAGCAGCGTCCGTCGACGGCGCAGCTGTAGCCCGGCGGGCACGTGCTGTTGGTGCCGCACAAAACCTTGCCTTCGCCGAGATCGGGCGTGAAGCAGCCGGCGGCGAGGAGCGAAAAAGCACACGCGAAGAGAGCGCGCACGCCGACATTATAAGCGTTACTTCGGAAAGTATGAACGGACCATCTGGAAGAATGTCTGCGGCCCGGGGCGGTCCGGCTCGCCGCCGATGGTCCAGTAGGTGATGCCGCCCAGGCCCGCCGCCTGCGCCGCCGCCACCTTTTCGGCGTGCGAGGCGATGTCGTCGAAGTAGAGGTGGCCCTTCGACGACGTGGCGTTGGGCGCGCGCCCCGCCGCCATCGGCAGGCCGTTGGTCAGCGGGCAGACGCTCATGTGCGTCGTCGTCGTGGCGTAGCTGCCGCCGACGAGGTTGATGCAGTCCATCGAGCTGCCGTACCAGCTCGTGACGCCGCTGTCGTCGCCGGCGAGGCCGTAGTTGGGCAGCCCGAGGATGAAGCGCCCCGCGCGTCCGCCGCCGCCGATGGTGCCGATGTACGCGAGCACCTGCTGGACCCAGCCGAGCGGCGCGACCGGCCCGGGGTGCGAGCCGAGGTAGTGGAAGTCGTAGCCCATGACGTGGAGCTGATCGGCCACCGTCGAGAGGACCTCGTAATCCCAGTGCGAGTACTTGGCGCTCGTCAGCCCGCCGACGGCGAACGAGAGCGTCTTGCCCTGCGCGTGCAGCTTTTGGCCGAGCTCGGTGGCGAACTGTGAGAACGCCGCCTTGTCGCCGTCGGGCAGGTGCTCGTAGTCGAGATCGATGCCGTCGTAGCCCTTGGAGACGACGAGGCTGACGATCGCCGCCTCGTGCTGCGCGCGCAGGGTCGCGTCGTGGATCATCTGCGAGGCCCAGGTCGGCTGCGAGCCGTCGGCGGCCGCGATGGTCGGGATGAGCAGCGTGCGCTTGCCGCCGGCGGTGGTGTTGGCCCGGACCAGCGACGAGCCCTCGCCGTAGGCGGCCTTGAACGTCGTCGTCGACGCGAGCGAGTACCACATGGGGTGCACGGCGTCGAAGTCGTCGGCGTGCGCGACGAAGGCGAGGTAGCCGGGATCCTGCTCGATGGGCACGTAGCCGGTGGCCTGCAACCAGCCGCAGAAGCGATGGCGGTTGCCCGACGGCGCCGGCGCCGACGGGGACGGCGTGGTGAGCTGCGCGTCGGCCGAATAGACGGCGTTGCCGGCGCCGTCCTCGGAGCGCACGCGGTAATGATAGGTGGTACCGGGCACGAGGCCGCCGACGTCGATCGAGTGGCTCGTCGACGAGGCGCCAGCGTAGACGCTCCAGGTACCGTAGCTGGTGTCGGCGCCGTACTGCACCTGCCCGTCGGCGGGCACGCTCGTGGTCCACGTGATCGTGGCGTCGGTGCCGCCGGCCGACGGCGCCGCCATCACGCCGGCGACGAAGGTGCCGCCGCCGCCCGAGCCGCCGCCGCCCGAGCCGCCGCCGCCCGAGCCGCCGGCCGGCGCGGCGAGGCCCATGCGCGCGCCCGTGATCGCCGCGCCCGCGTCGACGAGCGCCGCCGTGGCCAAGAGCGGATACGCCGGCGCTTGCGCGCTGGTGTACACGGCATTGCCGTTCTTCGAATAGGTCACGATGCCGCTCTGCACCGCCACGCGCAGCACGTCGCCGGCGACGACGGTGTTGTCGGCGCGCCACGCCCCGTCCTCGTAGACGTCGGCGCGCCCGCCCTGCAGGCGGAACGCGAAGTCGACCGCGCCGTCGGCCGTGCCGGCGTGCGGGCGCGCCAGCCCCACGAAGCGGAACGCCGCCGTGTCGGCGACGGTGACCTCGAGCCAGCCGTCGCCGTCGCCGATCGACTGCGCGCTCACGCCGCCGGCGTCGTCGGCCGAGGGCTGACCGCCCGACTTGGTGATCGTGCTGCCGGAGGCGCTGGCGTTCACCAGCTGCGTCCACGCCACGTCGACGGGCGACAACGCGTCGCCCGAGTAGCTCGTCGGCGCCGACGAGGATTTTCCGCTGCATGCGACCGCGCAGAGCACCAGCCCGAGCATCATTCGTCTCATCGCGGCGGGCCCAGAGCAATGGTCGGACCACTCGGGTTTTAACCTGATTTCAGATGTTTACGACATGACGATTGTCGCTTCCGGAGCACAGCTGTGGCCCTCGGGCAACACGGCACGGCCGATGAAGCTCTGTTGCCGCATGCGCGTCCTCGTTCAAGCGCTTCCGGAGCGCGTTCCGCAAAATGGAAGCGATCGTTCGCCGGCGGTCGCCGTCGCTTCTTCCCAAGACACCGACGATGCTTCGGGCGACGCCGTCGTGGACGCGCCCGACTATCTGTTCCGCCCGCCGCGGCGAACGCCGCTGGCCGATCGCGCCGTCGCCTTCGTGCGCAGCCCGAACCCGCTCTCGCGTCGCGCCAAGGCGCTGGTGCAGGCGCTCTTCCGCGCCGAGGCGCCGGCGTGGCCGATCTATCGCGTGCTCGCCGCCGAGCGCTTCGCCCGTGCCGTCGTCGTGCGCCACCTCGTGCGCGCCCTCTACCACCAGCCGATCCTGCGAACCATGTGCGCGTGCGCCGGCGAGCGCCTGATGCTCGATCCCGGCACCGGGCTGCCCGTCGTCTTCGGCATCGACCTCATCCTCGGCGACGGCGTGCATCTGTCGGGGCGCTCGACCTTCGCCGGCGCCGTGCGCAGCGACGGGCGCCGGCCGCGCCTCGTCGTCGGCGACGAGACCTATCTCGGCCATCGCCTCATCATCAGCGCCGACGACGAAGTCACCATCGGCGCGCACGTGCACGTCGCCGACGACGTCTACATCTGCGGCTACGACGCGCATCCGATGGATCCGATCGCGCGGCGCACGGAACCGGGCCCGGTCGATTACACGGGGGCGAGCCGCATCGCCATCGGCGACGACGCGTGGATCTGCCGCGGCGTCATGATCTTGAAGGGCGTGCGCATCGGCGCCGGCGCCGTCGTCGGCGCGCACGCGGTGGTCACGCGCGACGTGCCCGAGCGCGCCGTCGTCGCCGGCAACCCCGCGCGCGTGGTCGCCTAGAGCACGCCCGGAGCGCGGCGCGGGCGGCGGCCGCGACCCTAGCTCTTCGTCTTCTTCTTGGCGCGCGCCGGATGCAGGAGCTCGCCGCGCGCGAGCATGCCGACGAACTTCTCGATGTGCCGCGCGCGCGTCTCCGCCTTCTTCGCCGTCTGCACGCGCCACAGCATCGCGTAGCGGTTCGTCGCGTCGATGGTGGCGAAGAACTTCGCCGCCCGCGCATTGTCGGCGAGCGCGCGCGCGAAGTCCTCAGGCACCGTCGAGCCGCTCGGCGAGTCATAGGCCGCGTCCCAGCGTCCATCGGTCTTGGCGCGCTCGATCTCCGCCAGCCCGGCCGGCCGCATCTTGCCGGCGGCGATCAGCTTGGTCGCCTTCTCGCGGTTGATCTTGGACCACAGGCTCTTCTTGCCGCGCGGGCAGAACCGCTGCAGCCAAAAACGATCGTCGTGCGACTGCTTCTGTCCGTCGATCCAGCCCCAGCAGAGCGCCACCTCGACGGCCTCGGCGTAGCTCACCGACGGCACGCCGGCCGCCTTCTTGGCCAGCTTGAGCCACAACCCCGTCGACGACGCATGGTTCTTCTTCAGCCACGCGTCGAAGGCGCGGACGTCGGCGAACGCGAGCTCCATGCCCGCGATGCTACCTCACGCTTCGCGCGTGTGGTTGGCCTGCACCCAGCCGAGGGCCCGGCCGAGGCGCGCGAAGGAGAAGCGGCGCGGGTGGCGCCGGCGCATGATCATCTTGTCGCGCATCTCCGCCAGGCGGCGGATCACGCGATCGCGGGCGACGTCGACGGCGGCGAGCACGCTGTCCTGCAGCTCGCGCACGTTGACGTCGTGGTGCCCCTTGACCTCGACGAGCACGTGGCAGCCCCCCTTGGTCCCCTCGACGAAGAGCTGTACTTCGGCGCGGATGATGTCGAGCCCGGTGTGGTGGCGAATCGGTGCGATCAAGTGATGTTCTACATAAGCGCGGATCTCGTCTGACAGCGCGATGTGGCGCGCGGCGAGGTAGACGTGCAAATGGCACCTCCTATAGGAGGATGGTGCGTCGTATACTCGCGTCGCCAAGGGGGTGTCGGTGGACGTCGAGCTGCATTATGCGGATGATGCGATGGGCGTTTGCACCGTCGGCAGCTCCTTCGTCAACGTGCTGCGCAAGCCGGCGACGATGGCGATGATCGACGAGATCCGGCGCCACGTGGCGCGTCATCACCGTCGCTGTAACGGCGTGGTCATCGCGATGTCGGTGCTCGAGCCGGGCGCGGCGCAGTCGGTGCCGCGCGAGGTGCGCGACAACAGCGCGCGCCTCACGACCGAGTACTCGAGCCTGGCGGCAGCGACGGTGATCGAGGGCTCGGGCTTCCGCGCCGCGGCGACGCGCACCGCGGTGACGACGATGTTCTTGTTCGCGCGGCCGCCCTATCCGTACAAGGTGTTCGGCAATCTGTCGGAAGGAGCGTCGTGGGTGATCGAGACGGCGGAGCGGACGGCGCCGCTCGCCGTGACGTCGCAGGATCTCTTGCGCGCCGTCGAGACGGCGCGCGCGGCGATCAAGGCGTAGCGCTTACTTCGCCTGCTTGGCGATGACCTTGTCCTTGATCTTGTCGTAGGTCGCCTGCGGCACGATCTTCTTCGAGACCAGCTGATCCTTCTTCGCGTAGGGACGGCCGGCGATGATCTTCTTCGAGTACGCGTCGCCGATGCCGGGCAGCGCCTTGAGCTCGTCCTCGGTGGCGCTGTTGAGATCGACGAGCGCCGCCTTGTCGGCCCGGGCCGACGTTCCCGACGCCGGCGTCGTTCCCGACGCGGGAGCCGCGCCCTTCTTCGCCTGGGCAAACGCGCCCGGCGCGAACAGCACCATCGTCAACGCCAGCACAATCAGTCGCGCAAGTCTCATTGCATTCCTCCCATGTGACACCGGTCGTACCGGAAGCGCACCATTCTTGCAACTCCTGCGCACATGAAACGGATGATGAAGACGATGTTGACGGTGATCTGCGGCGCCGCCCTGGCGGGCTGTTATGCCGACGACTACGCGACGACGCCGGTCTATCACGCGCGTGCGCCGCTGACCGTGGCGGTCGCGCCGCCGCCGCCCGTCGACGAGGTGCCGCCGCGCGAGCCGTACGCCGGCGCCGTGTGGATGGCGGGCTATTGGGATTGGCGCGCGGACCTCGGCCGCCACGTGTGGATCGCAGGGCACTGGGCGGCGCCGCCGCGCGCGGGCGTCGTCTACATGCCGCCGTCGTGGCACGCGAGCCCGCGCGGGGGCTACTACCGCATGCCGGGCCGCTGGGTCGCGGGCGCGCCGCGCGACGCGTACGGCCGCCACCTCGCCTACGACTCGGCCGGCCGCCCGCACTACTTCTAGGCGACGGGCGTGACGGCGAACGTGCGCTACCCTCGTCACATGACCGCGTTCCGCTCGCATCGGGGGCGCCGGGCCGCGTTCGCCGTCGCCGTCGTCGTCCACCTCGCATCGCTCGCGCTCCTCGCCTGGCGGCCCGAATCGCGCGTCGCGCTCGGCGGCGCGCTGTTGACGCTCGCCATCGCCGGCGGCGCCTTCGCGGCCTGGCTCGACGGCGTGTCGCGCAACCTGCCCGCGCTCGGCTCGAACGCGACGACGCCGACGTGGAACCTGCAGCGCGTCTGGATCGAGAGCCAGGCGGCCGACGCGATCGAGGGGTCGGACGTGATTCCCCTTTTGATCCTCGTCGGGATGGGCACGACGACGCTCGTCGGCAGCGCGATCGTGTTCACCCTCGTCCCCGACGACTTCCTGCGCGCGCTCCTCGTCCTTCCCGGGCTGCTCGGCGCGGTCATCCACCTCGCGGCGTGCCTGCTGGCGGTACGGATCGCCAGGCGCCTCGAGGAGCGGCAGGCGGCGCAGTGGCGCGACCTGCAGCAGCGCGCCGCGATGCCGGCGCCCGATGCGAATCGACTGCGCTGACGGAGGCCGCTAGAGCTCGTCGTCGGCGAAGGCGATCACGTCGCGGATGTCCTGCGCGCCGAGGAGCAGCATGGCCAGGCGATCGACGCCGAGCGCGATGCCCGCCGAATCGGGCATCGTGGCCAGCCCCGCCAGGAACTTCTCGTCGATGGGATACTCGGGCAGCCCGCGCCTGTGCCGCTCCGCCCGATCCGACTCGAGGCGGCGGCGCTGCTCGGCGACGTCGACGAGCTCGCCGAACGCGTTGCACAGCTCGAGGCCGGCGGCGTAGACCTCGAAGCGCTCGACGACGCGCGCGTCGCTCGGCTTGGGGCGCGCCAGCGCGCACAGCGGCGCCGGCCAGTCGTACGCGATCACCGGCTCGTCCTGCCCGAGGTGCGGCTCGACGGCGTCGAGGAAGAAGCCGAAGAACACGTCGCTCCAATCGCCGTCGGCTGGCACGCGCCAACCGGCGGCGGCGACGCGCGCGCGCAAGGTGGCGACGTCCTCGTCGCCGTAGACGCGCACGCGGCCCCAGCGCTCGCACGCCTCGCCGACGGCCAGGCGCAGCCACGGCGGCTCGAGCGCGCAGCGGCCCGCGCGCGGGGCGTCGAGCGTGCGCGCGCACTGCCAGACGAGCGCCTCGGTGTCGTCGGCGATGGCGGTCCAGTCGGCGCCGGCGCGGTACCACTCGAGCATGGTGAACTCGGGGTTGTGCTGGGCGCCCGCTTCTTTGCGGCGGAAGACCTTGCCGAGCGAGTAGATGCGCGTCATCCCGCCGCCGAGGAGGCGCTTCATCTGGTACTCGGGCGAGGTGATGAGGTAGCGGTCCTCGACGGCGAACGCGTCGAGGTGCAGCTCGAGCCCCGGCGAGGGGACGAGGATGGGCGCTTCGATCTCGATGAAGTCGCGCGCGTCGAAGAAGGCGCGGATGGTGCGGTTGAGGATCGAGCGCTCGCGCAGCTTCTTCTTCGCGATGCGCTCGCGCTCGGTCATCAGCCCTTGACGCGCTCGCAGTACTCGCCGGTGCGCGTGTCGATGCGCAGCAGGTCCTGCTCGTTGATGAACAGCGGCACGTTGATGGTGGCGCCGGTCTCCAGCGTGGCCGGCTTCTGCGCGCCGCCCGAGGTGTCGCCCTTGACGCCCGGCTCCGACGTGATGACGCGGAGCTCGACGAAGTTCGGCAGGGTCACGCCGATGGCGCGGCCGTTCCAGAACAGCACGAAGACCACCATGTTGTCCTTGAGCCACTTCCAGTCGTCGCCGATGAGATCCTTGACGATGGTGATCTGCTCGTAGGACTGCTGATCCATGAAGACGAAGTCCTCGCCCTCTTTATAGAGGAAGGACATCCCCTTCTCCTCGATGTCGGCGAGCTCGATCTTTTCGCCCGAGCGGAAGTTGTTCTCGACGTTGCGGCCGGTGAGGAGGTTCTTCATCTTCGTGCGCGTGAACGCTGCGCCCTTGCCGGGCTTGACGAACTGCCGCTCGATGACGGTGTAGGG
>DATNAQ010000089.1:0-50629 GCA_035607415.1 Polyangia bacterium
GCTCGCCGATCACGTCGACGCGCTGCCCAAGCTGTTCAACACGCCCGAGATCCGCTACGAGCTGCCCGACGAGATCAAGTTCGACGTGGTCCGGCGCGTGGTCGAGCACTTCAAGTCGACGGCGGAGAAGGAAGGGCACACGGTCGTCGACGTCGACGGGGCGCGCGTGACCTGGAAGGACGGCTGGGCGCTGGTGCGCGCGTCGAACACGCAGGCGGCGCTGGTCTTGCGCTTCGAGGCGGAGACCGAGCCGCGGCTCGGCGAGATCCGGAAGAAGGTCGAGGCCGCGCTGAAGAAGATGGAAGGCGAGGCGAAGAAGGCCGCCCAGTAATGCTCGCGGTCGGAGTCGATCTCGGAGCAACGAACGCGCGGGCGGCGCTCATCGATGTCGACGCGGGGAAGGTGCTCGCCGAGACCAAGCGGCCGTGGCCAAGTCACGACGTGGCTCCGTCGGCGGTGGCGTCGATCGTCGGCACCGTGGTGCGCGAGGTCGATCCGAAGAACGAGCGCGTCGGCGTCGGCATCGGCTTCGCCGGCATGCTGCGCGGCTGGTCGGGCGTCGTCGTGATCGCGCCCAACTTCGGCTGGAAGGAGATCGACTTCCGCTCGCTGGTGCGCGCCGAGGTCGGCGAGCGCTGCGAGCTGTACAACGATCTCAACGCCATCGCCTACGGCGAGGCGCGCTACGGCGGCGCGCGCGGCGTGCGCGACGTGGTCTGCGTCTACGTCGGCACCGGCGTCGGCGGCGGGCTCGTCATCAACGGGCAGCTCTATGCCGGCGCCACGCACCTCGGCGGCGAGATCGGCCACACCAAGGTCATCCCCGGCGGGCGGCTGTGCGGCTGCGGCATGCGCGGCTGTCTCGAGGCGTACACCTCGGGGCGCAACATCCAGAAGCGCGCGCAGGAGGAGTTGCGCGGCGGCGAGCGCTCGCTCGCCGTCGAGCTCGCGGGCGGCATCGACCACGTGCACGCCGGCTTCCTCGACGAGGCGGCGCGGCGGGGCGACGTCTACGCGGGGCGGCTGTGGGAAGAGGTCTCGACGCTGCTCGGCATGGCGCTGGCCAACGCGGTGACGCTGTGCAATCCGTCGCGGCTGGTCATGGGCGGCGGCGTGTGGCAGGGCGCGCCCGAGCTGGCGCGGCGATCGATCGCGCGGCTCTTCGAGTTCGTCAATCAGCCGTCGCGCGAAGGCTTCGAGGTCGTGGACACCGCGCTCGGCGATTCGGCCGGGATGCTCGGGGCCGCAGCGTTGATCGCAGGCCAGCCCGCGCGCGAAGGTGAGGGGTAGTCGCGCCCCGGAGCCGAGTGCAGCGAGGCGACTTGGCGCGCCGAACCAAAGCGCGCGGGGCGTCACAACAATAGGAGACCATCCGTGAAGAAGCTGGAGTTCTTCTTCGATCTGTCGTCGCCGTACTCGTACCTGGCGTCGACTCAGGTGGGCCCGATCGCCGATCGCACGGGCGCGACCGTCGTGTGGAAGCCGATGGTGCTCGGCGCGCTCTTCAAGGCCGTGGGCAACGAGATGCCGGCGCGCGTGCCGCACAAGGCGCGCTGGATGGGCAACGATCTGCAGCGCTGGGCCGATCACTACGGCGTGCCGTGGCGCTGGAGCTCGCACTTTCCGACCAACGCCATCAAGGCCATGCGCCTCGTGCTCGTCGACGACGACAAGGCGGCGGCGGTGGCGCTCGCCGGCTTCGCGGCCATGTGGACCGAGGATCGCGACATCACCGCCGAGACCGAGCTCAGGCGCATCGCCGAGCGCGGCGGGCTCGATCCGGCCACGGCGCTGGCGGCGATCGAGAACCCCGCGATCAAGGATCGGCTGCGCGCCAACACCGACGAGGCGATCGCGCGCGGCGCCTTCGGCGCGCCGACCCTGTTCATCGGCGACGAGATGCACTGGGGCAACGACCGCCTGCACTTCGTCGAAGCGGCGCTACGGAAATAGGAGCGCGAGCAGATCGCGGCCGAAGAAGAGGTAGACGAGCGCGGCGGCGACGAGGTACGGGCCGAACGGCACTTCGACGCCGACGATCTTGCGGCGACGCGCGATCAAGATGGGCACGACCGCGACGAGCCCGAAGAACGGCGACAGGAAAAAGGTCACGAGCACCGCGCGCCAGCCCAGCAGCGCGCCGACGAGCGCGAGCAGCTTGGCGTCGCCGTAGCCCATGCCCTCGCGCCGCAACAGGAGCCACGCCAGCTCGGCGACGATCGCGATCAGGCCGTAGCCGGCGGCGGCGCCGATCACCAGATCGAGCGGCGCCACGTCGCGCAAGAGGAGGCCGCACACGAAGAACGCGGGGATCGCCGGATAGGTGACGACGTCGGGGATGATCTGATGATCGAGGTCGACGCCGGCGAGCACCACCAGCGTGCCGACGAAGGCGAAATAGACGAGGAAGTGCGCGGCCAGCCCCGAGGCCGGCGCCGCCTCGGGCACCGCGCCGGCGACGAAGCGCGCGTAGACGGCGAGCGCCAGCAGCGTCGAGACGAGCTCGACGAGCGGGTAGCGCCACGAGATCGGCAGGCGGCAGTGACGGCACTTTCCGCCGAGCAGCATCCAACCGAAGATGGGGATGTTGTCGTACCAGGCGATCGGCGTGGAGCAGCACGGACAGCGCGAGCGCGGCCGCATCACCGACTCGTACAGGCCGAGGCGGTGGATGGCGACGTTGAAGAAGCTGCCCCATAGCGCGCCGAGCACGCCGGCGAGCAGCCAGCCCCACGGCGGCAACACGAGGAGCGCGAGCGGCGAATCCGCGTCGGACATGAGGGTCGGTCTCGCGAGCAAGGATACCAAAGCGTGCTAGCGTTACCAGGAATGCGTTGGGCCTCGGCGGCGTTGCTCCTACTGTGTGGCTGCGGTCATCACGGCGACGAGAACCTCGGCTTGTCGAGCGGCAAGGGGGCGAGCATCGACGTGTCCAAGCTGGCCCAGCCCGACGAGCTGGTGCGCGCGCTGTCGCTGTCGGGCCGCGCGCTCGACGACAAGCTCGGCGCGCACGCCATGAGCGCGACCGAGTCGGTCAAGCTCGAGCTCGGCGACGGCAAGACGGCGCAGCTCGACGAGACCTTCAGCGTGCAGGCGGACGGCCACGGCGGCGTGCACCTCGTGCATGACAACTCGCGCGGCAACGGCTTCGAGGCCATCGCCATGGGCGAGGATCTCTACGTCAAGCCGCGCTACGGCAAGTTCGTGCGCCGCAAGGTCGAGGGCGACGAGCTCGAGCGGCTGCGCGCCAGCGCCGAGACGGCGGCGGCGAGCGATCTGAAGCTGATCGCGCGCTTCGTGCAGGCGCGCGAGGCAGGCACGGCGACGGTGGCGGGACACGCGGGCGTCAAGGTGTCGCTGTCGGCGCGCCCCACGCCCGACGCGCCGGTGACCGAGAGCGAGCCGGGGCGCAAGTGGCGCGCGACGCTGAACGTGCGCTACATCGACGGCGATGCGGTGCTCGACGCCAAGACCGGCGCGCCGCTGAGCGTGCGGCTCGACGCGCAGTACACCTTCGAGCGCGACGGCAAGCCGGTGCAGGCGACGCTGAAGTACCAGCAGACGACGGCGGCGCCGTCGGAGGCTGTGGCGGCGCCGGCCGACTTCGCCACGCTCGATCGGCCGCGGCCGATGCTCGATCGCCAGGAGCTGCTCGAGGGGCTCAAATGAGCAATGCAGCCCCCACGACGACGGAGCACCTGCGCGGCCATCGCCGGCTGATCCTCGGGCGCGCGCTGTTGTCGGGCGCGGCCGGGCTGGTGCCGGTGCCGTACCTCGACGACCTGCTCGCCGGGCAAGTGCGCGCCGGGCTGGTGCGCCGGCTCGCCGAGCTGCGCCGCGTCGACGTCGACGGCAACGCCGTGGCCGAGCTGTCGACGCCGACAGGCTCGCGCGTGCTGCACGCGGCCGGCGTCGGCGCCATCCTCCTCGGCGGCGCCAAGAAGGTGTGGCGCCGCGTGGCCGCCTCGCTGCTCGTCGTGCGCCGCGCCGACGAGGCGATGCAGACCTTCCAGATCGGCACGCTCTTCGATCACTACTGCACGCGCCATCACGTCGGGCTCGGCCTCGACGGCAACAAGGCGCGCACGCTGCGAGACGCCATGGACGACGCCATCCGCCACGCGCGCGGCCACGCCCTCGAGGACGCCTTTCAGCGCACGCTCGCCGGCTCGCGCAAGCTCGCGGGCAAGCTCGGGCGCAAGATGCTCGTCGAGAAGGTGGAGACGGAGCTGGCCGGGCCGGCGCAGGCCTATGTGGCCGCGCTCGTCGGCGCCTTCGACGTGGCGTGGGCGCCGCACAAGCAGGCGCAGCTCTCGGGCAAGAAGCCGGACCCCGAGCTCAAGCCGTGAAGACGCGCGCCGATCTGAAGTCGGCCCGTCGCGTCGTCGTCAAGATCGGCTCGCGCACGCTCGCCGAGGAGACCGACCGCCGCGTGGCCACGCTCGCCGCCGAGGCCAAGGAGCTGCGCGCGCGCAACGTCGACGTCGTCATCGTGACCTCCGGCGCCATCGCGCTCGGCTGGAAGCGGCTCGGCTACCCCGAGAAGCCGAAGACGATCCCCGGCCTGCAGGCCGCCGCCGCCGTCGGACAGGGCCACCTCATCCACGCCTATCAGCGCGCCCTCGCCGCGCACGATCTGGCCGCCGGGCAGGTGCTGCTCACCCACGACGACGTGCGCAACCGCCGCCGCTATTTGAACGCGCGCCTCGCCTTCGCCGAACTCTTGCGCGCCGGCGCCGTGCCGGTGGTCAACGAGAACGACACCGTCAGCGTCGACGAGATCAAGTTCGGCGACAACGATCGCCTGGCCGCCTTGTGCACCTCGCTCGTCGAGGCCGACGCGCTCGTCATCCTCACCGACGTCGACGGGCTCTACGACGGCGATCCGCGCGCCGGCGCCACGCTCATCCCCGAGGTGCGCGACATCGATCGCGAGGCGGTCGCCGTCGCCGGCGCCTCGACGAGCGGCGTCGGCACCGGCGGCATGGCGTCCAAGGTTCAGGCGGCCAAGATCGCCGCGCGCTTCGGCGTGGTCACCGTCGTGGCCTCGGGCCGGCGCGAGCGCCCCGTCACCTCGATCCTCGACGGCGTCGAGACCGGCACCGTCTTCTGGCCCTCGGTCGATCGCCTCGCCTCGCGCAAGCACTGGATCGCCTACGCGCTCAAGCCGGCCGGCACCCTCGTGGTCGACGCCGGCGCCCGCCGCGCGCTCGTCGACGGGTTGAAGTCGCTCCTGCCCGCCGGCGTCAAGCGCGTCGAGGGGCGCTTCGGCTCCGGCGATCCGGTCCGCGTCGTCGACGAAGCCGGCGCCGAGTTCGCCCGCGGCCTCGTCGCGTTCGACGCCGAGGAGATCGAGAAGATCGCCGGGCGCCGCTCGGCCGACGTCGCGGCCCTCGTCGGCTACGCCGCCGCCGAGGAGGTCATCCACCGCGACGATCTCGTATTACTATAGGTACAGGTTCCAGTGACCGACATCGAAAAGCTGGCGCACGACGCGAAAGCGGCCGGGCGCCTCGTCGCCAAGGCCGGTGAGGAGCGCCGCACCGCCGCGCTCCGCTTCATCGCCACCGCCGTCGAAGCCGCGCGCGCCGACATCCTCGCCGCCAACGCCGAGGACATCACCGCCGCTACCAACGACGGGCTCTCGGCGCCGATGATCGATCGCCTCCGCCTCGACGACGCGCGCCTCGCCAAAATCGCCGCCGCCATCCGCGAGGTCGCGGCGCTGCCCGATCCCGTCGGCGCCGTCGTCAAGGAGTGGACGCGGCCCAACGGGCTCAAGGTGGCGCGCCGCCGCATCCCGCTCGGCGTCATCGCCATCATCTACGAGTCGCGCCCCAACGTGACCACCGACGCGGCCGCCGTCTGCCTGCGCGCGGGCAACGCCACCATCCTGCGCGGCGGCTCGGAAGCCTTCCGGTCGAATCGAGCGCTGATGAGCGCCGTCGCCAAAGGCCTCGCCGACGCCGGCCTGCCGCCGAACGCGGTGCAGCTGGTCCCCACGACCGATCGCACCGCGATGGCCGAGCTGCTCACGCGCGACGAAGAGATCGACCTCGTCATCCCGCGCGGCGGCGAGCAGCTCATCCGCTTCGTCGCCGAGCACTCGCGCATCCCGGTCATCAAGCACTACCGCGGCAACTGTCACGTGTTCGTTGAACGTTCTGCCGACCCCGGCATGGCGCTTGAAATCTGCTACAATTCGAAGGTGCAGCGACCCGGCGTATGCAACGCCGCGGAGACGATCCTGGTCGACGAAGCGATCGCACACTCGTTCCTGCCCCAGCTCGCCGAGCGGCTCGGCCGCGCCGGTGTCGAGCTCCGCGGTGACGAACGCGCCCGCGCCGTCGTCCCCAGCCTCAAGCCTGCGACCGAAGCCGACTTCGCCGCCGAGTTCCTCGACCTCATCTGCGCCGTCGGCGTGGTGAGCGGCATCGGCGGCGCCATCCGGCACATCGAGCGCTTCGGCTCGTCGCACACCGAATCGATCGTCACCAAGGACCCCGACAAGGCGCGCCGCTTCGTCGACGACGTCGGCAGCGCCTGCGTGATGGTCAACGCATCCACCCGTTTCGCAGACGGTGGCGAGCTCGGGCTCGGCGCCGAGATCGGCATCTCCACCACACGACTCCACGCCTATGGCCCGATGGGCGCGGAGGAGTTGACGACGACCAAATTCGTGGTCATCGGTGAAGGACACACACGAACCTAGGAGGCTGAGACGGCATTGAGAAGCAGAGAGTTGGCGATGGCGGCGATGGAGGCGGCACTCGATAAGAAGGCGCTCGAGCCGGTTCTCCTCGACGTGAGCGAGCAATCCACCTACACCGATTACATCCTTGTGCTCTCGGGACGCAGCGACCGCCACGTGCAAGCCGTGGCCGACGCCGTCGCCGATGCGCTCAAGAAGAAGCGCGGGCTGTACCCGCTCGGCGTCGAAGGCAACAAAGACGGCCAGTGGGCGCTGCTCGACTTCGGTGACGTGGTGGTCCACGTGTTCTATCACCCGGTGCGCGACTTCTACGACCTCGAGGGTCTGTGGATCGACGCCCCGCGTGTCCCCGTCGAGGTGCCGCCGGACTCGCGCGTGCACGTCGACGAGATGTACGGCACGTAATCGAAGCTTTGCTTCGCTTACGTTTCGATCCCACGGGGCGTGCCGCCCCGCCCCGCCGGCAAAGCCGTCGTGGTCGCCACCCCTGCCTACGCCGCGACTTCGCGGCGACGGCGCCGTTGGCGCCTTGATATGAAGCTCAGCGTTCTCGCCGTCGGGAAGCTGAAGGAGGCCTGGGTCCAGGAGGGCTGCGCCGAGTACGCCAAGCGCGTGCGCGGCAAGCTCCCGCTGGACCTCGTCGAGGTCAAGGACGACGCCGAGCTCGTTCGCAAGATCCCCCCCCGCTACAAGCTGTGGGCGCTCGACGAGCGCGGCAAAGAGCTCAGCTCCGAGGAGCTCGCGCAGGTCTTGAAGCGCGCCATGAACGGCGGCGAGCAAGGCATCGCCATGATCGTCGGCGGCGCCGACGGGCTGCCCAAAGATCTCGTGGCGCGGGCCCACTTCACGTGGTCGCTCGGAAGGCTGACGTTGCCTCATCGGCTCGCTCGCCTTATTGTCCTCGAGCAGCTCTACCGTGCGCTCAGCATCTTGCGCGGCGAGCCCTACCACAGGCCCTGAGGACATGAGCGAGCGAAGCGTAAAACGCACGGTATTGGTCGTTCTCGATGGTTTCGGCGAGCGCGCCGAAAAAGACGGCAACGCCATCCGTCTGGCGAAGACCCCGGCGTTCGATGCGCTGTACCAGGAGTTCCCGCACACGCTCATCAACACGTCGGGGCTCGCCGTCGGGCTGCCCGACGGTCAGATGGGCAACAGCGAAGTCGGCCACATGAACATGGGGTCGGGTCGCATCGTCTATCAGGAGCTGACGCGCATCAACAAGTCGATCCACGACGGCGACTTCTTCGAGAACCAGGCGCTCGTCGGCGCCATCGACAAGGCCAAGGCGGCGGGCAAGGCGCTGCACCTCCTCGGGTTGACCAGCCCGGGCGGCGTGCACTCGTCGCTCGAGCACGCCTATGCGCTCGTCGAGCTGGCCAAGCGGCGCGGCCTCGACCAGGTCTACTGGCACGCGTTCCTCGACGGGCGCGACACGCCGCCCAAGAGCGCGGCCAGCTATCTGCGGCAGGTCGGGCGCCATCTGCAGTCGATCGGCGTGGGGCGCATCGCGACGGTGGTCGGGCGCTACTGGGCGATGGATCGCGACAACCGCTGGGACCGCGTGCAGAAGGCGTACGAGCTCTTGACCGAGGGCAAGGGCGAGCGGGTCGACGACGCGGCGGCGGCGGTCGAGCGGCGCTACGCGGCCAACGAGACCGACGAGTTCATCAAGCCCATCGTCGTGGCCCCCGAGGTGCGCATCTCCGACGGGGATTCGGTCGTCTTCTTCAACTTCCGGGCGGATCGCGCGCGCGAGATGACGCGGGCGCTGACCTTCGACTCGTTCGACGGCTTTGCGCGCGCGCTGCGCCCCAAGCTCGGGGCCTACGTGTGCATGACCCAGTACGACGCGTCGTTCCCGCTGCCGGTCGCCTATCCGCCGCAGTCGCTGAAGATGATCCTCGGCGAGTACCTGGCCGACAAGGGGCTGGCGCAGTTCAGGACCGCCGAGACGGAGAAGTACGCGCACGTGACCTTCTTCTTCAACGGCGGGCGCGAGGAGCCGTTCGCGCGCGAGGAGCGGCGGCTGGTGCCGTCGCCGAAGGACGTGGCCACGTACGATTTGAAGCCGGCGATGAACGCCGAGGACGTCGCCGACGGCGTGGTGAAGGCGATCGACTCCGAAGCCTACGCGTTCGTGCTCGTGAACTTCGCCAACCCCGACATGGTCGGGCACACCGGCGTGCTGCCGGCCGCGGTCACCGCGGTCGATACCATCGATCATTGCATCGGCCGCATCATTAATAGCGCCCGCGCGCACGACACCGCGGTGGTGATCACGGCCGACCACGGCAACTGCGAGACCATGCTCGACGAGAACGGGCACCCGCACACGGCGCACACCACCAACCCGGTGCCGTTCATCGTCGCCGACGGGCGCTACAAGGGGCAGGCGCTGAAGACCGACGGGCGGCTATGCGACGTGGCGCCGACGGTGCTCGCGATCATGGGGCTGCCGCAACCGCCGGAAATGGAAGGCCGCTCGCTGCTCTAGAAATTTTTTCGCGCGCGCACGCAACTTCTCCGCGCCGTTCACGAGAAGTAGGTCATGAATGGAACGACGACCGGGCTCGGCGGCCTCGGCGCCCGGCTGTGGCGCGCTGCGCTCGAGCTGCTCTACCCCGCCCGCTGCGCCGCCTGCGACGCGCTGCTCGAGCATGACGGCGATCTCTTCTGCGGCCCCTGCGCCCTGACGCTGGCGCCAGTCGACTGCGCCTGTCCGCGTTGTGCGCGCCCGTCGCCAGTGCGCATCCCGCGGCCGCCGCCGTGTCTCGGCTGCTTGCAGCGGCCGCCGCGCTTCGACGCCGCCGTCGCCGGCTTCGAGTTCGGCGGCGCCGTCGCCGAGGCGATCCGCAACCTGAAGTGGCACCACATGCCGGAGCTGGCGACGCCGCTCGGCGAGCTCGCCTATCGTGCGCTCGAGCACGCGCCCGCAGGCTTCGGCGCGATCGATCTGATCGTGCCGGTGCCGCTGCACGCGCGCCGCCTGCGCAAGCGCGAGTTCAACCAGGCCGCCGAGCTGGCAGCGGCGCTGCGCGAAGCCGCCCGCGCGCGCAACGCCCCGCTCGGCCGCGTCGCGCTCGACGCCCGCGCGCTCGAGCGCACGCGCGACACGCCGCCGCAGACCGGGCTCGATGCCGCCCAGCGACGGCGCAACGTCCTCGACGCCTTCCGCGTGCGCCGCCCCGACGACGTGCGCGGCCGCCATGTCCTCCTCGTCGACGACGTCATGACGACCGGCGCCACCGCCGACGCCTGCGCCGCCGTCTTGTCGCGCGCGGGGGCCGCGGCGGTGCTCGTCTTGACTCTCGGAAGGGCGATGCCATGATGTCGCGCTCGCATGTCCGGCGCCGGGAAACAGAAAGAGGACGTCAAAGTCCTCTTGCGCAACAAGAAGGCGCGCCACGACTACTTCGTGGAGTGGACCGTCGAGGCCGGCGTGTCGCTGCTCGGCTCCGAGGTCAAGTCGCTGCGCGAGGCGAAGGCCGTCATGTCCGACGCCTACGCGACGGTCAAGAACGGCGAGGCCTGGCTCATCAACATGCAGATCACGGAATATCCGTGGGCCAATCGCTGGAACCACCAGCCCAAGCGCGACCGCAAGCTGCTCTTGCACCGCAAGGAGATCGAGAAGCTCGACGGCGCGTCGAGCCAGCAGGGCTACACCCTCCTGCCGCTCGAGGTCTACCTGAAGCAGGGCAAGATCAAGGTGCAGCTCGGCGTCTGCAAGGGCAAAAAGCAGTACGACAAGCGTCAGGATCAGAAGCGCAAAGACGCGGCCCGGGAGGTCGAGGCCGCGCTGCGCCGCCGCGACCGCTAGGGCACGCGCAGTGCACGGATCTCACCGTATGCAGAACGGCAGAGATCACGAAGAGCGCGTGCAGAAGTTCGGTACGCGCGTGGAGCAGCAAGAGCGCCGCGACGAGGAGCCGCTCGAGGAAGGCATCGCAGAGCTCGATCGCCGCGCCCGGTCGGCCGATCCGGCGCCGACCGAAAAGGCCGCCGAGGCAGAGCGCGCCCGGCACGCCAAGCAAGCGGGCTGAGCTCAGATCCTTCGCAAGGTGTCGTGCGTTCCTTCCGGCAACGGAGGGGAAGCATGCGACGCATCCGACGATTGCTGTTGGCCACGCTGGCCCTGGGCGCCCTCGTCCCGGGCTCGGCGACGGCGACACCCGATCTCTCGCGCACCGAGCCAGACCTCGATCGGCCACTCAAGTGGCTGGTCTCGGCGCAGAACGACGACGGCGGCTGGGGCGCGGAGATCAAAGATCGTGCGCCCGACGTGGCGACCACGGCCATCTCCACCCTCTCGCTCATCCGGCTGGGCCACACCATGTCGGCCGGCGCCTACGCGGCGACGACGAAGAAGGGCGTCGGCTATATCGTCGCCGCCGTCGAGAAAACGCCGAAGGAGGAGATCGCGATCAACGCGCCCGGCACCCTGCCGCAGCGCAAGCTCGGCCGCTACATCGACACCTTCCTCGGCGCGCAGGCGCTGTCGGAAGCGTTGCCGTCGATGGCGCCAGGCAAAGAGCGCGATCGCGTGAAAGCGGCGCTGCAGTCGTGCGTCTCGAAGATCGAGCGCGCCCAGCGCGCCGACGGCAGCTTCTCGCCCGACGGTTGGGCCGGCGTGTTGTCGGACGCGTTCGCCACCGGCGGCCTGCACGCGGCCAAGGCGGCGGGCGCGACGACCTCGGCCACCGTCGAGAAGCGCGCCGAGGAGCACATGCTCGGCAACTACGACGAGGGCACGCACCACTTTCGCACGCAGACCTCGGCGGGCGTCGAGCTCTACTCGATGGCCGGCACCGCCGAGGCCGCGGCGCGCACCGGCCGCATGAAGGGCGAGGCGGCACAGGCGGCGCTGACCAGGTTGTCCGACGAGAGCTTCATCCGCGGCTTCGGCACCTACGGCGGCGAGGAGCACGTCTCGTACATGATGACGTCCGAGGCGCTCGCCACCGTCGGTGGCAAGGACTGGGAGCGTTGGGATCGCGGCATCCGGCTGCGCCTGGCGCACATCCAGCGCGACAACGGCACCTGGCGCGGCGACCACTGCATCACGTCGACGTCGTTCTGCACCGCCGCGTCGCTGATCACGCTGATGGTGCGGCCGCACCCGGTGAAGGCCACGGCCGCCCATCAGTCCTGAAGCGACGCTCCCTCTCGGGCCTACGCCTCGCGCTTGCGCGCGCGGTCCAGCCCGCGCTGTACGCCGCGCACGAAGCCGTGGGCCATCTCGCGCGCCTTGAGCGCGTTCTTGCCGAGCATCTTCGCCACCCCGAGGAGCTCCATCGGCAACGCCAGGAGGCGTCCGATGTGCGGCACGACGCGCGAGCTGATGGCGCCCTGCGCCGGCAGCTGCACCGACGGCATCGGCGCCATCGTCTGCAGCGGCACGTCGCGACGCGGGTGGCCCTTCTGCAGCTCGGCCATGGTCGACGTCATCTCCTGCCCGAGCGCCTCCAGTTGATCGCCGTCGAAGATGCGGCGCACCTTCGGGAAGAGCTGCTCGCGCTCATCGGTGACGTGATGCTGCACCTCCTCCTTGAGCGCGCGCAGCCGCTCGGAGAACTTCTCGCTCGACAGGCTCGTCGCCATGCAGATCGAGAGCTTGCGCTTGATGTCGAGGTGCTCTTCGGTCGAATGCTCGACGTTCTCGTCGGTCTTGGCCGCCTTCACCGCCGGGTAGAAATGCAGCTCCTCGATCGACGCGTGAATCGCGAGCAGGTCCGCGAGATCGTCGAACACCTTCTGTTGCGCTTTGCCGCTGCCCTTCTCGAGGCGCGCGAACAGCGCGTCGATGTCGCGGTGCTGCGTCTCGAGCAATTCGATCGCGTTCATGGTGACACACCTCCTCGCGTCGCAGGTTGCAAGGCGCGGGCCTACGCGGTCCGGGGCGCGCGGCTTGCTACACATGCTTCACATGGCGATCCTGCAAGCGCTGCTGACGCTGATTTCGCGGTCCGCCGGACGGATTTTGAACGCGGTGTTCGGCTGGGCGGTCCGCGCCCTCTTCGGCCAGCCCTCGCCCAAGGAGCAGCCGTTCCTCACGGGCGTGGTGGCGGCCGCGGCCGCGTGGCCGGTGTTGCTCCTCGGCATCGGGCTGCCCAAGGTGGCGGCGCTGGCGTTGGCGTTCGTGCCCTTCCACAATCGCGTGCCGCCGCTGGTGTTCCGGCTCGTCTGGCTGGGGCTGGCGCTGTTCGTGCCGGTGCTCGTCGGCCTGGTGGTGGCGTCGAAAGCGCCGCCCGGCAGCCTGCGCGAGCCCTTCTGGATGCGCGTGCTGCGCGGCTGGCCCATCACGATCGGCCTGGCGGCGGCGTTCCTCGTCATGTTCGTGACGGTGCCGGCGCTGAAGGTGATCGCGCTGGCGCGCCGCCACGCGCAGGAGCAGGTGCCGCTCGTGACCCACTCGTCGAACTACCACGACGTCGCCGCGCTCATCTGCACGACGCTCGATCGTCACGGTTACTCGTTCGAGACGGCCGAGCCGGGTTGGTGGATCTCGGTGCCGACGACGATCCTGCTCAAGATGGGCGGCAACGCGTTTCGCGGCTACGTGCCCGACCGCCTCGAGTACTTTCGCGACGGCGCGCTCGAGGCCGCGCTCTATCCCAACGGCCTCTTGCTGCGCGGCCCGAAGCGCCGCGTGTCGCGGGCGCACGGCCTCGTGTCGGAGGCGCTCTCGCACTCGGCGGCGCTGCAGACGATGGATCCGCAGGCGCAAGCGCTCGAGCGGCGCATCCACAGCCTGTGGGACCAGTTCGATCGCGATCCCGTCGGCAACGTCGACAACGAGAGCTTCGGCGACGCGATGACGACGCTGGCGCGCGACCTCAGCGAGGCCGAGGTGGCCTTCGAAGATTGGCAGATCATCTATCGCGAGCTCCTACAGCTCGATCGCGAGCTCGCGGGCCGCGCGCCGCTGCTCGACGGCAAGCGCACGGTGCACCAGCATCATCTCGACGCCGCGTTACACTGACCGGCCGCTCAGCCGCAGAGACGCACCGCGATCGGACAGCTCGGCCGCACGAATGTCGGAGGGCCACCGAGACAGCTGCGCGTGCCGACGCTGGCGAGCTCGCGAACGACCGCGACGAGCGCGCCACTGCCGACATCGTAATAGTAGTCCGTTACGACGTCGGCGACGCCGATGACGATCTCGCGGTAGCGATCGCAATCGGCCGACAACACCGCGCCCGGCGCGTTGGCGGAGCCGCCGTCGGCATCGCAGAACATCCGCGCCGCGTCGCCTTCGTGCGGCAGGCAGACGAGGCTCGGCGTGGCGCAGACGTCGGTGATGGCCGGACAGCTGAACGTGTCGCTGAGAACCGCCATGTCGTTTGCCGGAGGTGCCGGGCTACAGCCGAGCGCGCCGACCAAGACAGGACGCATGCGACGGCGCCAGTCTACCATCCCGTGCGTGATATCCTGGGCGCGCGCATGCTCTCGGGCCGACCGCTCGCCTGCTTCCTCGCGCTCGCCGCCGGCTGCGGCCCGACGTCGACGGGGCCGCGACGTCCACTCGCCTCGCTGCCGACGCCGCCCGCGGCCGGCGCGCAGGATGTGTGGGCCACCGATCCGGGCGCGCAGACCCAGTCGAGCCGCTGGTTCCTGACGCTCGCCGGCGAGCCGGTGACGCTCGCGCTCGATGGCGATCTGGCCGGCACGCATCTCGCCGGCAGCGTCACCGCCGGCGACGGCGCCATCGATCCGGTCGACAACGTCTCGTGGAACGCGGTCACCGGCGTGCTCGACTTCCGCCGTGTGACAAGCGGCGTTGCGCAATGGGTGCACGCGCGCGCCGTCGAAGGCGTGCTCACCGGCCGCGTCGGCTACGGCGCGCTCGGCGACGATCCGCCCGTCGACCTCGCCGCCTACTCCGATCACGTCGTCGGCTGGAACGAGGTCTACTTCTCCGCCGACGTGGTGCCACGCGTGTTCGATCTCGAGGTCGGCGACAACCGCGCGCGGCTGCGTCTCGATCGCGACGCCGGCGGCACGATCGTCGGCCGCTTCAAGGTCTACGCCGACGAGGCCGATGGCAACGCCGCCGAAGAGGTCGAGTACGACGTCGCCGTGCAATCGTGGGACGGTCAGACCCTCGCCTTCACGCGCGACCTCGCCAACGCCACGCAGACGTTCAGCGCCACCGTCGACGGCGCCACGCTCGCCGGCACCTTGACGTCGAGCGACGGCAGCCCCGCCGCCGAGGTCGCCGGCATGCGCGTCGAGCTCCTCGCCTACGGCTTTGCCGGCCGCGACGCCGCCGCGCGCGCCGACTGGCAGACGCGCACGCGCCGCCAGCTTCAGCACCTCATGATGGCCGACGATCCCGGTCCGCTCTCCCTGTCGGCCGACCGCGCGCCGGTCACGCTCACGCCCGCGAGCGACGACGTCGCCGCCGATCGCGACGACGACACCGACAACTGGCCGGACGACTACGCCGTCGACGAGCTGCACCTCACTGCGACGCTGCCCGACCCCTACGGCGGCCCGGCGCTCGCGCGCGCTCTCCATGGCTTTTTGGCCACGCCGCCGGGCAGCGCGCCCGCCGGCGGCTGGCCGGCCATCGTCGTGCTCAACGGCCACGACGGCAGCGCGCGCGGCACGCTCGATCCATCCGATCCGCTCTATTGGTACGGCGACGCCTGGGCGCGGCGCGGCTACGTCGTGCTCGCGCTCGACGTCGGCCACCGCCCGCTCGCCGATCGCAGCGCGCTCTACCACGATTACACCGGCGGCGACGCGCCCGCCGACGGCAACGGCACGCATCCGGCGATCCGCGCCGAGGCGCTCGACAGCGACTGGGTCGAAGACGGCGAGCGCGCCTGGGACGTGGCGCGCGCCATCGACTATCTCGCCACGCTCGACGACGTCGACACCGCGCGCCTCGCCGTCAGCGGCCTGTCGATGGGCGGCGAGGTGGCCACGTTCGCCGCCGCCCTCGATCCGCGCGTCGCCGCGGTCGTGCCGGCGGGCTTCGTGCCCGATCTGACGGTGATGGCGCTCAACGGCAATCATCCGTGCTGGCGCTGGCTGTTCGGCGATCCGCTCGACTGGATCAGCGTCTCGGACCTGCACGCGCTGGTTGCGCCGCGCCCGCTCGTCGTCGAGACCGGCCTCGCCGACGCGACGTTCTCGCGCCTCGCGCCGCCGTTCGTCGACGGCAAGGAGGTGGCGCGCCGCTCGCGCGCCGCCTTCGCCGACGCGCCCGACGCCTTCGCGCTCTATCTACACCCCGGCGGCCACGAGTATCGCTTCGGCGACGTCCTTCCGCAGAGCGGCGCCGCGGCGCTCGACGTGACCGTGCCCGCCATCGACGGGCCGCGCACACCGGGCGACCTCGGTTGGGCCGCCGACGGGACCACCGAGAGCCTCGGCGGGACGCTCACCGACCTCGTCGCCGGCTTCCTGCCCGGCCCGTAGATCGAAGCGCCGGCTGGTGCGTTGCCAGATCGAGGAGGTGCCCATGCACGCGTTTCTCCTCGCCGTGGCGCTGTTCGCGGCCCCGACCGGCGGCAAGCAGCCGGCGCCGGCCCCCAAGCACATCGACATCGACGACGACGAAGTCGTCGAGGGCGCGAACCAGAACCCCGAGGGTCAGGACATCTTCGCCCGCAAGCGCGCGCGCTTCGGCACGCTCATCAAGCTGCGCGAGAGCTTCACGCCCGAGCTCTTGAAGTCTGCGGAGTAGCTACGCGCCGTCGCGCAGGATGTGCAGGAAGGCGACCATCGCGTCGGCGCGCCCGACGAACGCCCGCGCCACGCGCGCGGTCAGCCGCGCCGCCGGCGTGCCCGAATCGGCGACCTTGTTGAGCGCCTGCTGCGCCGCGGTCCCGTGCGGCCCGTCGGCCTGCCGGGCCAGCGCCAGCGCCGCCGCGTAGCGCACGTCGGCGTCGGTCTCGTCGCCCACGCGCGCCACCAGCTGCTCCGTCGGCAGCTCGGACCACGCCACGCCGAGCCCCGCCACCGCCGCCTCGCGCACGTCGCGCGACGAATCGGCGAGCGCCCGCGTGAGCAGCCCCGCCGCGTCCTTGCCCATGCGCGACAGCCCGCGCACCGCCGCCACGCGCACGCGCTCGCTGCCGTCGGAGAGCGCAGCCTCGAGCGTCTTCTCCGCGACCGGCCCGCCGACCTCGCCGATGGCCTCGAGCGCCGCCGGCCGCACATCGGGATCGGGGCTGCCGGCCGCCTGCGCCAGCGCCGTTGCCGCCTTGGCGCCGACCAGGCCGCGCACCGCCGCCACGCGCACCGCCGGGTCGCGATCGCCGAGCGCGCCCACCAGCGACGCCACGTTCCCCGTGCCGAGCCCGCCCGCATACGCCGCCGCCGCGCGCCGCACGCCCGGATCGGAGTCGGCGAGCGCCGCGCGCACCGCCCCCGCCGCGCCGACGACGCCGGCCGTGCTCGCGATCTCGATCTTGTCGGCCGGGCTCCCGCTCGCGAACGACGCCAAGAGCACCTTGTCGAGATCGACCGCGCCCGGCCCGATCTCGCGCGCCGCCCGCCGCGCCGCCGATCGCACCGACGCATCCTTGTCACCAACGAGCTGCGCCAGCGCCCCGCCCGCCTCCTTGCCCGCCGGCCCGAGCGCGCCCATCGCCATCGCCGCCTCCGCGCGCACCGACGGATCGGGATCGCCGGCGAACGAAGCCAACGCCCGCGCCGCCTGCGCCCCGAGCGGCCCCTTGCCCGCGCGCCCGAGCGCACCTGCCGCGCGCCGCCGCGTCGCCGCGTCGGGATCGCGCCCCGCCGCCTTGAGCGCCGCGATCGCCTCCTTGCCGCCGTGCGCGAGCACGTCGCCGAGCGACCCCGCCGCATCGGCGCGCACGTCGGGAACCTTGTCGTGCACGAGCCGGCCGAGCGCGCCCGCCGCCAGCGCCGGCTTGGCCTCGGCCAGCCGCCCGAGCGCCTCGATGGCCGCCTTGCGCGTCGACGGCCGCGCGCCCTTCACGATCGTCTCCAGCGCCGACGCCGACTGCGACACGCCGAGCTTCGACGCCTGCGAGCCGATGGTCTCGACCGCCGCCTTCTCCACGTCCGCCGTCGAGCCCTTGGCCTCCTTGACGAGCAGCGGCAACGCCTCGTGCCCGAGCACGGGCAAGGAGCGCACCGCCTCGGCGTGCACCTCGCTCGACGGGTCGTACGCGAGCGCCTTGAGCTGCTTCGGCGTGTCGGCCGTCTTCGGTAGCAGGCCGATCGTCGCCGCCGCCGCCGCGCGCATCTCCTTCGGGCCCTTCATCGCCTCGGCCACCTTCGCCTGCGCCTCGTCGGGCTTGCTGCGCGCCAAAAGCGGCATGGCCATCGCCATCACGCGGTTCGAGCCCTGGATCGACGCCAGCGCATCGGGCGTCTTGGGCCGCTTGCGCAACAGGCGCAGCGCCTCGAGCCGCGTCTCCTCCGGCGCCTTCTGATCGAGCGCCACCTGCGTGACCGCGGCCTCCGCCGCGTCCGCCGAAGGTCCGGTGCCGTCGAGCAGGCGCGACAGGATCTGCGTCGCCTCGGCGCGCGCCGGCCCCAGCATCGCGTGCCCGAGCGCCGACGCCGCTCCCGGCGTGCGCGCCGTCTGCGCGCCGATCGCCTCCAGCGCCGAGCGCCGCACCACCGGATCGCCGGTCTGCGCCAGCGCCGCGGCCAGAAGCGGCGCCGCCTGCTCGTCGGGCAGCTTCTCGATCGCGTCGAGCGCCAGCGCGCGCACCGACGCCGACTGATCGCGCAGCGCCGCCGACAGCAGCGGCGCCCCTGCGCCCGACTGCCTCCGCTCCAGCGCCGCCGCCGCCATCACCGCGCGCCGGCGCACGTCCTCCGACGGATCGGCGAGCGCCTTCTGCAACAGCGCGATCGTCTCCGGCGAGCCCTTGCCCGCGCCGGCGAGCGCCTCGACCACCGCCGGGCGCAGCGTCGCATCCTCGTAGGCGTCGGCGAGCGGCTTGAGCTCGCCCTCGACGATGAGCGACATCACCGCCCGCGGCAGCGGCTTGAGCGCGCCGACGAGCCGCCGCAGCCAATCGTCACCGGCGCGCGGCCCCACGCCCTCGGGCACGCCGCCCGCGAGCGCCGCGCGCGCGAAGCCCGAGTCGGCGATCACCGCGCCGAAGCGCGGGCTGTGCGGCAAAAAGCCGAGCGCCATCGCCGGCCGCCCCAACCGCACGACGACCTCCGCGCCGGGATCGGGCGCCGCGTCGAAGAAGTAGTTGCGCCCGTAGCTCGAGTAGAGCGCCATGAGCCCGAGCACCGGCACTGCCAGCAGCGCGCCGGTCACCGCCAGCCCGACCTGCCGCGAGCGCCGCACCAGCGCCTCTTCTTCCGGCGCGAGCGCCCCGGCGAAGCGCTGGATCTCGCGCACCTGACCGATCGACAGCAGCCCGTTGGCCTCGATCTTCTCGCGCATCACCAGCCGCGCCGCCACGCCGCGCCCGCGCGCCTCGCCGGTGTAGGCGCGCGCCAGCGGCCGCGCCCACTCGCTCGACATCGTCCAGCCCGCGTCGACCTTGCGCACGAGGTGCTCGGCGCGCAGATCGTCGGCGAGCTTCTTGGCGTTGGCCTCGGGCACGTCGGCCGCGCGCGCGATCTGCTCGAGCGTCGTCGTCCCGCGCTCGGGCAACGAGGCGATCTCGGCCAGCGCGCGCGCCGCCGGACGCCCGCCCGCGGCCAGGCACGCCTTTTCGAAGAAGCGCCACGCCAGCACTTCGGCGCCGCCCGATCGCCGCCACGCCTTGGCGCTGTTCAGCCGCAGGTTCACCGCGGTGCCGGCGACGAGCTGAATCTCCGACGGCGACACCGGCCCGCCCTTGCACAGATCGACCGCGATCTGCTGCGACAAGCCGCTCTCGAAGTAGGCGCCGCCGCCGAGCACCGTGCGCTCGACGGCATCGGCCACGCGCGCCTCGTCCATGCGCTCGAGGTGCATGCGCATGCCGCCGCCGCCGATGTGGCCGGTCAGCTTCTCGAGCGCGCCCATGCGAAACAGATCGTGGTCCTCGATCACGAACAGGATCTTCATGCCGCGCACGCCGCCCGCCTTCTGCAGGATGCGCACGAGCTTCTCCATGCGCGGCCCGTCGTCGAGCGCGGCGCCGAGATCGTCGATGCACAACAGCGCCCCGCCCGGCGCCGCCGCCGGCACCGCGTCCTCGTCGAGCTTCTCGCCTTCGACGAGACCGCAGGCCACGCCGCGCGACTTCAATAATGGTACGAGCCCGGCACGCACCAGCGAGGTCTTGCCGATCCCGGCTTCACCGTAGAGCAGCGCGGAGGCGCGCTCGCCGGCGAGCATCTCCGCGAGGTCGGCCACCTCGCGCTCGCGGCCGAAGAAGAGCGCGCGATCGGTCTCGGCAAAAGGCACCAGCGGCTTGAAGGGCCCGAAGTCGCGCGAGCGCGGAACGAGAAGGCTCGCCGATCGGGACGTGGGCTGTCGAGCGGTCACGGTGGCCACGGGCGCATCATACGACGTTACCGACGGCGTTTCAAAACGCCGCGCGGCCTGCTAACCTCCCGTACCGCATGCTGTGGCGCGCAGAGCTGGCTCGCGGGCGCGAGCGCGATCTGGTGGGTGACATTCGCGGCGCTCACGCCGCGTTCGCCCGCGCCCATGCGCTCGCGCCGGCCGAGCCGGAGCCGGCCTTCGCCCTGGCGCGCCTCGAGGAGCGCCAGCGCCGCCCGCGCGAGGCCGAGCGGCTCTATCGCGTGGCGCTGGCGGCGCGGCCCGACTGGGCGCTCGCCGCGGTGCCGCTGGCGCGCATCCTGGTCGCGCGCGCGCAGCCGACCCCGGCCGCCGCCATCGCCGAGGCGCGTCGCCTGCTGGCCGCGCCGCGCGCCGCGCATCCCGATCACGTCCTCCTCGCCGTCGTCGAGGCCGAGCTGCTCCTCGAGGAGGAGCGCGCCGACGAGGCCAAGGCGCTGCTCCATCGCGTGCGCACGCCGGCCTCGCCGCGCGTGGTCGACCTGGCGCTGGCGCGCGCGGAGAACCGCATCGGCATCGCGCTCGCGTCGACCGGCCGCAGCGACGAGGCGGCCTTCGCCTTCAAGCGCGCCTGCGATCTCGACCCGTCGTGGGCGCCGCCGCACGCCAACCTCGGCGCGCTGTGGCAGCGGCTCGATCGCCCGCGTGCCGCGCAGGAGTCGTACCGCCGCGCGCTCGCGATCGATCCGACCCACACGCTGGCGCAGTTCAACCTCGGTACGCTCTTGCGCGCGCGCGGCGACTACGACGGCGCCACCCGCGCCTTCGCGGCGGCGCTGCGCGCCGATCCCCCGCACCCGGCCGCGCGCGCCGAGCTGGCGCTGGCCCACGCCGAGCGCGGCGACGACGTGCGCGCCATGGAGCTCCTCGAAGAGGAGCTGCGCGTCGGCCGCCCGAGCCCGGCGACGCTGCGCAACCTCGCGAAGTTGTACGCCCGTGGCGGCCGTCTGGTCGAAGCCGCCGCGCTGCTCTCCGGCGCGCAGGGGAACTCCGGGCCGCCCGCGGCGTCCAAGTAACATGCGCCGCCTCGCGTTCGTCGCCCTCCTGCTGCTCGTCGGCTGCAAGCAGCACTCCGGTCCGCGCGTCTACGTGCAGCCGCACTACGCGCCCGACGCCAACGGCCTGCGCGCGATGTGGAAGGACATCCTCGACGCCGCCACGAAAGACGATCGCGACCGCGTGCACGACCTCATGGCCACCACGCTGCTCTCGGACGCCGAGATGCGCCGCCTGTTCGGCCCGAAGGCCGATGCGCTCCTTCCCCGCTATCACCAGCTCATGGGCAACCTCATCAACCGCGGCTCGGTCGAGCTGGTCGCCAACGTCTACGAGCACAAGTATGACGCCGTCGACGGCTTCGCCGCCGAGGATCCGGCGATCGCCACGGCGCTCGTCGAGCCGCACGCGCTGTTCGCGGCGCGCGTGCGCAAGTCGTCGGAGGATCGCGGGCTGCGCTACGACGGCTACTTCGTCCTCGACGGCACCTGGAAGACGTTCAACCAGCTCGGCAAGTTCATCGATGTCGTTGCGCCGGCAACGACATCGACCCCGCAGCCACCGTCGGGCACATCGTCAGGCGCCAAGTCGGCGCCGGCCTCGGGCGCCAAAACCGCTAAGTAGCCGCGGCGCGCCGCGCGCGCGACTCGAGGAACTCGCGCACGTCGTCGAGGTGCCGCGAGATCTGCACCTCGTGATGGAACACCGCGCGCACGATCCCCTCCTCGTCGATCACGAAGGTGATGCGCTGCGGAATCTTGATGAGCGGCCAGAGCACGCCGAACGCCTCGCAGATGCGCTTGTCCTCGTCCCCGACGAGCGGGAAGGGCGCGCGGTTCTCGGTGGCGAAGCGGCACTGCGCATCGAACTTGTCGGCGCTGATGCCGATGATCTCGGCGCCGAGCTCGCGGATGCGATGATAGTTGTCGCAGAAGTGGCGCGTCTCCACGGTGCAGCCCATGGTGAACGCCTTCGGGAAGAAGTAGACGACGACCGGACGCCCGCGCAGCGCCCCCAGCGACACGGTCGAGCCGTTGGTCGCCTGGGCGGTGAAATCGGGCGCGTGATCGCCGATCTTCAGCATTATTCCGTTTAGATGCGCGTTTTGGGCGCTGGTTTCAAGTTGACTTGAACATCGGGTCGCGCTATCTGCAACAACCGCAACACGGTAATACGGTGACTGTAGCTCAGTTGGTAGAGCAGCGGATTGTGGATCCGCGGGTCGCGGGTTCAAACCCCGTCAGTCACCCCACGGAAAGCACTCGACTTCTCGCGAGGTCTTCGCTCCTCCCCCACCGTCCGTTGCAGGCGCTTTGCGCTGCCCCCGCCGCGTCGTAGGATGGCGCAGCGGCGGCACCATTGAGGCGCGACATCCGATTCCTGATGGCGATGGCAGTGGCGGCGTGGTCGCTCGGAGGCGACGGCGCCAGCGCGCGCGCCGAGGGACCGGCCCCGGGACGTGAGCTGCGCTGGGGCGTCGACTCGCAGGGCGGCGCGCCCTACGCCTTCCAGAACCCGATGGACCCGAATCACCTGATCGGGTTCGAGGTCGAGCTCGCCGACGCCCTCGCCGCGCGCCTCGGGACGCGCGCGCGCCCCGTGCTCGGGCAATGGGAGAGCCTGCTCGAGCTCCTGGCTCGCGGCGACTTCGACGTCGCGCTCAACGGCATCGAAGTCTCCGACGAGAAGAAACGGGTCTGCCAGCTGTCGCACCCCTATTACGTCGCGCCCGAGCAGCTCACGGTGCGGCGCGGCGATGGCTCGGCGCCGCGCTCGCTCGAGGCGCTGCGCGGCCGTCGCGTCGGGACGCTGCCGGGCTCGCTGGCGGAGCGCATCCTGCGCCGCGCCGGCGCCGACGTGCGCACGTACGAAAGCGGTCAGGACGCCATCTACGCCGATCTGAAGCTCGGCCGTACCGACGCCGTGCTGCTCGACGAGCCGGCCACGCTCTACTACGGCGCCATCGAGCCGTCGCTGGCAGTGGTCGACGGCGACTTCGGCGAGGTCCGCTACGCGGTCGCGGTGCGGCTCGGCGACGACACGCTGCTCGCCGCCGTCGACGGCGCCATCGACGCCCTGGCGCGCGACGGCACGCTCCGCCGCATCTACGAGCGCTGGGGGTTGTGGAACGGCCGCACCGCCGCGCTGTTCGGCGACGCGCGCCCACCGTCGACGCTGGCGGTCGCCACCAGCCTCGAGGCGTGGCGCGCCGCCGTCGGAAAACAGCCGCCGTTCTGGACGCGCGTGACCAAGCGCTATCCGGAGCTGATGCCGCTGTTCGCACGCGGCGCGGCGGTCACGCTCGTGCTGTCGCTCCTGGCGATGAGCTGCGCGATGGCCGCCGGGATCCTCCTGGCGATCGGCCGCAGCTTCGCGCCGCGGCCGATCCGCTGGCTGTGCCTCGCGATCATCGAGGTCATCCGCGGCACGCCGCTGTTCGTGCAGCTCATCATCGTCTACTTCGGCCTGCCCGAGGTCGGGCTCAAGCTGCCGCCGTTCGTCGCCGGCTGGCTCGCGCTCTCGATCAACTACGCCGCCGCCGAGGCGGAGAACTATCGCGCCGGGTTCGAGAGCGTCCCCGGCGGGCAGCAGGAGGCGGCCTGGTCGCTCGGGCTGACGCGCTGGCAGGCGATCGTCCACGTGGTCGCGCCGCAAGCGCTGCGCGTGGCGCTGCCGCCGATGACCAACGACTTCATCGCGCTGCTCAAGGACAGCTCGCTCGTCGCGCTGGTCACCATCACCGAGCTGACCAAGACCTATCTGAATCTCGCCAGCGCCACGCGCGATCATCTCGGGCTCGGCGTCGTCGTCGCCGCCTGGTACCTCGTCATCGGGTTGCCGTTCGCGCAGCTGGCGCGCCTCGTCGAGCGGCGGCTCGCGCGGCGCCTGCGGAGGGTCGAGGCGTGATCCGGGTCGCCGCGCTCGAGAAGCACTACGGCGGCACGGCGGCGCTGCGCGGCGTCGGCTTCGAGGTGGCCGAAGGACGCCTGGCGGCGATCGTCGGGCGGAGCGGCGCCGGAAAGACGACGCTCCTACGCTGCCTCATCGGTCTCGAGAGCTTCGATCGCGGCTCGATCCGCGTCGGCGACGTCGAGGTGCGCTCGGCGATGGAGTCGACGCGCCAGGGCCGCGCCGCCGCCGCGCGCGCGCTGCGTGGCCGCATCGGCCTCGTCTTCCAGTCGTTCGAGCTCTTTTCGCACCTGACGGTGCTCGAGAACTGCACGCTCGCGCCGATCCGTGTGGCGGGCCTCGCGCCCGACGCGGCGGCGGCGCGTGCCCGGGCGCTGCTCGAGCAGCTCGGGCTTCCCGACAAGGCGGCGAGCTATCCCGATCATCTGTCGGGCGGTCAGCGGCAGCGCGTCGCCATCGCGCGGGCGCTCGCCATGGAGCCGCGCGTCCTTCTCTACGACGAGCCGACGAGCGCGCTCGATCCGGCGCTGCGCGACGGAATTCGCGAAACCTTCGAGCGCGTGCGCGCCACCGGGGTCACGCAGATCGTCGTGACCCACGACGTGCCGCTGGCGCGCGGCTTCGACGAGCTGTTCGTGATGGACGACGGCCGCGTCGTCGAGGCGGGCGCGCCCGAGGCGGTGTTGTCGGCGCCGCAGTCGGAGGCCGCGCGGCGGCTGGTGACGCGCGCGCCGGTGGTCACGAAATAGAACGTCGCGCTACTTCGCGGGCGGCGGCGGCGGTGCCGGCGCGCGGTGCAGGACCGTTTCCGCGTGCATGCGTTTGGGCAGGTAGTGATCGAGCCGCCCGAGATACCAGGCCAAGCCCGTCGCCATCACGATCACGATGAGGATGTAGAGCCGCCACGGCCGCCCCTTCTCGGCGTACGGATCCTGCAGCGAGCGCTCGGCCCCCTTGGGCAGCGCAGCCACGTCGGTGAGCGCGCCGCCGAAGGGCACGTTGATGCGCGCGCGCCCGTTGATCGCCCAGCCGTTGGCGTCGAGCAGCGGCCCGAGGTTGCGCTGGCGCAGCTTGAGATACGCGAGCAGCATCGACGGCCCCGAGATGAGCAGCACGAGCGCGATCAGGCCGGCCGGCATCCAGACGCCGAGCCCGAAGAAGGTGCTGAGCACGCCGGCGAGCATGGCGCCGATGCCGCCCACCGCGACGCCGATGGCGGCGACGGTGCCGACGTCGATCTTCGAGGGCGCGGGCCCCTTGGGCGCCGGCGCCGGCCCCTTGTCGGCGCTGCCCACCTCCTCGGCGGTCCTGGCGAGATGCGTGTTGGCCTCGGCGTCGGCCTTCTCGGCGCGCTTGGCGAACTGCCCCTCGATGAGTCGCACCAGCTTCTTGTAGGGCGACCAGAAGGCCTCGCGCAGGCTGATGGGGTTGGCCACGATCTTGGTGATCGTGGCGTCCCAGTCGCGCCCCTTGCGATCGAAGAAGATGCCGTTGCGGCCGACCAGGAGGTTGTCGGAGTCGCCGTCGGTGAAGGCGGCCACGATGCTCATCTTCTCGCCGCCCGGGCGCGTGCAGTCGCAGTACGCGAGATAGGCGCCGGCGAGGGCGGCGAGCGTGCCGTGCTTGGCCGCGTCGCCGACCTCGAGGCACAGCGTGCAGCCGCGCCCGTCGAGAAAAAGTGTTCCGCTCTGGAACACCGCGCCCTTGCGCCCGTAGAAGTCGGAGAAGTTGACGAAGTTGCAGAGCAGCTTGAAGAGATCGCGCTTGCACAGGAGCAGCTTCTCGACGGCGGCGAGGCGCGAGACCTCGGGCTCGACGGCGAGATCGTCGGCGATCAGCTTGTCGACGCGCGCCTTGGCCGAGCCGCCGGCGAGCGCGCGCACGCGATCGGCGCCCAGCTTTTCGATGGCGGTGGGCGGCTTCTCGGCGCGCCACGCCTCGTAGGGCGCGAGCTTGGTCTTGAGCGCGACCCAATCGACGTACGACAGCGAGCGCGCGCCGTTGAGCACCGGCGCCACCGCGTCGCTGCCGAACCTGGCCATGCGCTCGCTCCACGCCGGATTGAGCCGCCCGTCGAGCGGCAGCGCCAGGCTGGCGCCGTCGATGCGCGCCAGCGGCAGCGGCGCGACCGCGTCGAGATCCGACAGATCGCGCCCGGCGAGCGCGGCCAGCTCGGCGTCGCTGCCGGCGAGCGCGGCGGCGGCGCGCGAATCGAGCGCGGCCAGGCGGCAGCGCGTGAAGTAGTCGTCGATCTTGGCGCGCACCGCCAGCGTCGCGTCGGCGGCGGCCGCAGTGGCGGCGCCGAGCGTGAGCACGGCGCCGTCGGCCTTGCGCTCCCACGCGGCGAGCGCCTCGACCTCGCCGAAGAACTTCTCGACCTTCTCGGCGTTCACGCCCGGCTTGCCGCTGCGATCGGGCACCGCGCCGTGCGTCTCGATGATGTCGGCGACGATCTGGCGCTCGCCGTCGCCGTCGGCCGATTCGGGCGGCACGACGCCGTCGCCGTTGAAGCGGGTCTCGGCGAAGATCTTGCTCGTGTCGGCGAGGTCCTCGATGGAGATCTCGGTCGCCGTCGCCTTGCCGAGATTGCCGAGGATGCGGCGGCACGAGGCGAGGAGGCCCTCGTCGGCGATGCTGTCGAGCGCGATGCGATCGCCGCCCTTGATCAGATCCTCGGGGCTCTTCAGGCTCGCCGTCGCCCACTTCACCGCGTCGAGCACCTCGGGCAGGCGGATGCGGCCATCCTTGTCGGTGTCGAGCGCGTCGAGCGTCTTCGGATCGAAGTGCACGCCGCGCGTCGGCATCGCGAGCGCGACCCAGAGCTTGGGATCGAGCTCGCCGAGATGCACCAGGTCGGCGCCGTCGCGCAGCGTGACCTGATCGACGGCGCCGGCGCGATGGAAACGCCAGCGATGGGCTTTGGAATCGGCGGCCAAGGTTCCCCCCTTGCGGATGCGAGGGAGATCACCTTACCCGAAAATTACGTGGAACAGATCGGCGTGCTGGCGTCGGGCATCACGCACGAGGTGCCGGGTTGCACGCAGGCGGGCCCTTCGAAGCAGCAGGGCTGGCCCTGGTGGCCGCACGGGTAGCAGAAGCTGCCCGACGTGGGATCGACGAGGCAGGTCTGATCGCTCTGGCAGCTGTTGCCCGGGCAGCAGGCCAGCGGATAGAGCCCGCACGAGACGCAGACGCCGTACATGTTGCACGTGGAGGTCGCCGGGTTGCATGCGGGCGACTTGCCGTCGCAGCAGCGCATGAACGGCTCGCCGCAAGGCAAGGTCGCGAGATCGACCGACGCGTCGCCGGCGACGCCGAGGTCGCTCGCGCTCGCCACCGACTGATCGGGCGACGCGGCGGTCGTGTCGTCGTCGCAGCCGGCGAGCGCGGCGGCGACGGCGAGGACGACGGCGGCGAGGCGCATGCGATCGATTCTAGTGCCGCACCGGGCGCTCGTGGCGGCGCATCGCCGTCGACGGCGGCGGCGGATGCGGCCGCGCCGGGTCGAGCGCCACCGGCACCACGCGGTCCTCGGGGCGGAACGGCGCCGGCGTCGAGCCCGCGCCTTGGCAGCCGACGGCGAGCAGCACACAGAGGAGGAGCGCGCGTTTCATCGTCATCACCTCGACCCCGTGCGCGTGTTGCCGCCCATGAAGGTCGGCCAGCTCGTCGCCGGCAGGAAGCTGCCCGCCGGCGTCGTGTACTTGGTGACCTTGCCGTTGCTCCAGCCGGGCACGTAGATGCTCGCGGTCGCCGCCGTGGTGCCGCGCTCGACGAGCGCGGTCGGGAAGAAGTTGGCCGTCGCGTCGTTGGTGCGGAACGCCATCTGCTTGGCGATGGGATGGAGGATCTCGAGCGTGTTGTAGTTGGCGACGACGATCTCGAGCGCGGCGTTGCGCGTCGTCGTGCTGTCGTCGATGAGATCGGCGAGCGCCGGCGTGAACCAGGCGGGGCCGCCATTGCCGACGGCGTACTGCCAGCTCACCGTGCCTTCGGTGCAGCCCGAGCCGGCCTTGGGAACCTCGAGCACCGAGAGCACCGAGTCGCTCGAGAAGACCACGATCTCGGGCTGGCCGTCGCCGTCGACGTCGCCGACCACCGGCGAGCTCCACGTGTAATCGGCGCCGCCCGGGTTCGACCACTTGTACTTGCACGCCGTCTTGCCCGACGAGGGGCTGTAGGCGTAGACGCCGCCGACGTTGGCCGTGGCCATGATGACCTCGAGCTTGCCGTCGCCGTCGAGATCGGCGAGCGCGGCGCCCGAGCCGTAGGAGATGCCGCCGTTGAGCGGCGCGTCCGAGGTGTACGTGAGCGTCAGCGGCTGCACGCCCGAGCCGGTCTTGGCGGAGAAGGAATAGACGCGGCCGGTGTTGGCGCCGACGACGACGATCTCGTTGCCGTTCTTGGTGTTGCCGTCGACGTTGCCGATGGCGGCGTGGCCGTAGATCTGATCGTTGTTCGTCGCGTAGAGGCTGTAGGTGTTGAGCGTGGTGCCGTCGGCCTCTTTGAGCACGGCGAGGTCGCCTTCGAACGTGGGGATGACGACCTCGTTGCCCGCGTTGTCGCTGCGCACGTCGCCGGCCGACGGCCCCATGTTCCAGAAGCCGGGATAGCCGTAGCCGGTCGAGGTCCAGGTCGCCGTCGCCGAGTCGCCGCTGCGCGCGTAGACGGCGGCGCCGGGCGACGGCGTCGCTGCCGCGAACTCGGAGACGAGGTACTCGCTCGTGCCCTTGCCGTCGAGGTTCTCGATCAGGGGAAAGCCCATGAAGTCGTTGCCGGCGACGAGCCCGTCGAAGGTGCTGAGCGCCGCGCCGCTGGCGTTGGCGAGCACCACCGCGCGTCCGACGTCGTTGGGGTTGCTGGGCGCGCCGTAACCCTCGAGCTCGACGAGGATCTCGTTGCCGCTCGACGACGAGCTGAGGTCACCGAGCGCGAGTCCGTCGCTGGTGTAGCCCTCGGGCGCCGACCAGCTCCAGGCGACCGAGAGCTGGCCCATCGACGGCTGCGGCGGCAACAGCGGGCCCGTCGCCGCCGAGCCGAGCGCGACGTAGCAGCCGCTGGTCTGGCCGCCGGCGCCGGGGCAGTAGCTCGCACACTGCGGCGCGGTGCCGTCGGTGGGGCTGGAGCTCGAGACGGTGTAGCCGCCGAGATCGAAGGTGATGAACGGCAGCGGCATGCCGTTGTCGTCGAAGAGCGGCACGGTCAGATCGGCGGGATTACCCGGCGCGTGCATCATCACGTTCTGATCGACGTAGTTGGTGAAGTCGCCCGCTTTGCTCACGTACGAGAGGCGATCGCCGGGCTGCGCCGTGATCGTCACCGTCGCCGAATCGCCGGGCTCGAACACCGGCAAGCCGAACAGCGTGCCCGGCGGCGACGGCACCCACGCGTCGACGCCCTTGGTCAGGCCCCAACGCTGCATGAGCGTCGTCTCGTTGGCGAACCAGCACCAGACATTCGAGCCCGCCGGGCAATACTGATCGGGCAGGTCGCAGTCGTAGCGCGTGTACTCGTAGGTCGCGTACTGCTTGGTGCCCGGATTGGGCGCCGGGCCGATCGCGATGAGCGGCGAGAGCGTCAAGAGGCCCGGCGCCATGTACACGCTCGACGTGTTCTTGATCGTGATGGTGAAGGTCGCGGCGCGCGCGGGCGCCGTGAAAGCGAGGAGCAAGAGCGGCGTCAGTAGTTTGGTCATGCGCATGTTTCTTCGCTCCAGGATCGTATCTCGAAATACATCGACTCGAAAATCGCGGACTTTAGTATCGGGTGGATTGCTATGTGGTCCCGCGTGTGTAACGATGAAAGCAGATGAAACCGGCGGCGCGCACCGACCTCGCCACGTGTAACGTCCGAGACGAGGTGGTCGTCTACGACTTTCGCAATCATCAGGCGCGCTGCCTCAACCGGACGGCCGCCGCGGTCTTCGCGCTCTGCGATGGCAAACGCACACCGCGGCAGATTGCCGCAGAGCTATCCCAGACGCTCGGCGCCGGGTGCGACGAGGAGGTCGTGGCGATGGCGCTCGCGCAGCTCGACGACGGTCAGCTCCTCGATCCGCCGCTCGGCAAGGCGCGCACGGACGTCGGGCGGCGGCGCCTCTTGAAGAAGATGGCGCTCACCGCGGGCCTGTCGATCGCGCTGCCCGCGGTCTGGTCGATCGTGGCGCCGACGCCGGCCTACGCGGCCAGCACGACCAAGTGCGCTCCGGCCTCCTCGTGCATGGGAAACCCGATGGGCAGGTGCTGCAGCAACAACGGCATGGCCGGCACCTGCGTCAACGGCACCTGCAGCGGCACCGACACGACCTGCCACGGCCAGCAGTGCACGTAGCGCGCGCCTCGTAGCCAGCGGCCGCTCGTCACGGAGCTGGTGGCGAGCTAGTGGTAATAGCGCGTCTGGTTGCGGATGGCGTCGAACAGCGCCGGCACGTCCTTGGCGGCGCGCCCGCGCGCGAGCCACATCGGCAAGGAGCCGCCGAGCTCCATGCGGAAGCGATAGACCGCGTGCGTGTGGCGGCCGCCGTCGACGGGCTCGAGGTGCCAGCTGCCTTCGTGCAGGGGCACGCGCACCACGCCCTTGTCGGGCGGGCCGGGGCACTTGTCGTTCGACGTGGCGAAGTGGATCTCGCGCTCGCCGCCGGCGCCGTTCCACTCGACGTGCATGGCGAAGTCGCGATCGTCGAGCATGGGCAGGTGCAGCCGCTGATAGACGTCGAGCGAGCCGTCGTGCTTGTCGAGCACGCGGCTGACGGCGAGGCCGTGCACCCACTTCGGGTGCGAGCCGTAGTCGGTGAGCACCTTGAGCACCACGTCGGGCGGCGCGTCGATGTCGCCCTCGGCGGCGAGATCGATGGCGTGCCCCGAACGGCGATAGACGTCGACGCCGGAGTGCTCGCCGATGCGCTGGTATCCCTCGTTCGACAGCGACATCGTCATCATCAGCAGCAGGAGCACGTTCATCGTCATCACGTCCTGAACAGCACCGTCGCGATCTGCCAGGGCCCGAGCGGCAGCGAGAGGACGCCGTCCGACCAGGAGAAGCGCGCTTCGACCTCGCGCTCGAGCGGGTCGACGATGAGCGCCTCGCGCGCGGGGAAGCCGAGGCGCAGCGACGCCTGCTGCGGTTGGCCCGAGTTGTTGACCACGCGCACGACGGTGCCGCGGCCGGTCTCGGCGGGATGCACGCCCGAGAGCGTGACCTCGTCGGGGCCGACGTCGACGAGCGCGCGTGCGGCGGGCGCCATGTAGCGCCCCTTCGGCGACACGGCGATCGGCGGCGAGGCGTAGCGGCGCGCTTCGGTCATCACGCCGCCCTTCTGCCAGTCGCCGGCGTGCACGAGGATCGCGTAGTCGAAGCGGTGCACGCCGAGCTCCTGCGCCGCCGGCGTGGGCAGGATCGGGCCGGCGGCGGCGTCGATGACCTGCAGATCGCCGCGCGACAGCCAGCCCACCGAGCGGAGCAGCGTGAGCGCCAGCGCGGTGCCGCCCGCCGGATCGCGCACCACCTCGTGCTCGGGCAGGCCGCGGGTCAACAGCGCCAGGCCGCGCGCGCCGTCGGAGATGTCGACGAAGCGATGGTGCTGGCCCGTCGGCGCCGGCTTCTCCATGGCGCCGGGCGGGCCGGCCAGCGTGGACGGATCGAGCGGGCGCGCCACCACGGCGAGGCCCTGATCGGCGTCGAGCCGTTCGGCGCGGAAGGGCGCGTGCACGAACGCGCGCAGGCGATGATCGCTCGACGCGTTGTCGAGCGTCGTCGAAAGCTCGACGGCGCGGGCGCCCGCCTGCAGCGTCACGGTCGTGGTGAACGTGGTCGCGCGCGTGGTGCCGCTGCGCGCGCTGCGCTCGTTGCCAATCGCGGCGGGAATGTCGAGCGCCTGCTCGATCACGATGCGGCCGCGCAGCGGGCCGGCCTCGGTGACGGTGGCCCGCACCAGCGTCGGGCGCAGCGGCGCGCCGACCGGATCGCAGTGGTAGAGGTCGCCGCGATCGCCGTCGTCGACGAGATCGTTGGCGCGCACACGTACGTTCTGCGTGGCTTCGAGCAGCTCGATGCAGCCGTCGGCGAGCACGCGCACCGACAGCGGCCCGCAGCTGAGCCCGGTCTCGGTGCCCTCGAGCTTGCGCACCGCCGGCGTCTCCACGGTCGGCTTGCCGGCGACGATGGAGACCGGCACCAGCGACAGCTCCGGCGCCGGCCCGCCGGCGACGAGCGCCGGCCGCGACAGCGCGCCGTAGTGCATGAGCACCTTGAAGCGCTCGGCCTTCTTGAGGAGCGGCTCGACGCGCCGCTGATCGTCGACGAGCGACTCGGGCGTGACCGGCGCGTCGCCGAGCCCGACATCGAGCCGCACCGTGCCCGGCGAGGTCTCGTTGGCGGTGATGCCCTGCAGGTACTTGCCGAACAGCGGCGTGCGCGGATCGACGCCGCCGAGGTACTGCGCCAGCTCCGCCGCGGGGAACTCGCCCTCGAACAGCGGGCGCTGCTCGCCGCCGCCGAGCAATTGGATCGGGCGCAACACGCCGTCGGGCCCCCGCGCCGCGACGTCGCCGTCGAGCATCGCCACCGGCACCATCGTCTCGACGACGACGGTGGCCGCGCGCGGCCCCGGGTTGAAGGCGACCGCCGACGCCGTCGCGCCCGGCGGCAGCTCGACGCGCAGCTGCGCCAGCGCCTGATCGCGCGCCGCGCCGGCGAGCTGCTCGGCCCAGCGGTAGCGTGCCTTGACGTCCTCGTGCGCCGCGTCGATGCCGCAGCCGGCCGCCGAGTCGTGCGCCTGGTTGTGAAAGAGCTGCTTCCAGGCGCGGCGCACCAGCTCGCCCGCCGCCGATCCCGAGCCGCCGGCCAGGCGCGCCATCGTCATGAGCGGCTCGGCGTACCGCAGGAGCAGCGTGGTCGCGGCGAACGATGCCTGCTTCTCGCGGATGCGCGCCGAGGCCACGCCGGCCAGCACCGGCGCGAACGCCGGCGAGCGCATCTCGCCGCGCACCACGTGCGTGGGCGTGCCCATGTGCGGCATATGATCGTGATAGCCGCCGATGCGCACGTCGACGCCCGGCCGCTTCTTGGCGAGCGCGGCCGCGCACTCGGGCAGCCACGTCGCCAGGTGCACGTGATCGTCGCCGACGGGGAACAATATCGGCATCTCGCCGATCCAGTCGCCGAGGCGCGCGAGCGTGCGCTCGACGGCGTCGGCGAAGCCCTGCGGATCCGACGGCAGCCGCCGCCCCGTCGCGTAGCCGTCCTGCAGCCAGAGCGCGGTCACCTCGCTGCCGTCGGGCCCGATCCAGCGGAACGCGTGCGGCGGGCGATCTGGCCCGACGCCGCGCCACAAGACGGCGCCGTCGATGCCGAGCGAGCGGAAGATCTGCGGCAGCTGCGCGGCGTGGCCGAACTGATCGGGCATGTAGCCCACGCGCATGGCGCCGCCGAGGAGCTCCGCGCGCCGCAGGCCGAAGGTCAGGTTGCGCACCAGCGCCTCGCCGTCGGCGAGCAGCGTATCGGCCTGCGTGTACCACGGCCCCACGTGCAGCCGGCCGCCCTCGACGAGCGCCCGGATGCGCGGCTCGGCGGTCGGGCGCAGCTCGAGGTAGTCGTCGACGAGCGACACCTGGCCGTCGAGCGTGAAGCTGAGCCGATCGTCACGCTCGAGCTCGTCGAGCGCCTCGTCCAGCATCTCCACGAGGTGCGCCCGGAAGACCTCGAAGGGCTCGTACCATTCGCGATCCCAGTGCGTGTGGGCGACGAGCGTGATCCGAGTGGGCGCCATGCTCCTTATAATGCACCCACTCCGGCGAAGGACCAGCCCCGCCCATTGACCGAAGGCACGTCGGCCCACGGGATGCACCCCATGGAGCCATGACGTTTGCGTTCCTCGTTTGTGTCATGAGCGCCCTCGTGATCTTCGAGATCGCGCTGAATCATCGCATGCAGTCGCGCGGAATCGCCGAAGCGCGCCGCACGCGTGGACAGCTGTCACAATTCCCCTCGATTTCCGTGATTCGGCCCGTGCGCGGCGCCGACGTGGGCGCGGCCGAGAACTACGCGGCGGCGCTCGACACCGGATATCCGGGCGAAGTCGAGACGCTGTTCGTGTTCGACGACGCCGACGACCCCGGCTACCCGATCGCGCTTGCCGCGATCGCCGCACATCGCGCGCGCGGGGGTCACGGCACGGCGGAGATCCTCGTCGCCGGCGCGCCGCCCCACGGCGTCACCGGCAAGCTGCACGCGATGATGGTGGGCGAGAAGCGCGCCCGCCACGAGCTGGTCGCGTTCGGCGACTCCGACACGCGGCCCGATCACCACGTGCTCCGCGCCACCGTCGAGACGCTGCTCACCACGCCGCGCGCCGGCTGCGCGTTCGCGCCGGTGGTGGTCTACGAGCCGCCGCAAAAGGCGGGCGACGTCGGCTACGCCACCATGCTCAACATGTGGTACGGCGCGTCGGTGGCGACGGTGTCGAGCCGCGTTGGCGACCTGCCCTTCATCATGGGACAGCTCATGGTGTTCCGCCGCGACACGCTGCGCGACATCGGCGGCGTGGCCTGCGCGCGCGGCGAGCTCGTCGACGACATGGCCATCGGCCGCAAGGTGGCGGCCAAGGGCTGGCGCAACGTGATGGCGCCGCATCCCCTGCACGTCGCCACGGGCGGCATGAGCTACCGCGAGTTCCTGAAGCTGTCGCGACGCTGGATGCTGTTCGGGCGCAACGGCCTGCCCTTCGAGTTCACCAAGCCGATGTGGCTGCGCGGCGTCGAGTTCTGGGTGTCGATGGCGGCGCTCGTGCTCGCGCTCGTCACGCATCATCCGCTGGCGGCGCTGGCACCGGCCGCGGCGCTCGGAATCTTCGTCGCCAGCATGCTGCGCATCAATCGCCACTTCGGCGGCGCGCCGATCCCGCTGCGCTGGCTGTGGGCGGTGTTCGCGCTGCCGGTGGTGGCGCCGGCGCAGCTCGCCTACGGGCTCGTCGACAAACGCGTCGATTGGCGCGGGCGCGCCTACGATCTCGACGCCCACGCACGCCTCGCCTGACGTGGTAAAATATCGCCGTGAGCGGCATCGAGGCAGCGCCTGTGCGACCGACTCCGGCGGAGTATTTCCGCTTCGCGTCGATCGAGGTCGAGCGCACGATGGCGCTGCTGGCCATGACCGACGCGCTCACCAAGCTGCCCAACCGCCGCCGCATGCGCGAGATCCTCGACTGCCTGCGCCACGCCGACGAAGCGCTCTATGTGGGCAAGGAGCACGGCAGGAACCAGGTGGTCGTCTTGCCGGTGGCGACGGCACCGCGCAGCGCCGGCGGGGCGGTGTAGCGTGCATCCGCGCGATCGGGCAGCCGCAGCCGCCGTCGGCCACGTGCTCGACGGCATGCTCGTCGGGCTCGGCTCGGGAGACACCGCCGCGCGCGCCATCGTGCGCCTGGGCGGGCGCAAGATCGTGGGTGTGGCCACGAGCGAAAAGTCGGCGGCGCTGGCGCGATCCGTGGGCATCGAGGTGCGCGCCCCCGACGAGGTGGCGGCGATCGATCTGACCATCGACGGCGCCGACGAGATCGATCCGGCGCTGCGGCTCGTCAAGGGCGGCGGCGGCGCGCACACGCGCGAGAAGCTGGTGGCGCGCGCCTCGCGCGAGATGATCGTGGTGGTCGACGCGGCAAAGCGCGTGGCGCGCCTCGGCGAGCACATGCGACTGCCCGTCGAGATCCTGCCATTCGCCGCGCGATGGACGCTCGCCCGCCTCGAGGCGCTGGGGCTCGAGCCGCGCGTGCGCGACGGCTTCGTCACCGACAACGGCAACCTCATCGCCGACTGCGTGCTCGGGCCGGTCGGCGATCTGCGCGCGCTCGCCGAGACCCTCAAGGCGATGAGCGGCGTCGTCGAGCACGGCCTGTTTCTCGACGAGGCGACGCTCGCCTACGTCGGCACCGACGACGGCGTCGAGCGCCTCTCGCGCTAGCCGCGGGCCGCGTCGAACGCTCGTGTCGGCTGCAACCGAATCGCCCGCCCGACGGGCCTGACCTGGCCTGCCTCTTGCGTCCTTCGAAATCGGATGCACGCACGCGCCGCGCCACTCGTCACGCCCGCCCGCGCGCCAATCGCGCAGCTGCTCCATGATCTGCGCGCGCTCGGCGATCTGCGCCGCCGCGCCGCCGCCGTCGATGCGCTGCTCGAAGGCTGGCACGCGCCGCTCGATCGCCTCCTCGGCTACTTGCCGCTGCCGCGACATGGCTACGCGCGCACGCTGCTCCATCGCTGCGACGCGTTCGAGCTGTTGCTGCTGACCTGGGCCGAAGGGAGCCGCTCGCCGATCCACGATCACGCCGAGCAGGACTGCTGGCTGGTGCCGCTCGCCGGCGCCTTCGATCTCGACGACTACGCGATCCTCGACGAGGACGACGCGGCGGCGCGCCTCCTTCCGCTGCGCAGGCGCCAGCTCGGCCCCGGCGCGCTCGATCATCGCGACGAGCACGAAGCGGTGCACGCGGTCGCGCCGGCGACGCCGCACGCGGTGTCGCTGCATCTCTACGCGCGGCCGATCGATCGTTGCCGCATCTTCGACCGCCGCCGCGGCAGCTTCAGCTGGCACCGCCTCGGCTACGACGCGGTCGCCCCGCAGCTCGGAGAGTGACGATGGACGATCCCCGCGAACCCTACGAGCTGACCCACGAGCTGCACCCCGACGACCGCCGGCTGGTGGTCAAGGAGTCGCCGCTCAACGCCGAGGCCGCGCATCCCGCGCTCGCCGCCGCGATCACGCCGCCGGGCGCGCACTACGTGCGCAGCAACTTCGACGCGCCGGCGATCGACGCCGCCGGGCACCTCATCGCCGTCGAGGGCGCTGTCGCCGAGCCGTTCACGCTGGCGGCGCACGATCTGGCGTCGCTGCCGCAGCGCTCGGTCACGGTCACGCTCGAGTGCGCGGGCAACAGCCGCATGGGGATGTCGCCGCTGCCGCACGGCGAGCCGTGGGCGACGGGCGCGGTCTCGACGGCGTCGTGGAGCGGACCGTCGCTGACGACGCTGCTCGATCGCGCCGGGCTGCGCGACGACGTCGTCGAGATCCTGGTGTCGGGCGCCGATCGCGGCACGCCGGCCGGCGCGCGCGAGGCCACGCGCTTCGCCCGCGCGCTGCCGCTCGACAAGGCGCGCGATCCCGACGTCATCCTCGCCGTCGAGATGAACGGCAGCCCGCTGCCGCCCGAGCACGGCGCGCCGGCGCGGCTCATCGTCCCCGGCTGGTACGGCATGGCGAGCGTGAAGTGGGTGGCGCGCATCGCCGCGCTCACCACGGCGTACGAAGGCTGGTTCCAGCACGAGCGCTACGTCTACCTGAGCGGACGCGAGCGCCGGCCCGTCGACGTCGTGCGCGTGAAGTCGATGATCGTCGCGCCCGAGGGCAACACCGGCGTGGCGCGCGGCCGCGTCACGGTGTGGGGCTGGGCCTGGTCGGGCGCGGCGCCGGTCGCCGCCGTCGACGTGGCGCTCGACGGCGAGGCCTGGCAACCGGCGGCGCTCGATCCGCCGCTGGCGCCGCACGCCTGGCGCCGCTTCACCGCTTCGATCGACGTCGCCGCCGCCGGGCGCCACGTGCTTCGGGCGCGCGCGCGCGACGCCGCCGGACGCGTGCAGCCCGACGTGGCGGCGTGGAACGAGCACGGCTACGGCAACAACGCGATCGCGCCGGTCGTGTTCTACGTCTACTAGGCGCGCGGCAGCCGTTTGACCATGGCGACGACGTTCTCGTCGCCCTCGCGCCACCAGCGCACCTCGTCCATGGCGCGCATCATGATGAACAGGCCGTAGCGCCGCTCGATGCGCCGCGCGCCGGCGACGGCCGCGTGCGGGCCGGCGCCGCGATCGCGCAGCGTGACGGTGACGCGCCCGCCGGCGATGTCGAGCTCGACCGCGACGGTGCCCTCCACCGCCGCGTAGCTGTCGAGCACAGCGTGGTTGAACGCTTCGCCGACGGCGGAGACGAGCGCCTCTTCGATGTCGGCCGCGAGCGCCTGCGCGCGGCAGGCGCCGGCCACGAAGCGCAAGACGCGCGGCCGCTCGGTGAGGATCCCGGGCACGACCAGCCCGACGCGCGCGGGCGGCGACGGCGTGTACGCGGCCATGACCACCGCGCTCATCGCCACGCCACGGCCAGCGACGCCAGCGCCGCCGCGGCCAGGAGGAGGCGCCACATCATGCGGCGCCGCGGCGCGTGCCCGCGCAGCTCCGCCAGCGTCGCGCCTTCGATGCGCGGCATCGGCACCGTATCGTGCTCGTGCTCGTGCTCGTGCTCGTCGCCGAGCGGCCCGGCCCCACGCGGCGGCGTGTGCAGCTGCGCGTCGTGATACGCGCGCGCCTCCTCGCCGAACAGCGACGCCATCTCCGCCGCCAGCTCGCTGCGCCCGAAGCCGAGCGTCGCCACCACGCGCTCGAGCGCCGCCGCCAATTCCGCCGCCGACTGCCAGCGATCGCGCGGCGCCTTGGCCAGCGCCTTCATCACGATCGCGTCGAGCGCCGCCGGCGCCGCCGGGTTGATCGTCGACGGCGCCAGCACCCACGCCCGCGCGCACGCGCTCGAGCGTCTGCAGCCCCGACGGCGCCTTGAAGAGCCGCCGCCCCGTCAGCATCTCCCACAGCACGATGCCGAGCGCGAAGACGTCGGCGCGCTGATCGACCGCGCCGCCCTCGACCTGCTCGGGCGCGAGATAGGCCCACTTGCCCTTGAGCACGCCCGCCTGCGTCCGCTGCGTCCGCTGATCGGCCATCGCCTTGGCCACGCCGAAGTCGAGCAGCTTCACGCCGCCGTCGAAGCCGAGCATCACGTTCGATAGCGACACGTCGCGATGGATGAGATGCAAGGGCGCGCCGTCGTCGCCGGCGAGCTCGTGCACGTAGGCGAGCGCGCGGCACACGCCGAGCCCCACGTACGCGCCCAGGCCCGGCGCCGGCGCCCCGCGCGCGGCGCGCTCCATCATCACCGTCGACAGGTCGCGCCCGTGCAGCTGCTCCATCGCCAGGTAGCGCTCGCCCTCGTAGTCGCCGTGGTCGAGGACGCGCACGATGTTCTCGTGCCGCATGCGCGCCGACAGCGTCGCCTCGCGTTCGAACATCGCCACGAACTCCGCCTCCGCCGCCAGCGACGGCAAGATGCGCTTGATGACCAGCGCGCGCCCGGCGCCGTCGACCGCCGTCCACACCGACGCCATGCCGCCGGTGCCGAGACGCTTGCGCAATAGATACGGACCGAGCTGCATCCCCGTCGTCGTCATGTTCGCCTCGCCCTAACGCTTGCGGCCGCCGGCGGCGCGCGCCTGGTGCAGGCGATGGCAGACCGGCGCCGCCGCCTCGGCCAGCGCCACCTGTCCCGCCGCCGCCGCATTGGCGCGCAGCGACGCCAGATAGACGAGCGTGTCGAACGTCGGCTGCTCGACCCCGGCGAGGCGCGCCACCAGCATCGGGTAGGCCGCGTCGCCCCTCGCCGCCGGCGACGACAGCGCCGCGCGCATCGCCGCCTGCGCGTCGCTGGTGCCGGCGCCGGCGAGCGCCTCGAGCGCGCGCTCGCGCGCCGCCGCGTCGACGTTGCCCGCCGCCGCCACGCGTCCGATCGCCGCCGCCGCCTGCGCGCTCGTCGCCGCGAGCGCCGCCACCCGCGTTCCCAGGCGCGCGTCGCCCGTGCCGTAGACGATCGCGCGCGTCGCCGCGTCGACCGTGAGCGCCGACCGCCCCGCGCCCGCCGCGGGCAACAGGCTCGCGCCAAAGAGCCCCGCCCCGACGAGCCCCAGCGTGATCTTCATTCCCAACCGGCTCTTCCGTTCCATCGTGTCCCTCTCGAAAGGAAGACGACGGACCCCGCCGGTTGTCGCAAAAAAGGTCTAGTCGCCCGGTTTCCCCAGGATTTTGGCGACGCTCAGATCCAGCTGGCTGCGCACCACGCCGGCCAGCGAGTCGAACTCGCCCGCCGACAGCCCGAGCTCCACGCGCAGCCGGTTGCGCGCGCCGGCGAGCACCTGCTGGCGCGCCGCCGCGATCCAGCGCGCCACCGTCGAGCGGTGCACCTTGAAGAGCGCGCCGATCTCGTCGATGTTGAGCCCCTCGACGACGTGCAGTCGCAACACGTTGCGCTGCTCGGTGTCGAGCGCGCGCAGCGCCTCCTGGAAGGCGGCCTTGAACTGCGGCCGGTAGCGCTCCTTGACGTAGTCGACCTCGGGGCTGACCGCGTCGCCGGCGAGATCCTCGGGCTCGACCTCGCCGCCGCCGCCGCGCGCGCCGCTCGCGCGCAACAGATCGAGCGCCGCGCGCACCGCCGCCACTCGCACCCACGCCTGCAGCGGTCCGCGCCCGGCGTACTCGGCGATGCGCGGCCGCGCGCCCGGCGCCGCCACCAGGAGCTTCTCGCGCAGCGCCTGGCGCACGTCGTCGACCAGCTGCGGCGTCGGCTGCATGCGCCCGAGCAAGAGGCCCACTCGCGACAGCACCTCGCGATCGAACGCCGCCACCGCGTCGCCGTCGCCGAGGCTGCAGCCGTAGGCGAGCCACAAGTCGCCCGCGAACAGCGCCGCCGCGTCGCCGCCGTCGAGATGGCGCCCGACGTGCGCGGCGAAGCCGTCCTCGTCGAGCTCCAGCTCGGGCCAGGCGGCGCGCGCGCGATCGATCACGTCTTGGAGGGGAGTCGTCACGCTGTTTCTAACGAGCGGCGGTTTCGCGTTATTCTAACACGCCGCCCATGGCCGACTGCCCGTCGGAACAGACGATCGTCGACTTCCTCGACGGCAAGCTCGCGCCGGCCAAAGGTGCCGAGGTGCATCGCCACGTCGATCGCTGCGCGGCGTGCCGCGCGCTCCTCGCCTCGCTCGCGCCGTCGATCAACCGTTCCACGATCGATGAGCGCGACGACACGCACGCGCCCGACGATCCGCTCGGGGCCGAGCACCGCACCGCGCCGCTCACCGAAGCGCCCGATCACGCCGCCGCCTCCGCCGCCGTCGCCAAGGTGGTCGCCTCGGTGCTGCCGCTCGTGCCCGTCGACCGCTACGACGTGCGCGACGAGTTCGCGCGCGGCGGCCTCGGCCGCATCTTCCGCGCGCACGACCGCCGCCTCGGCCGTCCGGTCGCGGTCAAGCAGCTCATCGCCGGCGGCTCGGAGGCGGCGCGCCGGTTCATCCGCGAGGCGCTGATCACGGCGCGCCTGCAGCATCCGGCGATCGTGCCCATCTACGAAGCCGGCCGCTGGCCCTCGGGCGAGCCGTTCTACGCCATGAAGCTGGTGTCGGGCCGCTCGCTCGACCAGGTCGTCAAAGGCAAGTCGCTCGCCGATCGGCTCACGCTCCTGCCGAACATCATCGCCGTCGCCGAGGCGATGGCCTACGCGCACAGCCAGCGCATCATCCACCGCGACTTGAAGCCGGGCAACGTGCTCGTCGGCAGCTTCGGCGAGACCGTGCTCATCGATTGGGGCCTGGCGAAGGATCTGTCGAGCGGCACCGAGGTCGCGCCCGACGCGATGATGACGCCGTACCACGACGACTCGACCGAAGCCGGCACCGTCCTCGGCACGCCCACGTACATGCCGCCCGAGCAGGCCGAGGGCAAGCCCGTCGACGAGCGCGCCGACGTCTACGCCATCGGCGCGATCCTTTATCACGTGCTCGCGGGCGCGCCGCCCTACTCCGGCGGCTCGTCGGCGGAGACGCTGGCGCGCGTGCTCTCCGAGCCACCGCCGCCGTTGTCGTCGCGCGAGTCGGGCGTGCCGCGCGATCTCGTCACCGTCGTCGAGAAGGCGATGGCGCGCGATCCGGCAGGCCGCTACCCGTCGGCGAAGGAGCTCGCCGACGATCTCGTGCGCTTCCAGGCGGGCCAGCTGGTCTCGGCGCACCACTACTCGCCGCTGGAGATGGCGCGCCGCTGGGTGCAGCGACGGCGCGCGCCGGTGTCGGTGGCGGTGGCGCTGCTCACGGCGCTGGCGTTCACCGGCGTGCTCGCGGTGTCGCGCATCGCCCACGAGCGCGATCGCGCGCGCAGCGAGCGGGCCGAGGCGCGCGCCGCGCAGGCGCAGGCGGAGAAGCGCGAGAGCGAGCTGGTGCTGGCGCAGGCGCAGCAATCGCTCGACGACGATCCCACCGCCGCCGTCGCCTGGCTCAAGCAGTACCCCGACACCGGCGACTGGCGCGCGGCGCAGGCCATCTTCGGTGACGCGCTCAGCCGCGGCGTGGCCACGCGCGTGTGGAGCGGCGTCTCGCGCGCCGCCTTTTCGCCCGACGGCCAGCTCGCCACCTGGGGCGTCGACGGCGCCGTACGCCTGTGGTCGCCCGACGGCAAGACGGCGACGCTCGGCCAAGTCGGCGACGCGCGCGTGCGCGAGGTGCTGTTCGCGCCCGGCGGCGCCGGCATCGTCGTGCAGCGCATCGACGAGAGCATCGAGCTGTGGGATCCGCGCACGCTGGCGCCCAAGCCGCTGCATCGCCGCGCCGCCAGCTACGATCACGTGCACCTGTCGCCCGACGGCAAATGGCTCGGCGCCGTCGCCGACGACGGCTCCGTCGATCTATGGTCGCTGCCCGACGGCGCGCCGCGGCCGCTCGCCGACGCGCGCGCGCACGCCACGACGATGTCGTTCCTGCGCGACGGCAAGGTCGCCGTCGGCAGCCAGGATCATCACGTGCGCGTCTACGACATCGAGTCGGGCGCTGCGCGCATCGTCGCCACGCATCCGACGCAAGTGGCCCGCGTGCGCGCCTCGCCCGACGGGCGCCGCCTGGTCTCGTCCGATCCGCTCAACGTCACCTTCGTCTCCGATCTGAAGACCGGCGCGTCGCACAAGTTCGTCGGGCGCGCCGAGCAGGGGCGCGTCGTCTCCGAGTTCGCCCCCGACGGCACCGTCGCGCTCGCGCTCGGCGGCGGCGCGCTGGTGCTCGTCGATCCCGACACGGGCGCGACGCGCAGCCTGCGCGGCCACACCACGCAGGTGACGCAGGCGCGCTTCCTTCCCGACGGCAAGCGGCTCGTCTCCGGCGCCGAAGACGGCGTCGTGCGCGTGTGGGACGTCGCCTCGGGCGAGTCGATCCCGCTCGTCGGCCACGCCGCCGAGATCACCAGCGTCGACGTCTCGCCCGACGGCACGCTCGTCGCCACCGGCTCCGCCGACAAGAGCGTGCGCCTGTGGACGCTCGGCGGCGCCCCGCGCGTGGTGCGCCATCCCGAGACCGAGCTCTACGCCGTCGCCTTCTCGACCGACGGCGCGCGCGTCGCCGTCGGCGGCGCCGGCGGCTTCGTCGAAGCCTGCGACACGGCCACGCTCGGCTGCCGCACGCTCGCCGGCCCGCGCGGCGAGGTCGAGTCGATCCTCTTCTTGCGCGACGGCCGCCTGCTGTCCGGCAGCTTCGACGCCACCGTCCACCTGTGGGACGCCACGGGCAAGCCGCTCGCCAGCTACGCCGGGCAGGAGCCGATCTGGTCGCTCGCCGCATCCCCCGACGGCACGCGCGTCGCGTTCACCGCCGCCGAGCGATCGCTCGTCACCGTCGAGCTCGCCGGCGGCGCGCGCAAAGAGGCCAAGAGCGACGGTCCGCTGTCGAGCTGGGACGTCGCCTTCTCGCCCGACGGCAAGCTCGTCGCCGTCGGCGAAGGCGCCGACGTGCGCGTGTGGGACTGGGCCGCCGGCACCTCGAAGCTCTTGCGCGGGCAGACCGGCCTGGTGCAGCACGTCGCCTTCGCGCCGTCGGGGACGCGGCTCGCTGCCGCCAGCGCCGACACCACCGTCGCGCTCTGGGATCTCGACAGCGGCACGCCGCGCCTGCTCCGCGGCCACACCAACGGCGTCAAGCTCGTCGCCTTCTCGCCCGACGGCGGCACGCTCGCCTCCAGTGGGCTCGACGGCAGCGTGCGCCTGTGGCGCGTCTCCGACGGCTCGAGCCGCGTGCTCCTCGGCCACCGCGGCGCGGTGCCCTGCGCCGTCTTCTCGCCCGACGGCCGCATGCTCGTCTCCGCCGGCGACGATCACACGGTCAGATTATGGGACACCGCGACGGGCGAGAGCCGCGTCGTGCGCGGCCACGATCGCGCCGTGCGCGCCGTCGCCTTCGCCCCCGACGGCAAATCGATCGCCTCGGTCGGCCGCGACGGCACCCTGCAGCTCGTCCGCCTGTCCGATCTCGCGCAGCCCCTCTTCGGCGGCCACGACGCCCGCACCTTGCGCCCGCAGCTAGACCACGCCACCACCGCCGTCATTGGTAGCGACGATCGCCCCACGAGTGTGCTCAAGAACTGATTCACAGGGAGATCAAGAGATCAGGAGATCAGGAAAGTTGATCCCAGGATCCGAGTATCAGCACTCGTGATCTCCTGATCTCTTGATCTCCCTGTAAATCAGTCCTGGGGAACCTGCCGTCTTGCCTTGAACCACTCGTAGGCTTCCGTGAACGCATCGAGCACCGGCGTCGGAGCAAACCCCAGCTCGCCGCGCGCCTTCGAGACATCGGCCTGTTTGCCGCTGTTGAGCATGCGGATGGTGCCCGGCGTGAAGCGCGGCGGTTTCTCCGGCGCGAACGTGCGCAGGAAGAAGCTCGAGACGTGAGCGATGGGAAGCATCAGGCCGACCGGGATGCGCAGCCCCGGCTTCTTCACGCCGCTCAGCGCCGACAGGTGATCGAGGATCTGATCGAGCGTGTGCTGCCCGCCCGACAAGATGTAGCGCTCGCCCGCGCGCCCCTTCTCCATCGCCAACAGGTGCCCGGCGACCACGTCCTTCACCGCCACGAACTCGAACTGCCCGGGCACGTACGCCGGCATCTTGCGGTTGGCGAAGTCGAGGATCGTCTGCCCCACGCTCGACGGCTTGTAGTCGTGCGCCCCCACGATCCCGCTCGGATTCACGATGCGCACGTCGAGCCCGCGAGTCACCGCGCGCAGCACCTCGATCTCCGCGAGCGCCTTCGACAGGTCGTAGTCGAGATCGCTCTCGAAGGGATTGAGCGTTTGCGTCTCGTCGCTCGGCCCGCCGTTCGGATTCTTGCCGACCGCGCCGAACGAGCTGCAGCACACCGCGCGCGCCACGCCCGTGCGCTCCGCCGCGGCGAGCACGTTCTTCGTGCCCGTGACGTTGACGTCGAACACCTGCTGCTCGTCGCCCTTGCGCAGCGACACGAACGCCGCCAGGTGATAGAGCCGATCGCAGCCCGCGAGCGCGCGCTCGAGCGACGCCACGTCGCGCAGATCGCCCTCGACGCGCTCGACGTCGAGCCCTTCGAGCGCCGCCGCGTCGCCGCGCACCAGCGCCTTGACCGCCACGCCGCGCGCGAGGAGCGCGCGCACCAAGTTGGCGCCGACGTGGCCGCTGCCGCCGGTGACGAAGCTCTTCGCCAAACTCAGTTGGCGACGGCGCGCGGCGGCGACGGCACGTCACGCGACGGCGGCGTCACCGGTATCACCGACTCCGACAGCGACGAGCCGGCCAGCGCCGAGCCGAGCGCCCACGTCGTCACCCGCCGCACCGACGGCGAGTTGTAGGCGAGCGCGATCGCGTCGAACAGCGGCGTCTTGAGCGCGCCGCGGAGCACGTGGCCCATCATGAAGCCGAACGTGAAGCGCTGCCGGCACTGCCACGTGTAGCGCGACCACGCTTTGTCTTCCGTCGCGCGCCCGCTCACCACGTCGGCGAGCGCATCGGCGGCGAACATGCCCGACTGCATGGCGTGGAAGATGCCCTCGCCGGTCGCGTTGTGCGTGATGCGCGCCGCCTCGCCGAGGAACAGGATGCCGTCGCCGGTGTTGTCGCGAATCCAGGTCGTGTACGAGATCGGGTGTCCCTTGAACTTGCCGATCTGCGTCGTCCCGCGCAGCCGCTCGCGGTAGTGATCGTCGAGGAACTGCGCGAACACGTCGCGCACGTTGCGCTCGGTCTTGCGCCCGTCGGGGCCCTCGCCGTCCATGCAGATGCCGATGTTCACGCGCACGTCCGACTCGGGGAACATCCAGCCGTACAGCGGCGAGAGGTTGCGATCGAAGATCATCTCCATGGTGCCGGGCTGAAACTCCATGCCCTCCCACCAGCCCATCAGCGTCGAGATGGTGCGCTTCGGCCGCGGATCGGTCGAGAAGATCGAGTGCGCCCCGTCGGCGGCGATGACGTAGTCGGCGAGCACCTCTTCGTCCTTGCCGCGCACGCCGACGACGCGCCCGCGCCCGTCGCGCACCAGCTCGCTGGCGCGGAACCCGGAGCGGAAGTCGACGCCGAGCTCGCGCGCGCGCTCGACGAGCAGGTTGTCGAAGTGCTTGCGCAAGAGCACCACGGCGGCGCCTTCGGACGTCGTCAGGTGCATCGAGCGGTTGCCCGGCGTCACCACCTTCAACGAGTGGATGTGATAGCCGAGGCGCTTGACGTCGACGCCGATGCCGAGCTCTTCGGCGATCTTGAGCCCGTTGGGCGACAGCGCCGACCCGCAGGTCTTTTCGCGCGGAAAGCGGTCCTTGTCGATCAGCACGACATTCTTGACGCCGCGTTGCGCCAGTCGAACTGCGGCCGCTGCCCCGCCGGGGCCAGCGCCGATGATGACCGCCGTGTTACGCATGGGCATCGGGGTTACATGCTTTCCGAGCGCGGGTCAAGGACACGCCGCACCCGCGCGCGCCCGTAATTAACCGAAGCGTCAGCGCATTTCGCGGACGCGCGAAGCGCTCAGCCGGCGAGTCGCTCCTCGACGAGCTTGACGATCTGATCCTCGGCCACGCGCGACTGCTGCATCGAATCGCGCTCGCGCACCGTGACCGTGCCGTCCTTCAGCGTGTCGCCGTCGATGGTGATGCACAGCGGCGTGCCCGCCTCGTCCTGACGGCGGTAGCGCTTTCCGATCGCCGCCGAGTCGTCGTACACGACCGGCCAGCGCTTCTTCAGCGCGTCGTAGATGGTGCGCGCCCGCTCCGGCATCCCTTCCTTCTTCACCAGGGGCAGCACCGCCGCCTTCACCGGCGCCAGCCGCGGATGGAGCCGCAGCACCACGCGCTCCTCGTTGCCCGCGATGTCCTCGTCGTACGCGTCGCACAAGAAGGCCAGCGTCGCGCGATCGGCGCCCGCCGCCGGCTCGATCACGTACGGGATGTAGCGCCGCTTCTCTTCGTCATCGAAGTACGACAGCTTTCCCGACGACCACTCCGGATCTTCCTCGACGAGCTGGAAGTCCTGCAGCTCCTCGCCCTTCCACTTGCCGACGGAGCGCATGCCGATCTGGTGCTGGCGCAGATCGTAGTCGGTGCGGTTGGCGATGCCCTCGAGCTCGCCCCAGCCGAACGGAAACAGGTACTCGACGTCGGTCGTGGCCTTCGAGTAGTGCGAGAGCTTCTCTTTTTCGTGCGCGCGGAAGCGCAGCTTGTCCATCTTGATGCCGAGGCTCGCGTACCACTGCTTGCGCTGCTCCACCCAATATTCGAACCACTTGTCGTCGCTGCCCGGCTTGCAGAAGAACTCCATCTCCATCTGCTCGAACTCGCGCGAGCGGAAGGTGAAGTTGCGCGGGTTGATCTCGTTGCGGAACGACTTTCCGATCTGCGCGATCCCGAACGGCACCTTGATGCGCGTCGAGTTCACCACGTTCTGGAAGTTGGCGAAGATGCCCTGCGCCGTCTCGGGACGCAGATAGGTCTTCGCCGCCGAATCGGCGAGCGGACCCACGTGCGTCTCGAACATCAGGTTGAACTTGCGCGCCGGCGTCAGCTCGCCCTTGCACTTCGGATCGGGACACTGCGTCGGCGCGACGCCGGTGTTCTCGTACTCGGGATCGATCTCGTCGACGCGATAGCGCTTCTTGCACTTCTTGCAGTCGACCATCGGGTCGGCGAAGTTCGCCACGTGCCCCGAGGCGCGCCACACCATCGGGTGCATGAGGATCGCGCCGTCGATGCCGACGATGTCCTCGCGATCGCGCACCATCGCCTTCCACCACGCGTCCTTGACGTTGCGCTTGAGCTCGACGCCGAGCGGACCGTAATCCCAGGCGCCGTTGAGCCCGCCGTAGAGCTCCGACGACTGAAAGAGAAAGCCGCGCCGGCGCGCGAGCGCGACCAGCTTGTCCATCAATTGTTCCGTGGCGACGGGCATGAGGCTACGCAACATAGTCCACCCCCGCCGCCTGTCAACCAGAGTTGGACGGCAGCTCGGGTCGCCGTTTGTAGCCATGCGAGCGACAGCCGGCGCGAAATCAGCGGCGATTTTGCAGCGGCTCGGCAGGCACGGCTCGTGCTCTACGGCGGCGCATGCGACCACTCCTTGCTGCTCTCGTGATCTCGATCGCTTCGGCCGGCTGCGGCCAGGGCGGCACCGTCGACGGCCCGGTGGGCGACGCCGTCGCGCGCATCACCAGCGTGCCGCCGATGGTCGGCTGCGTCTCCATCACCGCCGCCGGTAGCCGGAGCGTCACCAACAACTTCAACGTCACGCCCGGCCAGTCGGCGACGCTGACCATCAAGAACCTGCCGACCGGCAACGTGAGCTTCACCGCCGCCGCCTTCTCGTCGGCGTGCAACGCCATCGCCGGCACCCAGGCCAACTGGTTCTCGGGCGCGCCCTTCGTCGCCAACATCAGCGCCGGCGTGGTCACGTCGCTCATGCTGACGCTCGAGCCGACCGGCGGCGCGGTCATCGGCATCAACTTCGACACCGACGGCGGCACGCCTCTCGGCGACGGCGGCTTCCCCGTCGGCGACGGCGGCCTTCCCGGCGGCGACGGCGGCGTGTTCGACCTGGCGCCGGCTCCGTTCGACGGCGGCTCCGGCTCGACCGACCTCGCCCACCCCGTCAGCGACCTCGCCTTCCCGCACGACTAGCTCGCCGTCGCCGGCGGCTGCTGCTACAATTTGCCGCAATGCGCAAGCCGCTCTACCCGTCGCGTAGCGAGCACTTTCCCTACGCCGAACGAACCTTCATGTACGGGGATACCCCGGTCATGTCGTTCGACGCGGGTGCTGGTCCCGCGGTTGTCTTCGTGCACGGCCTCGGCGCCAACCTCACGCACTTCGAGCACGTAGCGCCGCCGCTCGTCGACGCCGGCTATCGCGTCTGCGGTCTCGATCTGCCCGGCTTCGGCCTCTCGGGCAAGCCGCGCCGCGACTACTCGATCCGCTGGCTGTCGGGCGCGGTGGTCGCGTTCATGGACCATCTGCAGCTGCCGACGGCCACGCTGGCGGGCCATTCTCTCGGCGGTCTGGTGTGCGCCGATGCCGCGCTGCACGATCGCTCCCGCGTCGAGCGACTCGTGCTCATCAGTTCTGCAGGTTTGTTTCAAATGCCCCTTCCATTTCAATGGGTGGCGCGCACAATCATGAGGCCGGGGCTGGTCGCGGCTGCGCTCGAGCGCAACGCGCGCCGACTTCTGGAGAAGCGGGTTTTCGAGGAGCGGAACGAGAAGGTCGAGCGGTTCATCGAGCAGTCGGTCACGCGGCCCGACGCGAGGTTCGTCCACGATCTGGCGCGCGTGATGTGGTCCTTGCGCAAGGACCTCACCAGCTACCACCTCTTCGACGAGGTGCATCGGCTCGACATGCCGACGCTGGTCATCTACGGCGGGCGCGATAGACTGCTGCCGACGAAGTCGGTGCCCAAGTGGGCGACGAAGCTGCCGGCAGGCGAGTTGGAGGTCATCGAGCGTTGCGGTCACATGCCGATCATCGAGAAGCCGGAGCAGGTGGTGGCGCGCATGAAGGAGTGGCTCGCGCGCACGAACGCCAAGCCGGCGAACGCTCCCACGCACAGCCTTTCCGCGAACAGATAACCGGCTTCCCCGACTGGGATCCGGCGATGGTCGAGAAGGTCAACGCCTGGATCCGCCCGCTCCGTCGAGTGTACTTCCGCTCCGAGATCGCCGGCCTCGAGAACCTGCCGAAGGACGAGCCGTCGATGGTCGTCGGCAACCACGACGGCGGCTACGTCTTCCCCGACGCCATCTGTCTCGGCAGCTTCTATTACGACGAGCGCGGCAGCGCCGGCCGGCGGCTCTACGCGATGATGCACGACTTCCCCTTCCGCATCGCACCGTCGCTGACCGAGTGGCTGCAGCGCTGCGGCGTCCTGCCCGCGTCGCGGCGCAACAGCGAGAAGGTCCTCGAAGCCGGCCACCACATCCTCGTCTACCCCGGCGGCTCCTACGAAGCGTTCCGCACCTACCGCAACCGCCGCGAAATCACCCTCGGCCACCGCACCGGCTTCGTCCGCCAGGCGCTCCTCCACCGCGTGCCCATCACGCCCGTGGTCAGCGTCGGCGCCCACGAGACCCTTTTCGTCCTCGCCCGCGGCCACCACCTCGCGAAAAAGATCGGGCTCGCCCGCATCCGCGTCGACGTCGTCCCCTTCTGGCTCGGCCTCCCCTTCGGCATCGGCTGGGGCCCCATCCCGAACATCCCCCTGCCCTCCAAGATCAAGCTCGAAGTCCTCGAGCCCATCCGCCTCTGGCGCGACCTCCCCAACCCCGACCCCAACGACAAACAGGCCCTCCGCCAAGGCCTCGACCTCGTCAGAACGCGCATGCAAGCCGTCGCTGACAGGCTCTATAGCGAGCGCCGCTATCCGCT
>DATNAQ010000002.1:0-20593 GCA_035607415.1 Polyangia bacterium
AGCGCTGCACAGAGCGCGTCGCAGCGCGAGAGCAACATGTCCGTCGCGTCGCGCAGCTGAATGGCGAACGCGGTGTCGAGGACGTCGCTCGACGTCATGCCGCGATGCAGCCAGCGCGCGTCGGCGCCGGCGAGCTCCTCGACGTGCGTGAGGAACGCGATCACGTCGTGCCGCGTGCGCTCCTCGATCTCGAGGATGCGCGCGGGATTCAGCTTGCCCGCCGCTTTGTCGCGCACGCGGGCCGCCGTCCCCGACGGCACCGTGCCCTCTTTTTCCATCGCCGCGCAGGCGGCGAGCTCGACCTCGAGCCAGACGTCATACCGCCGCGAGTCGCTCCACAGCGCGCGCAGCTCTTTGCGTGAATATCGATCGATCATTTATCGAAGCTCGCGTTGCAGTGCCGGGAATGTAAAGCTGAGCTGCTCGTTGCGCGAGGGTTCATGACGAACCTTCCCGCTTTCGATGGTGTAGATGGGCGTGCCGCGGCTCGACGCCACGATCACGCGCCCGCTGCGGCCGAGCACGCGGTCGAGCGAGGATTTCGCCAGCTGCGCGCGGTTGTTTGCCAGCGACAGATGCGCCGCGATCACCAGCTTCGGCGGCGGCCCTGCCTGCAGCATCATCTTCAGGATCGACACCGCCTGCTCGTTCGACAAGTGGCCGAGCCGCCCGCCGACCCGCCGCTTCAGCGACGGCGGATACGGCCCGTAGCGCAGCATGGTGACGTCGTGATTGCACTCGAGGACCATCACGTCGCAGCCGGCGTACGCCTGCGCCACTTCGGGCGCGTCATAGCCGCAGTCGGTGAGGATGCCGATGCGCGAGGCGCCGTCGCCGATGACGTAGCCCACCGTCTCGACGGCGTCGTGCGGCAGGAGCACCGGCATCACGCGCAGCGCGCCGACGGTGAACGCGTCGCCGGCGAGCACGCGCGTGGCCTCGATCCCGCCGAGCGCCTGGCGCGTCCCCGCGGTCGCGTAGAGCGGCCGGCCGAGCGCCGCCGCGTGCCCGGCGTGGTCGCTGTGATCGTGCGTCAGGAGGACCGCGTCGATCTCTTCGATCGAGGCCGCCGCGTTCGACGGCAGCTTGGTCAGGCGGCGATCGATCTCCGCCTTCGACAGCCCGGCGTCGACGAGCACGCGCGTTTGTCCGGCCTCGATGTACGCGACGTTGCCGGACGAGCCGCTTCCGAGCAGGGAGAACCGCATCGGCACGGCACGTATACCAAACGAAAGCCCGGGAAACTACCCTTATTAGCGCTTGCCGGTCGGATCGGCGCAGCAGCGGAATCCGACGAGCGGACCGCCCGCCGGAGGCACACCGCGCGTGACGGCGGAGCAGCGCGATTCCTTCGCGCCTTCGCGGGCGTTGCCGCCTTTGTTGGCCCCGGACGACACCCACTCCGCGACGTTGCCGCTCATGTCGTAGGCGCCCGCGGCCGAGCGACACTGCGTGAACTTGCCGCTCGGTGCCGGCTCACCGCTCGGACCCTTGGTGTTGCAGCGTGTGGGGTCGAACGCCTGGCCGTAGGGGAAGCTCGCTCCGCCGCGGCCGCGGCACGCGCGCTCCCACTCCGACTCGGTGCACAGCCGCTCGCCGCGCGCGGCGCAGATGCGGCCCGCGTCGGCGAACGAGATGTCGGTGCGCGGCATCGTGTTGCCGCCGGGATATTCGTAGACGTCGACGCAGAAGCTGTGGCCGGCCGCGGTCACGAGGTGCGCGCCGAGCGGGCAGGCCCCCTGCCGCGGCAACACCGTCGGCATCGGCTCGGGATGCGTGACCACCGGCGCCTTCAACGCCGCGCCGGCGTCGGGATGCAGGGCCTGCTGGCGGCGCAGCGCCTCGGCCTGCGCGTTGAGCTCGTCGGCGAGCCGCTGCTTCTCGCGCCGCTCGGTGTCGAGGCGCTGCTCGGTCAGATAGTGCGAGATGGCGAGCGCGACGCCGACGGCGGCGATGAACGCGGCGATGGCCACGAGCAGCACCGGCGCGGCGCTCGACTTCTTCGGCAGCGGCGCCACCAACAGCGTCGGCCGCGGCTTCTTCTTGCGTTTGCCGCTCGGCCCCGGCGGCGGCGGCTCGTCGGCGGGTGGCGCGTCGAACGGGTTGCGCGCGCGCGGCGGCGGCGAGCGATGCTCGGTGGTGCGCGCGTCCTCGGGGGGCGGCACCGGATCGAACGGATTGCGCCGCTTCCTGGCGCTCGGCGCCGGGCCAATTGGCGTCGGCACGTTGGCCACCGGCGCACCGCGCGGCGGCGTCGGCGCCTTGGCCGGCGGCAGCGGCTTGCCCGTCGCCGACGGCGCCGGCGGCGGCAACGACACCGCGCTCGCCGGCGGCGGCGCGCCGCTCGACACGCCGTCGGGGAACACGGTGCGCGTCGGCGCCTCGTCGCCGTCGTAGAGCGGCGCCTCCGTCTCCGGCGGCGACGGCGGGCTCGGCGTGGGCGGCTCGACGACGTCGATGCGCGGGAGCCCGCCCGAAAGCTCGCCCGACACCTCGATCTTCGGCGCCGACGCCTCCTTGTGCTTCTCCACCGCCGTCGGCGCCTGCTTCGAGCTCGCCAGATCCTCGAGCGGTGACTTCATCGCCGGCGGCGTCAGGATCGCCGACTGCGGCATGGGCGGCGGCAGCGGCGTCAGGTTCGGATCGTCCGGCTGCTCGCGCTCCGCCGCCGTCTCCTCCTGCGCGATGATCTCCTTGACGTCCGCGCGCGTGACCCGCTGCGTGTCGATCTCGTCCTCGACGATCGGCGGCGGCAAGCGCGGATGCTCGGTGGTCTTGACCGCGTCCGGCTCGAGGCGATGCACCTGCTCGGTCTTGAGCTCGTCCGAGTGCGCCTGGGCCGCCGGCGGCAACGTCGGCTGCTCGAGCGTCAGCTCGTCGTAGCTCGACTCCTCCTCGACGAGCATGTCCTCGAGCGGGACCTGCTGCGTCTCCGACGACGCCGCGCGCAAAGGCAAGAGCTCGTCGAGCGGCACCTGGCGCGTGACCTGATCGCCCTTGAGCAGCTCGAGCTCCTCGGGGTCGATGGTGCGCGTCGCCTCCTGCGCCGGATGCACGACCTCGTCCGGCTTCGGCACCGGGCCGGTATTGGAGTCTTCGTACAGCGAAGGCAACGACGGCACGCCTACCGGCGGCGTCGGCCGCCGCGGCTTCGGCGCCTGGCCGGTCAGCGCCGCGTCGAGCTCGTGCGCGAGCGCGTCGACGCTGGTGTGGCGCACCATCGGATCGTCGGTGAGCGCGCGCCCCAGCACCGTCTTCAGCGGATCGGGCCCCGTCACCGCCGCGCGATCGGTCCCCCCCGTCAGCAGCTCGACGGTGAGCATGGCCAGCGAGTACACGTCGGCGCGCGAGTCGAGCGTCATGCCCGAGCGCAGCTCCGGCGGCAGCCGCTGATAGCCCTGCGTATCGCGCACCGCCTCGAGGAAGCGCTTGCGCGGCAACGCCGGCGCGATGCCCACGTTCGACAGCTTCACGGTGTTGCCGAGCTGCACCACCGTCGCGGTATGCACGTCGCCGAGCACGACGCCGTGCTGGTGCGCGTGGGTCATCGCGCGCGCCACCTGCTGCAGGATCGGCCGCGCTTCCTCGACGGTGAGCGGCCTCTCGCCGACGCGCGCGAACAGCGTCTGGCCCGGCGCCCACTGCGCCGCGATCGCCACCTCGTCCGGCAGCTGGTACACGCCGAACACGCGCACCAGGTTGGGATGCGACATCGCCTTGGCGCGGCCCAGCTTGCCGACGAACGCCGTGCGCGCGGCCTCGTCGGGCAGCATGCCCATCCCGATCACCCACAACGCGACCTCGACGCCGATCTCGCGCTCGCGTGCGCGATACAGCCAGCCGAGCGGACGCTGCCCCAGCGACTCCAGGACCTCGTAGCGTCCGGCGACCACATCGCCGATCCTGAACGTCGCGTCGCTCAAGGCTGCGCCTCGATGATGGCGCAGCCCGAGCGCGACCATCGATCCGCTGGCCCTACGGGCCGAACGCTCACGTTCGCTCGCTGAGGCTCGCTCACCTAGCGTCCCGTGTGCCCGAATCCGCCGGCGCCGCGCACGCTGTCCTCGAGCGTCGACTGCTCGTCGAGCGTCACTCTGGCCACCGGTGCCATCACCAGCTGCGCGATGCGCTCGCCCGACTTGACCACGAAGGGCTCGTCGCCGTGATTGATCAGGATGACCTTGATCTCGCCGCGATAGTCCTCGTCGATGGTGCCGGGCGCGTTGAGCACCGTGACGCCGTGCTTGGCCGCCAGCCCCGAGCGCGGGCGCACCTGCGCCTCGAAGCCGCGCGGCAACGCGATCGCCAGGCCCGTGCCGACGAGCGCGCGTTTGCCCGGCGCGATCGTCACGTTGGTGTCGAGCGACGCGGCCAGGTCCATCCCGGCCGCGCCGTCGCTCATGTACTTGGGAAGCTGCGCATCCGATCGGAGGCGCATGATCCGCACCGAAGTTTCACCCACGGCGCGGCACTGTAGCAGTGCTAACGCGAGTTGTGAATGTGCTCGGGGGTCGCACCGAGCGCTTCTTTACGGCTGAGGCGGATCTTCCCCTGGCGGTCGATCGAGATGACCTTGACCAGGACCTCGTCGCCCTCCTTGAGGACGTCGGTCACCTTGTTGACCCGCTTGGCGTCGAGCTCCGAGATGTGGATGAGGCCGTCGGTGCCAGGCAGTATCTCCACGAAGGCGCCGAAGTCGACGATGCGACGCACCACGCCATTGTAGAACTGCCCCACCTCCGGCTCGGTCGTCAGCCCCTTGATGATGTCGATCGCCTTCTTGGCCGACGCGTCATCCGACGAAGCGATGCTGATGGTCCCGTCGTCCTCGACGTCGATGGCCACGCCCGTCTGCTCGATGATGGCGCGAATCATCTTGCCGCCCGGTCCGATGACGTCGCGGATGCGGTCCGGCTTGATGCTCAGCGTGAAGATGCGCGGCGCGTGCTTGGAGAGCTCCTCGCGCGGGGCGGTGAGCGCCTCGGCCATCTTGCCGAGGATGTGCATGCGCCCTTCCTTGGCCTGGTAGAGCGCCTTCTGCAGGATCTCGCGCGACAGGCCCTGGATCTTGATGTCCATCTGCAGCGCGGTGATGCCGTGCTTGGTCCCGGTGACCTTGAAGTCCATGTCGCCGAGGTGGTCCTCGTCGCCGAGGATGTCCGAGAGCACCGCGACCTTGTCGCCTTCCTTGATGAGGCCCATGGCGATGCCCGCCACCGGCTCCACGATCGGAACGCCCGCGTCCATCAGCGACAAGCAGCCGCCGCAGACCGCCGCCATCGACGACGAGCCGTTCGACTCGAGCGTCTCGGAGACGATGCGCACCGTGTACGGGAAGTCCTCGAACGCCGGCAGCACGCGCGACAGCGCGCGCTCGGCGAGGTGGCCGTGGCCGATCTCGCGACGCGACGCCGAGCGCATCATCTTCGCCTCGCCCGTCGAGAACGGCGGGAAGTTGTAGTGCAGCATGAAGCGCTTGGTGACGTCGCCCAGGAGCGAGTCGATGCGCTGCACGTCCTGCGCGGTGCCGAGCGTCGTCGAGACCAGCGCCTGCGTCTCGCCGCGCGTGAACAGCGCCGAGCCGTGCTGGCGCGGAATGAGGCCGACCTCGCAGCTGATGGCGCGAATGTCGGTCGTCTTGCGGCCGTCGATGCGCACGCCTTCGTTGCACACCATCTCGCGCACGGCCTTCTTGTGCAGATCGCCGAACGCCGAGCCGATCTCTCCGTCACGGAGGACCGGCGCCGTCGCCGGCGCCACCGCCGGCTGGGCGAACTCGGCCGACAGCGCCTTGACCGTCTCGGCCTGGACCGCCGCCAGCGTGTCCGAGCGCTCGTGCTTGCCCTTGATCGACATCGCCGACTTGAGCTTGTCGAGCGCCGTCTCCTTCACGCGCGCCGCGATGGTCGCATCCTTGACCGGCGCGACGTAGGCCCGCTTCTCCTTGCCCGTCGCGGCGCGGATCTTCTCGATGAGATCGAGGATCGGCTGGCAGGCCTGGTGCGCGAACAAGAGCGCGTCGATCATCACGTCTTCGGACAGCTGCGCCGCGCCACCCTCGACCATGACGATGGCGTCACGGTTGGCGGCGACGACGAGGTCGAGATCCGACGCCTCGCTCTCGGCGAAGGTCGGGTTGACGATGAACTTGTGGCCCTCGGCCGCGCCCGCGCGAGCGACGCGAACCGCCGCGAACGGTCCCGCCCACGGGATGTCCGACACGTGCAGCGCCGCCGACGCGCCGGTCATCGCCAGCACGTCCGACGGGTTCTCCTTGTCGAACGACAAGACGGTGCCGATGACCTGCGTCTCGTTGCGCCACAGCTTCGGGAACAGCGGACGCGACGGACGGTCGATGAGGCGGCAGGTGAGGATCTCGCGCTCGGTCGGGCGCCCTTCGCGCTTGAAGTAGCCGCCCGGGATCTTGCCCGCGGCCGCCGTCTTCTCGGTGTACTCGACGGTGAGCGGCATGAAGTCGACGCCGGCGCGCGCCGACTTGTTGGCGACGGCGGTGACGAGGACCATGGTGTCGCCGTAGCGGACGACGACCGAGCCGTCGGCCTGCTTGGCCATCTTGCCCGTCTCGATCGACAGCTCTTTGCCGCCGACGTTGACGCTTTCCTTGATGTACATGTGGCTTTCTCCTTGGTGCCGAAAGCCGAAAGCCAAAAGGCGAAAGCGCGGCTTATGCGCGCGCTTTCGCCCTTGAGCTTTGAGCTTTCGGCGTCAGAAACGTGGTTGGTGCTTACTTACGGATGCCGAGCCCGTTGATCAGGCCGCGATAGCGCTCGAGGTTCTTGCGCTTCAAATAGTCGAGCAGACGACGGCGCTGACCGACGAGCTTGAGGAGACCCCGACGCGAGTGGTGATCCTTCGCGTGGGTCTTGAAGTGCTCGGTCAGGTAGTTGATCCGCTCCGACAAGAGCGCGACCTGGACTTCCGGCGAGCCGGTGTCGCCCTGGTGGGTCGCGAACTTGGTGATGACTTCCATCTTCCGCTGCGTAGCGAGGCTCATGCTTTTTGTCCTAAATTCGTCTGCGTTTTTGTGGCGTGTATTTGTGTCAGAAAGTGTGGGTTTGTCAACAAAATACGCGGGCCAGCGTGAGCCTTCCCGCATGCTGCTCGGCGACGGCGACCAGGGTGCCGCGCGCGTCGAGCAGGCGCACGTGGCTGCCGGCTCCGTCAGGTGCCCGTAACTCCGCAATCGCGCGTAATTTTCCGGCACGTACGTCGCGCGTCTGGGCCTCGTCGAGGGGCACCGTCGCGTGGTCGGCGAGCGCCTCGGCGGGGCTCAAGAGCGGCGTGGTCGCCGCCAGGGCTTCGAGGGTCACGGCCTGGGCGATCGCGAAGGGCCCGACCTGCGTGCGCCGGAGCGCCGTCAGGTGCGCGCCCACGCCGAGCACGGCGCCGAGATCGGCGGCCAGCGCGCGGATGTACGTGCCCTTGCCGCAGCGGACCAGGATGCGCACCGTCGGCGACTCGAAGGCGAGGAGCTCGATGGCGTGCACCACCACCGGCCGCGCCGCGCGCTCGACCTCGACGCCCGCGCGCGCGAACTCGTAGAGCCGCTTGCCCCCCACGCGCACCGCCGAGTGCATCGGCGGCGTCTGCTGGATGGTGCCCACGAACCCCGGGATCGCGCGCTCCACGTCGGCGCGCGAGACCTGCGCGGCGCTCGTCTCCGACGTCACGGTGCCGGTGGCGTCGGCGGAGTCGGTGGTCACGCCGAGGCGCAGCTCGGCTTCGTAGGCCTTGTCGCCGCTCATCAGGAACGGCACCAGCTTGGTCGCCTCCCCGAGGCACACGGGCAGGACACCGGTGGCCATCGGGTCGAGCGTGCCGGTGTGGCCGACGCGTCGCTCGCCGAAGACGCGACGCACGCGCGCGACCACGTCGAACGAGGTCATCCCGCCCGGCTTGTCGACGACGACCACGCCGTTCATCGGCCGCTCAGCGCCTCGAGCACACGAGCGCGCACGTCGGCGATCGAGCCGGGGACGAAGCAGCCCGCCGCGGCGCGATGGCCGCCGCCGCCGAGGCGCGCCGCGACCGCGCCGACGTCGACCGCGCCCTTGGAGCGCAAGCTGACGCGCACGCCGCCCTCCTGCTCGTAGAGCATGACGCCGACCTCCACGCCGTCGAGCGCGCGGGCGTAGCCGACCAGGCCCTCGGCCTCCGCCGTCGTCGTCCCCGTCGCGGTGAGGGTGGCGCGCTCGAGCGTGAGCAGCGCGGTGGCGCCGACCAGCTCCAGCGTATCGAAGACGCGCGCCATCAGCTTCAGCCGCGCCGGCGGCGCCGACTCCTCCGAGCGGCGCGCGAAGTCCCACGGCACCGCGCCCGCCTCGACGCACGCCGTCGCCAGGCGCATCGTCTCGGCGTCGGTGGACGCGTACCGGAACCAGCCGGTGTCCGACGCCAGCGAGCACCACAGGCACTCGGCGATGGTGACGTCGATGCTCACGCCGAGCGCGCCGAGCAGGCGCGCCACGATCACGCCCACCGCCGCCGCGTCGCTGTCGCGCAGCGACAGGTCGCCGAAGTCGCGTCCGCTCGCGTGATGATCGAGGACCACGAGCGGGCCGGTCACCGCGCGCGACGGAAAGCGATCGCCGAGCAGGTGGTGATCCCCGCAGTCGTGCACGAAGGTGGCGTCGAACGGCCCGGCGAGCGCCGCCGCGTCGCTGACGAGCGCGGTCGCGCCGGGCAGGAACGAGAAGCGCCGCGGCGCCGGATCGTGGTCGTAGGCCACGACCTCCTTGCCGAGCGCGCGCAGGCCGTGCAGCGTCGCCAGCATCGAGCCGAGCGCATCGCCGTCGGGGTTGGCGTGCCCGGTGACGAGAAACCGCCGCCCCGCCCGCACCAACCGCACGACATCGTCGAGCCCGTTCATTCTTCGGTCTGCTTCCTCTCCGCCGCGATCTCTTCGAGCAGCTGCTCGACGCGATGCGCGCGTGAATCCGTGTCGTCGATCGTGAAGCGCACCGTCGGCGTCTTCTTGGCGTCGAGCGCCGCCGCCAGCTGGCGCCGCAGGAACGGCTGCGCCTTCTCCAGGCCCTTGAGCAGCGCCGCGCGCCTCTTGTCGTCGGTGGTGTCGACCTTGATGAGCACGTGCGCCGAGCCGAGATCGCCCGAGACGCGCACCTGCGTCACCGTGATGTCCACGTCGGCGACGCGCGGATCCTGGAGCTCGGGCAGGATCCCGATGAGCTCCTCGTGAATCATGCGCGCGAAGCGCTCAGCCCGTTCCTTCATGTGCGGGCACCCTCCTCGGCACAGCCTCGGAGTTGCGCCTCGGCCCGCTGCGCTCGCCTCGCCGTCATTCTTCAGGTTCCCAATGCGACGGCTCGCCGCCGACTTCGTCGCCGTAGGTGATGAAGTCCTGCTCGTCGTCGATGACCTTGGCGACCGCGAGGTCCTCGATGAACGCGAGGATCTTCTGGACCATCGACTGCGTGAAGCCGTACTCGTTCGACACGACCGAAAAGCCGAGCTCGGCCGACTGCCACTCGTCCTGGTCGCCGACTTCGGCGATCGCGCAGTTGAACTTGTTGGCCACGCGATCCTTGATGCGCCGGAGCACCATCCGCTTTTCCTTCAGCGAATGGCTCTCCGGCACCATCAGGGTGACTCTGCAAACACCGACGACCATCTACTACTCGAGCGTCGGCGCGATCTCCTCGATCTCGTACGCCTCGATGATGTCGCCGACCTTGATGTCGTTGTAGTTCTCGAGGCCGATGCCGCACTCGTAGCCCTGCACGACCTCGCGCACGTCGTCCTTGAAGCGGCGCAGCGACGTCAGCTTGCCGACGTAGATCTGCACCGAATCGCGAACCAGGCGCATCTGCGAGTTGCGCTTGATCGTCCCGTCGATGACGAACGAGCCGGCGATGGTGCCGATCTTCGGGATCGTGAAGGTCTGGCGCACCTCGGCCTTGCCGAGCGCCTTCTCGCGCTTGACCGGCGCCAGGAGGCCGGCCATCGCCTTCTTCACGTCGTCGAGCGCCTCGTAGATGATGTCGTACAGCTTGATGTCGACGCCTTCCTGCTCGGCGAGCTGCTGCGCCTTGCCCGCCGGTCGCACGTGGAAGCCGACGATGATGGCGTTGCCCGCGCGCGCCAGGTTGACGTCCGACTCGGTGATGCCGCCGACGCCGGCCGAGATGACGTCCACCTTGACCTGCTCGGTGGCCAGCGCCGTCAGCGACGACTTCAACGCCTCTGCCGAGCCCTGCACGTCGGCCTTGAGGACGACCTTGAGCTCCTTGACCGCGCCTTCCTTGATGCGCTCGAGGATGTTCTCGAGCGACACCTTGGTGTTGCCCGCGAGCTCCTTCTTGCGGCGCGAATCGCGACGGTGATCGACGAGCTCCTTGGCCTGCTTCTCGTCGGCCACGGAGTTCAGCGCCTCGCCCGCCTCGGGCACGCCCGAGAGACCGAGGACCTCGACCGGCGTCGACGGCCCCGCCTCGGTCAGGTTGCGTCCCTTGTCGTCGAGCATCGCGCGCACCTTGCCGATGTGCTCGCCGGCGACGACGGTGTCGCCGATCTTGAGGGTGCCGTCCTGCACCAGCACCGTGGCCATCGGACCGCGGTTGCGGTCGAGCTTGGCCTCGATGACGGTGCCGCGCCCCGCCTTGTTCGGGTTGGCCTTGAGCTCGAGGAGCTCCGACTGCAGCCCGATCATCTGAAGCAGCTGATCGATGCCCGTCTTGTTGCGCGCCGACACGTCGACGAAGATGGTCTCGCCGCCCCACGCCTCGGGGATGAGCCCGTGCTCGGAGAGCTGCTGGCGGATGCGCTCGGGCTGCGCGTTCTGCTTATCGATCTTGTTGACCGCGACGAGGATCGGAACTTCCGCATCCTTGGCATGGTTGAGCGCCTCGACGGTCGTCTGCATGACGCCGTCGTCCGCCGCCACGACGAGGATGACGAGGTCCGTCGCCTGCGCGCCGCGCGCACGCATCGCGGTGAACGCCTCGTGGCCCGGCGTGTCGAGGAAGACCACGTCGTTGCCGTCGGGCGCCGTGATCTTGTAGGCGCCGATGTGCTGCGTGATGCCGCCCGCCTCGCCCGCGGCGACGTTGGCGTCGCGGATGGCGTCGAGCAGCGAGGTCTTGCCATGGTCGACGTGACCCATGATGGTCACGACCGGCGCACGCCCGACCAGGTCCTCCGGCTTGTCGTCGCCGGCGGCGCCGAACACGTCGGCCTCCTGGAAGGCGACCGACTCGATCTCGAACCCGAACTCCGAGGCCAGGAGCACCGCGGTGTCGTGGTCGATCGCGTTGTTGAGCATGATGCCGGTCATGCCCATGCCCCACAGCTTCTTGAGCACGTCGGGCGCCTTGACACCCATCTGCTTGGCGATCTCGCCGACAGCGATGGTCTCGTCCATCTTGATGATGCGCTTGTGCGCGGCCGGCGTCGTGATCTGCGTCTGCTTCTGCTTCTTGCCGAGCTGCGGCTTCTTCTTGCCCTGCTGCCCGCGGCCGAAGCGATCCTGCGGCCCGCGCGTGTCACGGCGCTGGCCGGGCATGCCGCCGCCGCCCGGACGCTGCTGCGCGAAGCGATCGCGCGGATCGGCCTGGCGGATCTCGATGCGAGGCAACGGCAGCTCGATCACGCGGCCGGTCGGACCGAACTTGACCGGCTCTTCCTTCTTCGGCTCGACCGTCGTTCCCGGCGCGGCCGTCGGAGCCGCCGTGGCCGGCGCCTGGGGCGTAGCCCTGGCCTCGACGCGCGGAGCCTCTTCGCGCGCCGGCGGCGTCACCACCGGCGGCGCCGTCGGACGCACCGTCTCGCGCACTTCGACGCGCGGCTCTTCGCGACGCGTCTCCACCACCACCCGCCGCGGCGCCTCTTCGCGCCGCGTCTCCACCACCGTCGGCTCCACCGGCTTCTCCTGCGTCGAGGGAACGACCTTCTCCACTACTTCGTGGGCGACTTCCTGCACCTTGTGGACGACTTCCGAAAGGGCTTCCTTGGCGCGCGCAACGACCGAGCGCTCCTCGGGCTCGCGCTCCGGCGGGCTCGCCGGACGCGCCGAAGGCGTCGCCGCCGCGGGCGAGGCCGCACGCACCACCGCGCCGCCATCCTTGCTACGGCGCCGGATGACCGTGGAGCTCAGCCGCTCCTCGACGAGGCTGGCCTGCCGCTCCTTGTCGAGCGCTCGCTTGACGCGGACGACATCCTCGGCGTCGAGGTTCGACATGTGATTCTTGGCCGGGATGCCGAGCGCGCGAACCTTGTCCACCAGATCTTTGGGCGATAGCCCAAGATCCTTGGCGACCTCGTAAAGGCGCACCTTTCCCGCCTGCCCGTCCGCCGTCGTCGTCGTGTGTCCCGTACCGCCGCTATTCATGCTCTCGATACCTCGTCCTGTACCAGTTCCCACAGCCGCTCTACGTCAACATGCTGCGTTCTTCTTCGTAACGATCTCGCAAACCCGCCCGCCACCGCCGCCTCCAAGCACTTCCGCCGCCGATGAATCCAGACACCCCGGCCAGGCATCGTTGCGTTCTCGTCTATGTTGATCCTGCCGCTCGCCTCCGCCACCGCACGTACCAGATTCGACTTTTCGTCTTTTCCCTGGCAGCCGGCGCAGGTGCGTATCGGCATCTCTATTTGTTCGACTCCTCGTCGCTGGTCCAGCCTTTGTCCACCTTGTTCTGATCGGCGAGCGCCGGGTTCGCCGCCGCCTCGGCCGCCGCCTGCTTGGCTGCCTCGGCCGCTTGCCGGTCGGCCTCGATCTGCTCGGCCTTGCGCTGCTTTTCGATCTCGACCTGCTTGGCCGCCGCCACCTTGAGACGCTCGGCGCCCTGCTCGCCACCGACGCCCGGCACGCCGCCGAGCTCCTCGATACGAGCGCGCGCCACTTCTTCAGCCGAGCGCCAGCCGAGCTTGAACAGCGTGCCCGCCAGCTCGTCCGACGATCCTTCGATCTCGGCCATCGAGCGGCGCGCGTGCTCCTCGAGCTCCTTGACCTTCGACTCGGCGTGGATGTCGATGCGCCAGCCGGTCAGCTGCGACGCCAGGCGCACGTTCTGACCCTTCTTGCCGATCGCGAGGCTCAGCTTGTCGTCGGGGACGATGAGCTCCATCGTGTGGGTCTCGGCGTCGATGACGACGCGCGACACCTCGGCCGGCGCGATCGCGTTGCACACGAAGCGGGCCGGATCCTCCGAGTACGGCACGATGTCGATCTTCTCGCCGCGCAGCTCCTGGACGACCGCCTGGACGCGCGAGCCCTTCATGCCGACGCAAGCGCCGACCGGATCGACGTCGCGATCGCGCGACGACACCGCGATCTTGGCGCGCGCGCCCGGCTCGCGAGCCGACGACTCGATGCGCACGATCTTCTCGTAGATCTCCGGCACTTCCTGCTCGAACAGCTTCTCGAGCAGGCCCTTGTGCGTACGGCTCAGCACGATCTGCGGTCCGCGCGCGTTCTTCTCGACGTCGAGCACGTAGGCGGTGATGCGGTCGTTCATGCGATACGACTCGCGCGGCACCTGCTCGCGCACGGGCAGGATCGCCTCGTGGCGCCCGATCTCGACGATGAGGTTGCCGCGCTCGAAGCGACGCACGGCACCGGAGATGAGCTCGCCCTTGCGGTCCTTGAACTCGTTGTAGACGTTGTCGCGCTCGGCCTCGCGCATGCGCTGGATGATCACCTGCTTGGCCGTCTGCGCCGCGATGCGCCCGAACGTCTTGATGGTGTCGCGCAGATCGAGCAGGTCCGCGTACTTCTGCTCCTGCTCGGAGGCGCGATCCGTGTCCTCGCTGCGATAGAAGATCTGGAACAGCAGCTCGTCACCAAGCTCCGCCTCGAGACCATTGGTCTTGGCGTCCGCCATGGTGATCTCGCGGCCCTTCTCGGCGTTCGGGCCCTCGACGACGTAGCAGATCTGGAAGAGGTCGACGGCGCCGATCTCCTCGTTGTATTGCGCCTCGAGCTCGCGGTGCATGCCGAAGACCTTCTTCGCCGCGGTGAGGATCGCCTGCTCGAGCGTCTGCAAAAGGATCTTTACATCGATCCCCTTGTCCTTCCCCACCTGCTCGAGCACCATCGTCAAATTCGGCTGCATATTCCTTCCTTTATCCTAGAACTCGTAAACCAGATTCGCTTTTTCCACATCGTCGACCGGGACCTCGCAGACCTGGTCGCCCACATCGATCTTCACTTTGTCGCCGTCTACGCCCACCAGCGTGCCGGAGAAGTTGCGTCGCGAATCGCCCACGGGGTGACGGGTGCGGATCTTCGCCTTCTTACCGACGAAGCGCGCGAAGTCCGCCGCCTTCTTGAGCGGACGGTTGAGCCCCGGCGAAGAGACCTCGAGGCTGTAGTGCATCGGGATCGCGTCTTCGACGTCGAGCACCGCCGACAGCTCCCGGCTGACCTGGGCGCAGTCATCGAGCCCGACGCCGCCGTCGGTCTTGGGATTGTCGATGAACACGCGCAGGATCCAGGCGCCGAGCTCGTTCTTGAACTCCAGGTCGACGAGCTCGTAGCCCTGGCCCGTGACCACGGGCTCCGCGAGCTGCTGCAGCTTTTGAACGTCGACCGGCTTCATGTTCTCGTCTCGAATCTCCAGGCCCAAAAACGAAAAAAGTGGGCGCAAGGCCCACTTTTGGTAATCACCAAAAATGTATCGGCGTCTTACCATCAGCCCGCGGCGCCTGCAAGGAATTTATGGTACGACCACGACATGGCCAGCCTCCTTGCTGCCGTCGTGCAGGTGACCTCCGGTGCCGATCTCGGACACAACCTAAGTCGCTGCAGCACGCTTGTCCGCGAGGCCGCGAAGATGGGGGCCCGGCTCGTCGTCCTGCCCGAGAACTTCGCCTTCCTCGGTGAGCACGAGACCGCCAAGATGGCGGTGGCCGAGGCGGTGCCGGGCGACGGCCGGATCCTCGGGACCATGCGCCAGCTGGCACGCGACGCGGGCGTCGACCTGGTGCTCGGCGGGATGCCGGAGGCGGTGAGCGCGACCCACGTGCACAACACGTCGGTGTACGTCGACGCCAAAGGCGAGATCCGCGGGATTTATCGCAAGATCCACCTGTTCGACGTCGCCATCCCCGACGGGGCGACCTATCGCGAGTCGGCGTCGGTCAAGCCGGGCGGCGAGCCGATCGTCGTCGACGGGGACCACGGCAAGGTGGGCCTCACCATCTGCTACGACCTGCGCTTCCCCGAGCTCTACCGGCGGCTCGTGGGCGACGGTGCGCGCATCCTGACGGTGCCGGCGGCGTTCACGCTGCACACGGGGCGCGACCACTGGCATCCGCTCCTGAAGGCGCGCGCGATCGAGAACCTGTCGTTCGTGCTCGCGGCGGCGCAATACGGGCGGCACAACGCCAAGCGCGTGACCTTCGGCCACGCTTGCATCGTCGATCCGTGGGGCCACGTGCTCGCGGAAGTGGGTGACCGCGAGGGCGTGGCCGTGGCCGAGCTCGACTTCGATTATCAGGATCGGTTGCGGCGCGAGCTGCCGGCGCTCGAGCACCGGCGCTTGTAGGCGATTACGAGGTCTTCTTGTAGGCGCGGCCGGCGAGGACGACGCGGCTGTGCTTGCCGGCGTGCTCCGACGGCGGGGCAATCACGTCGATCTTGATGACGTCGGCGCCGAGGGCCTTGGCCTGGCGGCGCAAGTCGGCGTCAACGGCGATGGCCGCGTCGACGATGTCGCCGGTGGTGGCGCGCGCCTCGACGCGGCCGACGAAGTGGTACTTCTGCGACGACGGCTTGTGCGCCACGATCTTGACCGACTCGCCGCCGAGCTCCTTCGGCTTCGGCGTCTCGGTCGTCGCCACGGCGGAGTCGTTCGCTTCGCTCGGATGCGGCGCGCGCGCCGTCTTCTTCGGCGCCGTCGCGCAACCCACCAGCAAGCCGCTCAACAAAAAGGCCAGGGTCGTGGTCCGCATGTGCGGCCTTATACGACAAGTGGTCATACCGCGGCAAGCGATCTGCGTCACGGTCGCCGCACATACCGAAACTTCGTATGAACGTGGGGGCTTACGGGGACGACGAGGATTCGTTGCGAGGATTACGAGGCGCGCTCGACCACGGCCGCGGCGCCCATTCCGCCGCCGATGCACATGGTCACGATGCCGTAGCGGCCGTTGCGGCGTCCGAGCTCGTGCAAGATGGTGAGCGTCAGGCGGGTGCCTGAGACGCCGAGCGGATGGCCGAGCGCAATCGCGCCGCCGTTGACGTTGAGCTTTTCCTCGGGGACGCCGAGCTCGCGCGCGCAGTAGAGCGATTGCGCGGCGAAGGCCTCGTTGAGCTCGAAGAGATCGATGTCTTCGATCTTCAGGCCCGCGAGCTTGAGGACCTTGCGCACCGCCGGAACCGGCCCGATGCCCATGATCTCGGGCGGCACGCCGGCGACGGCGAAGGCGCGGAACCAGCCGAGCGGCTTCACGCCGAGCTGCTTGACCCGCTCGCCCGAGGCGACCACCACGGCGCCGGCGCCGTCGGTGAGCGGCGACGAGTTGCCGGCCGTGACGGAGCCCGTGGGATCGAACGCGGGCTTGAGCTTGGCCAGCGCCTCGATCGTGGTGTCGGCGCGCGGGTACTCGTCCTTGGCCACGGTCACGTCGGTGACGTTGCCCGCGGCGTCGAAGACCTGCGTCTTGATGGGCAGGATCTCGGCGTCGAGGCGGCCGGCCTTCTGCGCCTCGGTGGCGCGGGTGTGCGAGCGCAGCGCGAACGCGTCCTGATCGGCGCGTGAGACGCCGAACTTGCGCGCGACGTTCTCGGCGGTGACGCCCATCGGCGTGTAGACCGCGGGCATGTTCTCGACGACGGCGGGGTTCATCGACGGCTTGTTGCCGCCCATCGGGATCATCGACATGGTCTCGACGCCGCCGGCGATGCCGACCTCGTAGGCGCCGGCCGAGATGCGATCGGCGACGAGCGCGATCGACTGCACGCCCGACGAGCAGAAGCGGTTGATGGTCATGCCCGGCACGTCGATGGGCAGACCGGCGGCGAGCGCGGCGATGCGCGCGACGTTCATGCCCTGCTCCGCTTCGGGCATGGCGCAGCCGAGGATGACGTCGCCGATCTCGGCCTTGTCGACCTTGCTGCGCTTGACGGCTTCTTCGATCACGAGCTGCGCCATGGTGTCGGGGCGCGTGTCCTTGAGCCCGCCTTTGTTGGCGCGGGCGAACGGCGTGCGGACGCCGGCAACGATCGCAACATCCTTGAGAGCCATGGGCTAGTTCCTCAGCGGCTTGTTGTTCATGAGCATGTACTGCATGCGCTCGCGGGTCTTCTCCTCGCCGATGAGCGAGAGGAAGCCCTCGCGCTCGAGATCGAGGATGTGCTGCTCGGTGACCCGCACCGACGGGACCGTCTTGCCGCCGGTGAGCACGTAGGCGATCTTGGATCCGACCACGACGTCGTGCGCGGAAACTTGATGCGCTTCGTGCATCATCTGCAACATCGAGCGGATGGTCGCGTAGCCCGAGGCACCGGGCAGGCGCATGGTGCGCCGACGCGGCGGGCGGTAGCCGGCGCGCGCCAGGCCGAGCGCGGTCTCCTTGGCGTCGTGGATGAGGAAGTCGCGGTTGAGCGACACGCCGTCGCTGGGCGAGAGCATGCCCATGGCGCGCGCCTCCTCGGCCGACATCGACACCTTGCCGAGGCCGATCTGCAGGAAGACCTTCTTCACCATCACGAACGGATCGGCGTCATCCGGGTAGAACTCGAGATGCCGTGCGAGGAGCTCCTTGCAGCCGCCGCCCGCGGGCAGAAGGCCGACGCCCGCCTCGACGAGGCCCATGTAGAGCTCGGCCGAGGCGCGCGACGCGGCGCCGTGCATCGAGATCTCGGCGCCGCCGCCGAGGGTCAGGCCGAACGGCGCCGTCACCGTCGGCACCTGGGCGTAGCGCAGCCGCATGAGCGACTGCTGCAGCTGGCCCGACATCTCGTCGATCGCCTTCCAGTTCCCCTGGTTGGCGGCCATGAGCATCATGAAGATGTTGGCGCCGGCACTGAAGGCCTGCGGATCGTGGTTGCCGATGACCAGGCCGTCGAACTGCTTCTCGGCGAGGTCGACCGCCTTGTTGAGCGCGGTGATGACGTCGCCGTCGATCGCGTTCATCTTGGTGTGCAGCTCGAGGCACACGATGCGATCGCCGATGTCGTAGAGCGTGGCGCCGTCGTTCTCGAACACGACGCCGCCCTTTTTGCGCGCCGCCGGCAGCGACAGCTCGCGCGGCGAGGTCGGGATCGGCTGCGCCTTCTTGGTGCGCACGTCCCAGTAGGTGCCGTCCTCGTAGAAGCTCTTGCGGCCCGACTTCAACATCTCGGTCACCCACGCGGCGGGGGTGATGCCGAGCTTTTGCATCTCGTCGACGCCCTTCTGCACGCCGATCGCGTCCCAGGTCTCGAACGGGCCGACGTCCCAGCCGAAGCCCCAGCGCATGCCGCGATCGATGTTGACGTAGTCGTCGGCGATTTCGCCGATGCGGTTGGCCGAATAGGCCAGCGTGGCGTAGGTGACCTTGCGCGCCAGATCGGCGGCCTTGTCGTCGCCGGCGAGCACCTTGCGGATGCGCTCGCCGACGTCGCTGACGCCCTTGGTCGCGCCCACCGAGGCGAACTTCGCCTTCTGCTGCGGCCGGTACTGCATGGTCTTGAAGTCGAGGGTGACGATGCCCTCGGGCGTCTTCTTCATGAAGCCGCCGCCGGTCTTGTCGCCGAGCATCTTCTTCTCGGCCATCTGCTCGATGAGCGCGGGGACCTTGAAGTCCTCGCGGCGCTCGTCGTGCGTGAGCGCCTCGTAGCAGTTGTTGGCGACGTGGATGATGGTGTCGAGACCGACGACGTCGGCGGTGCGGAACACGGCCGACTTGGGACGGCCGAGGGGCGCGCCGAAGATCGCGTCGACCTCCTCGACGGTGTAGCCGCCGTCGATGGCCAGCTTGATGAGGTGCATCATGGCGAAGACGCCGATGCGGTTGGCGACGAAGTTCGGCGTGTCCTTGCCGTGGACGATGCCCTTGCCGAGCACGTCCTGGCCGAAGCGCGCCACGCGCTCGGTCACCGACGGGTCGGTGTCCTTGCCGGCGATGATCTCGAGGAGCTTCATGTAGCGCACGGGGTTGAAGAAGTGCGTCACGAGGAAGCGCTTCTTCATCGACGCCGAGCGCCCTTCCATCATCTGCGCGATCGGCAGGCCCGAGGTGTTCGAGGCGACGATGGTGTGCTCGGCCAGGAGCGGCTCGAGGCGGCCAAAGAGCGCGCGCTTGACCGCGAGATCCTCTTTGACGACCTCGATGACGAGGTCGCACTTGCCGGCCTTGTCGAGGTCGTCCTCGAGGTTGCCGACCGTGATGAGGTCGGCGTCGCGCGGCGTGAAGAAGGCGGCGGGCTTGGCCTTGAGCGCCTTGTCCTTGCCGCCCTGCGCGAAGGCGTTGCGGCCACCTTTTCCGTCGGGGGGAACGATGTCGAGCAGGAGAACTTCGATGCCGGCGCCGGCGAGATGCGCGGCGATCCCGGAGCCCATGACGCCGGCTCCGAGGACGGCGACCTTCTTGAACTCAGCCATGTTGGGGGTCCCTCATTGAGGCTTGGATGCACGGTAATGAAACACCGCGTCAAGCGCAAGGGTGTGGATAACTGTTGGCACAATCGCTGCTGTTGCGGTCGTGGTGACCAACCGTCGGGTAGAGCGCAAACACACCAAGCAGGTCGTCCGCTATCACGTGCTCGCGATCGAGGGCTCGACGCTCGAGGTGCAGCGCATCGGAACCACGCTCGCCAGCGACGTCTCGATGACCGGCGTGTTCCTCTCGCACACGGAGCTAACGCCCGGGACCTGCGTTCATTTTTATTTCGAGCTGCCGGCCGGATACATCGAAGCGGTCGGTAAAGTCGTGCACAATCACGAGCGCGTGGACGCCGCCGGTGTGGCGCGGCCGGGCGCGGGCGTGCGCTTCATTCGCATGAGCGCGAGCGACAAGCGGCGACTGGAGTCGTTCCTCGCTGGCAAGAGCGCTAGTCACCGATTTTCGGAGGCGCGGGTTCAGTAGACCCGAGACGATCGTCTTATTTTTTCGGCGGGCGCATGGCGTCGAGCATCTGGGCGAGCGCGCGCTGATCGAAGGCGGTGAAGCCGTTGAACTCGCCGCCCATGTAGTGCGAGCCGCCGTCGATGGTGACGCAATCGCCGGTGATGTAGCCCGAGCCGTCGGCGACGAGATAGGCGGCGAGGTTGGCGAGCTCGATGTGCTCGCCGAAGCGGCCGGCCGGGATCTTCTTCGTCGTGACGCCGGCGATCATGTCCTCGATGCCGGGCGGGACCAGGCGCGACCACGCGCCCTCCGTCGGAAACGGGCCGGGCGCGATGGCGTTGCAGCGGATCTTGTATTTGGCCCACTCGACGGCGAGCGAGCGGGTCATGGCGAGGACGCCGGCCTTGGCGCACGCCGACGGCACGACGTAGGCCGAGCCGGTCCAGGCGTAGGGCGTGACGATCGAAAGGATCGAGCCGCCCGTGCCCTGCGCGATCATCTGCTTGCCGGCGGCGAGCGTGCAGTGGAACGAGCCCCGGAGGACGATGTCGATGACCGTCGC
>DATNAQ010000004.1:0-12430 GCA_035607415.1 Polyangia bacterium
AAAGATGAGCTGCGCCAGGTCCTCGATCGAATAGATGTCGTGGTGCGGCGGCGGCGAGATCAGCGTCACGCCCGGCGTCGAGTGACGCACGCGCGCGATGACCGCGTCGACCTTGTGCCCGGGCAGCTGTCCGCCCTCGCCGGGCTTGGCGCCCTGGGCCATCTTGATCTGGATGTCGTCGGCGTTGACCAGGTACTCCGCGGTCACGCCGAAGCGCGCCGAGGCCACCTGCTTGATCGCCGAGCGGCGCGAGTCGCCGTTGCCGTCGGGGCGATAGCGCGCGGGATCCTCGCCGCCCTCGCCGGTGTTCGACTTGCCGCCGATGCGGTTCATCGCGATCGCGAGGTTCTCGTGCGCCTCCTTCGAGATCGATCCGAACGACATCGCGCCCGTCGTGAAGCGCTTGACGATCGACGCCGCCGGCTCGACGCCTTCGATCGCCACCTCCGGGCCGATCGGCTGCAGATCCCACATCCCGCGCAGCGTCATGAGCCGCCGCGTCTGATCGTTGATCTGCCGCGCATACTCGTCGTAGCTCGCGGCGTCCTCGAGCCGCACCGCCTCCTGCAGCTTGGCGACCGTCTTCGGCGACCACAGGTGCGCCTCGCCGGTCACGCGCCAGGTGTGCTGTCCGCCGACGTCGAGCTCGCGCTCGGGACGCGCGCCGAACGCGCGCCGATGCCGCGCCAGCGTCTCCTCGGCGATCTCGGGCATGCCGACGCCGCGCACGCGCGACACGGTGCCGGTGAAGTAGTTGTCGATGACCACCTGATCGATGCCGACCGCCTCGAAGATCTGCGCGCCCTGATACGACGACACCGCGCTGATGCCCATCTTCGACATCGTCTTGAGCAGGCCCTTCTTCAGCGCCTTGATGTAGTTGGCGCGCGACCGCTCGTCGGGCAGCGAGTCGAGCGCGAGGTATGGATTGATCGCGCCCGCGCCGTACCCGATGAGCAGGCACATGTGCGAGACCTCGCGCGGCTCGGCCGTCTCGATCACCAGGCCCGCGCGCACGCGCCGTCCGTTGCGGATCAAGTGATGATGCACCGCCGACGTGGCCAGCAGGCTCGGGATCGGCGCATGCTCGTCGCTGATCCCGCGATCGCTGAGGATGAGCAGGCTGGCGCCGCCGTCGATGCCGTCGACCGCCTCCTTGCACAACCGATCGATCGCCTGGCGCAGCGCCCGCCCCGCACGCTCGGGCGTCGCACAATCAGCGACGGGAAAGCTCATGCGCAGCGTGCAGGTGCGAAAATCCCCGAGCACGTTGCGCCGGAGCCGCGCCATGTCGTCGTTGGTGACGAACGGATGCGGCAGCTCGAGCATGCGGCACTGCTTGGGCGTCTCCTCGAGCAGATTGCCTTCGCCGCCGACGCAGCTCACCAGCGACATCACCGTCTCTTCGCGGATCGGATCGATCGGCGGATTGGTGACCTGCGCGAACTGCTGCTTGAAGTAGCGGAACGCCAGCTGCGGCCGCTCGCTCAGCACCGCCAGCGGCGTATCGACGCCCATCGAGCCGGTCGGCTCCTCGGCGCCGACGCCCATCGGCGCCAGGATCGTCTTCAGATCCTCCTCGGTGTACCCGAACGCCTGCTGCAGCCGCCGCACTTCGTCGGGGCTCGACTTGTACGGGCTCTGCGCTTCGGGGAGCATCGACAGCGTCAGCCGATTCTCCTCGAGCCACACCCGGTACGGCTTCTGCGTCGCCACGTGGTGCTTCACCTCCTCGTCGGAGATGACGCGCCCGGCGTCGGTGTCGACGAGGAACATCTTGCCCGGCTGCACGCGCCCCTTCTGCACCACGCGCGCCGGATCGAGCGGCAGCACGCCGAACTCCGACGCCAGCACCACCAGCCCATCCGACGTGACGGCGTACTTCGCCGGGCGCAGGCCGTTGCGATCGAGCATCGCGCCGATCTGCACGCCGTCGGTGAACGCGACCGCCGCCGGCCCGTCCCACGGCTCGACGAGACAGCCGTGATAGGCATAGAACGCCTTCTCCTCGTCGCTCATGTCGGGGTCGTTCGCGTACGCCTTCGGGATCAGCATCATCATCACGTGGGGCAACGAGCGCCCCGACGCGACGAGGAAGTCGACCACGTTGTCGAGCGACGCCGAGTCCGATCCGCCCGGCCGCATGATCGGCTTGAAGTCCTCGATGGCCGCGCCGAACACGTCCGACTTCAGCATCGACTCGCGCGCTTCCATCCACGCGCGGTTGCCCGACAGCGTGTTGATCTCCCCGTTGTGCGAGATCAGCCGGAACGGATGCGCGCGCTCCCACGAGGGGAACGTGTTGGTCGAGAAGCGCGAGTGCACCATCGCCAGCTTCGAGGCGCAGCGCGCGTCGCCGAGGTCGGGGTAGAACGCCGCCACCTGCTCGGCGAGCATGAGCCCCTTGTAGACCACGCTGCGCGACGACGCCGAGGCGATGTAGAAGTCGTCGCCGCCGAGCTCCTCGTGCGCGCGCCGGCCGGCGCGCTTGCGGATGAGGTAGAGCTGCTGCTCGAACGTCGTCGACGTCGGCTCGTGCCCGATGAACAGCTGGCGCACCACCGGCATCGACTCGCGCGCCGCCGGCCCGATCGCCACCGGATCGATCGGCACGTCGCGCCAGCCGAGACAGCGCTGGCCGTGGTGCTCGACGGCGCTCTCGAGGATCGCCTCCTGACGGCGACGTCGCGCGGGCAGCTGCGAGAAGAAGCACATCGCCACCGCGTACTCGCCGGGCGGCGGCAGGGCGAAGCCTTTGACGCCGCGATCGGCCGACGCGTAGAGCGCGTGCGGAATCTGTAAGAGGATGCCGGCGCCGTCGCCGGTGTAGGGATCGCAGCCGGCGGCGCCGCGGTGCGTGAGGTTGACCAGAATCTCCAGCGCCTGTTTGACGACGTCGTGCGACGCCGTCCGGTTGAGCGTGGCGACGAAGCCGAGACCGCAGGCGTCGTGCTCGAAGCGGGGGTCGTACAAACCTTGCGCTGGAGGCAGACCCATGATGACTCGAGTCTACTCGACGTGACGCGCTGCGCTATGTTTCGTTTCTGTAAAAAGCGCGTCGGACAACTTCAAAGATCGCCATGCCCATCCCCGCGCTCGCGCAGAAGAAGCCGGCGCCGGGCACGCGACCGCCGAGCGCGACCACCGCGGGTCCCGGGCAATAGCCGACGAGCCCCCAGCCGAGCCCGAACAGGGCCGCGCCCAAGACGAGCGGACGATCGATGGGCAGGCGCGCGAGCGTCGGATACGCGTGCTCGAAGAGCGGCTTCGTCGGACCGAAGCGACGCACCAGCGCGATCGTCGCCATGCCGCCGAGCATGACGAACGCCAGGCTCGGATCCCACGCGCCGCCGGCGACGTCGAGGAAGCCGAGCACCTTCGACGGCTGCGTCATGCCCGACAGCCCGAGCCCGACGGCGAACAAGAGCCCACAGCCGAAGCCGACGATCGTTTTGGCCGCGCTCACGGCGCGCCTCCGACGTGGCGCACCACGAACACCGTCGCCATGCCGACGGCCATGAAGATCATCGTCGCCACGATCGAGCGCGGCGACAGCCGGCTCACGCCGCACAGCCCGTGGCCGCTGGTGCAGCCGTTGCCGAGCCGCGTGCCGAAGCCGACGAGCACGCCACCGACGAGCAGCGTGCCGCGCCCACCTGGGGGCAGCCCGAACGACGCCGGATGCAGCGCCGCCACGAGCACGCCGCCGGCGACGAGCCCGACGACGAACGCCGCGCGCCAGGCCGCGTCGCCGGGCGCGGGCCGGAGGAGCTGCCCGACGATGCCGGCGATCCCCGCGACGCGCCCGTTGAGGATCCACAGCAGCACCGCCGACAATCCGATCAGCGCGCCACCGACGAGCGCGCTCAGCGGCGTGAAGTGCGCGACGTCCATCCGTTCATTCTAATGTGGGGCCGAAGCCCCGGCCAGCCGCCGCACCAGCGCGCGCCGCTCCTCGTAGGCGCGCCGCGCGATCGCGATGTCCTGCAAAAGCAGCGGCAGCTCCTCGAGGAGGAGCGCCTGCGGCCCGTCGCACAGCGCCTCGGTGGGCCGCGGGTGCACGTCGACGAGGACCATGTTCGCGCCCGCGATCACCGCCTGCGCCGTCACGTGCAGGATGTCGAGGAGGCCATCGGGCGCGACCGCGCGCCGCCCGACCGAGTGCGACGGGTCGATGCACACCGGCAGCCGCGTCATGCGCTTGACCACCGGCACGTGCGCGAAGTCGACGAAGTTGCGGTGCGGATCGCCGAGGTTGGTCTTCATCCCGCGCAGGCCGAACACGATGCGGTGATTGCCGCCCGACGCCACGTACTCGCAGGCGTTGAGCGAGTCCTCGAGCGAGATGCCCATGCCGCGCTTGAAGAGCACCGGCATGTCGCTGACCGCGCCGACGGCCTTCAGGAGCTCGAAGTTCTGCGCGTTGCGCGTGCCGATCTGCAGCATCACGCCGGTCGCGTTTCCCGTCGCCGTCAGCGCCGCGCGGATCTCGTCGATGTGCTCCTGCCGCGTGATCTCCATGGCGATGACGCGGATGCCGTACTTGCCGGCGAGCTCGAAGAGGAACGGCAGACACGCGGCGCCGTGCCCCTGAAAGTCGTACGGCGACGTGCGCGGCTTGTACGCGCCCGCGCGCGTCGTCACGATGCCGTGCGCGGCGAGCGCGCGGAAGGTGGCCTCGACGTTCTCGCGGTTGTCGACGGCGCAGAGGCCGGGGAACACGTGCAGCGTCTCCTGCGAGAAGGTGACGCCGTTGTACTCGAAGCCGAGCGCCTCGAGCTGGCCGCCGTGACGACCGATGGCGCGGAACTTCTCGGTGATGCGTACGACCTTCTCGACGACCTCGAACTCCTCGAAAGGCGCGGTCGGCACCGCGTGCGTCGGGCCGAGAAGGTAGATCTCGGTGAGCGCGCGCGTCGCGCCTTGCACCACGTGCACGCGCGTCGTCACGCCGGGGAACGAGGAGGCGAGCGCCACGATCTGTTGCACCTCGGGTGATTCGGGGCCCACGTCCGCTTTGAGCACGATGACCATGGCCGTAGGTATAGACCTGTTGACTGCTTAACAGGGATTGAAAATCGGTTGTCGAAAATTGACGCGACATGTCGCGAAATCGTTGTGAAATGTCGACGCGGCGACGAGAAACGGCGCTTTTCAGGGGTATTTACACGTTGACAGGACAGGGCCGTGCGCGCAGGACTGATCTCATGGCACGACAAATCCGCAAGGTGGTGGTGCTCGGCGCCAACGGCGCGATGGGGGCCGGCTCGGGCGAGGTGTTCGCCGCCGCCGGCATCGAGACCACGTTTCTCGCGCGCAGCAAAGACAAGGCGCTCCAAGGGCAGCGCCGCGCCGAGAAGCTGGCCAAATCGACGGCGCTCTCGCGCTTCATCCGCGTCGGCTCGTACGACGCGGACCTGGCGCGCGCCGTCGCCGAAGCGGACCTGGTGTTCGAGGCGGTCTCGGAGGATCTGGCGCTCAAGCGCGTCTACTTCGAGCAGATCGACAAGCACCGCCAAAAGGACGCGATCGTCGCCACGGTCTCGTCGGGCCTGTCGATCGCGGCCATGGCAGCGACGGGCGGCACCAGCTTCGGGCGCCACTTCCTCGGCATCCACTTCTTCAACCCGCCGAACGTGATCGTCGGCTGCGAGCTGATCCCGCACGCGGGCACCGATCCGCTGGTGGTCACCGAGGTCGACGACCTGTTGCGCAATCGGCTCGGGCGCGAGCTGGTGCGCACGAGCGACACGCCGGCGTTCTGCGGCAATCGCGTCGGCTTCAAGGTGCTCAACGAGTGCGCGCAGCTCGCCGAGACGCACGGCGCGGCGTACATCGACGCGCTCGTCGGGCCGCACACCGGGCGCGCGATGGCGCCGCTGGCCACGATCGACTTCGTCGGCTGGGACGTGCATGCCGCCATCGTCGACAACGTGTATGCGAACACGCGCGACGAGGCGCACGACGCGTTCCACATGCCGGACGCGATGCGCGCCAAGATGGCGGCCGGCTGCCTCGGCGACAAGACGCCCGACAAGGGCGGCTTCTTCAAAAAGGGCGACCCGCGCGGCGGCGAGCTGCCGGAGGTCGCGCGCAAGATGAAGGAGCTCCATCGCGTCGGGCGCTACGCGCAGGCCTTCGACGTCTTCGCCGAGGCGAGCGGCGCCGACGCCGAGCTCATGCGCCGGGTGATCCTCGGCTACATCAGCTACGGGCTCAACCGCGTCGGCGAGGTGGTCGAGAAGGTCGCCGACGTCGATCGCATCATGGGCTTCGGCTTCAACTGGGCGCCGCCCGGCGTGCTCGTCGATCTCATCGGCGCGCGCCGGTGCGTCGCGCTCTTGGAAGCGGCGCGCCTGCCGGTGCCGCGCGCGCTCGTCGCGGCGGCCGAGCGCAACCAACGGCTCTTCGACGCGGCGCATGTCGACATCGGCCGCTTCTTCCACGGGGCCCAGTGAGCGAGTCGAGGCGCGGGATTTTCGCGACCCGGAGGCGAGTGCAGCGAGCCGACCTGTCGCGCCGCGACGCGACGAGCGAACGGAGTAGATCATGAACATGACGACGAGACCGGTGTACATCCTCGGCGGCTATCAGACCGACTTCGCCCGCAACTGGACGAAGGAGGGCAAGCACATCTCGGCGATGATCCGCGAAGCGGTCGCCGGCGGCCTTCTGGCGACCGGCGTCGATCCCAAGGAGATCGACGTCGGCCACGTCGGCAACTTCGCCGCCGAGCTCTACGCGATGCAGGGCCATCTCGGCGCCTTCCTCGTCGACGTCGACCCGGCGTTCTCGGGCCTTCCGACCGGGCGCCACGAGGCGGCCTGCGCGTCGGGCTCGATCGCGCTCCTGGCCGCGTCGGCCGAGATCGAGGCCGGGCGCTACGACTGCGCGCTCGTCGTCGGCGTCGAGCAGATGAAGACGGTGTCGCCCGCCGAGGGCGGCGACTTCCTCGGGACCGCGGCGTGGTACGAGCGCGAGGCCAAGGGCGTGGAGTTCCCCTTCCCGAAGCTGTTCGGGCGGCTCGGCGACGAGTACGACCGCCGCTTCGGGCTCAAGGACGAGCACCTCGGCCGCATCAGCGCCATCAACTACGACAACGCGCGCAAGAACCCCAAGGCGCAGACGCGCACCTGGTACATGTCGGACGAGCACGCCTGCAAGGCCGACAGCTACAACGCGGTCATCGGCGGGCGCATCAAGGTCACCGACTGCTCGCAGGTCACCGACGGAGCCGTCGCGGTGCTGCTCGCGTCCGAGGCGTTCGCCAAGAAGTGGGCGGAGCGGCGCGGCGCGCAGCTCGGGCGGGTGCCGCGCATCAAGGGCTGGGGCCATCGCACGGCGCCGCTGACCTTCGACGACAAGGTCGCCGAGAGCAAGAACCAGCCCTACGTCCTGCCGCACACGCGCCGCGCCATCACCGACGCCTATCGCCGCGCGAGCCTCGCCGACTGCTGGGGCCTCGACGGCATCGAGACCCACGACTGCTTCACGACCTCCGAGTACATGGCCATCGATCACTTCGGCCTGACCGCGCCCGGCGAGTCGTGGAAGGCGGTGGAGGAGGGCGTGATCGCGCTCGACGGCAAGCTGCCGATCAACCCGTCGGGCGGGCTCATCGGCTGCGGCCACCCCGTCGGCGCCACCGGCGTGCGCCAGATGCTCGACGCGTACCTGCAGACGACCGGCCAGGCCGGCGCCTACCAGGTCGAGGGCGCCAAGACCTTCGCCACGCTCAACATCGGCGGCTCGGGCACGACGAGCTGCGTGTTCATCGTAGGTGTTTGACTGAGTCAACGAATTAGTTGACTCTGGCAACCATGTCGCCGGTTGCCGCCGTCCGCGCCTTCAACCGCTTCTACACGCAGAAGATCGGAGTGCTCGACGAGGGGCTCCTCGCCAGCCCCTATTCGCTGGCCGAGGTGCGCGTGCTCTACGAATTGGCGCAGCGCGAGCGCGCCACCGCGACGGCGCTGCGGCAGGCGCTCGACCTCGACGCCGGCTACTTGAGCCGCATGGTGGCCAGGCTGGCGGCGCGGCGCCTGGTGACGCGGCGGCCCTCGCCCGACGACAAGCGCGAGAGCCTGCTGTCGCTGAGCGCGCGCGGGCGCGCGGTGTTCGCCAAGCTCGACGCGCGCTCGAACGCCGACGTGGCGCGGCTGATCGGGCCGCTCGACGGCGGACGCCGGCGCGAGCTGGTGAGCTCGATGCGGACGATCGAGACGCTGCTCGGCGCGAGCGGCGGGGCCGGCAGCGCCGCGCAACTCACCGTCCGCGGTCCCAAGGCGGGCGAGCTCGGCTGGATCGTCTACCGGCACGGCGCGCTCTACGCCGAGGAGTACGGCTGGGACGCGCGCTTCGAGGCGCTGGTGGCACGCGTCGTAGCCGACTTCGTGGCGTCGTACGATCGGCTCCGCGAGCGCTGCTTCATCGCCGAGCGGGAGGGCGCCGTCGTCGGCTCGGTCATGGTGGTGCACAAGTCGAACGCGGTGGCCAAGCTGCGCCTCCTCCTCGTCGAGCCGAGCGCGCGCGGGCTCGGCATCGGCGCGCGGCTCGTCGACGAGTGCGTGCGCTTCGCGCGCGCGGCCGGCTATCGGCGGCTCGAGCTGTGGACCAACAGCGTGTTGGTGGCGGCGCGGCGCATCTACGAGCGCGCGGGGTTCGTGCTCGTCGCCGAGGCGGCGCACAAGGAGTTTGGAAAGGGACTCCTCGGCCAGACGTTCCGTCTCGAGTTGTAGGTGCGGCGCGTGATATCGTCGATGCGGTGCGGATCGACGACGAACCGGGCGGCGGCCTCCGGCTGACGCCGGCGCGGCAGAGCGCGGCGATCGTGATCGCCGTCGCCGGCGCGATCCTCTTGTGCCTGTCGCGGCTGCCCGAGGATCGCACGCTCGCCTTCGCCGCGTCGACGACGCTCGTCGGGCTGGTGATCCTCGTTGGCGCGGCGGTGGCGGGCACGGCCGCGCACACGGCGAGCCTGGTGCGGCGCGTGCGTGGGCGCGCGTTCGTCGGCACGCAGCCCGATGACGAGGGCAGCGGCCACTATCGCGAGGCGCCGCGGCGGCCGCTCGTGCTCGTCGACGGCGAGCCGCTCGAAGGGCCGGTGCGCGTCGAGGCACGGCGCGAGCGGCCCGAACGCGGGCCGGCGGCCTACAAGGTCTACCTCGTCGGCGCGCGGCAGCTCTTGATCGTGGGCGACGAGCCCGACGGCAAGCGGGCGGGCGCGCTGGTGCGGCGGCTCGAGAGCTCGCTCGGGCTCGCGCCCACGACGCCGGACGTCGAGCGCGAGTTCCGCTTCGCGGCCGATCCGCCGGGGGCGCTGTGGATCGCGCTCGTCTCTACGATCGTGTATCTGGCGCTGGCGTTCGCGCTGTCGCACTGGCTGTTCGCGCGGCCGGAGCTGGTGGCGCAGCGCGAGCCGATCGCGCCGCTGGTGCTGGTGCCGTTCGGCGCGGTCTGCTACGGCGCGTGGTCGACGATTGGCGCGGCGGCGGCGCGGGCGCGGTTGGCAGCGGAGTTCGCGCTGCGCAGCTGAACGCGTACCGGCACGCCGTCGGACGGTGCGACGGTGAAGCCGCGCTGCTGTGGCTTGATGGCGACGCCGGGGGCGAGGCGGAGATCCATGCGCGCGACGATGCGGGCGAGCACGACGCGCATCTCGTACTCGGCGAACTGCGCACCGAGGCAGCGCCAGACGCCGGCGCCGAACGGGAAGAACTCGTAGACCGAGGCTTTGCCGTCGAGGAAGCGCTCGGGACGGAACGCTTCGGGCTCGGGCCAGAGGCGCGCGTCGCGCTGCGTGAGATAGATGCAGGGCGCGATGCGCGTGCCGGCGGGGATGGTGTAGCCGCCGAAGGTGCGCGGGCGCTTCAAGATGCGCGTGACCGCGGTGGCGACGGGATAGAGGCGCATCGATTCGTTGGCGACGGCTCCGATATAGACAAGCTGCTTGACCTTCGTCGCATCGAAGCCGCTCGGGAAGACGCTGTCGGCCTCGGCGCGCATGCGCTCGAGCGTGCCCGGGTTCTGCAGCGCGCAGGCGAGCGCCCACGCCAGCGACGTGGCGGTCGTCTCGTGGCCGCCGACGACGAGCGTCATCAGGTGGTCGCGCAGCTCGTCGTCGCTCATGCCGGTGCCGTCGTCGTAGCGGGCGGCGACGAGGAGCGCGAGGATGTCGGGGCGGGCGGCGAGCGCGTCGGGCGAAAGGGCACGGCATCGGGCGATCTCGTCGAAGAGGATGGCGTCGATGGCGCCGACGCGATCGGCGACGTTCTGCAGCGGCCAGCGCGACGGGGTGCGCTCGCCGTCGCCGGCGTGGCGCATGTGGGCACCGCGGGCGCGCATGAAGTCGCGCACGCGCGCGCCGGAGAGCAGGAGCGAGGCGCCGTAGAACCAGGGCGTCATGATGGCGTCGAGGTACTCGACGATGAGGCGGCTGAGCTCGACGGTGCGCGGCCCTTCGGTCATGCCGAAGATGGAGCGGAGGATGATGCGGAGGGTGATGTCCTGGAGGTCGTCGCGGAGGATGCGCTCGTCGCCGTCGCGCCAGCGATCGAGGACGTCGTCGCTGATGGCGGCCATGTCGCTGCCGTAGGCGCGCATGCGCTCGCCGTGGAAAGGCGGCATCATGAGGCGGCGGGTGGCTTTGTGGGGCGCGTCCTGCTGGAAGATGAGGGCGTGGTCGCCGAGCATGAAGCGAATGGCTTCGCCGTCGCGGAGGAAGTCGTCGTAGCCGCCGGTGACGAGGGCGCGGACGGTCTCGGGGTCGCAGGCGAAGATTTGGGGGCGGCCGCCGGGGAGGCGGAGGGTGAAGAGATCGCCGTAGCGGGCGCGGCATTCGGCGAGGAAGCGATAGGGATCGGTGGTCATGCGCACGAGCTGGACGGCGGCCGGGAGGCGCGGTCCGGGCGGCAGGGTGGCGGTGGCGGGATGGGCGTCGGTGGCGGCGGTGTCGTTCGTGTTCGTGTCGTTCGTGTTCGTGTCGTTCGTGTTCGTGTTGTTCGTGTTGTTCGTGTTCGTGTCGTTCGTGTTCGTGTTCGTGTGGTTCGGGGCGTTCGTGTCGGTCGTGGCGTCAGGCATGCGCGGGGGGCTCATGAGCGTCTCCGGGATTTGCGGTGAGCGGCGGCGATGGCGTCGAGGAGCGCTTCGAGGCCGAACTCGAAGGTGGCGTCGTTGCGCTCGTTCTTTTCGAAAATGGCGTGGCCGATGGTGAACATGCCGGTCACGTAGACGGCGCGGTCGGTGTCGGCAACGGAGAAGCCGGCCTCGAGGAACGCGTCGTGAACGCGGTGGAGGACGGCGACCGCCTCGGGCGCCGTGACCTGCCGCGAGGTGAACAGCGGGACGACGTTGGGGTGACGGAGCAGGGCGGTGCGCAGGGCGCGCGAGAGGCCGCCGAGGAGGAGGCGCCACTTGGGCTGGCGCGCCCGGCCGGCGCGCTTGTGGTCGGCCGGCGTCTCCGGCTCGAGGTCGCCGAGGACGGCGGCGTGCAGCGCGTCGAGGAGATCGGCCTTGTCGCGCACGTGATGGTAGAGGCTCATGGCCTCGCAGCCGAGGCGCGCGGCGAGGCGGCGCATGGTGAGCGCCTCGAGCCCCTCGGCGTCGACGAGGCCGAGCGCCTCGTGGCAGACGGTGGAGCGGGTCAGTCGGATCGGTTCGCGTCGTGCGCTCATGGCCGTTTCCCCCTGGTCCTCACAGCGGCCCCCCAGCCTTACGCTGTAAGCCCTCTTCGCTTACACCGTAAGACACAAGCCTTACGCTGTAAGTCTCTACGCCTTACAATGTAAGGCGTCAAGCCGCGCGGGTGCGGGAGGGCGGGGGCGGGACTTGCTCGCGCAGTCGCGCCGGCCGCGGCAGCGATCGCGCAGTCGTGCCGCCGCGGCGGTGATCGTGCAGTCGTAGTCACGACCTCCCAGCACTGGCGACCTCGCGAGCACCGGCGATCGCGAGCACCGACTGCATCGAGAGCACTGGCGACATCGAGAGCACTGGCAACATCGAGCGCACTGGCGGCATCGCGAGCACTGCGACGTTTGCGAGCACTGGCGACCTCGCGAGCACTGCGACGTTTGCGAGCACTGCCGACATCGCGAGCACTGCGACATTTGCGAGCACTGGCGACCTCGCGAGCACTGCGGCATCGGCGAGTACTGGCGGCATCGCGAGCGCTGGCGACCCTCGCGGCTTCAATCGCGCCGTCGCGACGGGGCGCGCGCGGATCATTAATGAGCGCCGATTGCGGCGGCGGTTGTGGCGCCGGCGCAACAGTGTGGAGTCGAACGGCCGCGGAGAGGGAGCCTGGAGCGGGCGACGCGGCGGCGGCGGCGGTGCGGGGCGGCGTGCGTCGCCGACGACACGGGACGGCGACGGGAGTCCCGGAGTTTCGCGCGCTTCGCGATGCCTACAGGTAGGAAAACCTGCGGGTTGGGAG
>DATNAQ010000020.1:0-6700 GCA_035607415.1 Polyangia bacterium
GAGGGAGCCTGGAGCGGGCGACGCGGCGGCGGCGGCGGTGCGGGGCGGCGTGCGTCGCCGACGACACGGGACGGCGACGGGAGTCCCGGAGTTTCGCGCGCTTCGCGATGCCTACAGGTAGGAAAACCTGCGGGTTGGGAGCAGGTGGACCTACGGCACGCGGGTTGCTCAGGGCGACCGGACCAGGGAGGGCCACTCATGCTTCGTCGCGTCTATGCGTTCGTGTTCATCGTGCTCGCCGCGGCTGCCGGCTGCGCTTCATCCACTGCCTCGACCGATCCCGGCGCCACGTGCGCCGACGGCAAATGCGATACGACCCAACAGTCGCTCGCGCTGCACAGCTTGCAGCTCCTCGGCGCCAACGTCGACGGCACCACGCAGCGGTGCAAGGAGTGTCACTCGCTCACGCGCTCCGGCCTGCGCAACTGGGCCGAGCTCACAAAGACGTTCAAGGAGACCTGCCTGAAGCCGGGCATGGCGGCGCTCGACTCGGTCAACTGCATGCGCGCCGATCCGACCAAGGCCGACTCACCGTTCATGCCGGAGAAGCTCGGCATCTACGCCGCCGCGGCGCACCTCACCGATCTGCAGACGCTGTTCAAGAACGCCTATCCGGCGACGGCGCCGGGCAACAACGCCACCACGTGGTTGCGCAACTACACCAAGTTCAAGCAGACGGTGTCGATGCCGCGTGGCAACTACGCCAAGCTCAGCGCCGACGAATTCAACGTCATCTCGAGCTGGTTCGCGCAGGATCTCCCGGAGCTCGAGGCGGTGCTGCCGGAGGCGCTGCCGCCGTCGAGCTGCGTCGAGAGCTGGACGCCGGCGCTCGACGCGCACGTCGCGCGCATGAAGACCGAGGGCTGGGCCGCGGTCAACCGCGATCGCGGCATGTCGATGTTCGGCTGCAACGGCGCCACCGACACGCTGTCGTGCCTCGCCAGCTTCCCGCTCTCGACCGACAAGGACTTCGCGCAGGGCTGGGCGGTCAACGGCGGCACCCTGCGCGTGCTGCGCGATCTCGGCTTCCAGACCACGTTCTGGTCGCGCTCTTCGGCGTCGGGGCGCTTCGTCGCCGCCGGCGGCGTGAAGATCATCGACTTGCAGCAGAACCTCGAGATCCCCGTCGAGGCTTCGTACGATCCGGGCTTCTTCCCCGACGATTCGGGCTTTTTGTTCCAGGGCACGTCGCGCGGCGCGGGCATCTGCAACCTGTCGCTGCTCACGCGCTCGCCGTCGCAGATCACCTTCAACGAGCCGGAGTGCACGGGCGGCTCGCTCGGCCTCTATCAGTACGTCGGCGCCGCGCTCAACGGCGGTGACTACTTCGTCGTGACCTCGGAGTTCGACTCGGACAACGGCGGCCACGGCGCCACGCTGCACGATCCCGCCGCCACCTTCGGCGACGACGCGACCGCCAAGTTCACGCCGATGGTGTTCGACGGCTCGACCTTCCAGGTCGGCTCGGGCGTGGCCGTGCCGACGACGTTCGAAGGCGACACCGCGCTCTCGCCGTCGACGCTGCTCACCGCCGGCCGCCTGGCGGGACCCAACGCCAAGCAGATCGGCTACGTCTTGCATCAGGTCGCGGCGACCAAGGACGCCGCCGGCTACACCGTCGAGGCGCCGGAAGTGGCGCGCATCTGCGTGCGCGGCGCCAAGGCCAACTTCTCGTACGACGAGCGCTTCCTGGTCACGCACCACTACGTCGATCGCGACGACGCCGCCGAGTACGGCTTCGCCAGCGCCGACGACGCCGGCTTCGCGCCCTACCTGGCGAAGGGCGCGGCGAACGTCGTGCTCGTCGATCTGTCGACGCACAAGACGACGGTGGTGACGCACATGAACCCGGGCCAGTACGCGCTCTATCCGCACTTCCGCTCCGACGGGTGGCTCTACTTCCTCGTGCGCGACACCAACAGCGGCGTCGAGCATCTGGTGGCGAGCGACATCGCCCTTCGCCAGTAGTCGTCGAGCGAATCGTGAGCTGCGTGAGCATCGTGCCTCGAACGCTCTTCGTCTTCCTCTTGTCGTCGCTGGCGGCGTGCAACCCCGCGACGCGTTCCGCCGCCGGCGGCGACAAAGAGGATGTCAATCCCGGGGATCGCAAGATCCTCGGCGTGCCGGCGCCCTATCCGGCGGACCCGTCGCTGCGCGGGCGGCAGGACAAGCTCGACGGGTCGATGGCGGCGCGGCGCGCGGTCGCGTGGGCGACGGTGCGCAAGGTGTTGCAGCCGATCCCGCTCGCCGATCCGCGCCTGCCGGCGGGCGCGAGCGTGCCGCGCTTCCAGACCTGGTACGCCAAGGACGACTTCGTCCGCATGTGGAAGCAGCTGTACAAGGATCTCGGCACCGACGGGCGCAAGGCGCGCGCGCCGCTGCCGGGATCGGCGATCGACGCCATCTACGATTGGAACGCGCACATGGTCGACGCGCTGCCGACGTGGCCCGCCGATCGCTACGCGCAGTACGTCGCCAAGCTCACCACCGACGAGGATTGGATGGCCGAGGGCGCCGGCCATCGCGTGTCGTATTCGCCGGCGGTGATGACGCACCTCTACGCCAACTACGGGCGGGTGCTCGGCTGCATGAATTCGATCGACAGCATCGCGCCCGCGGCGCCACCGGTCTCGCCCGACAACTTCACGGGCTGCTTCGACTCCGAATTTCCCGTCGGGGCCGCGGTGGTGAAGGCGCAGTGGCGGCGCGCCGAGTTCGGCGCGAAGCTGCCGACGTTCGACACCTCGCCCGATGGGCTGCGGCGCCGTTGGGACGCCGGCGCGAACTGGGAGGTGCCGCTCGACGGCGAAGGCAGCGACGATCCCGGCGCCGAGCGCATTCACACGGTGCGACTTCCGAACGGCAACGTCTTCCGGCTCGTCGGGCTGCACGTCATCACCAAGGAGCTGCGCAAGTGGCTCTGGGTCACCATCTGGTGGGCGCCCGACGGCGACGGCGACTTCGGCGCCGATCGCCCGGCCGATCTCGAGGCCGATCCGATCTTCCGCCACTACAAGATGTGCGTCGTCACGGCGCACGACGAGCGCGATCCGTCGCAACCGCCGGGGCCGACGTGGTGCACCAATCCGTACCTCGAGCGCGGCGCCGGCAACGCGCGCACCAACTGCATCGGCTGCCATCAGCACGGCGGCACGTCGCTCGAGCCCGAGACCATCATCGGCGACGAGGCGCACTTCCCGTCGAACGGGCGCACCGAGCTGCGCGCCAACTTCCCCACCGACTACTCGTGGGCGCTGACACGCGAGGACAACCTCGCGCACGTCATCTCCGACGAGGTCGCGTACTACGATTCGTTCGAGAAATGAGGAGATCATGATGCGTATCGTGTTGTTCGTCGCGGCACTGATCTTCGTCGGCGTGCTCATCGGCACCGGCTGCGACGTCGGGCCGTCGACGTCCGCGGGCAGCGGCGCCGGCCGGCAAGATCGCGGAGACAATCCCTACGGCCTCGTCGTCACCTACGCCGAGGCGGAAGGGCGCGTGCACGTTGCCATCGGCAAGCCGCTCGCCGACGGCGAGAAGATGTACCTGCGCTTGCGCCGCGGCCACTTCGGCCTGCTCGACTGCAGCGAAGTCGTCGAGACGACGAGCCCGATCGACACGTCGGCGGGCGGCGCCGAGCTGCAGGTGACCGATCCCGATTTCCTGAAACCGTTCTACGGCCCCGAGTGGCAGGCCGAGCATCCGACGGCGGCGATGATCGCAGCCGCGCGCGCCGGCGTCGATCGCATCATCGACACCTGCGTCGTCGACGGCGCGGGCGAGATCAGCGCCAGCATCGAGACCGACTTCGACGTGGCGTGGGACGCCGGGCTGACCGCGTCGGCGGCGGCGCGCAGGAGCGGCGTCGCTCACGGGCCGCGCTGGTCGCCGCGCGACGCCACCGAAGAGCCGATCCACTCGGTGCAGAAATACGCCGAGAAGTGCGTCGCCGAGCTCGGCGAAATTCCGTTTTTCCAGAAAACGGGAGATGGCGCGTACACCACCTACAGCTGCATGGACTCGACGCCGATCCCGATGACCGTCACCGACGCCAGCGGCCACGTCGAGTCGCCGCCGGGGCAGGTCGACAAGTGCGACAAGCCCGAATACATCTACTCGCTCTGCGAGCAGGGGCCGCGCGTCGCCGAGCGCACCAACGACGAAGGCACGCACTGGGTGCTCTTGTGCCGCAAATCGGTCGGCGGCCTTCAGTCGTCGCAGTTCAACGACATGGCGATGATCGGCCACAACCCGTTCACCGGAAAGACCTGCTTCTTCCAGAACGCGCTCTACGACAAGACCGACGGCGCGCACGTGCCGCATCCGGCCGACAAGCAGAAGTCGGAGACGTTGTGGTCGGGCGTGCACGGCGGCATCGGCTCGGGCATCGAGTGCGCGCACTGCCACGACAACGATCCGTTCATCCACAGCCCGTGGATCGACGGCGCGCTCGACGCCGCCGGCAAGCCGATCGTGCCCAAGATGGGCGTCGATCCCGACTTCGCGCTCGGCTACAACGACTCGCCGTACGCGATCGTGAACTTGCAGGGCCAGGGCTGGACCATGGAGAAGTCGCTCGTCTCCGATGGGGCGGCGGCGTGCACCAAGTGCCATCGCATCGGCTCGGGGCGTTGGGCGCAGGATTGGGTCTCGCGCCTCGACGGCACCGACTCGTACTTCAAGAGCATCACCACCGACGCGTTCTTGAGCTTCGAGAAGCTGCACTGGATGCCGCTCGATCTGGCGACGGAGGGGCTGACCGAGGCCACCTGGGCGACGTCGAAGTATCAGAAGGCGATCGACTTCATCAAGACGTGCGGGGCGAATCAGTCGGCGCCGGGCTGCCAATGGCGCGACCTGCCGTCGGGGCCGTGAGCGCGAGCGCGACGAGGCCGGCGGCGGCGCTGGCGATGAAGAACGCGGGCCAGCCGAGGCGCGCGGCCAGCCAGCCCGACGGCGCGGCGGCGAGGCGCCCGGCGAGGCCGGCGGCGGCGGAGAGCAGCGCGTACTGCGTCGCCGAGTAGCGGCGGTTGCACAGGCCGAGGAGGAGCGCCTCGAGCGCCGCGATGGCGCAGCCGACGAGCGCATCGTGCACGGCGACCGTGGCGACGAGGAGCGCGTGGCTCTTGCCGACGACGGCGAGCGCCGCCCACAAGAGGTTCGACAGCGGCACGGCGACGCCGAAGACGACGAGCGGGCGCCACAGCCCGAAGCGCGCGACGAGCGCGCCGCCGCCGAGCGCGCCGGCGATGGTGGCGGCGATGCCGACGTTCTTGTTGACCAGGCCGAGCTCGGTGTTGGAAAAGCCGAGCGCGAGGAGGAAGGGCGTCGACATGGCGGCGGCGATCAGATCGGAGAGGCGGTAGAGCGCGACGAAGGCGAGCAGGCCCAAGCGCGCGCGGACAGCCGAACCAGTCGGTGAGCGGCTCGACGACGGCGGCGCGCAGCGTCGCGGGCGGCGTCACGGCGGTCGGCTCGGGCGCGACGAGCGCGGCGACGACGCCGACGGCGAGGAGCAACGCGGAGAGCTGGTAGACGCGGCCGAACGGCAGGTGATCGGCGGCGACGAGCGCCAGCCCGCCGGTGACCAGCATGGCGGCGCGGTAGCCGAAGACGTAGACGGCGGTGCCGGCGGCGCGCTCGTCGGGCGCGAGCAGATCGGTGCGGTAGGCGTCGGCGGCGATGTCCTGGCTGGCGGCGCAGAAGGTGACGCCGACGGCGAGCGCGGCGAACGCCAGCGGCGTGGCGCGCGGCGACAGGGCGCCGAGCGCGACCAGCGCGGCGCCGAGAGCGAGCTGAAACAGGATGATCCAGCCGCGGCGGCGGCCGGCGAACGGCGGGCGGAAGCGATCGACGAGCGGCGCCCACAAGCGCTTGAGCGAATCTCGTCGACGACCCGGGGCCGCCGATGCCGTCGTCGGCGATGACGCTCGAGCCGACCATGCGCGCCGCCTGGGGCGCCGCCGCCAACGCGCCGCCGGGCTGCAGCGGCTGCGCGTCGGAGTGGGCGAGCTACTCAACCTCTCGCCCGCCTGGCCCAACGTCCGCCCCTGAAATCGCCCTTGCCATTCTGTCTACCAGTTGGTAGAGAAAGGACGACCGACTGGTAGACGGAAGAAGAGGCGAGGCGAAGGCGGACGATGGACGTGCGGGCGAAGATCCTCGAGGAGGCGACGCGGCTGTTCGCGGCCCATGGCGTCGACGGCACCGCGATCCAGGACATTGCCAGCGCCGTCGGGGTCACCAAGCAGACGCTGCTCTATTACTATCCGTCCAAGCACGAGCTGCAGCGCGGCGTCCTGGCGCACCTGCTGTCGCGCTGGAGCGAGATCCTGCCGCGCCTCCTGCACGCCGTCGCGCGCGAAGATCGCTTCGACGCCATCCTCGACGCCACCATCGAGTTCTTCGCCGCCGACCATGACCGCGCCCGCCTGCTCTTGCGCGAGGTGCTCGACCGCCCCGTCGAGATGCGCGAGCTCCTGGCCGAGCACGCGGCGCCGTGGATCGGCCTCATCGCCGAATCGATCGAAAAGGCGCAGGCGCAAAAGCGCATGCGCGCCGACATCGATCCGCAGGCGTACGTCATCCAGGTCATCCACCTCGTCGTCGGCACGTTCACCACCGCCACGACGGTGCGGCCGCTCTTCGGCATCGCGCCCACGCGGCGCGGCCTCGCCGAGGCGCGGCTCATTCGCGA
>DATNAQ010000022.1:0-62498 GCA_035607415.1 Polyangia bacterium
CGCGTCGCGCGCAGCGCGACATCGGCGCGCCCGATGGAGGCGCACCGCCCGCGAAGGCGGGCGGACTGCGCCGTTTCCCGACGCCGGGCGGCAACACTCCACCCGCCGCCGTCCGCCCCCAAGAAACCTCGCTACCGAGGGAGCCTGAGCCAGACGTCAAACCCTAGCTCGGCGTGGAAGCCGAGCTTGCGGTACATGTCCTTCGGCGAATCTTCGGCGCGCGCGATCAGGTAGACCAGATCGGCCCCCGCCGCCTGCGCCCGCTCGACGGTATCGATCACCAGCGTGCGCCCCACGCCGCGCCGCCGCGCCTCGGGCAGCGTGCCGACCGAGAAGATGCTGGCGACGCCGCGGTGGATGGCGAGCCCGACGGTGCCGACCACGCGCCGGTCGCGCTCGGCCACGAACACGTCGAGCGCGCCACGCTCGCTCTTGGCGCGCATCGAGCCCACGATCTCCATCGACACCGACGGCGCGTACCACGCCTCCTCGCGGTTCATCCGATCCATCGCGAAGGCGAACGCGTCCCACGGCGCCTCGTGCGGCACCCGCTTCAGGATCACGCCCGGCGCCCGCGGCTTGAGCAGCGGCCCGTCGAGCGTCATGGCCAGCAGCCGATCGCGCACGAAGCCGCGCCGGCGCAAAAGAGGCGCCAACGCCTCGGGCACATCCGCGCCGTCGAGCGTCAGCTGCAGATGGCGCGCACCGACCGCGCGCAGCGGCTGCTGCAGGGCGTCGAGCCCCTCGTCGAGCGAATCCTCGCGCAGCCGCGCGCGACGCACCAGGTTGGCGTCGTAGACGTGCGGGAAGGCGGCCTGGCGAATCACGCGCCCGAAGCGCGTGGGCAGCACCTCCGCGCCGGCCTCGGCGAGGGCGTCCTCGGCCATCGAAATCCGATCGGCGACGCTGGAGGCAGCAGCGAGCACGCCCGGATTCTGTGTGTCCGCCGTCGCCTCGTCAAGCCTCCCGCGTCGCGCTCCTGTGGCCAACGCGCCGTCGTCGTGGTAAACGTTCGCGTTTGTCGCGATGAAGGGGTTTCACGAAGCTCGCGCGCTCATCCGCGCCCGCCTGGACGAGGAAATCGGCACCATCCGCCGTGAGGCGCCGCGCCGCGTCGCGCTCGTCTATCCGTCGCCCTATCACGTGGCGATGTCGTCGCTCGGGTTCCAGGCCATCTACGGGATCCTGAACCGCATCGACGGCTGGGCCGCCGAGCGCGCCTTTCTACCCGACGACGTCGAGGCCTGGCGCCGCGCGCGGCTACCGCTCGTCACCTACGAGGGCGAGACCCCGATCGGCGGCGCCGACGTGATCGCGTTCTCCGTCGCCTACGAGCTCGAGGTCACCGGCCTGTTCGACTGCCTGGCGCTCGCCGGGCTGCCGCTGCACGCGGCCGAGCGCGGGCCGCAGCATCCGCTCGTCGTCGCCGGCGGGCCGCTCACCTTCTCGAACCCATTGCCGCTCGGCGCCTTCGTCGACGTGGTGATCGTCGGCGAGGCCGAGGAGCTCGTCGGCACGCTCTGCGCCGCCATCGATGGGCAGGCCGATCGCGCGCAGCTGCTCGCGCACCTGGCCACGCTCGACGGCTTCTGGGTCCCGTCGCTGCACGGCGAGCAGCTGCCGCCGGTGGCCAAGGCCGCCGACGCGCTCCTGCCCGCGCGCTCGACGGTGATCACGCCCAACACCGAGCTGCGCTCCATGTTCCTCATCGAGCCCGAGCGCGGCTGCTCGCGCGGCTGCACCTACTGCGTGATGCGCCGCTCGACCAACGGCGGCATGCGCAAGGTCTCGCCCGACGTCGTGCTCGACGCCATCCCCGCCGAGGCGCGGCGCGTCGGCCTCGTCGGCGCGGCGGTCACCGATCATCCCAAGATCGCCGAGATCGTGCGCCGCCTCGTCGACGGTGGGCGGCAGATCGGCATCTCGTCGCTGCGCGCCGATCGCCTCACCGACGAGTTCGTCGGTCTGCTCGCGCGCGGCGGCTATCGCACGCTCACCACCGCGTCGGACGGCGTCTCGGAGCGCATGCGCGAGGTCATCCAGCGCAAGACCAAGGAGAAGCACCTCGTGCGCGCCGCCGAGCTGGCGCGCGCGCACGGCATGCGCGGCCTCAAGCTCTACGAGATGGTCGGCGTGCCCGGCGAGACCGACGACGACATCGACGAGCTGGTGCGCTTCGGGCGCGAGCTGTCGAAGATCATCCCGCTCGCGCTCGGGGTGGCGCCGTTCGTGGCCAAGCGCAACACGCCGCTCGACGGCACCGACTTCGCAGGGATCCGCGAGGTCGAGGTCAAGCTCGAGCGGCTGCGCAAGGGGCTGCGCGGCACCGTCGACGTGCGGCCGACCTCCGCGCGCTGGGCGTGGGTCGAGTACGTGCTGGCGCAGGGCGGCATCGAAGCCGGCCGGCGCGCGCTCGCGGCGCACCAGGCGGGCGGCAGCTTCGCCGCGTGGAAGCGCGCCTTCGCCGACGACGGCGCGCGGCGCACGCAGCTCCGCGTCGTGCAGTAGCGCCGGGAACCGCCGCCGGTCGCATCTCGTCTGACTTCGCGAAGGAGGACGTAGCGATGCGGACGTTGCGCGCCGTCGTGCTGGCGCTAATTGCGGGAGTCGCCGTCGGCGGCTGCTACCCCGAGTACACCGTCCGTCCCGCCCACTGCCCCGCCGTCTGGGTCCCCGGCCACTACGGCGCCTTCGGTCGCTGGCATCGCGGCCACTGGCGGTGCGCGTAGCGACTCGAGCGCCATCGGATCGACGAGCCCGACGTCGCGCTGCGACCACAGCGCCGTGCGCGCGTAACGCGTGCCCTCGGGCGGTGCGGCGCCGGTGAGCGCGGCGATCACCTCCGACGGCTTGGCGCCGCCGTCGGGCGCGATGCGCAGGCGGAAGCCGAGGATGGCGCCGCCCGCCGGCCAGTCGAGCGCGGCGCGCAGGCGCGCGGCCTCCTCGCCGTCGACGAAGCGCACGCCGTCGAGGTGCTTGGCCACGTCGATCGACTTGGTCACGCGCTTCTGCTGGCGCGTGACCACCAGATCCTCCGTGCGCAAGGACGCCGGCGCCGACGGCAGCCACGCCGCCCAGTCGGAGCGATCGAGCAGCCGCGACACCGACGGATCCTCGGGCCCCAGCTTGGCGACGGCGTCGATGTGCAGCCCCTCGGGCGCCGCCGCGCGCAGGCGCGCGATGAGCACGTCGGCCTCGCCGTCGAAGTCGATCTTCACGTCGCAGTATTCGCCGAGCGCGGCCACGCCGAGCCCGAGCGCGGGCGCGAACACGAGCTGCGGCTTCGGGTGGAAGCCCTTCGAATAGATCATCTCGACGCGCGCGCGCCGGAACACGCGAATCAGCACACGCATGGTGTCCAGGTGCGAGATGAAGGCGCCGCGCCCGATCTTGCCGAAGCGGATGCGCCAGCGCGTGCCCTCGGCCTGCGCGAAGCCGGCCGGCGCCTCGGTCCGCCCGCGCACGCGATCGCCGTTGAAGACGGGCAGCTTCCGCGGCTCGCGCGGCTCGGTCGGCTTGTGCGCGCCGAGCGAGCGCAGCGCCACCAGCCGCTCCTCCTTCATCTGCGACAGGTCGCACGAGATGCCGCAGTCGAAGCAGACGAGCTTGCGCGTGTCGGCCTCGGCGTCCTCGATCGTCGTCGCGTGCAGGAGGCTGCCCTTGGGCTTGCCGCACGGCGGGCTCGTCCGATCCTTGAGCGCGCGCCGGTACTCCCACGCCAGAAAGCCTTCGGCGAGGCCGACGTCGATGTGGTCCCACGGCAGCCGCGCGTCGACGGGCCGCGTCGACAGGTAGAGCTCGCGCACTACGCCGGCGCCGTCGAGCGCCTTGTTCCAGCGGGCGAGCGAGAACTGCTCGTCCCAACCGTCGAAGCGGCCGCCGTCGCGCCACACGCGCTCGATCACGTCGGCCAGGCGCCGGTCGCCGCGCGACAGGATGCCCTCGACGTGGCTGATGCCCGCCTCGTGATACTTGAGCGTCACGCGCTCGTCGTGCGCCACGTCGCGCAGCATGCGCTGCTTGCGGTGCAGCTCGTCGATGGAGTCCATCGCGCACCACTGGAACGGGGTGTGCGGCTTGGGCACGTGCGAGCTGACCGAGACGGTGACGTCGGCGTCCTTGCGGATCTTCCTGCCGAGGCGCTTGAGGCGGCCGCCGGTCTGCGGGATGCCGGCGACGTCTTCGTCCTGCTCCGTCGGCAGGCCGATCATGAAGTAGCACTTCATGCGCGACCAACCGCGCGAGAAGATCTTCTCCGCCGACGCCGCGATGTCGGCCTCGGTGACGTTCTTGTTGATGACGTCGCGCATGCGCTGCGTGCCCGCTTCGGGCGCGAACGTCAGGCCGGTGGCGCGCACGCTCGACATCTCATCGAGCAGCTCTTCGTTCAGGCCGTAGGCGCGCAGCGACGAGACCGACAGCGTCGTCTGCTCCTTCTTGAGCTCGGCCATCACCTTCTTGACCAGCGGCGTGATGCACGAGACGTCGGCGGTCGACAGCGCCGTCAGCGAGGTCTCGTCGTAGCCGCCGTTCTTCACGCCGTCGACGACCGACTTGACGATGGCGTCGGGATCGCGCTCGCGCACCGGGCGGTAGATCATGCCCGCCTGGCAGAAGCGGCAGCCTTCGGTGCAGCCGCGCGCGATCTCGACCGACACGCGATCGAAGACCGCCTCGGCGTACGGCACCGGCGTGTTCGACGGAAACGGGAAGGCGTCGATGTCCTTGACCCACACGCGATCGACGGTGCGCGGCACGCGCGGATCGACGACGCCGTCGGTGACCTCGAGCTCGGTGCGCGGATCGATCGTCGTCGTGTAGAGCGCCGGCACGTAGATGCCGCCGCGCGCGGCCAGGCGGATGAGGCGCTCCTGCCGTGGCACGCCGCTCTTCTTCATGCGCGCCCAGGCGAGCAGGAGGTCGGGCAGGACCTCCTCGGCCTCGCCGATCAAGAAGGCGTCGAAGAACGGCGCTACCGGCTCGGCGTGCGTGGCGACGGGGCCGCCGCCGAGGACGAGCGGCGCGTCCTCGCCGCGCTCCTTGGCGCGCAGCGGGATGCCGCCGAGGTCGAGCAGCGTCAGCACGTTGGTGAAGGTCATCTCGTACTGCAGCGAGATGCCGACGACGTCGAACTCGACCAGCCGATGCGCGCTCTCGAGTGTGACGAGCGGCAGGTCGCGCGCGCGCAGCTCGCGCTCCATGTCGACCCACGGCGTAAACGCGCGCTCGCACAGGATGCGCGGCTGGTTGTTCAGGAGCGAATAGAGGATCTTGGTCCCCAGATGCGACATCCCGATGTCGTAGACGTCGGGGAACGCCAGGGCGACGCGCACGTCCACGGCGTCCCAGTCCTTACGGACCGACTGGTACTCCCCGCCGAGGTAACGCGCCGGCTTCTCGACGGCACCGACGAACGCGGCATACGGGTGTTGCATGCGAGGCACGGGTTACGCTCGAAGCGTTCACTTGTCAAGCTGTGGCCCGACCGCTACCGTTCGGCCATGCAGCACCGCCTCCTATTAATATCCGTAATGTTCGTAATCATTGGCGCTGCGGGCGGATGCGGCGACCGCGGTCCCTCCTTCAAAGCCAACTGTACCGCCGAGGCGCCGACGGCCGACGCGCTGGTCCCGGCGCAGCGCAACGGCGACGGCAGCGTCATCCTGCCCGACGGGCGCAAGATCACGCCCGCGGGCTCGCTCCTGACCATCGGCGGCTTCCCGCTGCAGATGCGGGTCCTGCCCGGGGACAACGAGCGCTACGTCGTCGTCACCGACGGTGATTACGGCGACGAGCACCTGCGCATCATCGACACGCAGGCGCCGGGCGACGACGCGGCCGTGGTGTCGAACGTCGACTACCCGCGCTCGAGCGACGACGCCAAGGCGCCGGCGCTGTTCTACGGCCTGGCGCTGTCGTCGGACGGCACCAAGCTCTACGTCTCCGACGGCGCGCACGATCCGCTGTCGGGCGGCGATCCCGATCAGTCGAAGCACTACAACGTCATCGAGATCTACGACATCGCCGGGTCGCCGCCGCAGCTCTCGAAGTCGGGCGAGATCCACCTCATGTTCATCGGCGCCGCCTCGCCGCAGGCGCGGCTGCCGTCGGGCCTGGCGCTCTCCGCCGACGGCAACACGCTCTACGTCGCCTGCCAGCTCGACGGGACCATGGCCGTCGTCGACCTGACGGCGGGGAGCCCGACGCAATTCACCGAGATCGGCACGACGATGCCGCTCGGCACCGGGCCCTACGACGTCGCGCTCGACGAGGCCAACCACACGGCGTTCGTGTCGCTGTGGGGCGGCATCTTCGCGTCGGTCGGTAGCTTCCAGGACGGCGTGGTCCCCGTCGACATCGGCAACCGCGCGATGCCGTCGGCCGGCAACGTCATCCACACCGACAAGTCGCCGGAGCAGTCGATCCTGGTCAACGGCAAGGTCTACGTCGCCGACGCCGACGGCGACTCGGTGGCGGCGATCGATCCGGTGGCGCGCATGTCGACGCTCACGCCGACGGCGCTCGACGCGTCGGGTCTGCTCGGCTCGTCGCCGAACGCGCTCGCCGCCGACGCGGCGCACGATCGGCTCTACGTCGCCAACGCCGGCGAGAACGCGGTGCAGGCATTCACGCTCTCGACGATGCAGCCGCTCGGGCGCATCCCGGCGGCCTGGTATCCGACGGCGGTCGCCGTGCGCAGCGACGGATCGCTCCTGATCGCGTCGGCCAAGGGTCTCGGCTCGGGCCCGACCGATCACGCGCCCGAGAAGAACGACTACATGCAGGGCACGCTGCAGACGGTGCCGATGCCGTCGCAGCAGGACCTCGTGATGGGCGACGCGACGGTGAAGGCCAACCTGACGCGCCCGAAGAGCTACGAGGTCAAGCTCGACTGCACGGGGATGCCGCAGAGCTTCCCGCTGCCGGCGGCGAAGGGCGCGCCGACGCCGATCGAGCACGTGTTCTTCATCGTGCGCGAGAACAAGACCTACGACGCCGTGCTCGGCGATCTGGCCGGCTCCAACGGGCGCGCCGATCTCGCCATCTTCGGCGGCGACATCACGCCCAACCTGCACGCGCTCGCCACGCGCTTCGCCAACCTCGACAACTTCTACTCGCTCGCCGAGCAGTCGCTGCAGGGCCACGAGTGGACGACGGCGAACATGGCCAACGACTACGTCGAGAAGGGCTGGCTGACCACGTGGGGGCGCGCGACGCGGCCGCTCGGCGCGTTCTCCGCGTCGGACTCGCTCGAGCACCTCGGCATGCCGGCGACGAAGACGGCGTGGGAGCATCTCGACGAGGCGGGCGTCGCCTACCACAACTACGGCGAGATCACGAACACCTCGGGCGCGATCCACGTCTACGACGTCGGCTACCCCGGCGTGTTCTTCAACACCGACATCCTCGACGTCGACAAGGTGCAGTACGTCATCGACAACCTGCACGACAAGACGTTCCAGCTCGAGCCGTTCTCGTACATCTCGCTGCCGAACGATCACACCAACGGCACGTCGCCGGGCAAGCCGACGCCGCAGTCGATGGTGGCCGACAACGACGAGGCGACCGGGCGCTTCATCGACGCGCTGTCGCACTCGAATTATTGGGCGTCGTCGATCGTGTTCGTGATCGAGGACGATCCGCAGGACGGCGGCGATCACGTCGAGCTGCATCGCTCGCCGGGCGTGGTGATCTCGCCGTGGGTCAAGCGCGGGTACACGTCGAGCGTGCACTACGACGTGCCGGCGCTGTGGCACACGATGACGCTGCTCCTCGGCGTGGATCCGATCAATCAGCGCGACGGCAACGCGCCGGCGATGTACGACCTGTTCTCGACCAAGCCGGACATGGAGCCGTACACCTATATTCCGCGCAAGATCCCGAACGACGTGAACCCGGAGGACGCGCCGCTGGCGGAGGAGTCGAAGCGGATCGACTTCTCGCGGCCGGATACGGCGCCGTTGGGGCGGATCTTGTGGAAGGCGATGCGCGGGCGGGATGCGGAGCCGCCGTGGGGGAAGAAGCCGGTCGTGAAGTTCGTGCCCGACGACGACGACGACTAGGCGCGGGACCGCGCGCGGGTGTGCGTCGGGGCACGCAACTTTTGGGTGCGATCGGCGATAATCAGGGCGTGAAGGATCAGCTGCAGCGGGCCAAGCAGGCGCTCGAGGCGGAGCCGGCGATCGCGGCGGAGCCGGGCGCGGCCGCCGAGAAGGACGCCGGCGGCGGCGCCGCCGCGGGTGCGGGGTTGGCGGGCAAGGCGCAGGCGCGCGCGAAGAAGGCGGACGGCTATCACGCGCGCCACGCGGCGTGGGTGCACGAGTTCAACGCGTTGACCGGCGGCGAGTGCGCGGGCGGCGACGGCGGCGTGGCGTGGGCGGCGGTGCGCGCGTGGCAGCAGAAGCACTGGCAGGTGAACAACCTGCTGGCGGACGGGTTGGTGGGCCCGAAGACGCTGGAAGCCGCGAAGCTGGTGGCGAAGCAGGCGGGCGGCGCGAACGATCCGAAGCAGGACGCGGCAGGCGCGAAGGACACGGGCGGCGGCGCCGATGACAAAGCGCACGTCGCCACCGGCGAGCACGCCGCTTCGGCCGGCGCGCCCGGTGCAGCCGACGGCGCGGAGGCCTCCGCCGACAAACCGAAGCTCGACGACGAGGAAGGAACGCCAGCGGTCGACGCGAAGCTCGACGCGACCGCATCCGCCAGTGCCACCGCCAAGCCGTCGGCAGCGAAGAAGCAGGCGACCGTCGAGGACTTCAAGGCGGCGATCCAGGCGTTCAAAGAGGTCGCTGCCGCGTTCCACGACTCGAAGGACCACGCCCCGCGCGAACCGATCACCGAGAGCAGAATCGCGGGCAAGGGCGATCCCGGAGCGCCGAATCCCGAGGGCGCGATGCTTTCGAAGGGCGCCCTCGGTGATTACAAGAGCGCCGCGGACAAGCTGACGAAGGATTGGGGCAAGCTATCGCCGCACGGTCGCGCAGCCTTTGTCGTCGGTGCGGCCAACGAGGCTCTGTCACAGGAACAGGTTCCCGCCGTGAAGCCTGCGCTGGAGGGGATACCGAACCCCGCGCACTTCGAGCACGATCGCTGGATCATCGCGGTCAACCAGGAGTCCTTCGAAAAGAGCGGCGCCGCGTTCGAAGACAAGGACCGTGAGATCCACAACCTCGCCTCGGACGTCTTCCACGAGGGAAGACATGCCGAGCAACGGTTTACGCTGGCGCGACAGATCGCGAATCAGGACCCGAAAGCCACCGAGCTCACCGTCGCGCATACGGTGAAGATCCCGCAGAGCATCGCGGCCCAGGCAGTCGCAATGCGCAAGCAACCGCTCGAACCGGCCCAGGCGAAGGCTGCCGGTTCCTTCGCCAAGGATGTGGTCGACCATCCGCAGGAACACGGGGCTGCGGAACAGGCCGCGCCGCTCGTCAGCGACACGATCACAAAGGCCTACCGCATCTTCAACGAGCTGAAGCCCGAAGAGCGCGCGGCGGTGGCGGCGCAGTGGCAGGAATGCCGAGCGCGAGCGATCGAGATCCTCGACGCGTACTACAATCTGGCAACCGAACGCGACGCATACGCCAGCGAGCAGAAGCTGGGGATCGAGAAGCGATGAAGGCGCTCATCCTGCTCGCAGTGGTCGTAGCGGCCGGCTCAGCGAACGCCGAAGTACCTACGGGAATTGCCGAGAAGCTGGTTCGGTTCGGACGCTCGGGGTGCCGCTATCTGTCATCAACCATCGACGCCTCCAGCCGCAAGCGCGACGATCATGAGAAGTACGCCAGCCACTTCGGCAAGATCACCAAGCGCGGCCGGGACGGACGCGATGTTGTCTTTCGCGTCGAGGTTCCGGAGCTACCCGGCTGGCTGGTCGAATACTCGCGTCGCAGCATCAAGGTCCAAGTCCCGGCAACCGTCGCGCTCGAGCTCGGGGACCTCGAGCGGTTGCTCGGCAAGGCGCAGGCGCCGGATGTCGACAACGCCGTGAGGGCGAGCGAGCGCGGCTCGAAGTCTGCTCGCACCGCGCTCGACTTCGAGATCTATCATCCCGAAGCGCAGGAATTGTGTCGGATCGAAGTTGAAGCCGAAGCGGACGAGCGCGAGGGCCCGCAGCGACGCGTCTTCAGTTTCATGTTCTGGAACTGAACGCCATTGCGGCGGCTTCTCGTGACGACGATGTTGGCGTGGAGGGAGCTCGAGCCGGCGGGCCACGGCCTCTGCCGAGTCACAGCTCGGACTGAGGCAGATACGAAGAACGGTCCCGAGCGACGGATCTTTTCGGTGCGCTTCGCCGACTGATGCTCGCCGCATCGACGATGCGGACGCCGAAACATCGAACTGCGCTCACCAATCGACCCCCGATGCAATCGCGGCTGAGCTGGCGGCGTTCGCTCGGCACGGCGGCGCGCTCTTGCATGAGCATCCGTACGACGCCGCCCGACCTCGATTGGCCCGAGCGCAAGCTGGCGGCGCATGTTGGGCGCGTTCTACGCGCCCTCCCGTGGCGTCGCGGTTACCATGGCCGATCTCGCGCGGCGCTCCGAGTCCTGAGCGCGACTATTCGGACTTGGACTTCAGCTCGACGCGGCGGTTGTAGGCGTAGTCGTGCTCGGTCGTGCCGTGCAGGATCGGGTCGGTCGCGCCCTCGCCGCGCACGGCGACGTCGATGGTCACGCCCTTGGCGGCGAGCGCGTCGCGCACCACCTCGGCGCGCCGTCGCGACAGCTCGGCGTTGTACGCCTCGTCGCCGCGCGCGTCGGCGAAGCCCTTCAGCTCCACGTGCGTCGCCGCGCGCTGCTTCAGGCACCCCGCGTCGTAGTCGATCCAGCGCTGCGCCTCGGGCACCAGCTCCGCTGAATCGACCGCGAAGTACAACGGCACCAGCGGACACGTGACCTCGAGCTTGGCCATGTCCATCGGCGGGTAGGTCGTGAAGCAAGCGTGCCTCCCCGGGTAACACATGGCGCCGAGCGGACAGTCGCTGTCGGCGCGACACGACACGCGCGACGCCGGATCGTCCTTGAGGAAGACGCGGTCGTTCGGCTGAATCGGGCCGGTCACCTGCTCGGCGAGCGAGTCCTTACGCTCTGGGTTTTGCGGATGGCTGCACGACAGGCCGAGCAGCGCCACACACGACACCAACACCACGCTACGCATGGCGCCGAAGGTAGGGTCGGCCGCAGCGACGGCAAGCCGGCGCGCGACCTCGATCCGGCACCCTTCGCGACGAGCCGTTGCGTCGTCGCTCGACCGTGCCGTCGCTCGCTCAGCGCGGCTTCGGCGCCCTCGCCCGTCGCGCCGCCTTCACCTTGTCCTTGGCCTTCGCCTTCACCGGCCGCGCCGCCTTCGCCGGCCGTCGCTCCCGCACCGTCGCCGCGTGCCCATCCTCCAGCCCCGGCGTGAACCGGTCCGGCGCGAACACCCGCGCCGACACCTCGCGCGCCGCCCGCTCGTGCTCGCTGCGCCGCTGCCGCTGCCGCCCCACGATCAGCCGGCACGCCTCCTCCGGCGAATCGACCACCGGAATCAGCTGCAGGTCCGCCGCCGCGATCTTCCCGTCGGCCAGCATCCTCGCGCGCAACCAATCGACCAGCCCCGCCCAATACGCCCGCCCGTACAGCACCACCGGGAAGTTCTCGATCTTCCCCGTCTGGATCAACACCAGCGCCTCGAACAGCTCGTCGAGCGTCCCGAACCCGCCGGGAAAGATCAAAAACGCCTGCGCGTACTTCACGAGCATCGTCTTGCGCACGAAGAAGTAGCGGAACTCGATCCCGCGATCGACGAACTCGTTCACCTTCTGCTCGAACGGCAGCTCGATGTTCAGTCCCACCGACGGCGCCCCACCCTCGCGCGCGCCGCGGTTCGCCGCCTCCATGATCCCCGGCCCGCCGCCGGTGATGATGGTGAAGCCCGCGCGCCCGAGCCGGCACGCCGTCGCCCGCGCCGCCTCGTACTCCGTCGAGCCGGGCGCGGTGCGCGCCGAGCCGAAGATGGTCACCGCCGGCCCGATGTCGGCGAGCGCATCGAACCCGCGCACGAACTCGCCCTCAATGCGCAGCACGCGCCACGGATCGGTCGCCGTGAACGACGGCGCGTCGACGGGCGCCGTCAGCAGATGCGCGTCCGCCGTCGGCGGCAGCTTGCGCGTCACGAGCGCGCCTCCTCTTCGAGCGGCGACAGCTGCACCTCGGCGAACAGCGCGAAATGATCCGACGGCAGCGCCCCATCCGACGCCGCGCGATCGAGCACGATGCGGCAGTCGTGCACCACGCCGCGCCCATCGCGCTTCATCGGGCTCACGAAGATGTAGTCGAGCCGCCGGTCGCGCTCGAGCCAGCGCAGCCGCGCGGTGTACGGATTGGCGCGCGCCCAGGTGAACCCATCGGCGCGCCCGTGCCGCCGCTCCCACGCGTCCTGCCAGAAGGTGCGCCGCCCCGCCGAGGTGTGCAGCCCGCGCAGAAAGCGGATCTCGTCGCTGTCGGGCGTCGCGTTGAAGTCGCCGCACAGGATCTTCGGCATCTCCGATGGCGCCGCCGCGATGTGCTCGTCGAGCGCCACGATCTGATCCTCGCGCTTGCCGCCGTCGGCGAGCCGATAGTTGAGGTGCGTCGTCCAGACGTCGACCGGTCCGTCCGGCGTCTGCACCGTCACGCCGAGCGCCAGGCGCCGCTCGGCCGGCACCGCGTGCGGCAGCTCGTGCACGCGCTTGGCGGCGATCGGATGGCGCGACAAAATCGCCAGCCCCTCGTCGCCGCCGCCCCACGGCGTGGCCGCCTCGAAGCAATGCGACATGCCGAGCGCCTGCGCCAGCGTCTCGGCTTGGTTGGGCACCGTGCCCGGCACCTGCCGCACTTCCTGCAGACCGATGACGTCGGGCCCGAGCGCGCGCAGCCCGTCGACGGCGAGCGACATGCGCCGCTCGAGCGGCGGCTGTTCGCCCCAGAGGTTGAGCGTGACTACCTTGAGCGTCGGCATTCGCGCGACATTAGCGCGCGAGCGTACGCACCTTCAAGACATGCTGGCGCCACGCCGTCCACGACGGCACGGCGAGCCCCGCGATCCCGGCGAGCGTGACGAAGGTGCCGGCCACCCCGCTCACGCTCGAGCCGCGCACCACGCCGATGGCGATGATCTGCCCGAGCACGTGCGCCGCTACAGCCACGCCGAAGGCGATGCGCCCCGCCACCGTCACGTAGCGCGTCGACGCGAACAAGAAGTAGATCGGCAGCGTCAGCGCCACGAGCGCCGTCCACGCCATCGCCAGCGGCTCCTCGCTCGCCAGGCCATGCATGCGGTGATTGCCGAGGAGCGCCAGGATCGCCAGCGCCCAGCCCACCTCCATGAGCCACACCGCGCGATGCGCCGGCGCGTCGTCGCTCGACCAGCCGGGCCGCGCGCCCGAGCGCAGCGCCAGTGCCCACGCCTCGAACGTCGGCGTCGCGAACAGGCCGACCGCGACGATCGCGGGCAAGAGCAGCGCCGAGAAGCCGTAGGCCGCGTTCGAGTCGAAGTCGCACAGATGGTCGGAGGCGACCAGCGGCCCCACCGTCGTCGCCACCGCGAACGCGAAGAGCGCCACCGCCTGCCGCTTGCTCAAAAGAGGCCGCTCCGGCGCCGCCAGCTTGCGGCACGCCGCGCGCAACAGGATCGCGCCGAACGCCAGCGACGCCAGCACCGACGCCACCGGCACCAGCGGCAGCGCCATCCGATAGCCCTCCGACTCGAAGCTCCCGCCGAACGGCCCCACGACCATGCGCCGCCACAGCCCGTGCTGCGCCAGCATCACCGCGTCGAGCGCCCCCGCCGGATGCAGATACGACCACGCCACCATGTGCCGATCGGTGGCGAACGCCGCCGTCGTCAGCGCGAACACGCCGAGCAGCGCCGCCACGCCGAGCGCCGCCAGCGTGCCGCCCGACTCCTGCCGCGGCGCCAGCGCCACGCCGAGCCCGAGCGCGCACGACGCCAGCGTCCCCGCCGCCAGCACCGCCAGCGACGACACCAGCGTCGTCACCGGGGAGGCGCCGGCGAGCGCCGCGAACACGTGCAGCACGAGCGGCCCCGCGCACAAGAGGTACAAGCGCGCCGGCACGCCGAGGATCATCCCCGCCGCGTGCCCGAGCGGCGACAACGGCGTCGTGCGCAGCTGATCGAGCGTCCCCTGCCGCCGCTCGTTCGCCACCGTCGCCGCCACCATCGCCGGCGCCAGCACGAAGCCGGCGAGCGCCAGCGCCATCAGCGCGAACACGTCGGACAGCGCCAGCGTCGTCCACAGCGACGGATCGAGCGTCGTCTGGTAGGGCGGCTTCATCTGCGCCCACATGCGCATCTGCTCGAGATCCGAGAAGCGCGCTTCGGGCGCGATCCACGCCGCCAGCAGCACCAGCGCCGCCGTCAGCACCGCCGAGTAGACGAGGAACGACATCGCCGCCCCGCGACGGGCGCCGCGATGCGCGAAGGCCGAAACGGCAACCTTGATCGACATCAGGCAACCTCCGTCGCGGCGCTCTTGCGATACACCGCCTCGATCGCGCTCTCGCGCGGCGCCACGTGCGACAGCCGCGCCCCGCGCAGCACCAACGCCTCGACGAGCGCCGCCACCGCGTCGGGGCCACCGTCGAGCTCGACCTCGAAGCGCCCCGGCGCCACCTCGCGATGCGCGCCGAGCCGCGGGCCGAAGTCGGCGAACACGCGCGCCGCCTTGTCGGCGTTGCCGCGCAGCTCGATCACGTAGGTCGCGCGCGCATCGGCCCCGCCTTCACGACAGAGCGCGTCGATCGCGCCGGCGCGCTTCATGCGCCCGCCTTCCATGATGCCGACGGCGTCGGCGAGCCCGGCCAGGTCGGGCAGGATGTGCGACGAGATGATGATCGACAGCCCGCGCGCCTTCCAGCGCAACAGGGCATCGCGCAGCTTCATGCGCGCGCCCGGATCGAGCGCGGAGGCCGGCTCGTCGAGCAGCAGCACCTTGGGCGCGTGCACCAGCGTCTTGGCCACGCCGAGCCGCTGCCGCATGCCGCGCGACAGCGCGCGAATCGGCGCCGTGCGCTTCGCCGTCAGGTCGAGCTCCTCGAGCAGCGCGTCGATGCGCCTTTTGCGCGTGGTGTCGTCGACCTCGTAGCAGCGCCCGAAGAAGTCGAGGTAGTCGACCGGCGTCATCGTGTCGTAGAGCGCGAAGTTGTCGGGCAGATAGCCCACGCGCCGGCGCGCCCCCTCGGCGTCGCGCGCGGCGTCGATGCCGTCGATGCGGATGCGCCCGCGGGAGGGCTGCTGCAGCGTCGCCAGCATGCGCAGCGTCGACGTCTTGCCGGCGCCGTTCGGCCCTACGAGCGCGAAGATGCTGCCCGGCGCCACCGTGAACGACAGCGCCGAGACCGCGTCGCGCACGCCGTCGTACGAGAGGGATACGTCGTCGACCGATATCATCTACAGATGATACCGGCGACGACGCCCCTTCCTTCCTAGAGCTCTTCGAGGGCCTTCTGGGGGTGCTCGGACGCCTTCACCTTGCCGTAGGCGCGCTCGATTTTCCCGTCGGCGCCAATGAGATACGAGATGCGCTGCGGCGTGTTGGCGCTGGCGTCGTCGGCGGCGCCGTAGGCCACGCCAATCTTCTTGTCGGTGTCGGACAGAAGCGGGAAGTTGAACTGGTACTTCTCGGCGAACTTCTTGTTCGCCTCCAACGAATCGAAGCTGATGCCGTAGATGCTGACGTTCTTCTTCTGGAACTCTTGGGCTCGATCACGGAACCCTTGGCCTTCGATCGTTCAACCAGGGGTATCGGCCATCGGATAGAACCACAAGAGAACGCGCTTGCCGCGCAGCTCCGACAGCTTCACCAGCGAGCCGTCGTGCGCTCGGCAGGTGAAGTCGGGCGCCTGATCGCCTTCCTTGAGCATGAGCACCTCCGGGGTGCGATCTAAGCACGCTCGAAGAGAACGAACCAGTAGGTGTCCTTGCGCCGGATGAAGTCGACGAAGCGGAAGCCGCTGGTGAAGCGCGCGTCGTCGTAGAGATCGACGTAATAGGGATTGCGGATGAGGAACGGCGCGAACACCATCTCGCGCTCTTTGTCGGTGTGCGCCGACGCCAGCTGGCGCTTGAAGTCGTCGACGTAGGGATCGTCGACGTAGGCGACGAACGCGATGAGCTTCGGCTTCAGATCGAACAGGTGATCGCGGATCTCGGCCTGCCCGCGCTGCGTCGGCATGCGCAAAAACGGCGACGCGCGGTCGCGCCAACGGATCTTGCCGATGGTGCTGTCGACGAGCCCGAGCGGATCGACGAAGCGCAGATCCATCGCCGCCCAGGGCGTCTGCCCGAGATCCTGGAAGATGACCATGTCGCCCGGCGTGGCGTGCGCGCGCATCATCTTCGCCAGCGGCACGTGTGAGCGCTCGCCGAGCGCCCAATAGCCGATGGTGTGCACGCGCGTGCCGATGAACACGAGCCCGCTGACGATGACGCCGGTGGCGAGGAGGATGCGCGACACGTCGGCCGCGCGCCCCCGCCAGCGACGGGCGAGCCACGGCGCCGCCAGCGCCAGCGTCAGCGGCCACACCGGCAGGAACAGCCGCACGAGGAACATCTCGTCGCGTCCGACGCGCACGAGGTAGACCATGAAGACCAGGGCCGCGCCCGCCGACAGCAGCGACACGCCGTCGCGCTTGCGCGCCGCCTCGACGAAGGTCAAGACGATGCACACGCCGGCGAGGCAGGTGACCATGAGCTCGCCGAGAAGCCTGAGGCCCGCGTGCAAGACGAGCCGCCCGCCTTTGACCAGCGCCGTGTTGGGCACGAGGCCGCCGAAGTAGTGCCAGCGCCAGGCGTGGACCGCGCCGACGAGCACGATGGCCACGATCGCCGGCAGCGGCGCGCGCCGCCACACGACCACGGCGGCGGCGGCAAAGAGGACGACGTGACACTCCGGCCGCAGCGTCGCCGCGGCCGCCGCCAGCAGCATCGCCGCCCAGTGCCGCCGCAGCTGCAGACAATAGGCGCACGCGATCACCACCAACGCCGTCTGCACCGGCTCCATCCCCGACTGCGCCCACACGACGAGCGACGCATTCGTCGCCGCCAGCCAGCGCGCGAGCTGCTGCGCGGTCGCGTCACCGCCGCGCGCGCGCACGAGCGCGGCGACCATGGCCACGCAGCCGAACAGCGCCGCCGCGCCGACGAGCTTGCCGAACCCGAGCAGCGGCACGTGCAGCCACGCGGGCACGACGAGCAGCACCGTCCACAGAAAGCTCGTGAACCCTTCGACCGGCGCGTCGCCGACGTTGAAGACGAGACCGTGCCCGTGCGCGGCGTTGGTCGCGTAGCGATACTCGATATATGCGTCGTCCTTGACGTACCCCACGAACAACAGCTGCATCAGCGCCGCGAAGACGTACGGCGCCGCCGGATGCGCTGCTATTCGCCGGAGTAGATGCATCGCGCGTCGCAAGTCTCGTGGAACGTGATGGCGACGAGCTCGGGCAACGCGGGCTTGATGCGATCGAAGAGCCACTTCGCCGTCACTTCCGACGTCGGGTTCTCGAGCCCTTCGATGTCGTTCATGTAGTAGTGGTCGAGACGCGCGACGAGCGGATTCACCACGTCGTCGAGCACGCCGTAATCGATGAGCCAGCCCGACTTCGGATCGACGGGCCCGCGCACGTGGATCTCGAACTTGAAGCTATGCCCGTGCAGCCGCTGGCACTTGTGACCGGGCGGCACGTTGGGCAGCTTGTGCGCAGCTTCGAACCGATATTCCTTCACCAATTCGACCTTCATGCCCGGTCTTGATAGCACGATTTTCGCGCCTATTACGTGAGCAATGTCGGGCGCGTTCCTCGTCGTGCACGGCCACTTCTATCAGCCGCCGCGCGACAACCCGTGGCTCGGCATCGTCGAGCGCCAGGACTCCGCCCGCCCGTTCCACGACTGGAACGAGCGCATCGCCGCCGAGTGCTACACCCCGAACGCCTTCGCCCGCGTGCTCGACGACGAAGGGCGCATCGTCTCCATCGTCAACAACTACGAGCTCGTGTCGTTCAACTTCGGGCCCACGCTCTTGTCGTGGCTCGAGGAGCACGCGCCCGACACCTACCGCCGCATCCTCGACGCCGATCGGCGCTCGGTCGTCACGCGCGGCTTCGGCAACGCCATCGCGCAGGCGTACAACCACGCGATCCTCCCGCTGTGCAACGAGCGCGACCGGCGCACGCAGATCCGCTGGGGCCTGCACGACTTCGAGCGGCGCTTCGGCCGCCGCGCCGACGCCATGTGGCTCCCGGAGGCCGCCGTCTCCATGCCCACCGTCGAGGCGCTCCTCGACGAGGGGCTCAAGTTCGCCATCCTCTCGCCGCACCAGGCCGCCGCGGCGCGCGACGGCGCCGACTGGTTCGACGTCGCCTCCGGCAGCATCGATCCGACGCAGCCCTATCGCCTGCACGCACCGTCGGGCCGGGCGCTCGATCTCTTCTTCTACGACGGGCCCATCTCGAGCGACATCGGCTTTGCCGGCCTGCTCTTCTCGGCGGCGTCGCTGGTCGGCCGCTTCTCGTCGGCGCTGGTCGCCGATCGCGGGCGCGATCAGCTCGTCCACGTCGCCACCGACGGTGAATCCTACGGCCACCACACGCGCTGGGGCGAGCGCACGCTCGCCTACGCGCTCGCCGTCGAGGCGCCGCGCCGCGGCTTCACCGTGACCAACTACGCGGCGTACCTGGCCGCGCATCCGCCGACCGCCGAGGTGCGCCTCAAGAGCGGGCCCAACGGCGAAGGCACCGCCTGGAGCTGCGCGCACGGCGTCGGCCGCTGGACGCGCGACTGCGGCTGCTCCGCCGGCACGCCCGGCTTCTCGCAAGCGTGGCGCGCGCCGCTCCGCCGCGCGCTCGACTTCGTGCGCGATCGCGCCGCCGCGCTCTTCGAGTCGCAAGCCGCGTCGCTGGTGCGCGATCCGTGGGGCGCGCGCGATCGCTACGTCGCTGTGCTCGGCGACGGCGATGCCGGCGTGGCCCGCGACCGCTTCCTCGAGACCGAGCGCGCCCGCCCGCTCGACGCCAGCGAGCGGCTGCGCGCGCTGCGCCTCTTCGAGCTCCAGCGCTACTGCCAGCTCATGTACACGAGCTGCGGTTGGTTCTTCGACGAGCTCTCGGGCCTCGAGCCGACGCAGGTCCTGCGCTACGCCAACCGCGCGCTCGAGCTGCACGCGCTGCTCTCCGGCGAGGATCTCGAGCCGCTGTTCCTCGCCCGGCTCGCCGAAGCGCGCTCGAACCTGCGCGACTACGCCGACGGCGCCGACGTCTACCGCCGCCTGGTGGCGCCAAGCCGCGTGGCGCACGAGCGGCTCGCCGCGCAGGAGGCGATCCTCTCGCTCTTCGTGCCGCGCCCGCGCGAGCTCGTGTACGGCGACTATCGCGTCAAGCGCCTCGGCGAGCGCCGCGCCGGCGACGCGCGCTTCGGCCTGGTCACCGGACGCATCCACCTCGCCTGGCTGCCGACGGGCGAATCGAACGAGCTGTGCTACGCGGTCCTCCACATCGGCGCCGCCGACGTCTGCTGCGCGGTCAACCCCGCCGCCGCCGCCGGCAAGGACGCGTTCGAGGCGGTCTGGCGCCAGTGGCCGGGACAATCGATCGCGCGCCTGGTGCGCGCCATCGAGCGCGGCTTCGGCCCCGCCGAGTACACGATGCGCGATCTGCTCCTCGAGGAGCGCCACCGCGTGCTCGGCGAGGTCTACGGCGATCTCTTGAAGGGCGTCTCGGAAGAGTACGCGCGCCTCTACGACAACCACCGCCACACGATGCACCTCCTCGGTCAGGCCGGCCTGCCCATCCCCGAGCCGCTCAAGCAGGCCGCCGAGTCGGTGCTCGGCGCGCGCTTCGAGACCGAGATCGCGCGCCAGCGACGGTCCCGCGATCCGGCGCGCTATCGCCGCGCCATCAAGATGGCCGAGGACGCGCGCGAGCGCGGGCTCATCCTGCACCGCTCCGAGGCGCAGCGCGCGTTCGCCGAGATGCTGTGCGATCTGCTCGCGCTGCTGCGCACGCGCCCGACGCCCGAGCGCATCCGCGAGGCGCGCGAGCTGCTCGGCCTCGGCGGCAAGCTCGGGATCGATCCGGTCTCGCCGCGCGCGCAGGAGATCTTGTGGGATCTGCTCGCCGCCGCGACGGAGCGCTCGAGCGAGCTCGACGCCCTCGCCGTCGCCCTCGGCTTCGCGCCGTTCGAGGCGCTCCGCGTCGAGCCTGCATCCGGCGAGAACGCCATCGACCCGGCTACGCGAACACGCCCTGCTCCTCGCGCAGCATGATCCACTGATCGACGCGCCCGAAGCGGGCGAACGCCGCCGGCACCAGCTCGCGCCGCAGCCGCTCGCGCTCCGCCGCCGTCAGCGCCGTCGATCCCTCGAGCGCCATGTAGCCGTCGATGAGCCGCTGCTCCTGCCGCCGCAGCCACACGAGCGCGCCGAGCTCGGTGCCCATCGCCGCCGCCAGCGTCGCGCGCAAGCTGGCGTGCAGCTTCAGCCAGCGCCGCGGCCGTACGCCGAGCGCCGTCGCCGTTTGCAGATGCGCCGCGGCCAGCGTGTGCAGATCCGCCTCCGCGCCGGGAACCCATTGCGCCGTCGCCGTGCAGGCCGCCGCCACCAGCTCTTCCAACGCCGCCACCGCCTGGAATCGTTCGTCTCGTGTCATCATCAGCCCTGTTGCTCGAGGAGCTCGAGCGTGTCCTCGTGCGCCGGCAAGATGCGCTCGCGCACCAGGCGGAGCGTCTCCGGATCGAGGTCCAACAAATGATCGTGGTAGGTGCGCTGCGCCGAATGCTCGGCGTACAAGATGGTCTCGATGCGATCGGTCGGCCCCACGATCCATTGATCGTCCGGATCGACGTCGATCTGGCCGCCCAGCGCCGTCACCCTCGCGGCGAGCATCTCGGAGATGCGCCGGTGCCGCTCGACCGCGCGAAAGAGGTTCCCGTCACGCCCAGAGGCGCGCCCGAACTCGAGGATCGCCCGCGCCAGCCCGCGCTCGGCCGCTTCGAGCCGCCGTAGCTCCGCGATTCGACCCATGGCAAGCCCATGGGAGGCTTCGTTTTTCCCTTGCTCGACCACAAGAACCTCCGACGGAGGAAGTTGCGCATCGCGTGCCAACGAAAAAACAGGGTTGACTTCGTCACTGACCGGATTTAGATTCTGGTCACCAAGGCGAACGAACGTGGAACGGGAAAAGAAAGAGTGCATCCTCAGCGCGGCGACGCGCCTCTTTGCCCGCTTCGGGTTCAAGAAGACGTCGGTCGATCAGATCGCCAAGGACGCCGGCGTCGCCAAGGGCACGGTCTACCTCGCGGCCGAGACCAAAGAGGATCTGTTCTACCAGGCCATCCACCGCGAGGTTCGCGCCTACACGGCGGAGATCGCCAAGCTCATCGATCCGCGCAAGCAGGCCGACGTGATGCTGGCGGAGACCACGATGGCCGGCATTCAGTATCTAGAGGAGAGGCCGCTCGTCCGCGACCTCATCTTCGGCAATCATCAGATCCTGCTCCCCGAGTGGGCCGAGCGGCTCGACGAGCTGCGCGCGCTCGGGCGGACCAACTGCGCCGAGATCATCCGGCTCGGCATCCGCCAGGGGCTGTTCCGCGCCGATCTCGACGTCGACGAGCTGTCGATGCTCCTCGAGGACATGGCGATCGCCACCCAGGTGTTCCACAACCGCGGCGCCAACAAGGCCGAGCGGCTGCGCAAGCGCCTGGTCGCGGCGTTCGATCTGTTGATGAACGGGATCCGCGCCGCGACGGCGAATCGCGAGACGGCGGCGGGCCAGTCGGAGACGGCTGCGCCGTCGACCAAGGTCGAGCCGCCAAGGGCCTAGCCCTTTTTTTTGACCAGCGATGACCAGAATACGATTTTGGTCACATGGTCAGTGGAGATGAGGACATGAACCTGCGCGAGAGACTGAGCCTGCGCTTCATCGACCGGGTGATCACCTCGGAAGAGGGTCGCGCGCACCTCCTCAACCAGTGCGCCGACGCCGAGGGCAACGGAGAGAACGGCTTCTTCGAGCACATCCTCGCGTACGTCGACGACCCGGCGCTGGAGAAGATGATCACCAAGCACCGCGACGACGAGCTCCGCCACGAGCAGATGTTTCTCGCGGCGCGCGAGCGCACCGGCATCGATCCCGGGCCGGTGCCGAACGAGCTCAAGCTCATCGATCGTCTCGATCGCGCCGTCGGCGGCTTCTTCTCCCAGCCGATCCGCGACCGCCGCGACATCATGCAGGCGTACTTGATGCTGCAGGTGATCGAGGAGCGCGCGCTCACGCAGTTCGCGCTCTTCGAGCACGTCTTCCGCGACGTCGATCCGGCGACGGCCGACGCCATCGCCGAGATCGCGAAGGACGAAGAGCGCCACCTCAAGTACTGCCACGCCATCGCCAGGCGCTACGCGCCCGACGCCACGACCGAGCGCGAGACGGTGCGCGAGCTGCGTCAGCTCGAGGCGCGCTGCTTCGCCGAGAACGGGCGCGCCAACATGCAGCACCTGTTCGACCGCAAGTGGGTCTCCGTGAATCCCGTCGAGAAACTCTTCTGGCAGGCCGTCAACGGGCTCTCCTCCCGTGGCGCGCCGCCGCTCACTCAGTTCGCTTACTCGGAGGTTGCGTGATGAAACGTTCGAAGATCATGTTGTCGGCGCTGCTCGTTGCGGGCGCCGCCGCCACTGGCTGCACCCGTCCCAACGAGACCGGCCTCGCGCCGCTCGATCAGCCCGCCATCGTGCAGGCCAAAGGCGCGCAGTCGACGTCGGAGGTGACCATGTACCGCATGGGCACCATCGATCCGCTGGGCACGCTGCTCACGATGCAGGTGACCGACGCCTCGGTGCTATTCAGGACGACGGCGGACAAGTGCCAGATGGCCGAGCTGACCTTCAAGCTCGCCGATCAGAACCTGGCGCCGACCGAAGCCGTGCCCGAGGGCGTGAACCTGCGCGAGCAGGAGCTGCGCATCACCACGCCGGTGCCGGCGACGATGGAAGATCGCGATCCCAACGCGCTCACCGCGACGGTGCACACGTCGCTGCAGTATCGCGCGGCGATGATCCTCGACGACGGCTCGCTCTACCAGCTCGGCAACACCAACACCGAGGCGGTCGATCTGTCGGTGCGCGCGACGCGCTACTTCGGCGGGGTCCACGTCACCGTCGACGGCGCGCCGCAGGGCAAGTGCTGGAGCATCCCGGGCGTCATCGAGATCAGCAACTGCTCGCTGTACGTCGAGAGCGACGGCGAAGCGGCGTCCAACGATTAACGAACGCGGGGGAACGACCATGAAGATGCAGCTCTTCGGCAAGACGGCGCTCGTCACCGGCGCCTCGAGTGGAATCGGCCGCGCGCTCGCCAAGGCGCTCGGCAAACAGGGCGTCGTCCTGGCGATCTCGGCGCGGCGCAAGCAGGCGCTCGACACGCTCGCCGACGAGATCGAAAAGGAGGGCGCCAAGCGGCCGGTGGTGCTGACGGCCGATCTGTCGAAGCGCGGCGAGGCGCAGCTCCTCGGCGAGCGCGCGCACGAGGCGCTCGGGCGCGTCGACATCCTCGTCAACAACGCCGGCGTCGGCATCGGCGGCGCGCAGCACGTGATCGGCGACGACGACATGGCGCGCGAGCTGTTCGAGACCAACTACTGGTCGGCGCTGGCGCTCATTCGCGCGCTGGTACCGGCGATGCGCGAGCGCCAGTTCGGCGCGGTGGTGAACGTGGCGTCGATCGGCGCGTTCGCGCCGATGCCGCTGGCGGGGCACTACTGCTCGTCGAAGGCGGCGCTGTCGCTGTCGACGGAGGCGATGCGCATGGAGCTGCGCGGCGCCGGCGTGCACGTGTTCAACGTGCAGCCGGGCCCCGTCGACACCGGCATGCTCGCCGAGATGGGCGCGGTGCCCGGCGCCGATCAGTTCCTCGGGCGCATGCCGCGCGGCAACGTCGACACGCTCGCCAAGAAGATCGTGCGCGGCCTCGAGCGCGGCCAGCGCGCGCTCGTCTACCCGACGTCGCTCGGAATCGCGCGCCACCTTCCGACGGTGGCGGGACGCGCGACCGAGTACGTCACGCGCAGCATCGACGTCAACGACGCGCGCATGCTGCGCGGCGGCTCGCAGGGCGACGCGCTCGCCGTCGAGGCGCGCGCCGCGTTCGAGCGCGCCGCGGGCTGAGACGCGCAGGCTCACTGCACGCGCGCCAACCTCGCGTCCTCGTTTCCCGTCGCTGAGACGGCCCGTCTCACACTTTCTTTCTGAATGTTCTTCGGGCATTCTCGTCTCGATTACACCCATCGAGGGAGGACAAGCTTATGTTGAACGCCAAGCGGGGAATGCTGATCGCGGCCTGTGCCGGAACGCTCTTTGCCGCGGCCTTCGGCTGCGGACCGAACATCCCGGACAAGATCGGCTTCGCCGGGCAGAACGCGACGCTGCAGTCGGGGACGCAGGTGAACTTCCAGGACGCCTGGGTCCAGGAGAAGATCTTCAAGGTCAAGCTCTGGGTGCAGAACCTGTCGCAGGCGTTCATGATGGTCGACCGCGACGGCTTCGCGCTGCGGCTGCCCGACGGGCGCGTCCTGCGCCGCGCCATCGGCACCTTCACGACGCACGAGCCCTACAACCTGCCGCCGGGCGCTGGTCACGCGGTGTACGTCGACTTCCGCGATCCCGGCATGGACATGCGCAACATCAACGCCGCCTCGCTCATCGTCGGTGGCATCTCGTTCTCGACCGATCCGCGGCCGCGCGTGGTCGGAGAGATCCCGCTCGTCCCGACCGGCGCCCGCTAAGCCGCAGAATTCCCGCCTGACGCAGCGCGATATCGTCGACGAGCGGAAGGGCCGCAACCCTGGCTTCCGACCGCCTTCGCCGCTATATTGCGCGCCGTGAACCGACAGAGAGACGAGAAGGCCTACGCATCGGAGCGCCAGCTTCTGACCGAGCTCTATCGGCAGATGCTGACGATCCGTCGCGTGGAAGAAGCGGCCGCCAAGGCCTACGCGCAGGGCAAGATCGGCGGCTTTTTGCACCTCGGCATCGGCCAGGAGGGCGTGTGCGTCGGCGCCATCGCGTCGCTGCGCCCGACGGACTATGTCGTCGGCACCTACCGCGAGCACGGCCACTACCTCGCCAAGGGCGGCACCCCCAAGGAGTGCCTGGCGGAGCTGTTCGGCAAGTCGACCGGCGCGTCGAAGGGCATGGGCGGCTCGATGCACCTGTTCGACGCCAAGCACCGCATGCTCGGCGGCTACGGCATCGTCGGCGGCCACGTGCCGCTCGCCGCGGGCGTGGCGTTCGCGTCGAAGTATCGCGGCGACGACGACGTCACGTTGTGCTTCTTCGGCGACGGAAGCGTGCCGCAGGGCGCATTCCACGAGGGCATCTCGCTCGCCGGGCTGTGGAAGCTGCCGATCGTGTTCATCTGCGAGAACAACCAGTACTCGATGGGCACCCCGCTCTACCGCACGCTGGCGGTGCCGGACGTGACCGAGCGCGCGTCGGGCTACGCGGTGGCGCGCGATCGCTTCGACGGCGACGACGTCTTGCGCGTCAAGGAGCGCATCGGCGAGGCGGTGGCGCGCGCGCGCAAGGACAAGACGCCGACGCTGGTCGAGGTGGTGACCTATCGCTTCCGCGGCCACTCGATGTCCGATCCGGGCAACTACCGCACCAAGGACGAGATCGAGGAGTGGAAGAAGCGCGACGCGGTGCCGCTGGCGCGCGAGCGCCTCTTGAAGGACTACGGCGTCAAAGAGGACGAAATCGTTTCTCTGGAAGCCGCCATCAAAGCCGAAGTGCAGGAGGCGGTGCGCTTCGCCGACCAATCTCCCGAGGCTGACCCGAACACGGTCTGGGATTTCGTGTATGCGAATCCCGATACCGACCCGAGGAAAATGTAATGCGTTTGTCTTATCGCGAAGCGCTCGACCAGGCGATGCCACTGGCGCGCAGCGCCAAGAAGAAGATGCCCACTTCGCACCGAAAGGTTGGATAGAAGCGATGCGTTTGAGCTACCGCGAAGCGCTCAACCAAGCCATGAGCGAAGAGATGGAGCGCGATGAAGCGATCTTCTTGATGGGCGAGGAGGTCGGGCATTACCAGGGCGCCTACAAGGTGTCGCAGGGGATGCTGCAGAAGTTCGGCGAGAAGCGCGTCATCGACACGCCGATCGCCGAGTGCGGCTTCGTCGGCGTCGGCATCGGTGCGGCCATGACCGGGCTGCGGCCGATCATCGAGCTCATGACGTGGAACTTCTCGCTCGTCGCCATCGATCAGATCGTGAACAACGCGGCCAAGATCCGCCTCATGTCGGGCGGGCAGTTCAAGATGCCGGTGGTGTTCCGCGGGCCGGGCGGCGCGGCCGGTCAGCTCGGCGCGCAGCACTCGCAGTGCCTCGAGTACATGTACGCGAACGTGCCCGGCCTGAAGGTGGTGATGCCGTCGACGCCGGCGGACGCCAAGGGGCTTCTGAAGACCGCCATCCGCGACGACGACCCGGTGATCTTCATCGAGGGCGAGCGGCTCTACTCGTCGCAGGGCGAGGTGCCCGAGGGCGACCATCTGGTCCCGCTCGGCAAGGGAGACATCAAGCGCCAGGGCAAGGACTGCACGATCGTGGCGTGGTCGAAGATGGTGACGACCGTGCTCGAGGCGGCCGACGCGCTGGCCAAGGAGAACATCGACGTCGAGGTCGTCGATCCGCGGACGATCAAGCCGCTCGACGAGGCGCTCCTCTTCGAGTCGGTGAACAAGACGCATCGCTGCGTCGTCGTCGAGGAGGGCCACGGGTTCTCCAACGTGGGCGCCGAGATCGTCTCGCGCGTGCAACGCGCCTGCTTCGACGAGCTCGACGCGCCAGTGGAACGGCTGCATCGGTTCGAAATCCCGATGCCGTATGCGCCGAATCTGGAAGCGATGGTGACGCCCGACGTTCCGCGCATCGTGGCGGCAGTCAAGCGCGCGATGTACCTTCAGGAGTAAGACCCCATGGCTTCGATCATCACCATGCCCAAGCTGTCCCCGACGATGGAAGAGGGGACGCTCGCGAAGTGGACCAAGAAGGAAGGCGACAAGATCGCGCCGGGCGACATCATCGCCGAGGTCGAGACCGACAAGGCGAACATGGAGTTCCCGCTCGAGGACGAGGGGGTGCTGCTCAAGCTCCTCGTCAAGGAGGGGGACACGGTCAAGCTCGGCGATCCGGTCGCGGTGCTCGGCGAGGCCGGCGAGGATCCGGCGTCGGCGATGCAGGAGCTGAAGAGCGCGAAGGCCGAGGCGCCGAAACCCGAGGCGCCGAAACCCGAAGCGAAGGCCGAAGCGCCGAAGCCCGAAGCGCCGAAGCCCGTGGCAAGGGTCGAGGAGAGAAGAGAAGCGCCCAAACCCGAGGTGCAGCCGACGAACGGGCATGGGCGCGTGCTGGCGTCGCCGTTCGCGCGCAAGCTCGCGCTCGAAAAGGGCGTGGACCTGCGCAGCATCAGCGGCACCGGGCCGCGCGGGCGCATCGTCCAGCGCGACATCGAGGAGGCGGCGGCGCGCGGGCCGGCGGTCGAGGCCTACGCACCGACGGAGACGTACGCGCCGCGCGAGGATCAGCTGGTCCCGGCGTCGCAGATGCGCAAGACGATCGCGCGCCGGCTCGTCGAGGCCAAGCGCGAGATCCCGCACATCTACCTCACCGTCGAGTGCGACGCCGAGAAGCTCACCGAGCTGCGCGAGCAGCTCAACGACGCCGGCGACACCAAGGTCAGCGTCAACGACCTCGTGGTCAAGGCGCTGGCGATGGCGCTCGTGCGCGTGCCCGACGCCAACGTGTCGTGGACGGCCGACGGGATCGTCAAGCACGGCGGCGTGCACGTGGGCATGGCGGTGTCGCTCCCCGACAACGGGCTCATCACGCCGGTGGTGAAGGACGCCGACCGCAAGTCGATCGGCGCGCTCGCGCGCGAGACGCGATCGCTCGCCGAGCGGGCGCGCGCCAAGAAGCTCAAGCCCGAAGAGTTCGCCGGCGGCTCGGCGACGGTGTCGAATCTCGGCATGTTCGGCATCCGCGAGTTCGTGGCCATCATCAATCCGCCGGAGTCGGTGATCCTGGCGGTCGGCACGACCGAGAAGCGCGCGGTGGTCGTCCAGAAGGACGGGCACGACGCCATCGAGATCCGGCGGCGCATGACGCTGACCTTGTCGTGCGATCATCGCGTCGTCGACGGCGTGCTCGGCGCCAAGCTGCTCGCCGAGGTCAAGAAGCTGATCGAGAAGCCGATGGGGATGCTGCTGTAGCCAGAAGGCCCAAAGAAGGATCGTGCAGTCGTGAGGACGTTCAAGAAGCTACCGGTCGTGACCGACGAGACGCCGCTGCCCCCGCGCGGGCGGCGCCATCCCGACTGGATCAAGGTGCGCATTCCGTCGGGCGAGAACTACTTCGACGTGCGCGATCTCGTGCACGGGCTCGAGCTGCACACGGTGTGCGAGTCGGCGTCGTGCCCGAACATCGGCGAGTGCTGGGATCGCCGCGCGATCACCATCATGATCCTCGGCAACATCTGCACGCGCAGCTGCCAGTTCTGCGACGTGCCCAACGGACGCCCGCTGCCGGCCGATCCCGACGAGCCGCGCCGCGTGGCCGTGGCGCTGTCGAAGCTCGGGCTCAAGCACACCGTCATCACCTCGGTCGACCGCGACGACATGCCCGACGGCGGCGCCGCACACTGGGCGGAGACGATCCGCCAGGTCAAGGCGGGCTGCCCGGAGATGACGCTCGAGGTCCTCGTCGGCGACTTCAAGGGCAACACTGACGACGTCGACACCGTGCTCGCGGCGCGGCCCGACGTGTTCGCGCACAACCTCGAGACGGTGCCGCGCCTGTCGCGGCAGGTGCGCGTTCAGGCGCGCTACGATCGCAGCTATCGCGTGCTCGAGCACGCACGCAAACAGGGAGCGATCGTCAAGACCGGCCTCATGCTCGGCCTCGGCGAGGAGCTCGACGAGGTGCGCGAGGTGCTGCGCGAGCTCGCCGGGCTCGGCGTCCACATCGTGACGCTCGGGCAGTACCTGCGCCCGTCGCTGAACCACCTGCCGCTTCAGCGCTACGTGACGCCGGCGGAGTTCGCGCAGCTCAAGGACGAGGCGCTCGCCTTCGGCATCACCCACGTCGAGTCGGGGCCGCTGGTGCGCAGCTCGTACCACGCCGACGGCCAGGCCGACCTCGTCGCCGCCATCGTCGCCCGCCAGCGCGCCGCCGCGCAGTAGCGCGCGCGCCTCAGTAGCTCATGTTGTTGTTGGTCGTGTAGTAGCCGCTCGACGTGCCGGGCGGATGGATCGCCGTGACCGTGCAGTCGGTGGTGTTGCCCGTGCTGTCGACGATCGCGGCCACGTCGGCGACGCGCCACAGAAGGCCCTTGCCGTACGCCAGCCCGTTGTTGAAGCCGGTGAGCGTGTTCGGCGCCTTGCCGAAGGTGGCCTTGAGCGTGCCGCCGCAGTAGATGTTGACCATCGGATGCTCGTCGGTCGTCGACGAGCTCGAGTAGTAGTGGACCGCGGCGCGGAAGCTGTCGCCGTTCTTCGGGTCGTCGATGTTGATGTTCTCGGGTGTGCCGGGCGAGCCACCGACGTTGTCGATGTCGAGGCGCGGATTGTGGCAGGCGCCGAGGTTGTTCATCCAGTCGGCGCCTTCGGGCGAGCCGATGCACTGCGCGATCGCCGAGTTCGCATAGCCCCAGTCGGGGATCGGATCGCCGGTGCCCGGCGTCGGATACTCGCTCGCCTTGCAGTTGTAATAGAAGCAGTCGTCGGGGTTGTTGTTGCTCGAGCTGCCCGTCGTCGAGAACCAGGCGGTCGTGGTGCCCGGCTTGTGCACGTGCAGATCGATGTCGTCTTCCGAATCGGAGTGGTCCCAGCAGAGCTCGAAGCGCACGCCGGGGCCGATGATGTGCTGCACCCACGTGCACGAGTAGGTCTGCCCGTCGGCGCCGACGACGGTGAGCGTGACCGTGTAGTCGCCCGACAGCGTGAAGTGCGCGACCGCGTCCTTGGTGTTCGCGCCGGTGAGCGTGAAGCTCTGGTTGTGCCCCATCGTCGTCGAGTAGAAGAGCTGATCGCAGGGGCCGCCGACGACGGTCCAACTCCACGACGTCGCCGCGCCGGGGAAGAAGAGCTCGCCCTTGAGCGGCACGTCGGTGTACGGCGGCTTGGGCGCGATGCGCGGATCGCCCGGCGCCGGGCAGTCGATGGCGGCGTTGCAGCAGAGCCCGTCGTCCGCACAGCCGTTGCAGTCGTTGTCGAGCTTGTCGCAGCTCTCGTTCTGCGGGCCGATCGACCCGATGCACGGACCCCACGAGCCGAACTCGTTGCCGGCGCAGGTGGCGCTGCCGTCGGTGCAGCCGCCGACGCCGCGGCGCCCGGGCGGGCCGATGAAGCATTTCTCGACGTCGCCGGGGCGGCAGACGCAGCCTTCGTCGACGGTGCCGTTGCAGTTGTCGTCGAGGCCGTTGCCCATGCCGTTGGCGCCGCAGTCTTCGCTGGCCTGGCAGCCGGCGTTCGACGGGATCGGCTTGTCGCACTGCGTGGCCATCTGCGGCGGCACGCACATCGAGTTGACCGCGAAGTCGGCGTTGTAGGCGGTGCCACCGTCGCCGCTGTCGTCGACGGAGAGATCGGGCGAGCCGTCGCCACCGCCGCCGCTGCCGGCCGATCCGGCGTTGCCGCCGGTGCCGTGGTTGATCGGGCCCCCCACGGGGCTGCAGCCCGACCATCCGACCAGCAACGCCGCCACCAAGATCCACCGCCTCTGCATAGTGCGCGCTCTTACCACATTTGCTAGGCTGCCGGCCATGCGCATCGCAGTCATCGGTTGCGGCGGAATTGGCGGCGTCCTGGCGGCCACGCTCACGCGCGCCGGCGCCGACGTCACGCCCGTCGTCGGCAACGCCAAGATCGCCGAGGCGCTCGGCACGCACGGCTATCGCGTGCGCGAGCTCGACGGCAGCGAGACGGTGGTGCCGCTCGGCAACGCCCCCTTGCTGCACGCGTCGGAGGCGACGTCCGCGTTCGACCTCGCGTTCGTCGCCACGCAGTCGACCACGCTCGAGGCCGCGCTCGGCGACGCCCTGCCCCGCCTCGCCGACGGCGCCGCGGTGGTGACCTGCCAGAACGGGCTGCCCGAGGATCGCGCGCGCGCCGTCGTCGGCGAGCGCGTCATCGGCTGCGTCGTCGGCTGGGGCGCGAGCATGATCGCCCCCGGCCACTACAAGCGCACGTCCAAGGGCGTGCTCACCTTCGGGCGCCCGACGGCGGCGTCGCCCGACGCGCACGCCATCGCCACGCTCACCGAAGCCGCGTCACCGTCGGTCGTGGTCGACGATCTCGCCGGCGTGCGCTGGTCGAAGCTGGCCATCAACTGCGTGACCACCACGCTCGGCGCCATCGGCGGCGTGCCGCTCGGCAAGCTGCTGTCGCATCGGCCGATCCGCCGCATCGCGCTCGAGGTGTTCGCCGAGGTCGCCGCCGTCGCCGCGGCGTCGGGCGTCAAGGTGCAGCCCGTCGGCGGCACGCTCGACATCGACAAGATCGCCATCAGCGACGTCGAGCGCGGGCTCAGCTTCGGCTCGCCGTCGCTCGCCTACAAGCACTCGGTGCTGCTCGCGGTCGGCTTCAAGTACCGCCGGCTGCGCTCGTCGATGCTCTACGCGCTCGAGCGCGGCCGGCCGCCGGAGATCGACTTCTTGAACGGCGAGCTCGTCCGTCGCGGCGCGGCGCTCGGCGTGCCCACGCCGGTCAACGCCGCGCTCGTCGAGGCGGTCCGCGCCATCGAAGCGCGCCGCGAATCCTCGTCGCTGGCGGCGCTGCGCGCGATCCACGATCGCGTGATCGGCGGCCGCGCGATGCGCGCCGCGGCCTGAACCGACGACCGACCGACGACGCCTTACACCGGCCCCTTTTCATCGCGCGCCGGCGCGCGTACTATCGCGCTGGAGGTCGCATGCGAACACTACATTTGTTGGCTTTTGTCGGAATGCTTTCGGGAGGTTGCGTGGTCGTACACGACAACCCCGGCGGTGGTGGCGGGGGCGGCGGCGGCGGCGGTGGTGGCGGACCGGTGGGACCGCCGACCTATCGCATCCAGCCGGGCGCGAGCACCATCGTCTCGCCGGGCACGCAGGCCGGCTACGGCATCACCGCGAACCTCGGCGGCAGCTACCGCGCGGTCTGGACCGGCGACTCGCAAGTGAGCGGGCAGTACAGCCGCTTCACCGGCACCATCTATACGCCGGGCACCTTCACGGTCTTCGATCCGGGCTGCGGCGGCGCCTGCCCCGACGAGGCGAGCGACATCATCAACCCGCCCGAGGCGGTCGCCGGCGGCGGCGAGCAGATCACGTTCGACACCCTCGCCACCGACGGGCTCGACGGCGTCGACTTCGGCGTCGACCTGGAACCGGTCCAGTTCGACCTCCAGATCGACGGCGTCTCCTACCCCGACCTCGTCTTCTTCCCGGCGACGGACTCGGGCGGCGCGGTCTCGAGCCCCGGCGAGATTCCGTTCGGGCTCACCACCAACTAGCTCAGCGTACGAGCGCGATCGAGTTGCAGAAGGGCACCGACTGGCCGCCGGCGCGGTCGGTGACCTTCACGCGCGCGTCGTAGGTCCCCTCCATCAACATGCCGCCCGACGAGCCGACAACGACGACGGCGAACGGTCCGCTCCAGTCGTTGCCGCTGCGCTCGGCGTCGTCGAGCTCGGCCTCGGACTCGTTGGTGCGCACGCCCTGCGCGAAGGTGGCCTTGGCGACCTGCGCGTCGCCGTCGGGATCGGTGACCTTCAGGGTGCCGCTCACCGTCGGCGAGTCGAGATAGGCGCAGGTCGGCAGCTCGAGGTCGGTGATGCTGGGCGGCGTGCCGCTGGCGCCGGCCTCGGCCGATTCGCCGGCGCACGGCTTCCACACGGTGGCGGTGTGGCAGGCCTTGGTGTCGACGCAACCGGCGGCGCCCAGCAGCGCGGCCGCGGCGGCGAGGGTCGAAAGAGAGCGCACGGCTAATGATACCGCGGAACCTTCTTCGGCGGGGGCGCGGAGAGGCCGAGCGGGCCCTGCCAGTAGCCGAGCGCCATGAGCAGGAGCGCGACGCCGACGCTGATGCACAAGAGCGACCAGAAGGTCCCGAGGTTGATGAAGCGCTCGGCGATCGAGGCGTTCGGCTTGTGCGGCCGATGCAGAAGCTGCAGGACGCCGAGGACGACCATCGAGAAGCCGGCGAGGTAGAGGAACCACGTCGGGATCATGGTTGCTCCGCGCGCACGGGGCAGCCGGCGAGCGTGACCACGCCGCGGCCGTTCACCGCGCGCACGTCGGCGCCTGCGCGCGCCGACCGCTCGCGCAGGCGGGCGAGCGCGTCGGTGAGCTCGGCGTCGACGAGTGGCTCGGGGCGGTAACGCACGCGTTCATTGTGCACCGCGAGCGGCACCAGCTCCAGTCGATCGAACGCCGCCCCGCCGCCGGGGCAGCGGCGCGCGTGCGCGAGCGCCAGGAGGCCGAGGTCGAGCATGTCGGGATCGGAGCGGCGGTAGAAGCGGCCGGGCGTGCCGAAGGCGTAGTTGCCGAGGCTGAGCGCGATGGCGTGGCCGCGGTAGAGCGCGATCGGATGGGCCACGTGCGGGTGATGGCCGATGACCAGGTCGGCGCCGTCGTCGATGGCGCGCTCGGCCCACAGGCGGGCGGCGCGCGTGGGCGGCGCGTAGTTGTCGCCGGCGTGGAGGTTGACGACGACGAGCTCGGCGCCGGCGGCGCGCAGCCGCGCGATGTCGCGGGCGAGGTCTGGCTCGGCGAGCATGGCGACGCCGGCGCGGTGTGCGCGCGCGAACAGATCGATGTAGACGTCGAACAGGAGCTGGCGCTCGCAATAGGCGAGCAGGCCCACGCGGATGCCGCCGATGTCGGCGATGAGGCCGCGGCGCGCGTCGGCGGCGTCGCGGCCGGCGCCGATGGTGGCGAGGCCGGCGCGCCCGGCGATGGCGATGGTGTCGGCGAGCCCGTCGAAGCCGGCGTCGGTCGAGTGGTTGTTGGCGAGCGCGAGCACGTCGAAGCCGGCGTCGGCCAGCGCGCGCGCCGAGGCGGGCGGCGCGCGGTAGACGTACTTCTTGTACAGCGGCGAGGGTGTTCCGCCGTCGGTGATGGGCGCCTCGTGGTTGGCGACGGCGAGATCGGCGGCGCGCACGAGGTCGATCGTCGAGCCGAACGGATACAGGAGGCCGAGCACCTCCACCGTCGGCAGCGCGAAGTCGATCTCGGCGGTGTCGCCGGCGAACAGGAGCGTCGCCTCGCCCGGCGTCGACGGCGCGCGCACGAGCGTGGCCGGCCGGGCGGCGGCGTCGCGGTCGCGGCGCGGATGCCAGGTCCAGACGACGAGCGACCAGCAGACGACGTAGGCGACGAGCGAGGCGACCAGGACCGCGATCGTTCGCGCGGCGGCGCGCACTACTTCTTCGTCGTCGCCGCGCGCACGAGGGCGTCGTAGGCCGACATCACGCGGCGGGTGATCGGCCCGGGCTTGCCGTCGCCGAGCGGCTGGCCGTCGACGCGCACGACCGGCACCACGCCGCGCACCGAGCTCGTGATGAAGGCTTCCTCGGCCTGTTGCAGATCGATGGGCCACAGCGCCTGCTCGGCCCACGGGATCTTCTCCGCGTCGAGGAGCTGCATGACCTTTCGGCGCGTGATGCCCTCGAGCAAGCCCACCGACAACGGCGGCGTCGACACGCGGCGCCCGCGCACGACGAAGAAGTTCGACGAGCTGCCCTCGGTGATGCGGCCGACGTTGTCACACAGGATCGCCTCGTAGGCGCCGCGCTTGCGCGCCTCGGCGACGGCCATGACCGAGCCGAGGTAGTTGCCGCTCTTGACCTGCGGGTCCACGGTCGACGTTGGAACACCGGGCGCATAGCGCGTGCGCCCGACGATGGCGACCTCGACGCCGTCGCGGTAGGCCTCGGGCGGCGGCGGCTTGGGCGCGCGCACGATGACGATGAGCCGCGGCGTGTCGGCACAGGCGGGATCGAGCGCGATCTCGCCGGCGCCGCGCGTGACCACGATGCGCACGTAGGCGTCGTCGATGGCGCTGGCGGCGAGCGTGTCGTGGACCGCCTTCTCGATCGCCGCGCGCGACGGCGTCTGCATCTCGATGGCGTGCGCCGAGCGCTCCAGGCGATCGAGGTGCTCGTCGAGCGCGAAGGCGACGCCGTGGAGCGCGCGCGTGACCTCGTAGACCGAGTCGCCGTAGAGAAAGCCGCGATCGAACACCGGCACGCGCGCCTCGGCGGCGTCGACGGGAGCGCCGTCGATCCAGACGAGCGCGCGCGGCGTCGTCATGCCAGGCTCCGCGCTGCCCCGCCGGCGCCGGCCAGGCGCAGCTTCCACACCAGCGTCAGCGCCTCGACGAAGATCTTCTTCGACATCTTGGACTGGCCGACGCGGCGATCGACGAAGATGATGGGCACCTCCTCGACGCGGAAGCCGTGCTTGACCGCGCGGTAGGTCATCTCGATCTGGAAGCCGTAGCCCTGCGCGCTCACGCTGTCGAGATCGAGCGCCTCGAGCGTGGCGCGGCGGAAGCACTTGAAGCCGCCGGTCAGATCGCGCACGCCGATGCCGAGGATGGTTCTCGCGTAGAGTGACCCGCCGCGCGAGATGAGCTTGCGCATCGGGCCCCAGTTGACGGTGCCGCCGCCGTCGACGTACCGCGAGCCGAGCACCAGGTCGGCCCCGGCGCGGGCCCGGGCGAGCATGGTCGGCAGGTACTTGGGGTCGTGCGAGAAGTCGCAGTCCATCTCGAAGAGGAACTGGTAGTCCTTGCCGAGGGCCCACTTGAAGCCGGCGACGTAGGCGGTGCCGAGCCCTTGCTTGCCGGGGCGGTGGAGCACGTGGACCTTGGCGTCTTTGGCGGCGATCCCGTCGGCGACGGCGCCGGTGCCGTCGGGCGAGTTGTCGTCGACGACGAGGAGGTCGGCCTCGGGCAGGTGCTCGTGAACGGCGGCGACGATCTGTGGCAGATTGTCGCGCTCGTTGTAGGTCGGGACGATGACGAGGACGTCTGACATCGGCGGCAAGCCTACTCGATGTTGCTCCGCCGAGTGAATATGTTATCGTCGCTAACCGCGATGCAGATCCTGAAGGCCCGCTTCCGGGGTCGTGACGACTTCATGGAGGCATACCAGGCCGATCGGCCCCACGGAGCCTTGTTCGTGGCCACGACCACTCCCCTCGACACGTCGGAAGACGTGATCGTCGAGCTGGTGTGCGATGGCTTGCCCAACAAGGTGCTCATCCGCGGGACGGTCGTCGCGTGGCGTCCGGCGCTGCCGCGCTTGCGCGTGCGCGCGGGCGCGACCGTGGAGTTCGCCGCCGACGAGGAGGACAAGCGTCGCTTCATCCTGGCCGCGCTGGCGGGCGAGCTCAAGCCGCCCAAGCGCAAGCACACACGCATCCCCGTGGCGGTGCCGGTGCGCTTCCGCCTGCCGGGCTCGGCCGAGCAGCTCGAGGGCGAGCTGACCGAGATCTCGGTCGGCGGCGCGCTCCTCAAGTCTGCGATCCCGAAGCCGTCGATGGGGACCGAGATCGTGCTCGAGCTGTTGCCTCCGGGCGGAGCGGCGCCGATGCCGATCACCGGGCGGGTGGCCTATCACACGTCGAGCGCGACGGGGCTGAAGTTCATCTATCGCGATGGCGGCGGCTCGCGTCGCATCCGCGAGCTGATCCGGCGCATCCGCTCGGCGTGACGCGCATGCGCGCCGTCGCGCTCGGGTTGGCGTCACTGGCGGCGTTTCCCGCGGCCGCGCGCGCCGACTTCGTGCGCGGCTCGATCAAGATCGACGTGCGCGACGGCAGCGGCAAGCCGCGCGAAGCCGACGTGACCGTCAAGGGCGCCGGCGCCGACCAGAAGGTCGCGCGCGTGGGCGACGTCTACGTGGTCGACGGGCTCATCGACGGCGACTACACCGTGGCGGTGGCCGGCGCCGGCGAGGTGCCGGTGCACGTCAAGGGGCGGCTCGATCGCGGCGTCGTGTTCGTGATGGGCGGCAAGAAGCCGGGCATCGTCGCGCTCGGCCCGAGGGACACGGCGTGCGATCCGCTCGACGGCGCCGTCGTCGAGGCGGTGGCGTTCTTGCCGAAGGGCGGGCTCGGCGCCGGGCGCATCGACGTCCGGAAGGGCAGGAATGTCGTGTGCAGCGCCATCGTCGCCGGCGGCGCCGCCACCCTGCGCCTGCTGCCCGGCGATTACGAGATCACCGTCAAGCTCGTCGGCGGGGGCGCGGCGATGGAGCGCTATCGGCTCAAGCGCGATCAGACGCCCACCCCGCTCGCGCTCCGGACGCGCTAGGATCGCGGCGTCGTGAAGATCAAGCGCCGCAGGCAGAAGGCGACGCGCCCGTCGACGCAGCCGCGGCCGACCAGCGCCATCGTCGACGGCACCTTCCGCTGGCTCAAGCTCGACGAGCACGCGCGCTCCTATCGCGCGATGCGCGCGTTTTCGCTCGCCGCCGGGCCGCGCATCGGCGAGCACGTGCGCGCCGAGCGGCTGCGCGGATCGATCCTCTACCTGCGCTGCGATTCGTCGGCGTGGTCGCAGCACCTGCACATGCTCAAGCCGACGCTGCTCGAGCGGCTGCAACGCACGCCGGGCGGCGAAGGCGTGGCCGATCTGCGCAGCAACGTCGGTCCGCTCGACGAGGTCGCGGGCTGGGAGACGACGGCGCCAAAGCGCGACGAGCCGGCGGCGGCGGAGCCCGAGGAGCTGCCGCCCGAGCTCGTGCGCGCGCTCGACGACGTGGCCGATCCCGAGCTGCGCGCGCACCTCGAGCGGCTGGCTCAGAAGTTGACGCCGCCGAAGAACAAGATCCGATAGTCGATCGACGTCGTCGTGTTGCCGTTGTCGACGTGGATGAAGATCGGCAGGCTGAACGGCACCAGCCCCACGTTCCAGCGCTTGCCGAGCACCAGCTTGGCGGTGAGCTCGGGCGCGATGAAGCCGGCGTTGGTGGTGTTGCAGCCGTTGCAGCTCTCGGTCGCGGCGACGTAGCCGCCGACGATGCGCGGCGAGAGGTAGAGACCGGGCACGCCGGGGATGGCGATGTCGTACTGAAAGCCGACGGGCACCATCACGTAGCCGACGGTGTAGTCAGCTCCGGTGCCGAAGATCGAGACGTTGACGTCGGCGAACTGGAACTGCAGCGGGAACAAGATGTAGGCGTGGCGCCCGGGATCGACGGCGAAGCCGAAGTCGAGGACGATGGCGCCCATGTTGATCGCGTTGCGCGCGCCGATCGCGGGGCCGATCTGAAAGTTGAACATGAAGGGGCCGGCCTTGCCGTCCTGAAACAGGCTGGGCATGGCGCTCGCCGTCGAGCCGAAGGCGAGGAAGGCCACCAGAAGAAGGATTCGCATACGCATGGCGGCGCGTAGTGCAGGCGCCGTACCGCGGCCGGGCGCTGCGCCGTTCCGCTAGATTGCCGTCGGCAGTGGACGCGCGTTCGCGGCTAGCGTCACAGCCGAGACGCGCAGGCTCGTGAGACGAGCAGGCTCATTCCGTCGGAGGGCGCTTATCGAAGTGCTTCTTTGAGCGCGCGGACGCGGTCGTAGGCGACCTTGCGGCGCGCGGCGGCGTCGGGCGCCTCGGCGATCGCCTGCACCAGCGCGCTGCCGACGACGACGGCGTCGCAATGCGGAGCCAGGGCGCGCGCGCTCGCCGGATCGCGCACGCCGAAGCCGACGGCGAGCGGCAACGAGCCGAGCGACGGGCGCAGCGCTCCGGCGCGCCGGCCCACGTCGGCGATGTCGAGGTGGCCGGCGCCGGTGACGCCGGTGAGCGCGACGTAGTAGGCGAAGCCGCTGGCGCGCGCGACGATGGCGCGGGCACGCTCGGGCGAGGTCGTCGGCGCCAGCAGCGGCACGCGCGACAGGCCCGCCGCGACGAGCGCGTCGTCGAGCTCGCCCGACTCTTCGGGCGGCAGGTCGACGACGAGCACACCGTCGACGCCGGCGTCGCGCGCTTCGTTGGCGAGCCGCCCCAGGCCGCGCTGCAGGATCGGGTTGTAGTAGCCGAACAGCACGATCGGCACGTCCGACTCCTTGCGGAACGCGCGCACCGCCTCGAGCGTCTTGCCGACGGTGCCGTGCGCCGCGCCCCCCGTCGACAGTGCGCGCTCCATGGCGTGCTGGATGACCGCGCCGTCGGCGGAGGGATCGGACCAGGGCACGCCGAGCTCGATCACGTCGGCGCCGGCGCGCGCCATCTCGGCGAGGATGGCCGGCGTCTCGGTCAGCGACGGATCGCCCGCGGTCACGTAGGGCACGAGCGCCTTGTGCCCCGCCGCAGCGAGCGCCTGCATGCGCGCGACGAGCCGATTCGACGGCGCCGGATTCGACAGCTCGCTCACGGGCGCACCTCAGAAGTGCGCCGTGAGCCAAACAATCGATCCGCTGGCCCTACGGGCCGGACGCTCACGTTCGCTCGCTGATGCTCGCTCACGAGTCCACCCCCAACGCCTTGGCCACCGTCGGCATGTCCTTGTCGCCGCGCCCCGACAGCGCGACCACCACCACGGCGCCGTCGGGCAGCTTCGGTGCCAGGCGCGGCAGATAGGCGATCGCGTGCGCCGTCTCGAGCGCGCACAAGATGCCTTCGGTGCGCGCCAGCATCTGCAAGCCCGCGAGCGCCTCCTCGTCGGTGATCGAGGCATAGGTCGCGCGCCCCGACTGCTTGAGCCACGCGTGCTCGGGCCCGACGCCGGGATAGTCGAGCCCGGCCGAGATCGAGTGCGCCGGCAGGATCTGCCCATCGTCGTCGGTGAGCACGAACGACTTCGAGCCGTGCAGCACGCCGACGCGCCCCTCCGACAGCGTCGCCGCGTGCCGCCCGGTCGAGATGCCCTCCCCCGCCGCCTCGACGCCGTGCAGCTGCACGCCGGCGTCGCCGACGAAGGCGTGGAACAGCCCCATCGCGTTCGAGCCGCCGCCGACGCAGGCCACCGCCGCGTCGGGCAGCCGCCCTTCGCGCTCGAGGAGCTGCGCGCGCGCCTCCTTGCCGATGATCGCCTGCAGATCGCGCACCATCGTCGGATAGGGATGCGGCCCGGCGACGCTGCCGATGATGTAGTGCGTGTCGCGCACGTTGGTGACCCAGTCGCGCAGCGCCTCGTTCATCGCGTCCTTCAAGGTGCGTGTGCCCGACTGGACGGCGTGCACCTTGGCGCCGAGGAGGCGCATACGGAAGACGTTGAGCTTCTGCCGCTCGACGTCCTCGGCGCCCATGTAGACCTCGCAGTCGAAGCCGAACTTGGCCGCCACCGTCGCCGTGGCGACGCCGTGCTGGCCGGCGCCGGTCTCGGCGATCAGGCGCCGCTTGCCCATGCGCCGCGCCAGGAGCGCCTGGCCGACGCAGTTGTTGATCTTGTGCGCGCCGGTGTGGTTCAGGTCCTCGCGCTTCAGGTAGAGGCGCAGCTCCTTGCCGTGCGCGCCGCCGGCCTGGACCGCGCGCGCGAGCTCGGGCGCCAGCGTGAGCAGCGACGGACGGCCGACGTACTCGGCGAACAGCGTCTCGAGCTCGCGCACGAAGCCGGCATCGGCCTGCGCGGTGCGCCAGGCGGCGTCGAGCTCGTCGAGCGCCGGAATCAGCGTCTCGGCGACGAAGCGCCCCCCGAAAGGTCCGAAGTGCCCTGGTCCCGTCTGGCCTGCCTCGCTCATGTCTCTCTCTTCGCTTCCTGGACGAACGCCGCCACCTTGATCCAATCCTTCACGCCCGGCTCGCGCTCGACGCCGCCGGCGACATCGACGCCGTAAGGCCGCACCGCCGCGATCGCCTCGGCCACGTTCTCGGGCGTCAACCCGCCGGCGAGGATCACGCGCCGCCCCGCCGCCGCTTCCTTGGCGAGCGCGACGTCGGCGCGCTGCCCCGAGCCGCCATAGCCGGGCGTGTCGGCGTCGACGAGCACGAGGTCGCAGCGGTACTGCTCGAGCATCTTCAGCGACGCGGCGTCGCGCAGGCGCACCGCCTTGATGTAGCGCCCGGCGAAGCGGCTGCAGAAGTCGGGCGCCTCGTCGCCGTGCAGCTGCGCCAGATCGATCGCGCCCGAGGCGAACGCGCCATCGACATCGGCCTCGGCCGGATTGACGAACACGCCGACGGTGCGCACCTCGGGCGGCAGGCGCTTGGCGATCTTCGCCGCGTCGGTGACGGCGATGCGGCGCTTGGACTGCGGCCAGAAGTTGAAGCCGAGCGCGTCGGCGCCGGCGTCGACGCAGGCGAGCGCGTCGTCGAGCGTGGTGATGCCGCAGATCTTGACGAAGACCTTCACGACACCAACTCCTCGAGGGCCGCGCCCGGATCGGCCGCGCGCAACAGCGACTCGCCGACGAGGATCGCGTCGACGCCGTGGGCGCGCATCTCGGCCACGTGGTCGCGCGTCTGGATGCCGCTCTCGCCGACGAGGATCGCGTTCGGCGCCAACGCGCGCGCGCGCGCCGACAGCGACAAATCGATCGCCAGCGTGTCGAGATCGCGGTGGTTGACGCCGATGATCTCAGCGCCCGCCTTGAGCGCCGCTTCGATCTCGCCGTCGGCGTGCGCCTCGACGAGCGCCGCCAGGCCGGCCTGCCGCGCCACGCCGACGAGCGCCGCCAGCGTCGCCGGCGGAAGGATGCGCACGATGAGCAGGACGGCATCGGCGCCGGCGAGCCGCGCCTGCAGGAGATCGCGCTCGTCGAGCAGGAAGTCCTTGCGCAACGCCGGCAGCCCCACGGCGGCGTGCACCGCGCGCAAGTCGGCCGACGAGCCGTCGAAGAAGCGCGCGTCGGTGAGCACCGACAGAGCCGCGGCGCCCGCGCGCTCGTAGCGACGCGCGATGTCCGCCGGATTGGCGCCGGGCCGGATCGCGCCGGCCGACGGCGAGCGCCGCTTGAACTCGGCGATCGCGCGCAGCGTGCCCGGCACCTTGATCGCGTCGGCGAACGGCCGCGCCGGCGGCAGCGCCGCCACCTCGCGCCACAGCTCTGCGAGCGGCGTCAGATCGCGGTGCAGGTGCTCGCGCCGCTTCTCGGCCACGATCTCGTCGAGGATGCCGGCCCCGGCGCTCACGGCCGCCTCCGCGAGCACTCGACGAGCCGGTCGAGCAAGGCCGCCCCCGCGCCGCTGTCGATGATCTGCTCCGCCAGGCGCGCGCCGTCGCGCAGCCCGCTCTTGTTGGCCGCGTAGAGCGCGCCCGCCGCGCTCATCACCACCGCGCTGCGTCCCGCGCCGCGCGCGCCGCCGAGGATGGCGCGCACCGCCTCGGCGTTCTCGGCCACCTCGCCGCCGGCGAGCCCGGCCGGATCCTCGTCGCCGAGGCCGAAGTCGCGCGGCCGCAGCGGATAGCGTTTGACCTCGCCGTCGCGCAGCTCGGCCACGTCGGTGGCGCCGTTGGGCGAGAACTCGTCGAGCCCGTCGCCGTGCACCACGAGCGCGTGCTGCGAGCCGAGCCGCCCGAGCGCGTGCGCCATCGGCTCGACGAGGTTGGCGTCGTAGACGCCGATGAGCTGGTGGCGCGCGCCCGCCGGGTTGGTCAGCGGTCCGAGCAGGTTGAAGATGGTGCGCACGCCGATCTCCTTGCGCGCCGGCGCGACATGCTTGGTCGCGCCGTGAAACGCCGGCGCGAACAGAAAGCCGATCCCGACCTCCTCGAGGCAGCGCTCGACCACCGCCACCGGCGCGCTCACGTCGACGCCGAGCGCCTCGAGCACGTCGGCCGAGCCCGAGCGCGACGACTGCGCGCGGTTGCCGTGCTTGGCCACGCGCACGCCGGCGGCGGCGACCACGAGCGCCGCGATCGTCGACACGTTGATGGTGCCGCGCCCGTCGCCGCCGGTGCCGCAGGTGTCGACGACGACGCCGGCCGGCACGCGCAGCTTCGTCGCCCGCGCGCGCATCGCCGTGGCCGCGCCCACGACCTCGTCGATGGTCTCGCCCTTCATGCGCAACGCGACCAGGAGCGCGCCGATCTGCGCCGGCGACGCCTCGCCGTCCATGATGCGCCCCACCGTCGCCGCCATCTCGTCGGCGCCGAGATCCTGGCGCGCACAGGCGCGCGCGATGGCGACGGCGAGGTCCATCAGCTCATCTCGAGGAAATTCCGCAACAGCTGCTTGCCGTCGACGGTGAGGATCGACTCGGGGTGGAACTGCACGCCCCACACCGGCAGCGCGCGATGGCGCAGCGCCATGATCTCGCCCTCGGCGGTGCGCGCCGTGACCTCGAGCGCCGCCGGAAACGACGCCGGCTCGACGACCAGCGAGTGATAGCGCGTCGCCTGCATCGGCGACGGAATCCCCGCGAACAGCCCGCGGCCGTCGTGCTCGATCGGGGACGTCTTGCCGTGCATCACGCGCGGCGCGCGCACCACCTTGCCGCCGAACGCCTGTCCGATCGCCTGGTGCCCGAGGCAGACGCCGAGGATCGGCATCTTGCCCGCGAGCTTGCCGAGGAGCTCGAGCGAGATCCCCGCTTCGTTCGGCGTGCACGGCCCCGGCGAGATCACGATCCGCTCGGGCCGGAGCGCCGCGACCTCGTCGACCGTGAGCGCGTCGTTGCGCTCGACGCGCACCTCGGCGCCGAGCTCGCCCAGGTACTGCGCGAGGTTGTAGGTGAACGAATCGTAGTTGTCGATGAGGAGCAACATCACCCGCACCGCATATCGTAATGCGTTTCGTTCTCACCGACGATGGCAAATCCGAGACGCTGATAGAGCCGCCGCGCGCCGACGTTGATCTTGAAGACCCGCAGCGTCGCCGGCAGGCCGCGCGCCGCCGCCGCCTCGATCACGCCGCGCACGAGCGCCGCGCCGATGCCCCGTCGCTGCACGCGCGGGTGCAGCTCGATGCCGTTCAAGTAGACACGGTCGGCGAGGTGCTCGATGCACACCATGCCGCTGTCCACGCCGTCGACGATGACGACGGACGCCGGTACGCGCCGGAACTGCTTGCGGAAGAAGTCGAGCTGGAACGCCGGATCCCAGCCCCAGATCGCGCGCACGTGCTCGCCGAGCGCGACCTCGTGCAGCGCGAACAGGAAGTCGAAGTCGGCGTCGGTGATGGGACGCAGCGTGTAGCTCATCCGCCGCGCTCCGGACGCGCCATCGCCAGCGCGCGCACCACCGCGCGCGCCTTGTTCACCGTCTCTTCGTACTCGGCGTCGGGATCCGAATCGGCGACGATGCCGGCGCCCGCCTGCAGGTAGACGTGCTCGCCCTTGGTCACGAGCGTGCGGATGGCGATGGCCATGTCGAGGTTGCCGGTGAAGCTGACGTAGCCGACGGCGCCGCCGTAGACGCCGCGCCGCGCCGGCTCCAGCTCCTCGATGATCTGCATGGCGCGGATCTTGGGCGCGCCGGTCAGCGTGCCCGCGGGAAAGCAGGCACGTAGCACATCGACCGCGCTGTGGCCGTCGGCGACCACGCCCGACACCGACGAGGTCAGGTGCATGACGTGCGAGAAGCGCTCGGTGATCATGTTCTCGTCGACACGCACCGACCCGATGCGCGAGACGCGCCCGACGTCGTTGCGCCCGAGATCGATCAGCATCACGTGCTCGGCGCGCTCCTTGGGATCCGCGCGCAGCTCGGCCGCCAGGCGCTCGTCCTCGTCGGGTGTGGCGCCGCGCGCGCGCGTCCCGGCGATGGGCCGCACGGTCACGGTCTTGGGCGCGCCCGGCTCGCCGTCGACGCGCACCAGCACCTCGGGCGACGCGCCGGTCACCTGCGCGTCGGCGAAGTCGAGCTGGAACATGTAGGGCGACGGATTCACCACGCGCAGCGCGCGATAGACGTCGAACGGATCGGCGCCGGCGCGCGGCGCCTCGAAGCGCTGCGAGAGCACGACCTGGAAGACGTCGCCGGCGAGGATGTACTCCTTGGCGCGCGCGACCGCGGCCTTGAACGCATCCTTCGTGGTGTTCGACTGCAGCGGCGCGCCTTCGACGCGCGCCTTGGCCGGATCGAGCGGATGCAGCGCCGGCGACGGGCCTTCGAGCGTCGCCACGATCGCATCCACGCGCGCGCACGCGGCGCGATACGCCCGCTCCACCGAATGGCCGCCCTCCGCCCCGTCGACGACCGCGTTGGCCACCACCTTCACCGTCTGGCGCAGGTTGTCGAAGATGACGAGCGTGTCGGTGATGACGAAGCACGCCTCGGGCAGCTCGAGCTCGTCGGGCGCGCGCGACGGAATCTTCTCGAACGCGCGCACCACGTCGTAGCCGAGCCAGCCGACGGCGCCGCCGAAGAAGCGCGGCAGCGCCGGCGCCGGCACCGGCCGGAACGACGCCAGCAGCGACGCCAGCACCTGGGTCGGATCGCCGTCGGGCAACGAGCCCTCGCGCCGCGACGGCGGCCCGCCGCCTTCGACGTCGAAGCGCGTGATCGCGTAGCGCCCGCCGCGCGCCGTCACCACCGCGCGCGCGCCGACGCCGAGGAAGCTGTAGGTCGCCCACTTCTCGCCGCCCACGACCGACTCGAGCAGGAACGAATGCGGCCGCCGCCCCAGCTTGGCGTAGGCCGAGACCGGCGTGTCTCCGTCGAGCACGATCTCGCGCCACACGGGCACGAGATTCCCGCGCCCGGCGGCCTCGCGGAATTGCTCGAGCGACGGCAAATGCGGCATCGCAGGGACGCTAGCACACGTTTGCCGCAGGGCGTTGACGTCAGACACGGCGCGACTACAACCGTCGTCGGTGGCTGCTGCAGATCCAAACTCGCCGCCTATCGACGGCTACGAACGGCTCGGCGCACGCGACGCGATGCGCGCGTTGAAGGATTTGCCGCGCCCGACGCTCGAGCACCTCTATTCGTACGAGGACCTGCACCTGCGCCGCACGTCGGTGCTGCGCGCCATCAAGCGCGCCATCGATCGCCAGAAGTGACGGCGCTCGGAAGCGCTACAGCTCGATCGTCGGCTGATACGAGCGCACCAGCTGCCAGCGCCCGTCGCGCTTCTGCCAGTCGTCGCAGAACGCGTTGTCGTCGATCTGCTCCTTGCCTTCGACGCGCAGGACCGCGCGCTGCTTGCCACACACCGTCAGCGTGCCGTTTTCGTACTGCGTGTGCGGGCGGATCAGCGTGACCGACTCGATCTCGCCCGGCACCGCCTTCAGACGCTCGAGCCAGCCGTCGCGCCCGATCTCTTTGCCGTCGGGCGCGTTCCAGCGAAAGTCGGGCGCCACGACCTCGCGCAGCCGCGCCTCGTCGCGCGCGCGAATCCCGTCGAGCAGCGCCTGATTCTGCCGCGCGACCGCGCGCTCGGCCGACCAGCCGGCACAGCCGCCGAGCCCCGTTGCGAGGGCCAAGATCGTCACCATGAAGAGTGCGCGCATGCTACAACCCGAGCATGCACAAAGCGCTCACCGAAGTCGATCCCGAGATCGCCAAGCTCGTCGAGCAGGAAGAGCGGCGGCAGCGCGAGAAGATCCGCCTGATCCCGTCGGAGAACTACACGTCGGCCGCCGTCCTCGAGGCCTGCGGCACGGTCCTGCAGAACAAGTACTCGGAAGGCTACCCGGGCAAGCGCTACTACGAAGGGCAGCAGAACATCGATCAGATCGAAGCGCTCGCCATCGCGCGCGCCAAGTCGCTGTTCGGCGTCGATCACGCCAACGTGCAGCCCTACTCCGGATCGCCGGCGAACCTCGCCGTCTACCTCGCGTTCTGCCAGCCGGGCGACACCATCATGGGCATGGGCCTGCCCGCCGGCGGCCATCTCACGCACGGCTGGAACGTCTCGATCACCGGTAAGTACTTCCGCTCCGTCGCCTACGGCGTGAAGAAGGAGACCGGCCGCGTCGATCTCGACGAGGTTCGCGCGCTCGCCAAGAAGGAGCAGCCCAAGCTCCTGTGGTGCGGCGGCACGGCCATCCCGCGCACCATCGACTTCGCCGGCTTCGCCGACATCGCCAAGGAGGTGGGCGCCATCCTCGTCGCCGACATCGCGCACATCGCCGGGCTCGTCGCCGGCGGCGCGCATCCGTCGCCGGCGGCGCACGCCGACGTGGTGTCGACGACCACGCACAAGACGCTGCGCGGGCCGCGCGGCGGCATGCTCATGTGCAAGACGCCGCACGCGAGCGCCATCGACAAGGCGGTGTTCCCCGGCCTGCAGGGCGGCCCGCACAACCAGACGACGGCGGGCATCGCGGTGGCGCTCAAAGAGGCGTCGACCGACGGGTTCAAAAAGTACGCGCACGCCATCGTCGAGAACGCCAAGGCGCTGGCCGCCGAGCTCACGGCGCGCGGCTACGACCTCGTGTCGGGTGGCACCGACAACCACCTGATCCTCGTCGATCTCACGAACAAAGAGGTTCCCGGCAAGAAGGCCGCGCAGGCGCTCGACAAAGCGGGTCTGGTGCTCAACTACAACTCGGTGCCCTTCGATCCGCGCAAGCCGTTCGACCCGTCGGGGATTCGCCTCGGGACGCCGGCGGTCACCTCGCGCGGCATGGGCCCCTCGGAGATGAAGCAGATCGCCGCGTGGCTGGACCGCGGCGTGCAAGCCGCGCGCAGCGGTGACGAGGGCGCGCTCGAGAAGATCGCGGGCGAGGTTCGCGAAGTGACGGGAAGATTCCCCGCGCCCGGGTTGTAGTTAATGGTTGATGCGCAGATTCGCGATGGCCGACGGTCCTTCGAATAAGCTGGTCAAGCGCCCCGACGAGGCGCTCGTACGCAAGGCGGTGGCGGCCCCGGCGCCGCCGATGCGCCTCGCCGACAGCCTCGAGGACGCGGCGCCGCGCACGTTCGTGCACGTCGATCGCAAGGGGCAGGTGCGCTCGCCGGCGCGCTACAAGGCCTTGCAGGCGGCATCGTACGGCGCGGCGGCGGCGATCGTCGGCGGCGTGACCGTCATGTACGGCGCGCTGCTGGGAATCCCCGGCATCGGCGTCGGCGCGGCGTTCGCCGCCTACTTCGGCTGGCACCTGCGCCGCTCGCGCCTGTTGCACAAGGCCACGGTGCTGCTCGTTCACGATCAGCTCGACGAGGCGGAAGCGCTCCTGCGCAAGGTGCTGGCGTCGTGGCGCTGCCCCAAGCACGTCGCCGCGCTCGCCGAGCAGAACCTCGGCGCGGTCTACAACCGTCGCGGCAACTTCGAAGAGGCGCTGGCGCACCAGCGCGCGGCGATGACGCTGTACGCGCGCTCGAACGCCAAGTCGCCGATGCGGCAGGTGGTGGAGTACGCCGAGATCATCACGCTCGTGAACCTCGGCCGCGTCGGCGAGGCGCGCCAGCGCTTCGACCAGAAGCAGGGCAAGGTGCCGGAGGGCGACTACCTTCGCATGCAGCACTGGGGCGCCGAGCTCTACGTCTGCCTCGCCGAGGGCGAGCACCGGATCGATCCGGAGCAGCTGCATCAGTGCGCGATCGCGGCGCTCAAGATCACCGGTGCGGCGGCGCTGCTCGGGCTGTCGGCGTGGGCGCACTGGAAGCTCGGCGACACCGACCAGGCGTGGCATCTTCTCACCGAGGCGTACGACCGCCGTCAGGGTGTTCGTCTCGAGCGGGCGCTGCCGCTTTTGTGGAAGTGGATGGAAGAGCACGCCGACGAGGCCGGCGTCGACCGCAGCATCGGCGCCGACGAGCCCGGCTCCGAGGACGATCCGCTCGGCGGCCTGTAGCACGTAGGCCGAGCCTTCTCCTTCTGACCCTTCGTCACTGCCACGTTCACGGCACGCCTCGCGCGCGAGCGCGGCCGCCAGGCCCTGCGCGCCGGCTTCGCCTGGCTCCTCGATGCCTCCGATGCCTCCGCTTCGGCCGCCATCCGCGCCGCCACTTGATCTCGCGGGCCGCCCTGGCCGCGGGCAACCATACACCTTAGATCGGTGTCCATCCTTGACACCCCGACGCCTCGCGCGGTAAACGGGTGCGCTTCCGAAGGAAAACCAATGCATCTGCGCTTCACGCTGACCGCCGCCGCCGCCCTCGTCGCGCTCGCCCAACCCGCGCGCGCCGAGATCATCCAGCTCATCGACAACACCCAGGTCTCGGGAAAGATCGTCCACTTCTACGACGGCACCTTCGCCATCGAGACCTCCGACGGCCAGAAGGTCGAGCTCCCGACGTCGAAGATCAAGACGATCACCTTCAAGCTGCCGCCGGCGCGCGCCGAGTTCTCGACGCCCGAAAAGACTTTCCAGCGCTACAAAGACGCGCTCGCCAAGAACGACATCAGTAAGCTCATCGACTGCTACGCGCTCATGTACCAGGGCGTCATGGCCGCCGAGCTCGGCCGCACCACCGACGAGCAACGCAAGAAGATGCAGAGCGAGATCGCGGGCACCAAGCTCGAGATCAAGTCCAAGAGCGTCACCGGCAACGCCGCCACCCTCAAGGTCCAACGCGCCAAAGGCGACGAAGTCGAAACCGCCGACGTGCGCATGGTCCTCGAAAACGGCGAGTGGAAGCTCACCCCGTAGGCCACACGCGCCGCTGAATGCGCAAACTTCTCGCCGCCGTCGTCACGGTCAGCGCACTTGTCGCCGCGCTGCCGTCGGCGCGCGCCGCCAACCTCGGCGAGAAGTGCAACGACGACCGCGAGTGCGTCGTCGGTAGCATCTGCAGCAACCACAACGTCTGCACCGCGCTCCCCAAGAAGCGCAGCATCATCCCGTTCTACTTCCACCAGCCCGGCGACTCCGGCTACCGCCACGTCGTCCCGCTGCTCTACTTTCACAGCTGGGACAAGCACGACGACACCCGCGTGCAGATCCCCTTCTTCGGCTGGCATCGCGACCACGACACCCACGAGACCACCACCGTGATCCCGTGGCTCCTCTCGTCGTACACCACGTCAGCGACGGAGAAGCTCTTCCGCATCTGGCCCTTCGTCTTCATGGGCGTCTACAAGGACGGCGGCGGCCAGGCGGCGATGCTCCCGCTGTTCTGGTGGTCGAAGAAGCAGGGCCACAGCTGGTTCGTCGCCCCGTTCCTGCTCTCGGGCGGTCAGCGCGACGAGCAGAAGGACATCACCGAAGCCGTCATCGGTCTCTTCGGCTACTACCGCCGCCACGGCGATCAAGACACCTGGCGCATCCTCTTTCCGCTCTTCTTGCAGCACCGCACGCCGGCCGCGCAGACCGTCATCGGCCCACTGACCTGGGCGCGCTCCACCAGCGACGGTCACTCCGCGAGCGTCATCTTCCCGCTGTGGTGGCGCGTGCACGACGAAAAGACGGGCAGCGAGCACGCGCTCCTCCTGCCCATCTTCGACTGGCAGTCGGAGCAGCGCGGCCACACGCAGCGCCTCGTCTCGCTCGTCGCCTCCTACGAGCGCGACGACAGCATCGGCCTGCGCCAGCTCCTCATCTACGCGCCGATCATCTTCCACCGCGCCGACAACAAGCGCACCGTCGACGTCGTCCCGCCGCTGTTCACCCGCTGGTCCACCAGGGACGACGGCGGCGGCGGCCTCATCGCCGGCCCGCTCGTGCACGAGCACGATCCCTCCGGCTCGACCACCGCGCTCTTTCCGATCTACTGGCGCTTTCACGACAACGCCCACGACGCGACCACGCACATCCTGTTCCCCATCGCCGGCGTGCACCACCACACCGGCGCGCGCGGCGCCTTCATCGGCCCCGCGTTCGGCTGGTCGTCGTCGAACGGCGAAGGCGGCTGGGGCGGCGGCCTGGCGCCGATCATCTTCTTCGGACGCAACGGCCCGCGCAGCCACGCGCTCCTGCTCCCGCTCTTCGCGCACTGGTCCGACTCGCGCGCCGGCACCTCGGCCACCGGCGTCGGCCCGCTCTTCTGGCGCACCACGCCCGACGGCGGCGACGGCGGCCTCTTCCCGATCCTCTTCGCCGGACGCCACAAGAAGTCGAGCTACGCCGTCGTCCCTGGCCTGCTGTTCCACAGGAGCGACGCCACCAGCTCCACCGACGTCGTCGGCCCGGTCTACGTCGCGCGCGACAAGACCGGCTGGGCCGCCGGCCTCGCGCCGCTGCTCTTCCTCGGCCACGACGGCCCGCGCTCGCACCAGGTCATCTTCCCGCTGGTCTGGCACTTCTCCGACGACGCCGAGCGCATGGATCGCCTCATCGTCGGCCCCTACATCCACCGCCGCGACGGCAACGAGGTCGCCGACGCGTTCTTCCCGCTCTTCTACGTGCGCCGCTCGCCGCGCGAAGGCTTCGGCATCTGGCCCCTCGGCGCCTGGCGCCGTCTCGACGGCGTGTCGACCACCATCGTCGGCCCGTTCATCCACCAGACGAACGAGCGCACCGGCTCGCGCACCAACCTGTTCTTCCCGCTGTTGACGCTGCACGACTCGCCGCACTTCAGCGTGCGCGTCTTCTTCCCGTTCGTCTGGCGCGTCCACGACGGCGACGAGACCGACACCGCCTTCTTCCCGCTCTACTTCCGCGGCCGCGCGCCCGACCACGGCTGGGACGGCGTCTTCCCGCTCTTCGTGCACGCGTGGAACAAGACCGCGGCCACGACCATCGTCGGCCCCATCTGGTATCGCGCGCGCACCGACGGCGGCAAGACCGCGGGGCTCTTCCCGCTCCTCGGCTGGGGCAAGAAGGTCAAGGACGGCAAGAGCTCGTCGTGGTTCGGCATGCCCGGCGTCTACGCCGACCACAACGAGTTCACCGGCCTGTCGCACGCCTGGGCGCTCAACACCTTCCTCTTCCGCCGCCCCGACGGCTACACCGGCGGCTTCATCCCGCTCGTCTTCGCCTGGCGCAACGGCACCGCGTCCAAGGTGCTGACGCCGATCTACTACCGCCAGTCCGACTCCGCGCGCGACTACTCGCTCGACGTGTTCACGCTGCTCTTCGCCGGCCACGAGGGCAAGAGCTGGAAGCTCGGCATCTTCCCCGTCTTCCTCGCCGCCCACGACGCCGACGGCGGTTATCGCGCCGGGCTCTTCCCGCTCTTCTGGGCCTCGCGCAGCAAGGACCACGCGACGCTGGCGACGCTGCTCGGCGGCTACTCGATCACGCCCGCCGGCAAGCGCTTCTACATCGGCCCCGTCTATCACCGCGACGACGCCGAGACGACCTCGACGGCGATCTTCCCCATCGCCTACTTCGGCAAGAACCACGTCGCCGGCACCTCGACGTCGCTGTTCCTGCCGCTCTACCTCGACATCCGCCGCAGCGAAGATCGCCAGCTCGCCGCCTACACGCCACTCATCTGGCGCTACCACAGCGTCGAGTCGACCACCACCATCGGCCTGCCGCTCTTCTTCGACGTCAACCGCTACGGCGAGTCGCGCACGACCGGCCTGTTGCCGCTGTTCATCCGCAATCGCTCCGAGCGCGATCACGACAGCGCCTACACCATCCCGCCGCTCCTGACCTGGTGGCGCACGCGCGACGATCACTCGAGGACCGACGCCGTCGTCTTCCCGCTCTTCTGGCGCTTCGGCGGCGAGAAGAGCTCGACGACGATCCTCGCGCCGTTCGTGTGGGACTTCAAACGCGGCGAGTCGCGCACCACCGTCGCCTTCCCGCTGTTCGTCAAGTGGCACCGCCCCGAGCGCGACGGCGTGCAGGTGCTCAACGTCTATTACGCCAAGGGTCTCGGCGAGCAGGCCGGCAGCTGGCACCTCGACGTCTTCCCGCTCTGGCAGATGGGCCGCCCGCGCAAGCACGACTTCGAGTGGTACTTCCTCGAAGGTCTCTTCGGGTACTCGCGCCAGGGGCGCAATCGTAACCTTCGTCTCTTCTGGGTCCTCGACTTCGCGCTCGAGCCGGTGCCGGCGTCGAACCTGTCGTGGTTCGGCTCGACGCCGACGCAGTCGCGCGAGCTCTTCTGACGCGCACGCCACGCGCGCGCTCTTGAACGTGCGCATGCGCGTGTCCACAACCAGAAGGTGGCCCAGTCCCCTGGCCGCGTTCAGGCGCTGACCGGCGCGCGCGCGCTCGCCGGCCTCTACATTCTCTGCCTGCACTTCGGCCACCCGCTGTTCGTGGGCGCGCCGCAGTGGGCCGAGACGCTGCGCCACTCCGGCTACGTCGCGACCTCGTTCTTCCTCATGCTCTCGGGCTTCGTGCTGACGATCGCGTACGGCAACAAGCTCGCCGACGGCCGCATGAGCGGGCGCGAGTTCATCGTCGCGCGCGTCGCCCGCGTCTACCCGTGCCTCGTGCTCGCGCTCGTGCTGATGGCGCCGTTCGCGCTGGTGCACGAGTGGGGCTGGGTCACCGGCACCTTCGGCGACGCCTCGTGGAAGGCCAAGGTCGCCACCGGCCTCGGCCACGCGTCGATGACCCATGTGCTCGTGCCGCGCCTGATCACGTCGTGGAACCTGCCCGACTGGTGCGTGAGCGTCGAGATGTGGTTCTACGTCGCGTTCCCCGCCGCCGTCGCGTGGCTGCTCACCCGCGCGCGCGCGCGCACGCTCGTCGCCGTCGCCGTCGCCGCGTGGCTCGTGGCCGTCGCGCTCGCGCTCACCTACACGATCGTGCAGCCCGACGGCATCCACGCCGAGCTCGAGTCGACCGCGTTCTGGCTCAGCGTCCTGAAGTTCACTCCGTACACGCGCTGGCCCGAGTTCCTCGTCGGCAGCGCGCTCGGCGCCCTGTGGCTGCGCACGCCCGCCGACCGCCGCGGCGCGCGCTTCGCCACCCCGCTCGTCCTCGCCGGCGCCGGCGCGAGCACCGCCATCCTGCTCTGCGCCAACCACATCCCCTACGCGCTCTTGCACAACGGCGCGCTCCTGCCGCTCTACGCGCTCGTCGTCTGGGGCCTCATGCTCGGCGGCCAGAGCCCGCTCCACCGCGCGCTCGCCCTGCGCCCGCTCACCGCGCTCGGCGACTCCTGCTACGTGCTCTACATCCTGCAGCTCCCGCTCGTCGAGTGGATGGTCCTCGTCACCGGCAACCGCGCCAACGCCCTCGGTGCGCGCTTCACCCTCGTCGCGCTCCCGCTCGTCGTCGCCATCTCCATCGCCATCCACTTCTGGGCCGAGCTCCGCGCCCAGGCCTGGCTGCGCCCGCGCCTCCTGCGCTGGACCGCGCCTCGGACCGCGCCCAGCCCGATCGTCGCGTCAGAAACGTCAGCGGCGCGCTGAGCGCCTCGCGCGGGCGTCTTTTCCCGGATGTGATTGACCTGGCGGCTTCCTTGACGGAGTCTGGAGGCCAGTGTTTTCGTCGCAGATGGCGCTCCTGCTTGCTGGCGCGGCGACCGCGGTCGCTTGCTCGAGCGCCGATCCCGTCGAGGCGCCGAGCGACATGGCGGCGGGCGGCGCGTCCGATCTGCACGTCATCCTCGACGCCTCGCACTACTTCGATCTTTCGACGGGCCCCCTCGATCATCTGCGCCTCGTCACCGGCAACCTGACGTCCGGTAACAATCAGTCGTACCAGCAGCCCGGCATCGACATTTTTCGCGGGCTCGCCGCCGACGTCGCCATGGTTGAAGAGTTCAACGTCGGAGGCAACTCGACCGCCGAGCTGCGGGCGTTCGTCGACGCGGCGTTCGGAACCGAATACACGTTCACGCGCGCGCAAGCGTCGGGACAGATCCCCAACGGCATCGTCAGCCGCTATCCGATCGTCGCCGCCGGCGAGTGGACCGACACGCAAGTGAGCGATCGCGACTTCGTATGGGCGCAAATCGACATCCCGGGCCCCATCGACCTGTACGCAATCAGCGTGCACCTGCTCAGCAGCAACGCCGGCGCGCGCGATGCCGAGGCTGGCGAGCTCGTCCAGCACATTCAGGCGCTCCCTGGCGACGCCTATGTCGTCCTCGGCGGTGACTTCAACACGTCGACGCGCAGCGAGCCGTGCGTGCAGACGCTCTCGTCGGTGCTCGCGACCGGCGGCCCATACCCAGTCGACCAGGCGGGCGTCGACAACACCAGCACCAATCGCAACAAGCCGTACGACTGGGTGCTGGCCAACGCGCGCCTCGAGGAGAAGGCCGCGCCCGTGGAGATCGGCGGCAACGTCTTCGACTACGGTTTCGTCGCAGACACGCGCGTCTATTCGCCGATCTCGGATCTCGCGCCGGCGCTTGCGACCGACAGCGGCGCCAGCAACATGCAGCACATGGCGGTGGTGCGCGACTTCGGCCTGCCGCCGCCGCCGCCGTTCCAAGACTGAGCGGACCCGCTACTTCCCCGGCAGCTCGATCACCAACATCCGAAACCCACCCGCCGCATCCTCCACCCGCTCGTGATGCGCCGGCCGATCCCCACCCTTGGTCTTGATCGTCACCTTCACATCCCTGCCCTTCGCCGCCGTCGAGACCTCTTTCACCGCCGTATCGAACCCGCGCACATCCAGCGCCCGCCGATTGTTCCTGAGCGGCACCACCGTATTCTTCAGCGTCACCACCACCGCCCCCGGCTCCTCCTCGACGCGATACTCCGGCGCCGACGTCACCTCCAGAAACACCGTCGGCACGCCCTCCTTCACCTGGAACCCCGACCACGTCATCCGCTGCGGCCCCTTCTTGAGCGGCAGCCTCGGCGGATGCGGCGGCAGCGCCTGCGCACCCGGCGCGACGCCCTTGTACGACCCCTCCGCATTCCCCTTCTCGGTGACGTTCAGATTCGCGCCCTCGTCCCCACCCTCTTTGGCGCCCTTCTCTCCCGCCGCCGCCGGCTTGTCGTCATCATCGGCCGCCCCGCCCGACTGCCCGCTCGCCCACGCGGCCGCCGACACCAGGAGCACCGACACGATGACGAATCGCATACCTCAACCATATGCGCCCCCGTCGACGGCTACAACTTTTGGCCCGCCTCCGCGCGCCCCGCGCTCCCAGCCGGCGGATCCTGCGCCGCCACCACATCCGCCTCTTCGCCGAGCACCACGCGGCGCGCCTCGCCGACGAGAAAGATCGATCCCGCCACCACCACCTTCTCCCCCGCCGCCTCCGCCATCGCCAACGCCTCTCGCAGATCCTTCGCCACCCGCGCCCCCGGCACCAGCCGCGCCAGCTCCTCGGCCGGCAGCGCCCTCGGCGACGGCGGCGCCGTCACGATCACGCGCTTCGTCTTGCCGACCAACGGCTGCACGATCGCCCGCGCATCTTTGTCCGCCACCACGCCGAGCACCAGCGTCCACTCGTCCTCGCCGTCGGGCCACGCCGCCGCCAGCGCCCGAGCCCCCTCCTCGTTGTGCGCCGCATCCACGATCACCGTCGGCGAGAGCCGCTCCATCCGCCCCGGCCACTTCACGCCACCGAGCCCCGCCGCGATCGCCGCCGCGCCGACGCCCATCCGCTCCAGCGCCCGCCGCGCCAACGCCGCATTCCGTCGCTGATGCGCCCCGGCCAGCGCCAGCGGCGGCAGCCCCCGATCATCGAAGTCGCGGCCAAACCGCTCGATCGGCGCCGCGCCGACCCGCTCCGCCTCAGCCTGCAACACCGCCGCCGCCTCCTCGTCCTCGCACGCAAACAGCGCCGGGCAGCCGCGCTTCCAGATCCCCGCCTTCTCGCGCGCGATCGCCGCCCGCGTCCCGCCGAGCACGTCCACGTGGTCCAGCCCCACCGACGTCACCAGCGCCACCGCCGGCCGTTCGACCACGTTCGTCGCGTCGAGCCGCCCGCCGAGCCCCACCTCGAGCACCGCGACGTCGACCGAGGCCCTGGCGAACGCCGCGAACGCCATCGCCGTCGCGACCTCGAAGAACGTGTGCTCCCCCCCGTCCTTTGAGGACGCGAAGATCTCCTCCGCGATGTGCGCCGCGCCGTCGCGCGAGATCTCCACGCCGTCGATGCGAATGCGCTCGGTGAAGCGCAACAGGTGCGGCGACGTGTACAGCCCCGTCCGCCGCCCGTCGGCGCGCAGCCCGGCTTCGATCATCGCCGCCGTCGAGCCCTTGCCGTTGGTCCCGCCGACGTGCACCACCGTGCCGCCCGCGAACGCCGGCTGCAGCCGCTCGAGCAGCTCGCGAATCCCGTCGAGCCCCGGCCGCATGCCGAAGCGCCGCAGCCCGACGAGCCGCCGCAGCATCTCCTCGTACGTCATCGCCGCCTACGCGCGCGCGTTCGACCCGCGCTCCTGCGGCCCGAGCAGCGCCACCAGCCGCCCGAGCATCTCCTTCATGTCCTCGCGCCTGACGATCGAATCGACCATCCCGTGCTGCAGCAAGAACTCCGAGCGCTGAAAGCCCTCGGGCAGCTTCTGCCGGATCGTCTGCTCGATCACGCGCGGCCCCGCGAACCCGATGAGCGCCTTCGGCTCGGCCACGATCACGTCGCCGAGCATGGCGAACGACGCCGCCACGCCGCCCGTCGTCGGATGCAAGAGCACGCTGATGTAGGGCAGCCCCGCTTCCTTCAAGCGCGCCAGCGCCGCCGTCGTCTTGGCCATCTGCATCAGCGACAGGATTCCCTCCTGCATGCGCGCCCCGCCCGACGCATTGAGGATGATCGCCGGCACCCTTTGTGCCAGCGCGCGCTCGAACAACCTCGTGATCTTCTCGCCGACCACCGACCCCATCGATCCGCCCATGAACTCGAACACGAAGAAGCCGATCGACACCGGCCGCCCGCCGATGGTCGCGCACCCCTCGCGGAACGCGTCGGCCACGCCGACCTGCTTCTGCGCCGTGCGCAGGCGATCGGCGTAGCGCTTCGAGTCGCGGAACTCGAGCGGATCCTCGGGCTGGATCGTCCGATCCTCCTCGGCGAACGACCCCTCGTCGACGGTGATCTTGATGCGCTCCTCGGTCGGCATCACGAAGTGGAACCCACACTTCGGGCAACACCACATCGCCTCTTTGACCTGCCCCGACGGCACGGTCTCGCCGCAGTCATCGCACTTCTGGAACACGCCCGACGGCACCGACCGCTTGGTCTTGGCCGCCACCTCGGGCTTCATCTTCGACTTCGGACGCGACCACCACGCGGCCATCAGCTGCCAAACCTTTCCTTCATCTCGAGGAACTCGAGAAACTCGGCGAGCTTTCCCACTTCCGCGATGAAGATCGAGCCCACCTGCTTTTGCAGGAGGCGCGCTTTTTCCAAGCCATCGAGCCCGTCGACGACGTGCTTGGCATCCTTGGCACCGACGAGCTCGGCCAGCTCTTCGATCGAGATGTCGATGCGCACGCCCGGCCCGTCCGCCTGCCCGCGCGTATCGGCGAGCAGACGCAGCTGGTGCACGATGCGATGATTGAGATCCTGCTTGAGCAGCGTCTCGACCTGCGAGTTTGCCTGCGACAGCCGCAGCGACAGCTTCTTGATCATGCGGATGGCGATCTCGGCGTTGCCGCGGATCATCGCCTCGAAGGTGCGCGCGTCGAGGACGAGCAGGTGCGACTCCTCGATCACCGTCGCCGTCGCCGAGCGCGGCTCGCGGTTGATGATCGCCATCTCGCCGAAGAACTCGCCCGGCGGCAGCGTCGCCAGGTGCGCCTCGCGTCCGCGCACGCGCCGCGTGAGCTGCACGCGACCCGACTGGATCACGTACATGTGCTTGCCGGCGTCGCCCTCGCGAAACAGCACGTGGCCGGCCGCGTAGGTCTCGCCGAAGCGCTCGAACATGCCGGTCGGCGTCCCCGGATTGGGGTCCTTGTCGCTCACGTCGAAGACCCTAGCACGCGCCGGGTCGCCGGCGCCACCGACGAGGGAAGGCCCGCGAGCTCCGCCTTCAGCCGCGTCAGATCGTCCTCCGTATCGACGTCGTACCACGGCGGTAGGACCAGGCTCGAGCGGCCGGCGAGCCGCTGCAACGTCGTCGGCAAGACCTGGGCGGTGGACCACTCTACCTCGAGGAACAATTCGGGCACCTCGACGCGCGCGCCGATCAGGTAATACCCGCCGTCTTCGGATGGTCCGATCACCACGTCGTGCGCCATGAGCTCGTCGAGCGCCTGGTGCAGATGGGCCCGCGGCAGCGTCGGCGCGTCCGAGCCGATGATCACCACCGGCCCCGTCGCCACGTGCGTCGCCACCGCCCGCGCCATGCGCGCGCCGAGATCGCCGTCGCCCTGCGACTCGACGGTGAGCCGTTGCGACTTGCACAGGTGCGCCACGCGCGGATGATCGACGTCGCCCGCCACCGCCAGCACGCGCCGCGCGCCCAGGCCCTGCGTCAGCGCGCAGGTGTCGTCGAGAAACGCCTCGTAGAGCGCGAGCGCGCGCTCGTTGCCGACCGCCTTGGCGAGCCGGGTCTTGACCGCGCCCAGCTCCGGCGCGCGCGCGAAGATCACGATCGTCGACACGTTCTGTCCTCTCAGCGGGCCGTCGCGTGGCGCAAGATCGTGAAGATGATCTTGTACGACGACGCGACGCTCCCACGAATCGTCTGCGAGATCTTGCTGCGCCCCGCCGCGCGCCGGCGGTAGCTCACCGGCACCTCGGCGATGCGCAGCCCGCCGCGCGCCGCCTTGACCTGCATCTCGATGTTCCAGCCATGCCCGGTGTCGCTCATGCCGAGCGCAATCAGCGCCGGCAGCCGGATGGCGCGAAACGGCCCCAGATCCGTATAGCGCTGGCCGTAGATGGCGCGGATCATCGTCGTCGCCACGCGGCTGGCGATGCGCTGCTGCAGCGCCAGCGCCCCCGGCTCCGCCTCGCCGAGCGCGCGCGATCCGATCACGAGATCGGCCATCCCGGCGCGGATCGGCTCGAGCAGCCACGGCAGCTCCGCCGGCTCGTCGGCGTAGTCGCCGTCGAGGAACACGACGACGTCGGGCCGCCGCGCCAGCGTCTGCAGCTCGTTCACGCCGCGCAACAGCGCCGCGCCGTACCCCGCCGTCGGCTCCGACAGAAGCTGCGCGCCGCCCTGCACCGCCGCCTTCGCCGTCGCGTCGGTCGAGCCGTTGTCGACGACGTACACGGTGCGCACCGCGTCGCGCGGAATGGCGCCGAGCACCAACGGCAACGACTCCTCCTCGTTGCGCGCCGGGATCACCACGTCGACGACGAGCGGGGCGGCCACGCTCAGTGCCCCGACGCCGCGATGATCTGCCAGACCATGATCGCCATCTCCATCGCGATCAAGATCGCCACCGCGAACTCGAGCACGAAGGTCTGCCGCTGCCGCGCCAGATCCACGAGCAGCACCAGGTTGTCCTGGAACATGCGCAGCTTGGCGTCGAGCGCGCGATAGCGATCGTCGAGCTCGAGCATCTTGCGCAGCCCATTCCACAGCCGATCGAGCTGCTCGTTCTCCCAGGTCGCGTCGGGCTTGTCGAACAACGCCAGCGTCGAGATGACGTCGTTGCGCGTGGCGATGCACAAGCCGATGAACTGGAGGAAGCTCGGCAGCCGCCGCGGAATGCGCCCGACCGTGCGCAGCTCGGCGGCGATGCGATCGGTCTCCGCCTCGATCTCGGCGACGTCGTCGGCGTAGTAGTCCATGGCCACCGACTGCGCGAGCACCTCGGCCACGATCTCGACGGCGCCGATGTCGAGCGCCGGCAGGATCACGCGATCGAAGCGCACCTCCATCTGCTTGTCGGGCGCCACCTCGATGGCGAAGCTCTCGTCGAGCGGCGGATGCAGCTCACCGCTGAGCCGGGCGCCGACGTTGGCCACGCACTTTTCACGCTCGCCCGGCTCGACGCCCACGAACACGAGCGCGCCGAAGTCGTAGGCGATGACGTAGCGCTGCCCGTCGTTCTTGCCCGGGCCGAGCGTGGCCAGCAGCCGATCCTTCTCCACGCGCGCCTCGCCCGCGCCGAACAGCGGCACGAGGTCTTTCAGCTTCAGCGTCGACGCGAAGCTATAGGCGACGATCGGGATGAGCGGCATCGCGAGGGAAAACTAAGCGCGCGGGAGGACCACTTGCAAGCGCGCCACGGGCACCCAATCGCCACCGACGGGAAACGGCGGCTGCCACGCGGCCAGGGGCGCCCACGCCTTCTCGGTCGCGCGGCGCATCGCCATCTGCTTGGTGCGCTTGTGCCGCAGCAGCACCAGGTCGCCCACCGTCGGTGTCGCGATCATCACGAAGCCGAGCAGCGTCCCGCGCGGCAGGCCCTCGCCGAGCGAGCTGTCGCCGATGCGCACCGCGAAGTGCGGCGTCGTCCCGACGCGCTCGAGATCGCCGCCGAAGCGCTCGCCGGCCTTGCCTTCGAACGTCAGCATCGGCCCCGAGCACAGCGTCGTCTGCAGCGCTCCGAGCGCCGCACCGACGGCGTCGCGCGGCTCCTTGACCGAGCGCAAGCCCGGCATGTCCTTCGGCGAGATCCCGAGCACGCGCGCGAGCAGTACTGCGTGGTCGTAGACCAGCCGATGCTGCCCGTTGGTGCCCTCGAACCGCGTCAGCTCCTCGACGTCGATGCCGGTGAGCTTGGCGACCTGCGCGAGCGACAGGCCGATCTGCTCGCGCTTGCGCTGAAAGATGCGCATGAGCGTCGGCGACAAACGTCGCGACGACGACGGCTTGGGCGGCCGATCGCCGCGATAGACGGTCGGATCATCGACCTCGTCCTCGTCTGCGTCGAGGTCGCGATCGACCTCGAACCCGACCGAGCGCACGGTGTCGCCGGCGTCGTTCGGCGCCGACACGCGCGGCCCGTCGACGTTGGTGTTGTCGCCGAGCCGGTGCGAATCGACGTTGGTGGGGACATCCCGGATGCGCGGCCCGTCGATCGACGTGGGTCCATCGTCTCCATGACGGGCATCATTGGGATGGACGACGGGTCGACCTTGCTTGGTACGCTTGTCCGGCGGGCCAGGGCGGGTCACATCTTAATGAGTATCATAGGAAAAGCGCGTTTGACACGTCGACGGCGCCTCTCTATATTCCCGCGCGATGGCCGTTACCTACAGCCCGATCCTGGTCTCCCTCCTGTTCGCCGTTGGCTTCGGTCTCGTCTTCCTCGCGCTGGCCATGTTCATGGGCCCGAAGCACGAGACCGCCGAAAAGCTCGCTCCTTTCGAGTGCGGCTCGGAGCCGATCGGCTCACCACGCGTGCGCTTCTCGGTGAAGTTCTACCAGGTCGCGATCTTGTTCCTGGTGTTCGACATCGAATCCGCCTTCATGTACCCGTGGGCGGTCTTATATCGAAAGCTGTCGTGCACCGGCGCCGTCACCGGCACGGTCTGCTCGTCGGGCGTCACCTTCTTCGGGCTCGGCGAGATGGTCGTCTTCATCGCGCTGCTCGTCGTGGCGCTGGCATATGTCTGGAGGAAGAAGGCAATCGGATGGGGCTAGAATTCTATACGTCGCGCCTCGGTGACGCGATCAACTGGGCGCGCAAGTACTCGCTGTTCCAATATCCCTTCGTCACCGCCTGCTGCGGCATGGAGTTCATGGCCGTGTGGGCGCCGAAGTACGACGTCGCGCGCTTCGGCGCGGAGTTCCCGCGCTTCTCGCCGCGCCAGGCAGATCTCCTCATCGTCGTCGGCACCATCACCGAGCGTCAGGGCCCGGTTCTGAGGCGGATCTACGAGCAGATGTGCGAGCCGAAGTGGACGGTCGCCTTCGGCGTGTGCGCCTCGACGGGCGGCTTCTATCAGAACTACTCGACGATGCCCGGCGCCGATCAGTGCATCCCGATCGAC
>DATNAQ010000025.1:0-8594 GCA_035607415.1 Polyangia bacterium
CCGACGACCGCCGCCGACAAGCAGGCGACCTCGCCGAGGATCGCCATCTCGCCGAACGAGCGCAGCGCCTGATTGTCGGCCACGAGCAGCGCCGCGTAGCCGATCACCGTCGTCAGCGAGCAGAGCGCCACCGCGCCGCCGGTGGCCCGCACCGCGCGGCCGACGCGCCCGCGCCCCTCGAGCCGATAACGCAGATAGATGTTGATGCCGTAGTCGACGCCGATGCCGAACGTGATTGGCAGCGCGATGAAGTTGAGGAAGTTCGTGCGCACGCCGACCCACGCCGCCGTGCCGAGCATCCACAGGACGCCCGCGCACAGCGTGCCTATGACCAGCGCGGCTCCGGCGCGGCTGCGCGCCAGCGCGATCACCAGGAGCGACACCGCCAGGATCGACGCCCCCGTCGCCAACGGCGCGTCGTGCACGATCGATCGGATCATGGCCGCGAAGATCACCGCGTGCCCCGAGCTGCGCACCACCGTCCCGTCGTCGAGCCGGATCTCGCCGATGATGTCGGCGATGCGCATGAGGTTGCGCCCGTCCCACACGCTCACGTGCTCGTCGTGATAGACGAGCAGCACGCGCCCCGCGGTGCCGTCGTTCTCGATGAACGGCCGCTTCACCTCGATCGGCAGATCGGCGTCGGTCACCTCCCCGAGGTTGTCGGGCGGGCGCAGCTTCTGCAGATCGGCGCGCACGTCGTCGTCGGCGAGCTGGGCCGCGGGCGAGTCGATGATCTCGTCGAGCTCGCGCAGGACGGCGAGCTTGCGCCGCTGCGTGGCCGGATCGCCGGGCAGAAAGTCGTCGAGCGTCGTGACCTGCCCGATGAGCTGCGCGCCCGGCAGCGACTTGTCGCGCTCGAGCACCTTTCTGCGGATCTCGTCGGTGTGCGAGCGCCGGTCGGCGATGATCACCGCCGGCGTCAGCGTCTTGCCGAAGATCGGATCGACGCGCTCGGCGAGCAGCGCCGCGCCCGACTCGAGGCTGCGCCGGTTGCGCAGGTTGCGGAAGTCGTACTCGAACGGATCGTGCAGGTAGCGCTTGAGCGGCACCACCGAGAAGACGGTGAGCAGCCCGAAGACGACGAGGCAGGTGCGCGGCGCCTGCGTCGCGATGCGCGCCACCAGGTCCGAGAACGCCGTCACCGGCGGGGCGAAGCGGCGCGCCGTGCGCTCGCGCTTGTCGAACGCGGCCCACAAGGCCGGCAGCACCACCACCGTCGACACCCACGCCGCCACCATGCCGAGCCCGCCGATGGTGCCGAACTGCGAGAAGCCGCGGAAGCGCGTGACGATGAGCGACGCGTAGGCCACCGCCGCGCCGAGCGCCGCCACCGCCGTCGGGCGGATGGTGGCCCCGAGCGCGATCGACGCTGCTTCGCGCGGGCTCTTGTTGCCGCGCCGCTCCTCTTCGTAGCGCGCGAGCTGGATGATCGGAAAATTGATCCCGTTGCCGACGACGATCGATCCCATGAACGCCGTCGACGCGTTGAGGTAGCCGAACAGGAGCTCGGCCATGCCGAACGCGAAGGCCACGCCCATGAGCGCGGGAATGCCGACGAAGGGGATGGCGCGGAAACGCCCGTAGAACACGATGACGACGAGGCACACCAGCGTCACGCACACCGCCGTGGCCATCACCAGGTCGCCCTCGAGCGCGTGCCGCTCCTCGAGCTGCGACATGACGTCGCCGGTCAGGCCCACCTGCATCTTCGGGTGGAAGGTCTCGGGCTTGATGTCGCGGATGATCCGCTCCGCCGCCTTCTTCAGCTTCTCGCCCGCGCGCTCGGCGAAGAGGCCGCCCGGCGGACGGCAGACGATGACCACGATGCGGCCGTGGTCGCCCTCGAAGAAGCCGGTGGGGAAGGGATCGAAGTCCGCCGCGTGCTTGCGCATGCGCTCGACGATGTCCTTGGGTGAATCCTCGTCGAGGATGTCGACGTACAGCGGGTTCTTCTTCTTGCGGATCTCGGCGCGCAACGAGTCGCGCAGCGCCTCGAGCTCGTCGAGCGGCGCGTAGAGCCACTTGCGCGAGAGGAAGAACTGCCGCTCCTTGCGCACGTCCCAGACCGCGCTCTCGAGCGTGTCGGGCGGGAGCTTCAAGAGCTCCTTCTCGATCGCCCCGGCCAGGCGCAGGTTGGCGTCGCGATCGGGGCTCTCGATGGCGATCTGCAGGATCGAGGTGCCGCCGATGCGCTTGGACAGATACTGCAGCTCCTCGACGGCCGGATCCTTCGACGGCAAGAGCTCGGCGACGTTGGTGCGCAGCTCGAGGCGCGTCGCCAGGATCGCGAACAAGGCGGTGAAGGCAAAGGCGACGCCGAGCACGAGCCGGTGCCGCCTCCACACCAGATCGAGCCAAGCGTCGGTCGCGGAGCGCATCTGCGGAAGGCGGACAGTAGCGCACGCTTGCCGGCTTGGCCAACGCGCGTTATCTACACGGCGTGTCAGAGGTCCTCATCGTCGGCGGCGGTCTGGTCGGGTGCGCTGCAGCGCTGCGGCTGCGCGACGCCGGCTGCGCCGTCACCGTCGTCGACCGCGGCGAGCCGGGGCGCGAAGCCTCGTGGGCCGCGGGCGGCATCCTCGCCCCCGAGGTCGAGGCGCACGGTCCGGGCGCCTTCGTCGAGCTGATGCGCGCGGGCGTGACGCGCTGGCGCCCCTTCGCCGAGGAGCTGCGCGCGCGCACCGAGCTCGACGTCGGGTACCGCGACGACGGCACCCTGCAGCTCGCCTTCGACGACGACGAGGCCGCCGCGCTCGAGGCGCGCGCCCGCTGGCAGCGCGGCGCCGGCGTGCCCGTCGAGACGCTCGCCGCCGCCGAGGTGGCGCGCCTCGAGCCCGCGCTCGCCGCCCCGCGCCTGGCGCTGCGCTACGCCGGCGGCCATCAGATCGACACGCGCGCGGCCGTGCGCGCCGTCGTCGTCGCCTGCGCGCGCGCCGGCGTCACCTTCGTGCGCAGCGACGTACGCCGCGTGCGCCACGACGGCCGCCGCGTCCTCGGCGTCGACACCGACGGCGGCCCGCGCGACGCCGCCCACGTCGTCATCGCGGCCGGCGCCTGGTCGACGCGGCTCGACGGCGTGCCGCTGCCGCCGGGCGCGGTCACGCCGGTACGCGGCCAGATGATCGAGCTGCGCGCCGCGGCGCCGCCCCTTCGTCACGTCGTCTTCGGCGCGGGCGGCTACCTCGTGCCGCGCGCCGACGGCCGCGTGCTCATCGGCTCCACCGAAGAGCGCGTCGGCTTCGCCAAGGAGGTCACCGCCGCCGGCCTCGGCACCTTGTGCGCGCGCGTCGCGCGCCTGTGCCCATCGCTGGCGACGCTGCCGGTCGCCGATCACTGGAGCGGCCTGCGTCCCGCCTCCGCCGACGCGCTGCCATACCTCGGCGCCACCGCGATCGCGAACCTGTGGATGGCCAGCGGCCACTTCCGCAACGGCGTGCTGCTGGCGCCGCTCACCGGCGAGATCGTCGCCGCGCTCGTCACCGGCGCGCCCGTGCCCCTCGATCTCACGGCGGTCGCCCCCTCGCGCGCGTAACCTCCGTCTCCGGGCGCAGCCCTTGCACGGTCACAGGGCATGGATCTGCGTTGTAAAGTCTTCCGTGGCCCCGACCACGGCGCGCTCGAAGAGGAGATCAACCGCTTCCTCGCCCAGGAGCTCGCCGACGACAACGAGGTGCAGCTCGAGGAGATCACGCAGTCCGAGGGACCCGCCGGCGTGACCGTCACGCTCTGGTACTCCAAGCTCGCCCTCGATGCCGAGCTCGTCGACGAGTTCGAAGGCGAGCACCCCGCCGGAGATCTCAGCTGATGCGCATCCGCCACATCCTCGTCCCCACCGACTTTTCCGAAGGCTCGACCCAGGCGTTCGACACCGCCATCGACATGGCGCGCGACTCGGGCGCCCGCATCACGCTGTTTCACGTGCACCACCTGCCGGCGTCGGTCTTTCCCGACGTGATCCTGCCGATCGCGCCCGAGATGTTGCGCGACGTCGAGCGCTCGGTCGAGCTGGTGCTCGACAAATGGCGCGAGCGCGCGCACGAGGCCGGCATCGAGACCGACACGCGCACCTCGTTCGGCGGCACGCCCGACGAGATCTGCGCGGTCGCCGACGAGCTCGGCATCGATCTCATCGTCATCGGCACCCATGGCCGCGGCGGCCTGTCGCACGCGCTGCTCGGCTCGGTCGCGGAGAAGGTGGTGCGTAAGGCACCGTGCCCGGTCCTGACCGTGCGCCCGCACATGCACTCGACGTTCGCCCACGCGTGAGCTAGCCTCCCGCGGCGATGGCCGGAATCCTCGAGCGGCGTCATACGCTGCGGCGCGCGCTGTGCGGCGGGGTGGTGCTCGGCACCGTCGCCGGGCTCGGCGTCGGCATCATCGAGGTCGTCTACGTTCTGATGACCGCGGGCGCCTCGTTCGATGGCGCCTGGGAGACCGGCCGCTTCGTGGCGCTCGGCATCGCCACGCTCATGGGGGTCGGCGCGGCCGTCGGCGCCGCCGAGGGCCTGGTGGCCGCGGCCGTGACCATGGCCGCGTCCGCGCTCGGCGACGAGCGGCGCGACCAGCTCTGGCAGGCGCGCCTCTACACGGCGCTGGCGGTGCCGCCCGTCGCGCTCGTGTGCGCCCAGATCTTCCGCGGCCCGCACGCGCAGACCATTCCGCATCACGACGCCTACGCCGTGGCCATCGGCGTCGCCGCGCTGGCGCTCGTCTGGGCCGCCGTGCGCGTCTGGCAGCGCGTCTATCGCGACAACGCCGCGCCCGCGCTGGCGTGGCTGACCGCCGCCGTCTGCGCCGTCGGATCGGTGCTGCTCTATTCGATCGATCAGAAGATGCTGGTGCGCCTCTACCCGTTCTTCCACGTCGGGCTCGGCGTGCTCGTCTTCGCCGCCGCGCAGCTCGCCGTCGCCATGGCCGCGCTCGGCACCGGCCGCCGCCTGGTGCGCCTGCTCGAGCCGCGCAACGCCGCCATCATCGGCGCGATCGCCGTCGCCGTCGGAGCCGCCGCGCTGACCACGATCGCCCGCGCGCGCGCGCTGCGCGCCGTGATGCTCGATCGCGCGGTCATCGGCGCCCCGATCGTCCGCGTCGTGCGCCGCGCGCCGCCGCCGCCGTCGAAGAACGGACCGGCCGTCGCCGAGCGCGCGGTGGCGCTGCCCGAAGGCCCGCACCTCGGCCCCGTCGACGTCTTCCTCATCACCGTCGACGCCATGCGCGCCGATCGCCTGGCACCGCGCACCGCGCCGACGCTGGCCGCGCTCGCCAACACGGGCGTCGTCTTCGATCGCGCCTACGCGCAGGTGCCGCACACCTCGTTCAGCATCGCGACGCTGCTCACCGGCAAGTTCGTCTACGCGCTCTCCGCGCTCGGGCTCGATTCGGCCAGCCACCAGACGCTGCCCGAGGTGCTCAAGCGCGAGCGCTACAAGACCGCCGCCTTCTATCCGCCGTCGGTGTTCACCATCGATCGCGATCGCCTGCGCCCGATGGAGGAGTCGCGCTACGGCTTCGAGTACGTCAAGTACGAGCACCTCGACGCCGCCGGCCGCACCGACCAGGTCATCCATTTTCTCGACCAGGAGCACCCGGCGCGCGCGTTCGTGTGGGTGCACTACTTCGAGCCGCACGAGCCCTACGAGCGCCACCCCGGCCACTTCGACGGCGCCCGCGACGCCGCCGGCCTGTACGACGGCGAGGTCCACTTCGTCGACGGCGAGGTCGCGCGCCTCTTGGCCTACCTCAAGAAGACGCGCCCGCACGCGCTCGTCATCCTCGCCGCCGATCACGGCGAGGAGTTCGGCGAGCACGGCGGGCGCTATCACGGCACCACGCTCTACGAAGAGCAGACCCACGTGCCGCTCGCCTTCGCCACGCTCGACGGCAGCGGCCTGAGCGCGCACCACGTGGCCACGCCGGTCGGCCTCATCGACGTGGCGCCGACGATCCTGTCGCTCATCGGCATCCTGCCGTCGGCCAAGCTGCGCGGCCACGATCTCGGCCCCTGGCTCGGCCCGACCCCTTTGCCGTCGGGCGCGGCCGCAAGTCATGGGCCGGTCTACGGCGAGATCGATCGCCAGAAGATGGTCGTCGACGGCGACCACAAGCTCATCTGCGATCTGTCGACCGACGCCTGCAAGGCCTTCGATCTCGCCGCCGATCCGGGCGAGCGCAAGAACCGCATCGAAGAGCCGTGGGCCGCGACCCTGCGCGCGCGCCTCGACGCCTGGATGAACGACGAGCAGCGCTTCGAGTCGCAGGGCGCCGATCCGCGGGTGCAGCGCATCCTCGATCGCGCCCGCCTGGGCGACGCCGCCGCGGCGCACGAGCTGCCGCCGCTCTTGCCCGATCCGTCGCTGCACAAGGAGGTGGCGCGCCTCCTCGCGGTGCTGCCGCCCGATCCGGCCAACCGCCGCGTGCCCATGCGCGGGCTCGATCCAACGAGCAACGACTGGATCCACATCGCCGGCGCGCGCCTCGGCGAAGCGGAAGAGCAGCTCGAGGTGCGCCGCGCGCTGCCGCGCCTCTGCGCCGACGGCGGCGACGCCGAGCAGTGCGCCCGCGCCGCGCTCGCCGTCGAAGACGTGCCTTCCCTGTGCGTCGCGCTCGATCGCGGCGGCCTCGACGAGCCGCTCACGCGCACCATCCTCGCCACCCTCGGCAAGTCCAAGGATCCGCGCGCGTTCGATTCGCTCCTGATCGCGCTCGGCCAGGTGCGCACCCGCCTCGACGCCGTCGCCGCGCTCGCCATGCTCGACGACGCGCGCGCGCTGCCGACGCTGCTCCGGTGGACGCCGAACGAGCCCTACGTGCCGGTGCGCGCCGCCATGGTCGCGCTCGTCGCGCAGCTGGCCAAGAAGCAGCCGGCGCCGGCACGCGCGATGCTGACGTCGCTCGCCACCGTCGAGCGCGAGCCGCCGGTGATGGCCGCGCTCCTGCGCGCGCTGCACGCGCTCGGCGCGCCCGCGGTCGTCGATCTGGCGCACGGCGCGCCGCGTACCATCGCCGGCGGCGAGCTGTGGATCGCCGGCAGCGGCAGCGGCACCCTCGACGTCGCCGGCGCCGCCGCCGCCATGGCCGACGGCATCGCCCGCCTCGACACCGCCCGCGCGCAGCCCGCCGCCGTGCGCGCCAAGGACGGCGACGCCACGCCGCGCCTCGCCTTCAGTCGACCGAAGCCATGATCCAGGCGAGGTAGGGCGCGTGCCCGGCCTCGATCGGCAGCGCCACCACCTCCGGCACCTCGTACGGATGCAGCTCCACGACGCGCGCGCGCAGCCGCTCGAGGGCCGCGCGCGTGGTCTTGCAGACGCACAAGATCTCGTCGTCGCGCTCGATCGTCCCCTTCCAGCGATAGATCGATCGCACTCCGTCGACGACGTTCACGCACGCCGCCAGCCGCTCGCCGACGAGCGCCTCGCCGAGCTTGTCGGCCGTCTCCGCGTTCGGCACCGTCACCAGCACGACGACTGCCTCGACCGATTCGCTCATGCGCTCATCTTGACACGTTCTTGACGCACTGCGCCGCTCCTTAGTATGGTGCGCACTACCATGCTCGTGGTGCAAAAGTACGGCGGCACCTCGGTCGGCTCGGTCGAGCGCATCCGCGAAGTCGCCAAGCGCTGCATCGCCACCCAGAAGGCGGGCCACGACGTCGTCGTGATCGTCTCGGCGATGTCCGGCGAAACCAATCGCCTCCTCAAGCTCGCCAAAGAGGTCAACGACGAGCCGCCGCCGGAGTACGAGCGCGAGCTCGACGTCATCGCCGCCACCGGCGAGCAGGTCTCGGTCGGACTCGTGTCGCTGGCGATCCAGAAGGCCGGCGGCGCCGCGCAGTCGTTCCTCGGCTCGCAGGTGCGCATCATCACCGACTCGGCCTTCACGCGCGCGCGCATCCAGTCGATCGACGGCCAGAAGATCCACGACGCGCTGAAGCAGGGCAAAATCGCCGTCGTCGCCGGCTTCCAGGGCACCGACGCCGACGGCAACATCACCACGCTCGGCCGCGGCGGCTCGGACACCAGCGGCGTGGCCATCGCCGCCGCGCTCAAGGCCGACGTCTGCGAGATCTACACCGACGTCGACGGCGTCTACACGACCGACCCGAACGTGGTCCCGACCGCGCGCAAGATCGAGCGCATCAGCTACGAGGAGATGCTCGAGCTGGCGTCGCTCGGCGCCAAGGTCCTGCAGATTCGCTCGGTCGAGCTCGGCATGAAGTACGGCGTACCGATCCACGTCCGCTCGAGTTTTTCGGATGTTCCGGGAACGTGGGTCGTTCCCGAGGAGGCCTCTATGGAGAAAGTCGTTGTCTCCGGTGTGACTGCGTCGCGTGACGAAGCGAAGATCACCCTCGAGGATCTCGCCGACACGCCCGGCATCGCCGCGCGCATCTTCGCGCCGCTCGCCGACGCCAACATCTCGGTCGACATGATCGTGCAGAACCAGGCGTTCGACGGCACGACCGACATGACGTTCACGGTGCCCAAGGGCGACCGCAAGCGCGCGGTCGAGATCCTCAAGGACAAGGTGCCCGAGCTCGTCGGCAAGGACGGCGAGCGGATCGCATTCGACGACGAGATCAGCAAGGTGTC
>DATNAQ010000051.1:0-5753 GCA_035607415.1 Polyangia bacterium
GGGTCGGTTTTCGCGCGTGGTGAGCGGCTGTACATGCACTACAAAACCGTCGCCGGCAGGTGGAAGCAGCGCCGCACGGACTTCGTGGTCGGTCAGGAGAAAGAAGCGGAGAAGTTCCTCGAGGAGCTAGAGGAGCAGATCCGCGCAGCCGTCGAACTGGGCGAGCGTGAGGAAGGCCCCATGACGGTGCGACGCTATTTCGAACGCTGGAGCGAACGGCGCAAGCATAAGGGCGTCGCGTCAGCCAAAGATGACGACACACGCATCCGCCTGCACGTCCTGCCCGTCGTCGTGGATAAGCAGACCGCTCAGGCCTTCGGTGATCTCGTTCTCGACGACGTGCGTCCGCGCCACGCTCGGGAAGTCGTCGACGCGCTCGTGGAGAAGATGAACAAAAAGGAGCTGGCGCCGCGCTCGGTGCGCCACGCATTCTTCTCGACGCGTACCATGTTCCAGCACGCCGTCAGCATCGACGAGCGGCTGACCGCGAATCCGTGCGTGCTGCCCAAAGGCTATTTGCCGGCGAAACAGGACAAAGATCCGACGTGGCGTCCGTCGGCGAAGTTCAATCACGCCGAGGTCGAGCGCCTGATCTCCGACGCGCGCGTCCCCGAAGACTGTCGCGCCGTCTACGCGACGCTGTTCCTGTCCGGTGCGCGTTTCGGCGAGCTGGCGGCACTTCTCGTCAGCGACTACGACCGCACCATGAAGCCGCTCGGCAAGCTGACGATTTCCAAATCGTATGATTTCAAGAACCGGCGCATCAAGGGGACGAAGACTGGCCGGGCGCGCGAAGTGCCGGTGCATCCGACGTTGGCGAAGGTCGTCGGCGAGTGGCTGCTCGGCGGGTGGGAGCGACTGATGGGGCGACCGCCGAAGCCGAACGATCTGCTCTTTCCGTCGTCAAAGCCAGAGTTGGTCCACGGTCTGTATCGCAATCCGAACGAACAGCGAAAGTTCTTCTACAAGCTTTGCGATGAGCTGCAGATCCGCCGTCGTCGCATCCACGATTCGCGACGCACGTTCATTTCGCTCGCGCGTGATGACGGCGCCCAGCGCGACGTCATCAAGAGCCTGACGCATCCGCTCGACAACTCGGACGCGCACGACAGCTACACCACGTTTGCCTGGTCGCGCTGCTGCGAGGAAGTGGCGAAGCTAAAGATCTGCCTGCGCGGGCCCGGAGAAGTAATCGCGCTCCTGAAGGCCGCAACGGCGGACGCTGCTGGCGACGACGCGCTGGCGAGCGTGGAGCCGGTCGCAAACGCCACCGTGGGACCGGCCCTGACCATGATTCGCGGTGGCTTTCGTCGAGAACCGACCGAGCTTGGTGCAACGCTTGGTGCAGCCGATCTTGGCACCAACGAAAAAGGCCCCGAGTCCGGGGACTTGGGGCCTTTGACGGTGGAGCGGGAGACGGGACTTGAACCCGCGACGTCCACCTTGGCAAGGTGGCACTCTACCACTGAGTTACTCCCGCGGATTGTCAGTGAACTGCTTGGAACGAGCCGAATTTCTAGTCTGAGCCTCCGGCCCTGTCAAGCGTGTTTTCGCATCCGCGAGCGACCATGTGGATCTCGAAGTCGGCGCGTGGTACCGGCTACTCATGCGCGAGATCGTCCCCTCCATCCTCACCTGGCCTGCGTACTCGGCACGCTTCGGCTACGACTTCAACGGCTTCCTCGTCCGCCGCCCCGACGGCGACAGCTTCCTCGTCGATCCCGTCGACCCCGGCGAAGACGATCTCATCACCATCACCGCCGCCCATCCGACCCGCATCGTCCTCACCAACCGCAATCACTTCCGCGCCGCCGCGCGCCTGCGCCAGCACACCGGCGCGCGCGTCGCCGTCCATCCCGCCGACGCCGCCTTCGTCCGCGAAAAGGGCGTCACCGTCGACGACGAGCTCGGGCACGGCGATCGCATCGGCCCCTTCACCGTCGTCCCCGCGCCCGGCAAGTCGCCCGGCGAGATCGCGCTCCATTGGGCCGAGAAGCGCATCCTCCTCATCGGTGACGCCTGCGTCGGCACGCCGCCCGGCGGGCTCAGCCTCCTGCCGCCCGCGGTCATCGACGCGCCCGACGAGCTGCGCGCCTCTCTGCGACGCATCGCCGCCGAGCTCGACTTCGACACGCTGCTCGTCGCCGACGGTGAGTCGCTCGTGCGCGGCGGCCGCGCCGCCCTGCAGCGGCTGGTGGCCACCTTCGACGGCTCGTCGCCGACGCCGGTCGCGATGCCGCGGCAGCCGTGAGCCGCGGCAGCCGTGAGCCGCGCCCGCCGCAATATTAATGATAGAGCCGCCGCGCGCCCCGCAGGCGCCGCCGGGCTTTCGACCCTCGCCGACCGCATCGTCGCCTGCCGCCGCTGCAACCGCCTCACCAGCCATTGCCGCGACATCGGCCGCGAAAAGCGCGCCGCCTACGCCGCCGACACCTACTGGGCCCGCCCCGTCCCCGGCTTCGGCGATCCCGCCGCGCGCCTCGTCGTCGTCGGCCTCGCGCCCGGCGCCCACGGCGCCAACCGCACCGGCCGCGTCTTCACCGGCGATCGCTCCGGCGAATGGCTCTACCGCGCCCTCCACCGCGCCGGCTTCGCCAACCAGCCCACCTCCACCGCGCGCGACGACGGCCTCGTCCTCGACGACGCCTGGGTCACCGTCTGCGTCCGCTGCGCGCCGCCCGACAACAAGCCCACACCCGTCGAGCGCGACGCCTGCTTGCCCTTTTTCGCCGACGAGCTCGCGCTCCTCGATCGCGCGCGCGTCCTTCTGTGCCTCGGCGCCTTCGCCTGGGACGGCGTCCTGCGCACGCTGGCGACGCTCGATCCCGAGCGCCCACGCGCGCCGCGCCCCAAGTTCGCGCACGGCGCCGAAGCCACCGTCGGCCGCTACACCCTCCTCGGCTCGTACCACCCGTCGCAGCAGAACACCTTCACCGGCAAGCTCACCGAGCCCATGCTCGACGCCGTCTTCGCGCGCGCGCGCATCCTCGTCGGCGCATGAGACCGATCTTCCGCGACCACAGCGGCCCCGAGGTCGCGCGTCTCTTTCATCGTCTGCTCGCGCTCGTCTTCCTCGACGCCTGGCTGTCGCTCGGCGTACAGGTCCACACGCTCATCGGCCGCCACGGCCTCCTGCCGATCGCCCCGTTCCTCGCGCGCGCCCGCTTCCAGCTCTCGTTCGCCGACTTCCCGACGCTCTTCTGGCTCGGCGTCAACGACACCACGCTCACCGTCGGCATCATCGCCGGCGTGCTGCTCGCCATCGCCGCGCTCGCCGGCGTCGCGCCGCGCGCGCTCACCGCCGTGCAGGTCGTCCTCTACCTGAGCTTCGCCACCGCCGCGCGCACCTTCTGCAGCTTTCAGTGGGACAACCTCCTCATCGAGTGCGGCTTCTTCGCCATCTTCCTGCCGCGCGATCGCCGCTCGCCGTGGATGCATCTCGTCTTCCGCCTGATCCTCTTCAAGCTCTACTGGGAATCGGGCATCGCCAAGTGGCAGTCGCATCTGCACGACTGGCAGGACGGCAGCGCCATGACCTACTACTACGAGACCGCGCCGCTGCCGACGGCGCTCGCCTGGTACTTCCACCACGCGCCCGTCTGGTGGCACCACGTCGAGTCGTGGGCCACGCTCGCCTTCGAGCTCGGCGTGCCGTTCTTCGCCTTCGCCGGCCCGCGCCGCATCCGCTACGCGTGCATCGTCATCCTCACCGGCTTCCAGATCGTCAACGCCGCCACCGCCAACTACGGCTTCTTCTGCTACCTCGCCGCCGCGCTGCACGTCTTCCTCCTCGACGACGCCGACGTCGCCCGCGCCGGCGCCTGGCTGCGCGCGCGCCTCCATCTGCGCCCACACGCCGCGCGCGCCGAGCGCCCACCGCAGAGGCGCGCGCCCATCCTCGTGCTCTTCGGCGTCTTCTGCGCGCTGTCGACGATCGACGCGCTCGTCAGCTTCGTCGACTCGCAGCCGCTCTTCGCCGCGCTCATGCCCATCCGCCGCGTCGTCGCCCCGTGGCGTCTCGTGAACACGTATCACCTGTTCGGCCACATCACGCGCACGCGCATCGAAGCCGAATTCCAGACCACCGACGACGGCAGCACCTGGGTCACGCACGAATTCCGCCACAAGCCCGGCCCACTGTGGCGCCGCCCCGACTGGGTCGCGCCGCATCAACCGCGCGTCGACTTCCAGCTCTGGTTCTACGGCCTCAGCTACCGCTCCGGCGCGCCCGAGTACGTCACCAAGCTCGTCGAGCGGCTGTGCCGCGATCCCGCCGCCGTGCAGCCGCTCTTCCGCAGTCCGCCGTCGCCGCATCCGAAGGCCGCGCGCATCGTCTACTGGCAGTACCACTTCACCACCGCCGCCGAGCGCCGCGCCACCGGCAACTGGTGGCGTCGCGATCCCGTCGACGTCACCGAGGCCATCCCCTGCGACACGCGCTTCCCCGAGGGCGACCCCGTCGACGACGAGTGACCGCGATCACGAAAGAAATCGCGCGGCTCTCCGTATCTCGTCGCCATGAAGCGAACCCTCGTTCTGTGTAGCCTCTTCCTTCTTCCCGCGTGCGGCTCCGACAACACCTCGGGCATCGACGACTTCATCCAGAGCGTCGCCACGCAGCAGTGCGGCTGGGAGTTCCGCTGCTGCACCGACGCCGAGATCAAGGTGCAGGACGGCCGCAAGTTCACGACGCAGGACGACTGCGTGCCGTACCACGAGCTGTCGCTGCAGGACGAGCTCTACTCGAGCATGCTCGCCGCGCGTCAGGGCCGCATGAAGCTCGACCACGCGCAGACCAAGGCCTGCCTCACGCAGATGACCTCGATGAGCTGCAACCCGAAGCCGGGCCAGCCCGCCGTCCCGCCGACGATGCAGCTCGACGCCTGCGCCGGCGTCTTCGTCGGCATCACCAAGGTCGGCGATCCCTGTCTGTTCGCGCTCGAGTGCGAGAAGGGCGCGCACTGCGTGTTCAACAAGCTCGCGCCGTCGACGGGCGTGTGCGAGCCGTACCAGAAGGAAGGCGAGATCTGCAACGCCTCGAGCGACTGCGATCCGACGGCGACGACGCCGCTCTACTGCGCCGAGCAGGACTGGAAGTGCCACGTGCGCGCCAAGCTCGGCGAGAAGTGCGCCTATACGCTCGACGCCGCCGGCCAGCCCGCGCTGCCGATGCTGCTCGAGTGCGACGACACCATCGGCAACGCCTACTGCGATCCGATCAGCTCGACGTGCAAGCAGCTCCCCGCCGCCGGTGAGGCGTGCCTGTCGCCGCCCCCGCCGGGCGTGACCTCGTCGTGCGATCCCGATCCCAAGCTGCACCTGACCTGCCGCACCAACGGCACGTCGACGAGCGGCGTCTGCCAGGGGCTCGCCAAGAACGGCGAAGATTGCACCAACGTCACCTGCGACACGGGCCTGTACTGCGACAGCTCGGTGAGCACGACGCGCGTCTGCAAGCCGCTGCCGACGCTCAACGAGAGCTGCTCGTTCGCCGGTCAGTGCGCGACGCCGTACTTCTGCAACTTCAACAAGTCGCCCGCGACCTGCGATCAGCCGGCGCAGCTCAACCAGCCGTGCAGCAACGGCGGCATCTGCGACGTCACGCTGTGGTGCGACACGACGCAATCGACGCCCATCTGCAAGGCCAGGCTCGCCGACGGCACCGCCTGCACCTCCGATCAGCAGTGCCTGTCCGACGACTGCAACGCCGCCGCGCCGCGCGTGTGCAACCCGACGCCGCCGAGCGCCGTGCT
>DATNAQ010000053.1:0-10855 GCA_035607415.1 Polyangia bacterium
GTTCGGCTCTTCGTCGACGTCGAACCCGAGCGTGATCCACCAGCGGCTACGACCTTCGTCACTTCTCACTTCTTCCAGACGCACGTTCCGGACCGCGTTGCCGTAGTACTCGGCCAGCTTGGCGCGCGCCGCGGCGATGGCGCTAGTTACGTCGACCCTCATGGCCCGGCCGAGAATAGCACGACAGAGGATGAGCCCCGGGGTTACACAGCGTCTCGACGGGAGGCGTAACCCCATCCATCGGTTTGTCGACGGGAGCCGTACTTCTTCTTCAAGGGCCAGTAGCCCGTCGTCCGCTGTCCGGTTCTGGAACGTGGAACATGACGCTGGTGTCGTACGATGTCGCGCCGATGCGCGCGCTCGTCGCTGCGTCGACGGCGCGACGGCGCTTTGCGGCCGAGCTCATGCTGGCGTTCGCGCTGTCGGCGCTGCTCCTCTTGGCCGTCGGCTGCTATGGCGTCGTGGCGCACGCGACCGAGCAGCGGCGGCGCGCGAGATCGGCATTCGCGTCGCGCTCGGAGCTCACGCCGCGGCGGAGGCGTCCGCTTCGTCATCCGGCCTGCTCGTCGTCGTGGCGCTCCTCGCCGCGTGGCTCCCGGCGCGCCGCGCGTCGAACGTCGATTCGACCGTCGCGTTGCGCGCCGAGTGGCGCTCGACGCCGTCTTGCGAGTCGGCGTACTCTCGGGCCCGTGAAAACGACCCTCGTCGCCGCGCTGTCGATCGCTGCCATTCTGCTCGCGTGCTCCGTTGCCGGCGCAGACGGCGCGCACACGATTGCGTTGCGCAGCGACGCCACGATCGTTCTGCCGGCGCAGGTCACCTATCTGCAGGAGTTCGAGCCGCTGCCGCCGAACCTCTTGAAGGCGTCGCTGTACCGCCTGCCGGGCGGCGCCATCTTTTCGCTCAACGTCGCCAAGCCGGAGGACGTCGGCTCCTGCACCGCCGAGACCGATCGCGATTGGAAGCAGTTCCAGGACGCGCAGAAGGTCCCCGGCATGTCCGATCTCTTCCGCCTCGCGAAAGCCGACCGCCGGCTCGTCGGCAAGCATCCCGCCATCTACTCCGAGGGCGGCACGCGCACGGCCGCCGAGGCGCGCGACGGCAAGCCATACCACCCGGTGCTGACCTATAGCGTTTGTCTCCGCCACGGAACGATCGGCTTGACGCTGGGAACCAGCAGCGGCGACGTCACCGACGCCGACCGCAGACTGTTTTCCCAAATCGTGTCATCCTTGAAGCCGTAGCGACGAGCGGGACCGCCCGACGTCCTTTTGCCGCCTACGGGCGGAGGAGGTGTCTCATGGTCATGGATCGTCATGCGCTCCGGGCATCGCTTTGGCTGGCTCCGCTGCTGTTGGCGACGGCGTGCGCGTCGAACAGCGTCGACGTGCGCGGCACCGAAAAGCCGCGACCAACCGTCAGCTACACCGACCACTACCTCTACGGCATCACGCACCACGACGCCTATCCCGAGGCGCGCGGCGCCTCCGACAAGCTGCGCGCCTACGCGGGGCGCATCACCGGCTACGCGTGCGGCGCCGAGATCTGGGCCGAGTCGAGCTATCGCGGCGGCTACCTCGGCGTGCTCGGCTACGTCGAGCCGATCAGCCGCTCCGCCGGCGTGCAGAGCCGCACGCGGCCGATGCACATCGAGGTCAAGGATCGCGGCGGCGAGCGCATCATCCGCGGCTCGATCGGCGACGAGGCCGGCGAGAACTTCACCAGCGTCAACTCGCTGCGCGGCGCGCCCGGCGTCTCCGGCGACGTGGGGGCGCCCTACTACGCGCGCAGCCACACCATCGACTTCGCGTTCTCGAGCTCCGGTCTGCACGGGCGCATCGGCTCGCGCGAGTTCGACCTGCACTCCGACGGCAACGACAACCTCGTCGGCAATGTGATCATGCGCGCGCGGGCGCTGCCGTTCGTCGTCAGGGGCGTCAACGAGCTGTGGTCGATGCCGCCGTCGGACCAGGCGGCGCTCTTGCCGATGCTGTTGACGTGCGAGGACCTGGCCAGCGAGGCCGACGGCCTGTTCGATCTCGAGCTGCCCCCGATCCTCGCCATCGACTTCACGCGCAATTCGCGCGGCGGCTAGCGCGCATTCAGCGTCATTTCTCCGTCGCTGCCGCGGCCCGGCCGTCAAGCGGATGACGGTCCGGCCGCGCACCCTCGACGGAAAACGCGGAGTTGTGCTCGCGTCGAGTTGGCAGAACGCATGCAAACACTCGCGGCGGGGGTCACTGCCAATGCCCACGTCAGACGATCGCGTTCGGATGATCTTCCACGCCTGCGGCAACTGCCGTCGGCCACTCAGCGCCAGCGTCGCGCTCGTCCGCGGCAAGCTGTGCGAAAAGTGCAGCTGGGCCGCGGGCGCAGCCGAGTTTCGCGAGGACGAGGCCAAGACCAACCCGCGCGCGGTGGCCTACAACCTCCTCATCATCGAATCGTAGACGCTCGCGTCTACATGTTCGTGTAGACGGCGCTCGTCTCGGGCGGCCGCTCGGTGGCCGTGCCGCCGAAACCGGCATCGAACGCGTCGACGACGCGGAACTGCATGCTGCCGCAGGTCAACAGCGCCGGCAGCACCGCCGCCTGATCGGCGGCCGGCATCGCCCACAGCGCCTGGCGCCCGTGCAGGTGCGCCGGCAGGCGTCCCGAGTTGTCGCCGCCGGTGAGCAGCCCGGGAATGCGCATGAAGCCGTCGTAGCCGTCGTCGGCGCTGGCGTCGAGCGCGAAGACGCGGATGCCGACGTGGCCCTGCATGCCGCCGGGGCCGGCGAGGAAGTCGACGCCGAGGTGGCCGAGCATGCCCGTGAAATGAAGGAAGCCGTGCTCTTCGGCGACGTCCATCGTCGCCGAGATGTGGTCGTCGATCGAGCCGACGAGCTGCACGTGATCGCCTTTGTGGGTGACGTCGAAGTCGACGAACATGCCGCAGATGTGACCGTGGATCGAGCCGCCCGGCGAATGCAGCCCGCTCGACGCGCTGCCCGGCTTCGGGTGCGCGCCCTCGTGCTTGAACTCGTACGGCTGCCCGGTGAAATGCAGCGTCAGCCGCGGCACCTCCCTCCCGTCGACGATTGCCGTCTTGGGAGCGGTGGCGCAGCCGGCGACGAAGAGGAGCACCAGCGTGGTGGATCTCATTCGCCCTTCTTCTCCGATTTGTTTGCCATCTGGGCCTTCAGCGCCGCGAGGCGATCGTCGAGGTCCTTCGACTTCGACATCTCCTCGAGCTTGCGCTCGACCTCGATGCTCTTGGCGTCTTCGTGGCGCAGCGCCGCCAGCTCCTGGTCGAGCTCGGCCTCCGCGTCGACGGCGTCGACCTTGGCGTGCAGGCGATCGAACGCGTCGAGCGCCGGCGAGCCGATCGAGCTCACGCCCTTGGACGCGCGCGCCTTGGCCTTGAGCGTCTCTTTGCGCAGCTTGACCTCGGTGATGCGCAGCTCGAGCTGCTTGAGCGACGCCGTCAGCTTCTCGGCGTAGCCGGTCGCCTCGAGGAGCCCATGCGTGGCCTCCTGGCCCTCAGCGTCGATCTGCGCCTTTCGCGTGAGCGCCTCCTTGGCGAGGCCATCGTCGCCCGCCCGCACTGCGCGCTCGGCACGCTCTTCCCATTCGCGCGAGCTCTTGGCCAGCGCCTCGGCGCGCGTGCGCTGCCGCTTCTCCTGGGCGAGCGCCGTCTGCACCTCCTTGCGCGCGTTCCTGAGCTGCGTCTCCATCTCGATCACGAGCTGGTCGATCTCCTTGCCCGGATCGGACATCTTGTCGATGGCTGCGTTGACGTTCGACGACACCAGACGCGAAATGCGGTCGAGGATCCCCATACCCTCTTTATACGTCATCGCGCGGGCGAATCCACCGGCGGCATGGTATCGTCGCCGAACATGATCGAGGCCTTGCGAGCGGCCCTGCAGGCTGGCCGAGTTCATCACGCCTATCTCTTCGAGGGACCCCAGAACGCGGGGAAAGCGGCAATGGCGCGCGAGCTGGCGCGCGTCCTCGAGTGCGAGAGGCGCACGGGCTGCGGCGCGTGCGGGCAATGCCAGAAGGTCGACGCCGGCACCCACCCCGACGTGATCTGGTTCGACATGACGCCCAAGGGGCTGACCGAGCGCGTGCGCGAGCTGCTGACGACGCTCGGCTTCCGGCCGCACGAGGGGCGGGCGCGCGTGGTGATCTTCGATCCCGCGCACGGCCTGGCGCCGGTGCCCGAGCGCGCCGAGGCGGCCAACGTGCTCTTGAAGACGCTCGAGGAGCCGCCGGCCGATACGCACTTCGTGCTGGTGACGGCGGAGCCGAAGCGGCTGCCGGTGACGGTGTTGTCGCGTTGCCAGCGCATCCGCTTTGCGCCGCCGGCGGAGTCGGCGGAGGTGCACGAGGCGGTGGCAGGGATCGAGAAGGCGCTGGCGGCAAAGTCGGCGTCGTCGATGTTCGAAGCCGTCGGCGAGCTGGCGGCGGATCGCGACGAGGCGATCGATCTCGTGCTCGGGCTGTGGAAGCGGCTGCGCGATGCGCTGCTGGTGCGCGAGCTCCTCGCCACGGGGCGGGTGCCGCGCGAGCGCGCGGACGCGTCGGCGACGTTTGCGGCGTGGCCGGCGGGGTCGCTGCTGTCGGCGCTGCGCGCGACCGACGAGGCGACCGAGTCGCTGCGCGGCAACGTGGCGCCGTCGCTGGTGCTGGAGCATCTGGTGCTGACGCTGCGCGAGGTGCGGGCGTGAGCGAGCGCTGTCGATCGGCGTGGAACAGCGGGCCGACGGGCCGCTGCGCCCAGGAGCGACGCTCGTGAGCGGCGCCGGGATCCCGCCGTCGGGCGGACCGCCCGCGGGCGGAGGCGGCGGCCGTGAAGGCGGAGGTGGCGGTGGCGGCCGCGACGGCGGGCGTCGTCGGCGTCGTCGCGGGCGTGGCGGCGGAGGCGGCGGCGAGCGTCCGCAGCAGCAGGGGCAGCAGCAGCAGGGGCAGCAGCAACAGCAGGGGCAGCAGCAGCAGCAGGGTCAGCAGCAACAGCAGGGGCAGCCAGGGCAGCCGCAACAGCCGCGCGCCGATCGTCCGCGCGACGATCGCGGTCCGCGCCGCGACGACCGCGGCCCGCGCCGTGACGACCGCGGACGTCGCGACGATCGTGGTCGCCGCGACGATCGCGATCGGCAGCGCGCCGACGATCGCGGCCCGCGCGAAGGTCGCGGCCCACGCGACGATCGCGGCCCGCGCGACGATCGCGGCCCGCGCGACGATCGCAGCCCGCGCGACGATCGCGGCCCGCGCCGCGACGAGCGGCCGCGCCCCTTCGCGACCAGCCGCACCGAGCCGCCCGCCCCCTCCACCGTCGAGCGCCCTGCCCTCGCCGCGCCGGCGCTGGCGCCGCTGGCCCAACCGTCCGCCGACATCGACGCCGGCTGGGGCACGCCCGACGTCGCCGACATCAGCGACGAGACACCTTCGCCCGAGCGCGCCCGCGCCGTCGAAGCCGAGATCGCGCGCACGCCCACGCCGCCCGTGCCGAAGGAGCCGCGCGACCCCGACGGCGAGGACGTCTTCGCCGGCGACGAGACGCCCGTCCCGCCCGGCGCCATCGCCAATGTCGCCGGCGTGAAGTTTCGCGACGCCGGCACCATCTACGAGTTCGACGCCGGCGACGCCGCCTACGTTCGTGGCGAGCGCGTCGTCGTCGAGAGCGATCGCGGTCCGCTCGTCGGCACCGTCGCCGTCGGCGCGCGCCGTCTGCCCGTCCTCGATCCGCTGCGCCGCATCCTGCGCCGCGCCACCGCCGTCGACGAAGGCGCCAAGGACAAGAACGCCGCCAAGGAGCGCGAGGCCTACCTCTTCTGCAAGGAGCGCATCCGCGCGCGCAGCCTGCCGATGAAGCTGGTGCGCGTCGAGTACCCGCTCTCGGGCGGCAAGGTGCTCTTCTACTTCGCCTCCGAGGAGCGCATCGACTTCCGCGACCTGGTCAAGGATCTCGCCTCGCGCGTCCACGCGCGCATCGAGATGCGCCAGATCGGCGCGCGCGACGAAGCCAAGATGGTCGGCGGCATCGGCTCGTGTGGCCGCGAGCTGTGCTGCTCGACGTGGCTGCCCGCGTTCGTGCCGGTGTCGATCAAGATGGCCAAGGACCAGGGCCTCGTGCTCAACCCGTCGAAGGTGTCGGGCCAGTGCGGGCGGCTCAAGTGCTGCCTCGTCTACGAGCACGATCTCTACAAGGAGATGCGCAAGGGCCTGCCCAAGGTGGGCAAGCGCGTCAAGACCCCGGGCGGCACCGGCAAGGTCGTCGAGCTCGACGTCCTGCGCAGCCGCGTGCGCGTCTGGTTCGACGAGGGCGGCTCCGAGATCTTCCCGCCCGACGTGCTCGAGGTCCTGACCCCGCCGCCACAGCCGGGCCGCGGCGGCAAGCTTCCGGTGGTTCCGCCCGACGACGAAACCTGATACGAGAGCGACCGTGCGCTTCTACATCACCACGCCGATCTACTACGTCTCCGACGTGCCCCACATCGGTCACGCCTACACCACGATCGTGTGCGACGCGCTCGCCCGCTACCATCGCCTGCGCGGCCACGACGTGAAGTTCCTCACCGGGACCGACGAGCACGGGCAGAAGATCGCGCGCCTCGCCGAAACCGCCAAGGTGACGCCGCGCCACTACGCCGACAAGTTCGCCGACGCCTATCGCGCGACCTGGAAGGCGCTCGAGATCTCCAACGACGACTTCATCCGCACCACCGACGCCGACCACGAAGCGACGGTGCAAGAGCTGTGGCGCGCGATGGAGAAGAACGGGACCATCTACGAGGGCGAGTACGAAGGCTGGTACTGCGTCGCCTGCGAGCGCTTCTACACGGAGAAGGAGCTGCTCCCGGGCAACATCTGTCCCGACCACAAGACCAAGGTCGAGCTGGTCAAAGAGAAGTCGTTCTACTTCAAGCTCTCGCAGTTCACGCAGCCGCTTCTCGAGCTTTACGAGAAACATCCGGAATTCATACAGCCGCCCAACCGGCGCAACGAGGTGATGGCGTTCGTGCGCGAAGGGCTGCGCGATCTGTCGATCTCGCGCACCACCTTCGCCTGGGGCGTACCGGTGCCCGATCGCCCCGGCCACATCATCTACGTGTGGCTCGACGCGCTCTGCAACTACTACTCGGCCACCCGCCGCTCGCCGGAGGCCAAGCAGTTCTGGGACGATCCGTCGTCGCAGGTCGTGCACATGATCGGGAAGGAAATTTCGCGCTTCCACGCCGTGTTCTGGCCGGCGTTCCTCCTGGCCGCGGGCTGGCGCCTGCCGACGACGGTCTTCGCGCACGGCTGGTGGACCGTCGACGGCGACAAGATGTCGAAGACGCTCGGCAACGTCGTCGATCCGCTGAAGCTGGCGAACGACATCGGCGTCGACGCCTTCCGCTACCACGTGCTGCGCGAGATCCCGCTCGGCGCCGACGGCGACTTCAACCACGAGCAGTTCATCGGCCGCTACAACGCCGAGCTGGCGAACGATCTGGGCAACCTTCTGAACCGCACGCTCGGCATGGTGCACAAGTACGGCATCGTGCCGGCGTCGGCGGCGGCGGATCCGTTCACCGTCGAGAAGGTGACCACCGCCTACGGCCGTGCGATGGACGAGTTCCAGCCATCCAAGGCGCTCGAGGCGATCTGGGAGCTGGTGCGCGCCGGCAACGGCTACATCGATCAGAAGGCGCCGTGGAAGCCGGACGCCCCGCGCGAGGAGATCCTCGGCAACGTGCTCGAGCTCTGCCGCGTCCTGTCGCACCTGCTCGAGCCGGTGATGCCCGAGCGCTCGCTCGCCCTGCGCGCGCAGCTCGGTGTCGACGAGCCGACGACGTGGCCGGCGTGGCGCTCGCACTCGTTCGCGGTCCAGGCGGCGACACCGCTGTTTCCGCGCGTCGACGACGATCGCAAAAAGGAGCTGCTCGAGCGCTGGCGGCCGAAGAAGGCGGCAGCGACGGCAACGACCGCAACGACGGCAGCGACGGCCACCGAGGCCAAGGACGACGGGCGCATCAGCTTCGAGGAGTTCGGCAAGGTCGACCTCCGCGTCGCGCGCGTCCTGTCGGCCGAGCCGGTGCCGAAGGCCAAGAAGCTCCTCAAGCTGCAGCTCGACGTCGGCGGGCAGACGCGCCAGGTCGTGGCCGGCATCGCCGAGGCCTACGCGCCCGACGCCCTCGTCGGCAAGTCGGTCATCTTCGTCGCCAACCTGAAGCCGGCGACCATCCGCGGCGTCGAGTCGCAGGGCATGATCCTGGCGGCCGGCGGCGACACGATCCTCGGCCTCTCGGCGATCGACAAGGACGTCCCGCCCGGGACGAAGGTGCGTTGATGGGGGAATCGAACGGCGATCGCCGGCGCGTCACGCGGCGCGACGCGCGCATCGAGGTGGCCTGGAACGTCGCCTGCGAGAAGACGGTCGAGATCGAGCAGGAGCTGCAGAAGCCGCTCGCCGACGTCTACGAGCGCGTGCACGCCGATCGCAGTGACGCCGGCAAGCGCTTCGCCGCCACCTTGCGCGATCTGTCGGTCAACGGCGCCTTCCTCGAGGGCGAGCCGCTGCCGCTGGTCTCGCGGGTCATCATGATCATCGACGTCCCGTCGTTCCGCCAGGTCGAGGCGGTCGGCTGGGTCCTGTGGCGGCGCACGGCCCCTTGCACCATCACGCGTCCGTCGGGCGCGCCGGTCACGCTCGGCTCCGGCTTCGGCGTGGTCTTCGAGTGGATCTCGCTCGAGGCGCGCCTGGAGATCGCCCGCCGCGTGGCGCTTCTGGCCTGAACGCGGTAACACAGAGCCATGGCCGCTTCGCGCCATCCGCTCGTCGTCGGCACGCGCTGGCTCCTGCCCATCGCCATCGCGCTCGCGCTCGTCGGCGCCTTCGCGGCGCACACGTCGACGGCGCGCATCATCGCCGCCGGGTTCGCCGCGCTCGGCGGGCTCGCCTGGTGGTGGCAGGAGCGCCACCGCCCGACGCTGGTGATCGACGAGGCCGGCTGGGCCATCGAGCAGCAGGGCAAGGAGAAGCTGCGCGTCGTCTGGAGCGAGGTGCTGCGGGTGCGCGTCGATCGCCGCGAGAACGCGCTCTACGTCGACACCGGCGACAAGGCGCGCAACCTCTTGATTCCGCCGCGCAGCGGCTACGGCTTCCGCTTCGCCGACGCGGCCACGGCGTGCGCGCGTCTGCTGGCCGCGGTGCCGGCCGACCGCGTCGAGGAAGTCGAGCGGCTCGATGTTGCTTGACGCGGCGCTGCGCGATCTCGAGCACGAGGACCCGCGCGTGCGCGCGCAGGCGGCCGACGCGCTCGGCCGCTCCGAGGCGCCCGAGCGCAACGCGGCGGTGAGCGCGCTCGCCCGCGCCGTCGACGACCCGCATCCGTCGGTGCGCTACGCGGCGCTCTTGTCGCTCGGCGAGCTCGGCGCGCACGAAACGGTCGACGCGCTCGTCGGCCGGCTCGGCGACGGCGAGCCGCTCGTGCGCGAGGCCGCGACGATCGCGCTCGGTCAGCTCGGCGACGCCGGCGGCATGCGCGCCTGGAGCGCGCTCGAGCGGGCGCTCCGGGCCGATGAGCCCGAGGTGCGCTTCCAGGCGGTCGCCTCGCTCGCCGAGATCGACGCCGCCCGCGCCGCCACGCTCGTGGTCGGCCTGCTCGACGACCGTGACGCCAAGGTGCGCGCCCAGGCCGCGGCTGCGCTCGGCGACGCCGGCGACCGTCGCTACGCCGATCGCATCGCCCGCAGCCTCGACGACGCCGACGACGTCCGCCACGAAGCCGCGCTCGCCCTCGCCCGGCTCGGCGATCGCCGCGCGGTGGCCACGCTCGTCGGCTCGCTCGGCATCGCCGATCGCGCGCTCGACGCCGCCACGGCGCTGGCCAGCCTCGGCATCGGCGACGACGCGGCGGTGCGCGCCGCGCTCGCGCACGAGGTCGGCCGCTTCTTCGGCGACGCGCTCGTCAAGGTGCGCGCCGCCGAGGCGCTCGCCAGGGCCGGCGACGCGCGCGGCACCGAGCACCTGCGCAAGGCCGCGCGCAGCCGCCGCGACGACGTGCGCGGCCTCGCCGAATCCGTGCTAACGACGCTGAGCGCCCATGTTGATCGATAGCCACTGCCACCTCGAGCCGAAGGATTTCGTGAACGACGGCGTCGACGAGCGCCCCGCCGTGCTCGATCGTGCGCGCGCCGCCGGCGTCGAGGCCTTCGTGTGCGTCGGCTCGGGCAGCTCGCTCGACGAGGTGCGCAACGCCGTCGCCATGGCCGAAGAGCACGCCGACGTCTGGGCCGCCGTCGGCATCCACCCGCACGACGCCGCCCGCATCCCCGACGGGGCCTACGACGAGATCGAGCGGCTGGCCGCGTCGCACCCGCGCGTCGTCGCCGTCGGCGAGACGGGCCTCGACTACCACTACAACCACTCGCCGGTCGCCGAGCAGCAGGAGGCGCTGCGCCGCTTCATCGCCATCAGCCGCCGCACGAGGCGCCCGCTGTCTCTGCACATCCGCGACGCCCACGCCGATGCCGCGCGCATCTTGAAAGAGGAGCACGCGGACGAGGTCGGCGGGGTCATCCACTGCTTCACCGGTGACCTTCGCGACGCGCAGGGCTACGTGGCCCTCGGCTTTCACATCAGCCTGTCGGGGGTCGTTACCTTCAAGAGCGCCGCCCCCATCCGCGAGGCGGCCGCCTGGGCGCCGCTCGACCGTCTGCTCGTCGAGACCGACTGTCCCTTCCTGGCGCCCGTCCCGCTGCGCGGAAAGCGTAATGAGCCCGCGTATATCACGCATACTGCCGCGGCCGTCGCCGCGCTGCGCGGGCTCTCGCCCGAGGAATTCGGCGCCGCCACGACGGCCAATTGCCGCGCCCTCTTTCG